>JAXDPD010000080.1:0-80755 GCA_034668505.1 Sphingomonadales bacterium
CCAATTTCGTGCCCGGCTACGATCCCGACGGATCGGCGCCGGCAGGCCAGACGATCACCGGCACCGAGGACGACGATGCGCTGACCGGCACGATCGGGGGCGACACGATCGATGGGCTGGGCGGCAACGACCTTGTCTTCGGCCAGGCCGGCGCCGACCAGATCAATGGCGGTGACGGGTTCGACTATCTGTTCGGCGATGCCGACAACGACGTCCTCGACGGCGGCAACAACGACGATTCCCTGTTCGGCGGCGACGGCGACGACCAGCTGTTCGGCGGGGCCGACACTGATTACCTTTCCGGCGAGAATGGCGATGACCAGCTGTCGGGCGGGGACGGCGACGATTTCCTCACCGGCGGTGACGGCGCCGACACCTTCTCCTTCCAGTCCGCTTTGAATGGACCGGACGAGATCACCGACTTCACCAGCGGAACCGACACGATCCAGGTCTCGGCGAGCGGCTTCGGCGGCGGCCTGACCGCGGGGGGCACGGTTTCGCTGGTCTCGGGGGCGGACCCGACCGCTTCGGCTGCTACCGGCCAGTTCCTCTTCGATACCGATGACGGGCGGCTGTTCTGGGACGCCGACGGGACGGGCGGCGGCGAGGCGGTGCTCTTCGCGACGCTCAGCAATATCCCGTCGCTGGCAACGTCGGATTTCGCCGTGATCTAGGGCCATCTGCCCTCGGTCGAGCCGCCGGCCCCGCAGGAATGGAGGCTCCGCGCGAGGCCGCGCGTTCGGCGCGTAATGTCGCCACAGGCATGTCGAACCTGTCTCAAGAACGGTCCAATTTTTCATGTCACGTCAATTAGTGCGGAAGCGAAACCATTCTCTATGCGTTCGGCGCATCGGCGTCCGACGGCTTCACGCCGACCGCTCCGTTGATTCAGGGCAGCGACGGAGCGCTCTACGGCGCGACCTCCTTCGGCGGCGCGCATGGCGCGGGACCGTGTTCAAGATCACGCTCAACGGCGTCTATACAATCCTCCACTCCTTTGGCGCCACACCGACGGATGGCATCGTTCCGGTTGGAGGCCTCACCCAGGCCAGCGACGGCAATTTCTACGGAACGACGGTGAACGGCGGCACCTGCCCCACGATCGGAGCGGGGAACGAATGCGGCACGGCGTTCAGGATCACGCCCGCGGGGGTCCTGACCATCCTGCATTTCTTCGGCACCTCCCTCACCGACGGCATCGCGCCGCAGGGGCCTCTCATCCTGGGAAGCGACGGCGCCTTCTACGGAACCACGCCGTCCGGCGGCGGCGGGATATGTGGCTTTCAGTCCGGCTGTGGCACGGTGTTCAGGATGACCGCGGCTGGAAGCGTGACGATCCTGTACGCGTTCGCCGTCACCAACGCGAGGGCCGACGGCTATGGCCCGAGGCCGTTCCTGATCCAGGCCAGGGACGGCAATTTTTACGGCGTGACCGGTTCCGGCGGCGCCACGGCGGCCGATTTGAACGGCACCGTCTTCAGGCTGACGCCGTCCGGGGTCAAGACGATCCTCTATTCGTTCGGGCCCTTGAACATGAACCCGTCCAACCCGGAGGGAGGGGCTGATCCAGGCCGCCGACGGCGCCTTCTACGGCCTGACCTTTTATGGCGGCGCCGGCGCGGGCGCAGGGACCATATTCAGGCTGGTGGTGCAGTAGGCGTTTCCCGGCAACGCGGTCTTCTTTATCGGCGCACCCGGATCTCGTCGCCGGGCGCCAGCGCGATTTCCTCGCAATTGTCGCCGGGGCCGGCGCGGTCGACGACGAGGAAATCACTCTCCGCGTCGAGGACGAGCAGGAAGTGGTGCCAGACGCCCTTGCGATAATGCACGCCCTGGTGCGCCTCGGCGCGGAACAGCCGGACCAGGGCGGGATCGAAAGCGCCCGCCGGCGCCACCGCGACGAGGTAGGGCCGTCCGCTCAGCGGCACGAAGCTCTGGCTGCCGAGCGGATGGCGCTCGAACACCCTGAGCACCAGCGAGGCCAGCGGCCGGGCGCGGAACAGGCTGATTACGCCAACGCCCTCGCCCTCCGCGACATCCACCTCGGCGAGCCGGTCGTAGCGGACCGCATGGCCCTGGTTGATGTCCAGCTTCACGGCATCGTCGGAGGCCTCGATCACATTGCCGAACGGCGCGAAGGCCTCGGCGGTCAGCGGCTCGGGCGTGAGTTCGCGCATGGTCTTCCTTCGCTCCGGTCCGCATTTGGAGGGTTGTGCAGGGCGGGGCTCCGCTTCATCCTGTCATGCTTGATAGGCGGTGATTTTGACTCAGGATAGCTATCCGCGCGATCTGGCCGGTTACGGCCGCACGCCGCCGCATGCGGCCTGGCCGGGCGGCGCGCGCATCGCCGTCCAGTGCGTGCTCAATTATGAGGAAGGCGCCGAGGCCAATGTCCTCGACGGCGATGCGGGCGCCGAAGTCTTCCTCTCCGACATCGCCAATGCGGCGCCCGTGAATTGGGCGCGGCACATGAGCATGGAGCAGATCTACGAATATGGATCGCGCGCCGGCGTCTGGCGGCTGCTGCGGCTGTTCGCGCGCTACGATATTCCCCTCACCGTGTTCGGCGTCGCGCTGGCGATGCAGCGCAACCCGGCGGTCGTCGACGCCTTTCTGAAGGCGGGGCACGAAATCGCGTCGCACGGCTGGCGCTGGATCAACTATCAATTCGTGTCGGAAGCCGACGAGCGCGTCGACGTGGCGCGCGCGATCGAGGTGCACTGGCAATTGACCGGCGAGCGCCCGCTCGGCTGGTATACCGGCCGGACCAGCCCCAATACGCGCCGGATCGTGGCGGAAGCGGGCGGCTTTCTATACGACGCCGACGATTATTCGGACGATCTGCCCTTCTGGACGACGGCCGCCGGGAGGAGCCACCTCGTCATCCCCTATTCGCTGGAAACCAACGACATGCGGTTCGCGTCGGCGAACATGCAGACCGGGGATCAGTTCTTCGAATATCTGAAGGACACGTTCGATGTGCTCTACGCAGAGGGCGAGGAGCGGCCGCGAATGATGTCGGTCGGGCTCCACTGCCGGCTCGCGGGAAGGCCGGGCAAGATCGCCGGGCTCGAGCGGTTCCTGCAATATGCGGCCGGCCACAAGGATGTCTGGTTCTGCCGGCGCATCGACATTGCGCGCCATTGGCGCGCCACGCACCCGCATGCCGTCTGACATGTTCGAAAATCTGCGCTCGCAATATGTCAATCTGGCCCAGCCCCGGCTGGGGGCCGAGGTGACTTATGCGACCGACGATTTCTTCGCCGACAAAGCGCGCCTGATCGACCCCGCCGACCCCCAATTCATTCCGGGCAAATATGACGAGAACGGCAAGTGGATGGACGGCTGGGAGAGCCGGCGCAAGCGGATCCCCGGCCACGATTGGTGCGTGGTCCGCCTCGGCGCGGCGGGGCTGGTCGCCGGCTTCGAGATCGACACCAGTCATTTCACCGGCAATTATCCGCCGGGCGCCGAGATCGAGGTCTGCCGGAGCGGCGATAGGGTGCCGGACGATCGGGCGGACTGGACGAAGGTCACCGGGCGCCTCGCGCTCAAGGGAGACGACCGCGCCTATGTGGCCATCGAGCATGAAGAGCCCGTGACCCATGTGCGCCTGCACATCTTTCCCGACGGCGGCGTTGCCCGGCTGCGCGTCTGGGGCCGGGTCGCCAAGGATTGGTCGGCGGTCGATGCGGACGCGCGCCTCGATCTGCTGGCGATGGAAAATGGCGGCCGCGGCATCATCGCAAATGACGAGCATTACGGCTGCATCGAGAACCTCACCGCGCCGGGGCGCGGCGTCAACATGGGCGACGGCTGGGAGACGCGGCGGCGGCGCGAGCCCGGCCATGACTGGGCGGTGCTGGAGCTGGGCGCGCCAGGGCGGGTCGAGGAGGTCGTCGTCGACACGGCTCATTTCAAAGGCAATTATCCGGACCGCTGCTTCCTCCAGGCGGCGCCCACCGCGCCCGGCGCGCCCGAGGACATCGCGGCGGCTTCGGAGAGCTGGCCGCTGCTGCTCCCCGAAGCGAAGCTTGAGGCGGACAAGGTTCACGTCTTTCGGGACGGCTTGGCCGATCTTGGCGCCATCCGCTTCGTGCGGCTGAACATCATCCCCGATGGCGGGGTCAGCCGGCTGCGGCTGATCGGGCAGGTCGCGCGATGAGCGCCCTCTTTGAACATTCGCCTTGGGTGGAAGCGCGCGCCGATGCGCAGCCGTCATCCGGCGACCGGCATACCGACCTGATGGCGGTGGTGCATTCGGCCACGCGGGAGGAGCAGCTCGCATTGATCCGTGCCCATCCCGAGCTGGCCGGCAAAGCGGCGGTCGACCTCACCGAGGCCAGCGCCGCCGAGCAGGCGAGCGCGGGGCTCGACCGGCTCACCCAAAACGAATTCGACCGCTTCCACGCGCTCAACGCCGCTTACCGGCAAAAATTCGGCTTCCCCTTCATCATCTGCGTGCGCCTGACCGACAAGGCGGGCATCCTCGCCGCGATGGAGCGCCGCCTCGCCAACGACCGCGACACCGAGATCGCCGCCGCGCTCGATCAGATCGGCGAGATCGTCCGGCTGCGACTGGAAATGATCATATGAGCGTCTTCGCTTCCGTTCCCCGGCGAAGGCCGGGGCCCAGCCCGATAACGGACTCGCACGCGGCAGCGTGCACTTCGGCGCACTGCGCCGAGTCCGGACCCCGGCCTTCGCCGGGGAACATGCAGGCCCACCGCGCCAAGGACACGGCATGAACACTCTCTCCACCCATGTGCTCGACACCATGCACGGACGCCCCGCTTCGGGCCTGGCGCTGGTGCTGAGCGGACCGGACGGCGAGCTCGGGCGGGGCACGACCGACGCCGACGGCCGCTGCCCGGATCTGGCGCCGGCCGCGCTCGCGCCGGGGCGCTACGCGCTCCGCTTTTCCGTCGGCGACTATTTCCGCGCCCAAGGTGTCGCGCTACCCGATCCGCCCTTCCTGGACGACGTGACGGTGGAATTCGGCATCGCGGCGGACGGCGGGCATTATCATGTGCCGCTGCTCGTCTCGCCTTACGGCTATTCGACCTATCGGGGCAGCTGAACGATGGGCTTCGACCTCGCCGAATGGCTCAACCTCGCGATCAGATGGCTGCATCTGGTCGCGGGCATCGCCTGGATCGGGTCGTCTTTCTATTTCGTCTGGCTCGACAATCACCTGAAGCCGCCGGCCGCGGGCGAGGCCTCGGGCGAGGTCTGGTCGGTGCATGGCGGCGGCTTCTATCACAAGCAGAAATACCAGGTCGCCCCGAGCGCGATGCCCGAGGATCTGCACTGGTTCAAATGGGAGGCCTATTTCACCTGGATCAGCGGCTTTTCGCTGCTGGTCCTGATCTACTATGTCGGCGCCGAGAGCTTCCTGATCGATCGGGCCAAGGCGAATCTGAGCCCGGCCGCGGCGATCGCCATCGGCCTGGCCGCGCTGGCGCTCGGCTGGCTGGTCTACGATCTGATGTGCCGCTCGCCGCTCAAGTCCAGCAATCTGGCGCTCGGCATCTGGTGGTTCATCGTCCTCCTGTTCGCCGCCTTCGCGCTCGACGGCCTGTTCAGCGCGCGCGCGGCCTATCTGCACGTCGGGGCGATCATCGGCACGGTGATGGTCGCCAACGTGTTCGTCATCATCATTCCCAACCAGCGCAAGGTCGTGGCCGATCTGGTCGCCGGGCGCACGCCCGATCCGGCGCTCGGCGCGGCGGCCAAGCAGCGCTCGCTGCACAACAATTACATGACGCTGCCGGTGCTGTTCATCATGATCAGCCCGCATTATCCGATGACCTATGGCGCCGAGCGACCCTGGCTGGTGCTTGCCCTGCTCGGGCTGACCGGGGTCGCCGTCCGCCATGTCTTCAACCGGCGCGGCCGCGGCCAATCGACCGGCCCTACGATCGTGCTGGCACTTGCGCTCGCGCTCGCCAGCGTCACTTATGTCACGCTGGAGAAGGGCCGAATCGCGCCGGCGCCGGCCCAGGCCCTCACTTATGCCGAGGTCGCGCCGATCCTGGCGACCCATTGCGCGGGCTGCCACAACGTGACCCCGCCGCCCCGCGGCGTGGCGCTGGACAGCTGGGAGCATGTCCGGGCCCAGTCGGCGCGGATCAAGGCGATGGCGGTCGATTCCGAGGCGATGCCGCTGGGCAATCCCACCCGCATGACCCAGGCCGAGCGGCAGAGGCTGGGCGCCTGGATCGCGGCGGGGAGCCCAAGATGATCCGCTTCCTCCTCGACGGCGAAGTGATCGAGGCCGAGGACCCCGATCCCACCGCCACCGTCCTCGATTACCTGCGCTATACGCTCCGCCGCACCGGCACCAAGGAAGGCTGCGCGGAGGGCGATTGCGGCGCCTGCACCGTGCTGCTCGGCGAGCTGGCGGGAGATGCGGTCGATTGGCGCGCGGTCAATGCCTGCATCCTTTTCCTGCCGATGCTCGACGGCAAGGCGCTGAGGACCGTCGAGAGCCTGGGGGGCACCCACCCGGTCCAGCGCGAGATGATCGAGCGCCACGGCTCGCAATGCGGCTTCTGCACGCCGGGCTTCGTGATGTCGCTCTACGGCCGCAGCATCGGCGCGGCGGGGACCCAAGGCGTGCCGGTGGGCGACGTCATCGCCGGCAACCTCTGCCGCTGCACCGGCTACGGCCCCATCCTCGAAGCTGGAGAGGCCGTGCCGATGGCGGCCGAACAGGACGAGGCCCTTGTCGGGGCGCTGCGCGCGCTGCGGCCCGCTTACGGCCACCCCACCACTGCCGACGAACTCGCCGACCTCCTGCTCGCGCATCCCGAGACCCGCATCGTCGCCGGGGCGACCGATGTCGGCCTGTGGGTCACCAAGCAGCATCGCGAGCTCGGCCCCACCGTCTTCATCGGCGACATCGCCGACCTGAAGCGCATCGAGGAGAGCCCGGACGTGCTCACGCTCGGCGCCTCGGTCCGCTATTCCGACGCCCGCGAGGCGCTGGCCCGCCTGCACCCCGATCTGGGCGAGCTGGTCCGGCGGATCGGCGGCGTCCAGGTCCGCAACGCCGGCACGATCGGCGGCAATATCGCCAACGGCTCGCCGATCGGCGACATGCCGCCGGCGTTCATCGCGCTTCGCGCTCAGCTCACCCTCCGGCGCGGGACCGAGCGCCGCACCATCGCGCTCGAGGATTTCTTCCTGGGCTACGGCAAGCAGGACCTCGCGCCGGGCGAGTTCGTCGAGAGCGTCCGCATCCCGCGCCCGGCGCTCGGCATGCTGGTCCGCATCTGGAAGCTCTCCAAAAGGTTCGACAGCGACATTTCGGGCGTCTGCGGCGCCTTCGCGCTGCGCATCGAGGACAATGTCGTGACAGAAGCGCGCATTGCCTTCGGCGGCATGGCCGGCATTCCCGCCCGCGCGCCCCAATGCGAGGCCGCGCTCACCGGCCAGGCCTGGACCGAGGCCAATGTCGAAGCGGCCGCGCGGGCGCTCGCCGGGGATTACGACCCGCTCGACGATCTGCGCGGCTCCGCCGCCTATCGCCGCAAGGTCGCCGCCAACCTGCTGCGCCGCCTCTGGGCGGAGCAAAACGAACCGGTCAGCGTGCTCCATGGCTGAGGGCGCCGTCCGCCAGCCGCTGCCGCACGACAGCGCCGATCTCCACGTCGCGGGCGCCGCCGCCTATGTCGACGATTTGCCGGAGCCGCCGGGCGTGCTCCACCTCGCCTTCGGCCACGCCGCCGAGGGCCACGCCACCCTCGTCTCGCTCGATCTGGACGCGGTGCGCGCCGCGCCCGGCGTCGTCGCCGTCTTCACCGCCGCCGACATTCCCGGCGAGAACAATGTCGGGCCGGTCGAGCATGACGACAGGCTGCTCGCCGACGGAGAAATCCTCTACCCCGGCCAGCCGCTCTTTCTCGTCGCCGCGACCGGCACCCGCGCCGCCCGCCGCGCCGCCCGGCTCGGCAAGGCGGTGGTCGAGCCACGCCCGGCGCTCGTCACGATCGCGGAGGCAAAGGCCGCCGGCGCCGAGATTGCCGACACGCAGACCATGGCCCGCGGCGATGCCCGCGCCGCCCTTGCCGCCGCGCCGCACCGGCTGACCGGCTCTCTCGACATGGGCGGCCAGGAGCATTTCTATCTGGAAGGCCAGGCCGCGCTCGCCACGCCCGGCGAGCAGGGCCAGCTTCATATCCTCAGCTCGACCCAGCATCCGAGCGAGATCCAGCATCTCGTCGCGAGGCTGCTCGGGCGCAGCCATGCCCAGGTCATTGTCGAGGTCCGTCGCATGGGCGGCGCGTTCGGCGGCAAGGAGACGCAGGCCGCCGCCTTCGCCGTCGCCTGCGCGCTGGTCGCGGCGAAGACCGGCCGGCCCGCCAAATTCCGCGCCGACCGCGACGACGACATGGTCGCGACCGGCAAGCGCCACGATTTCGCCGCCGGCTATGAGGTGGGGTTCGACGGCGAGGGCCGGATCGAGGGCATAGAAATCGAGCTGGCGTCGCGCTGCGGCGCCACCGTCGACCTCTCGCCGGCGATCAACGACCGCGCCATGTTTCACGCCGACAATTGCTATTATCTGCCCGCCGTGAAGATCGTCAGCCAAAGGCTGAAGACCCACACCGTCTCCAACACCGCCTTCCGCGGCTTCGGCGGACCGCAGGGGATGATGGCGATCGAGCGGGTAATGGACGCGATTGCGGTGCATCTCGAGCTCGATCCGCTCGCCGTCCGCCAGGCCAATCTTTACGGGCCCGGGCGCGACGTCACGCCCTACCACATGACGGTCGAGGACAATATCGCCCCGCAGCTCATCGCCGAGCTGGCGACAAAAACGGGCTATGCCGCGCGCCGGGGCGAGGTGGAGGCGTTCAATGCCGGCCACACCATCCTCAAGAAGGGCCTCGCGCTGACGCCGGTCAAGTTCGGGATCAGCTTCACCACCACCCATCTCAACCAGGCCGGCGCGCTGGTGCTGGTCTATGCCGACGGATCGATCCACGTGAACCATGGCGGCACCGAGATGGGCCAGGGGCTGATGATCAAGGTCGCCCAGGTGGTGGCGGACGTCTTCGCCGTGCCGATCGAAAGCGTGAAGATCAGCGCGACGCGCACCGACAAGGTCCCCAACACCTCGGCCACCGCGGCCTCGTCGGGCGCCGACCTGAACGGCATGGCCGCGAAATATGCCGCCGAAACGATCCGCAGGCGCCTCGACGCCTTCGCCGCGACGGAGCCAAAATCCGGAAGCTGGACCTTCGCCGAGCTGTGCCGCGAGGCGCATATCGCGCGCATCCCGCTCTCGTCGACCGGCTTCTACGCCACGCCCAAGATCGAATATGACCGCAAGGCCCATCGCGGCCGCCCGTTCCTCTATTTCGCTTATGGCGCGGCGCTGAGCGAAGTCGTGATCGACACGCTCACCGGCGAGCACAAGGTCGTCGCGGTCGACATCCTCCACGACGTCGGCCGCTCGCTCAACCCGGCGATCGACCTCGGGCAGATCGAGGGCGGCTTCATCCAGGGCATGGGCTGGCTGACCACGGAGGAACTGGTCTACGACGCGCGCGGCCGCCTGCTCACCCACGCGCCCTCCACCTACAAGATCCCGACCGCCAACGACCGCCCGGCGCGGATGGAGATCGCGATCTGGGCGCGCGGCCGCAATGCCGAGCCCACCATCCATCGCTCCAAGGCGGTCGGCGAGCCGCCGCTGATGCTCGCCATCTCGGTCTTCTCGGCCTTGACCCAGGCCGTCGCCGCCGCCGCGCCCGGCAAGGGGCTGCCCAAGCTCGACGCCCCCGCCACGCCCGAGCGCATCCTCGCCGCGATCGACGCGCTCAGGGCCGGCAATGGCTGACTGGACCCGCAGCGCCCGCGAAGCGCTGGGGCAGGGTCCCGCGGCGCTCGTCACCATCCTCGCCACCGAGGGCTCCGCCCCGCGCGGGCCGGGCGCGCGGATGGTCGTCACGCAGACCGGCCTCGCCGGCACGATCGGCGGCGGCGCGCTCGAGCACCAGGCGATGGCGCAGGCGCGCGCGATCCTGGCGCTGGCGCCGGGGAGCTGGCGCGTGCAGGATTATCCCCTGGGGCCTTTGCTTGGCCAATGCTGCGGCGGGCGGGTCCGGCTCATGGTCGAGCGGCTGGACGCCGCTCCCGAAAGCGGCGGCACGTTCGAAGTCAGCCTCTCCGACCGCGTCGAGCGCAGGCTGTTCCCCGGCGAAGGCCGGGGAACGATCGGGGCGAGGGGTCCCCTCCCCGTTGCCGGCGCCCGCTTCGTCGAGCCGGCCGAGACCGATCTGCTGCCGGTCTCTATGTTCGGCGCCGGCCATGTCGGCCGCGCCGTCGCCGCGCGCGCGCATGGCCTGCCGCTCCACTTCGCCTGGTACGACATCCGCCCGGAGGCGGCCGAGACCGCCGGCGTCGTCCTCGCCGACGAGGGCGCGATGGTCGCCTGCGCGGGCCAGGCGCCCGAGGGCGCGGCGGTGGTGATCCTCACCCACGACCACGCGCTCGATTACCGCCTCACCGCCGCCGCGCTCGGCAGCCGCGCGCGCTTCGTCGGGCTGATCGGCTCCAGGACCAAGCGCGCCCGCTTCCTCTCCCGCCTCGCGGCCGACGGCGTCGACGCGGCCCGGCTCGCCTGCCCGATCGGCCTGCCCGGAATCCACGGCAAGGAGCCCGAAGTGATCGCCATCGCCACGCTCGCGCAATTGCTGACCTTGCGCGCGTCGGCATGAAAGCCTTTCGCGGCGAGATATTGAGCGTCCCCGACGATCCCGCCAGCGCGGGCCCGGAGGCGATCCGTTATTATGAGGACGGTCTGCTCGTGGTGGATGACGGGCTGGTGGTCTTCTGCGGAGCCTGTTCAGAAGAGTTCGCAGAGGTCGAAACCGAGCATCTCGACGGCCTGATCGTCCCCGGCTTCATCGACGCCCACGTCCATTATCCGCAGATCGAGCGCATCGCCTCCCACGGCGAGCAGCTCATGCAATGGCTCGAACGCCATATCTTCCCGGCCGAACAGGCTTTCGCCGACCGCGGCCATGCCGACGTGATCGCCGCCTTCTTCCTCGACGAGCTGCTCCGCCACGGCACCACCAGCGCGCTCGTCTTCGCCACCGTCCATGCCGGCTCGGTCGACGCGCTGTTCGAAGCCGCGCTGGCGCGCGACATGCGGATCGTCTCCGGCAAGGTGCTGATGGACCTGGGCCCCGACGGCCTGCGCGACACGATCGCTTCCGGCCGCGCCGAGACCGAGGCGTTGATCGCCCGGTGGCGCGGCCGCGGCCGCCTTGGCTACGCCGTCACGCCCCGCTTCGTGCCCACCTCCAGCGCCGAGCAGCTCGCCGACGCCGGCGCGCTGGTTGCCGCGCACCCGGACGTGCTGATGCACACCCACCTCTCCGAAAATCCGGGCGAGATCGCTTTCGTCGCCAGCCGCTTCCCCGAGGCCAAGGATTATCTCGACGTCTACGACCGCTTCGGCCTGGTCGGGCCGCGCTCGGTCTTCGCCCATTGCGTCCACATGAGCGACCGCGCGCTGGCGCGCATGGCCGAGGCTGGCGCCGGCATTGCCTTCTGCCCGACCAGCAACCTCTTCTTGGGCTCGGGCCTGTTCGATCTGGCCCAGGCCGACCGCCACGGCGTCGGCATCGGCATCGGCACCGATATCGGCGCCGGCACCAGCCTCTCCATCCTCCACACGCTCGGCGAGGCCTACAAGGTCTGCCAGCTCAGGGGGGCCAGCCTCGATCCCTTCCGAGCGCTCCATTTGGCCACCGCGGGCGGCGCGCGTATAATGGGCATCGCCGATCGCGTCGGCGGTCTCCTCCCCGGCCAGGAAGCGGATTTCATAATCCTCGACGCCGCCGCCACCCCTCTGCTCGCCCGCCGCTCAGCCGGCGCGTCGCTGCACGACCGGCTGTTCGCTTTGCAGGTGCTCGGCGACGACCGCGCCATCGCCGCCACCTATTTACGGGGTCGCCGCGCTGGTCCGACATAGGGGTGTGGACAGGGCTGACTACACCGAATGTCAAAAAACCGCAGTTTTCCGTCGTTTTTGTTGGCTAAGTCCTTTGGGTGCCGTCAAAAAGACCGCCGCCATGCTGGGATGACATGGACCCGCATGGTACCACATACCGGGTAGGCGCAATCCGTGTGCAGCCCGAATGTGGGCGCGTCGCGTCGGCGGCCTCGTTGCCTTAAATCACCTGAAAGTCGCCCACGCCCAGCACCGGCGCGCCCTGCAGCGTCGCGAACAGAATCGCGACACCGCCGCCGCTGCCGTCGGAATCGTAGAAGAGCTGGCCGGTGGCCTGGTTGTAGATGATGCGATCGTCCGCGTCAGCGGCGGCGGCGCCAATCACGAAGGCATTGGCGTTGAGCGTCGCGCCGATCGCGGTGAAGACCGCGTCGTCGAGCCCGATCTTGTCGGTGCCGGCGGCGAAATCGACGATCGCATCGGCATTGCCCGCGCCCAAAGCAGTGGTGAAGGCGAAGATGTCGGCCCCGCCGCCGCCGATCAGGGAGTCGCTGCCGCCCTTGCCGTCGATGATATTGGCGCCGTTATTGCCAATGACATATTGGCCATATTCGTTGCCGGTCAGGTTCATCGCCGCCGTCGACGCCGGAGCGATGGCCGACAGCAATTCGACCTCATAGCCCGCCGCCAGCGTGTAGCTGGTCGTCGCATAGACCGAGTCGGCGCCGCCGCCGGCATATTCGAGAACGATGTCGCCAGCATCCTCGACCCGGTAGACGTCGTTGCCGAGACCGCCCGCGAGCACGTCGTTGCCGCCGCCGCCGATCAGCGTGTTCGCGCCCGCGGTGCCGATGATCGTGTTGTCGAACTCGTTGCCGGTCAGGTTCATCGCCGCCGTCGAGGACGGATCGATCGACGACAGAAGCTCGATCTCGGAGCCGGCGGTCAGCGTGTAGCTCGTCACCGCATAAACCGCGTCTGAGCCGCCGCCGATGGCCTCCAGGACAACGTCGCCCGCTTCCTCGACCCGGTAGAAATCGTTGCCGGCGCCGCCGATCAAAGTGTCGGCCCCGCCGCCGCCGATCAGGGTGTTGCTGCCCGCCGTGCCGATGAGCATGTTGGCGAACTCATTGCCGGTGAGGTTCATTGCCGCCGTCGAGGCCGGATCGATCGCGGAGAGCAATTCGACTTCGGAGCCGGCGGCGAGCGTGTAGCTCACGACCGCATAGACCGCGTCGGAACCGCCGCCGACGGCCTCCAGGACAAGGTCGCCCGCCGTTTCCACCCGGTAGAAATCACTGCCGCCGCCGCCGAGCAGCGTGTCGTGGCCGGCGCCGCCGATCAGCGTGTTGCTGCCCGCATTGCCGTAGATGATGTTGGCGAACTCGTTGCCGGTCAGGTTCATCGCGACCGTCGAGGCCGGATCGATCGCCGACAGCAATTCGACCTCGGAGCCGGCGCCGAGCGTGTAGCTCACGACCGCATAGATTGCGTCCGCGCCGCCGCCGATGGCCTCGAGGACCATATCGCCGGCTTCCTCGACCCGGTAATTGTCATTGCCGCCGCCGCCGATCAAAGTGTCGGCCCCGCCGCCGCCGATCAACGTGTTGCCGCCGGCATTGCCGAGGATCGTGTTGACCAGATTGTTCCCGGTCAAATCGATCGACGCGGTGCCCGTGGCGGCCTCCAGCGTCTCCACGGACGTATTGCCCAAGGCGTAGCTGACGCTGGCGACCACGCGATCGTTGCCGCCGCCGATCTCCTCGACGACGACATCGCCCGCATTCTCGATGAAATAGGTGTCGTTGCCGTTGCCGCCGATGAGCACATCGGATCCGGCCGTGCCACGCAGAATGTCGTCGGTATCCAGCCCGGTCAGGGTGATGGTGACCGTTGTCGTGGCGCCGCCGGACAATGTGTAGCTGAAAATGTCATACCCTGGCGCGTTCGAAGCACCCGAGCCCGGAGTCGGCGTCGTGTCGAATGCATGATTGGGGTCATAGGTGAACGTACCGTCGGCATTCAGCGTCAAACGCGCGCCCGAAGACAGGGTGATCTGCACGCCGACGTTCGCGTTCAAGCCGTTCACGGCCGACACGGTCAGCGCTGGGCCGTCGACGTCGCTGTCCGCGCCCGAGCCATTATTGGCAAGTACGTTGCCGGAAAGCACTGCCGCCTCAGTGGTGGTGAAGCTGTCCGGTTGTGCCACCGGAGCATCGTCGATGCCCGTGACCGTGATCGTCAGCGTCGCGGTGTCCGTCGCACCCTGGCTGTCGGTCATCGTATAAGTGGCAACCACAATCTGGGTCGCACCCGCGGCCAGCGAGTCGTAGCTCGAAGGATCGAAGCTGTAGCTGCCGCTGGAATCGAGCGTCAGCCCAGCCACCGGCGCATTGAGCGCGTAGGTCCGCGCGTCGCCGACATCGACGTCCGTGTCGTTGGTCGCAATCGTGCCAGTCACGACCGCGCCGTCCTCGGTCGCGCTGGCGACGTCGTTCACCGCATCGGGAGCATCGTTGATGCCGGTGACGGTGATCGTCAGCGTCGCCGTGTCCGTCGCGCCCTGGCCGTCGGTCAGCGTGTAAGTGGCGACCAGATTCTGCGTCGCGCCAGCGGCCAGCGAGTCGTAGCTCGACGGATCGAAGCTGTAGCTGCCACTGGAATTGAGCGTCAGGCCGACGACCGGCGCGTTGAGCGTGTAGGTCCGCGTGTCGCCGGCATCCGCATCCGTGTCGTTGGTCGCGACGCTGCCGGTCACGACCGCGCCGTCCTCGGTCGCGCCGGCGACGTCGTTCGCCGCATCTGGAGCATCGTTCACGCCGGTCACGGTGATCGTCAGCGTCGCAATGTCCGTCGCGCCCTGGCCGTCGGTCAGCGTGTAGGTGGCGGCCACGATCTGGGTCGCGCCGAGGGCCAGCGAGTCGTAGCTGGCAGGATCGAAGCTGTAGCTGCCGCTGGAATCGAGCGTCAGCCCAGCCACCGGAGCGTTGAGCGTGTAGGTTCGCGTGTCGCCCACGTCCACATCGCTGTCGTTGGTCGCAACCGTGCCCGTGACGACCGCGCCATCCTCGGTCGCGCTGGCGACGTCGTTCGCCGCATCGGGAGCATCGTTGATGCCGGTGACGGTGATCGTCAGCGTCGCCGTGTCCGTCGCGCCCTGGCCGTCGGTCAGCGTGTAAGTGGCGACCAGATTTTGCGTCGCGCCAGCGGCCAGCGAGTCGTAGCTCGACGGATCGAAGCTGTAGCTGCCACTGGAATTGAGCGTCAGCCCGACGACCGGCGCGACGAGCGCATAGGTCCGCGTGTCGCCGGCATCCGCATCCGTGTCGTTGGTCGCGACGGTGCCGGTCACGACCGCGCCGTCCTCGGTCGCGCCGGCGACGTCGTTCACGGCATCGGGGCCGTCGTTCACGCCCGTGACCGTGATCGTCAGCGTCGCTATGTCCGTCGCGCCATGATCGTCGGTCACCGTAGAGGTGGCGACGACGAGCTGGGTCGCACCCGCCGCAAGCGATTGATAGGCGGCGTTCGAGGGATTGAAGCCGTAAGTCCCGTCGGGGTTGAGCGTCAGCCCGGCCACCGGCGCGTTGAGCGCATAGGTCCGCGTCGCGCCATCGTCGGCGTCGGTGTCGTTGGTGGCGACCGATCCCACCACGACCGCACCGTCCTCGGTGGCGCTGTTGGTGTCGTTCACCGCGTCGGGCGCATCGTTCGCGCCGGTTACATTGATCGTCAGCGTCGCGGTGTCGGTCGCGCCATGGTCGTCGGTCACCGTGTAGGTGGCGATCACGACCTGCGTCGCACCGGCCGCGATGTGCTGGTAGGCGGCGTTGGACGGGTTGAAGCTGTAGCTGCCGTCCGAAGCGATCGTCAGGCCCGCAACGCTTCCGTTCAGCGCGTAGGTGCGGGTGGCGGCGTCGTCGATGTCGGTGTCGTTGGTGGCAACGCTCCCCGTCACCACCGCGCCGTCTTCGGTCGCATTGTTGCTGTCGTTCACGCCGTCGGGTGCATCGTTCGCGCCGCTGACCGTGATCGTCAGCGTCGCCGTGTCGGTCGCGCCATGATCGTCGGTCACTGTGTAGGTCGCGACGACGGCCTGCGTCGCCCCAAGCGCGATGTGCTGGTAGGCGGCGTCGGCCGGGTTGAAGCTGTAGCTGCCGTCCGGATTGAGCGTCAGCCCCGCCACCGGCGCGTCGAGCGCGAAGGTGCGGGTGGCGCCGTCGTCGATGTCGGTGTCGTTGGCGCCGACATTGCCGGTCACCACCGCGCCATCCTCGGTCGCGGCCTTGCTGTCGTTCACGCCATCGGGTGCGTCGTTCGCGCCCGTCACCGTGATGGTCAGCGTCGCCGTCGCGGTCGCGCCCAGATTGTCGGTCGCCGTGTAGGTCGCGACAACCGTCTGGGTCGCGCCAAGCGCGATGTGCTGATAGGCGGCGTTCGACGGATCGAAGCTGTAGCTGCCGTCCGGATCGAGCGTCAGCCCCGCCACCGACGCGTTGAGCGCGAAGGTGCGGGTGGCGCCGTCATCGGCGTCGCTGTCGTTGGCGCCGACATTGCCGGTCACCGCCGGGCCGTCCTCGATCGCCGTGGCGGTATCGGCAAGCGCCACCGGCGCGTCGTTGGTGCCGGTGACGGTAATGGTCAGCGTTCCCGTGTCGGTCGCCCCATGCTGGTCGGTCACGACATAGTTGATCGAAACGTTCTGGGTCGCCCCGGCGGCGAGGTTCTGATAGGCGGCATCGGAGGGATCGAAGCTGTAGCTGCCGTCCGCGTCGACGGTGAGACCTGCGGGCAACGCACCGAGGAACGTGAAGCCGCGGGCCGCGCCGTCGTCGACGTCATTGTCATTGTCCCCGACATTGCCGGTCACGACCGGGCCGTCTTCGGTGGCGAAGCCGGCATCGTCGAACGCGACGGGCGCGTCGTTCCTGCCGTTGACCGTGATGGTCAGGGTGGCCGTGTCGGTCACGCCCAGGCCGTCGGTCATCGTGTAGGTCGCGACCACGACCTGGGTCGCGCCCAGCGCGATGTGCTGATAGGCGACATCGGACGGATTGAAGCTGTAGCTGCCGTCCGGATTGAAGGTCAGGCCCGCGACGCTGCCGACCTGCGCATAGGTGCGCGAATCGCCGCTATCCGGATCCAGATCGTTGAAGGAGACGTTGCCGGTGACGGTCGCCCCGTCCTCGATCGCGCTGGCGCTGTCGTTGATCGCATCCGGAGCGTCGTTGACGCCGTTGATCGTGATGGTGATCGTCGCCGTGTCGGAGGCGCCATTATTGTCGATCACGCGGTAGGAAGCGACCAGCGTGAGCGTCGCGCCCGCGGCCACCGTATCATAGGATGCCGGATCGAAATTGTAGCTGCCCGTGGGCGTGACCGACAAGCCGGCGACCGGGGTCAGCAGGAAGTATGACCGGGTGGCGCCGTCGTCGGCGTCGGTGTCATTGGTCGCGAGGCTTCCGCTGACCACCAGCCCATCCTCGGTGGCGACGATGGTATCGGCCACCGCATCGGGCGCGTCGTTGGTGCCGGCGACGGTGAAGGTCAAGGTCGCCGTGTCGCTGCCGCCATGATTGTCGGCCAGCGTGTAGGTGGCGACCACGGTCTGCGTCGCGCCGAGCGCGATGTGCTGATAGGCCGCATTCGCCGGATTGAAGCTGTAGCTGCCGTTGCTGTTCAGGGTCAGGCCGGCAATGGGCGCGTTGAGCGTGTAGGTCCTGGTATCGCCGATATCGACGTCGCTGTCGTTGGCCGCGACGGTGCCGTTCACCACCGCGCCGTCCTCGACGGCGGTGTTGGTGTCGTTCACCGCGTCCGGCGCATCGTTCACGCCGCTGACCGTGATCGTCAGCGTGCCAATGTCGGTCGCTCCGTGCTGGTCGGTCACCGTATAATTGGCGGCGACGATCTGCGTGTCGCCGGCCGCGATCGAATCGTAGGAGGCAGGATCGAAGCTGTAGCTGCCGTTCGACGCGATCGTCAGGCCGGCAACGCTTCCGTTCAGCGCATAGGTGCGGGTGGCGCCGTCGTCGACGTCGGTGTCGCCGGTCGCAACGCTGCCGGTCGCGATTGCGCCGTCCTCGATCGCGCTATTGACGTCGTCGGCGGCAACCGGCGCGTCGTTGGTGCCGTTGACGGTGATCGTCAAAGTCGCCGTGTCGGTCGCGCTTCCGTCGCTGATTGTGTAGCCGATGACGAGCGTATCGGTCGCTCCCACGGCCAGGTGCTGGTAGGCGGCGTTGGACGGATTGAAGCTGTAGCTGCCGTCCGGATTGAAGGTCAGCCCAGTCGGCGGCGCCGCGACGAGCGCGAAGGTGCGCGTCGCGCCATCGTCGACATCGGTGTCGTTGGATCCGACATTGCCGGTCACAAGCGCGCCGTCCTCGGCGGCGCTATTGACGTCGTTCGACGCATCCGGCGCATCGTTGGTGCCCGAGACGGTGATCGTCAGCGTCGCGATGTCGGTCGCACCATGCTCGTCCGTCACCCGATAGCTGGCGGCGACCGTCTGGGTCGCGCCGGCTGCGATGTGCTGATAGGCGGGATCCAGCGGATTGAAGACGTAATTGCCCGCGCTGTCGAGCGTAAGACCGGCGACAGGGGCGACCAGCGCCCAGCTGCGGGTGGCGCCCGTATCCACATCGCTGTCGTTGCCGGCGACAGTGCCGAGAACGACCGCGCCGTCCTCGACGGCGCTTGCAGTGTCGTTGACCGCATCCGGCGCGTCATTGGTGCCGGTGATGGTGACGGTGATCGTCTGGCTGGCGGTGCCATCCTCGGACTGGACGGTGATCGCGTCGGTGACGACCTGGCCCAGGTAAAGCGCATTGGTGTCGCCATCGGCGTTGTTCAGCGTGTAGGTCCAGCTGCCGTTGGCGGCGACCGCGAACGTGCCGTAGACGCCGGCGCCCGCCGGGATCGGGATCAGCTCGTTCTCGCCGTCGTCGACGTCGTTGACCGTCAGCGTGCCGGTGGCCGAAGGCGTGCCGGAGAACGGCGTGTTGCCCGGGCCGACACCGGACTCGACCGCCGCGCCGGTGGAGGTGCCGGTGATCGTGGCCCCGTCATTGGTGCCGGTGACCGTGATCACCGTTGAGGCCGGTGTCACGCCGCCATGGCCGTCGACCACATTGTAATTGACCGTGACCAGCTGGGTCGCGCCGGCCGCCAAGTGATCGTAAGCCGGGTCGTCGGCGTTGAACTGAAGCTGGTGGCTGTCATAGGCCGACATCGCCAGATCGTCGATGTAGAAGCCTTGGCGGTTGCCGCCCGGGCCGTCCGCCGGGAACGGGTTGCCGGCCGGATCGCCGGCGCGGAACAGCACGTTGTTCACCGAGTTGATGGCATCGCCGTGCGGCTGGGCAAGGTGGAACTCGGCGAAGTTCTCGAACGTCGAACCGGTGCCGACCAGCACGCCGTCGACATAATATTCGACGATGTCGTTGTTAGACCCGTCCACCGTCCGGAAGACCACGTGGATGGTGTGCGAGACCGAAGCATCGAGAAGCGCGCCCAACTGGACGTTGCCCGTCCCGAAGTCGAAGTCGTTGCTCTGCCAGTTGCCGTCGGTGTCGGCCAGCGGCGTGTTCTGGACCAGGCGAAGCCCGCCAGCCGTATATTCCAGGGCCATGAAGTTGTAGCGGTCATCCCGGTCCGACGAGCCCAGGTCGATCTCCAGGCGCGAGCCGTCGGCGACATTGTTCACCGCCCTGACCACGAACGAGAAGCTCAAAGTGTCGGCGGCCGCGCCGCCCTCGCCCGCCGCGATGGCAAAGGCCGGCGAGAACGGGCCGCCAAAGTCGCCCGACGTCGGATCGTTCGAAAGCCGCAGCATCCTGTTGCCGCTGACGTCGACGATCGCATTGTCCGGCGAGCCCGGCGAGCCATCGGTCCAGCCATGCTGACCGACCACCGAGCCAAGGGCGTAATCGCTGAAGCTGATCGTCGCCGCCGACCCGCCCACGAAGCTCACGCCCGGCGGCAACGGACCAACCGGAACCACCACCAGCCCATCGCCGGCGTCCGGATCGCTCGCATTGGCAAGCGGATCGAAGATGTAGACGCCGCCCCCCTCGGTGGCGCTCGCCATCACAGGACCCGTCACATCCGGAGCGCCGTTCACGGCAAACGTCTGAGTGGCGCTGGTGCTTCCGCCATTGCCGTCGTCGACCTGGTAGCTCAGCAGGACCGGGCCGTAATAATCGGGGTCGAGCGTGATCGCGAACCCGCCGGGCTCGGCAACGACAATGCCGTGGTCGGCCGACAGACCCAGAACCGACAGGGCGTCGCCGTCGAGGTCCGAGAAGCCGGCCAGAAGCTGGGCCGAGGTGACGTGATAAACCACGTCCTCGCTGCCGCCCGCCAGCACCGCGCTCGCCACCCCCACCGGCGCGTCGTTGGTGCCGTTGACGGTGATCGTCACCAGCTGGGTGGCCGACCCGCCATGGCCGTCGCCGACGGTCGCGGTGAACGTGTCGAGCGCGCTCTCGCCGGCGCCCAGCGCCTGCGTGTCGGGGTCGAACTGGTCGAGCAAATAGGTCCACACGCCATTGGGGGCGATCGTGAACGCGCCGTAGACGCCCTGGGCCGAGCCGCTCCAGGTCGGCGTGTCGCCGTCGACGTCGGTCGCGGTGAGCGTGCCGCCGGTCGCCGGCGCCAGCAGGCCATAGGCCTGGTCATAGGCCAGCGAGAGATTCGGGGCGCCTTCGGTGCCGCTGTAGACCGGACGGTTGACCAGATCGCTGAGGCCGCTGTCCGCAAGCAACTGGATGATCCGGTCATAAGCCGCCTGATCCGCCGTGCCGTTGGGGGGGCCGTTGCTGCCGCCGCCGCCGCTGTCGAGGAACTTGTCGATCAGCCCCGCGCCATTGACGTTGCCCAGGATGTTGTCGTGCAGCGACTGGTAGCGGTCGGGAGCCGTGCCGAGGTCGCCGCCGTCGGGCGTGTACTTGGCCGCGGTTCCGGTCAGCGGCGCGCCGCTGGCCTGAAGGTATAACGCATATTCGACGGTCAGCCGCGCCGAGATCTCGTTGATGACCGTATTGTAATAGCTGAAATTGTCGTCGACATAATCCCACACGATCGCGATCGCTTCGGCCATCCCCGACCCCGAAGGCAGCTGGGCCTGGAGGCCGAGCAGCACCGCATGCATATCGTTCGGATGCGCCGACAGCAGCGACACGATCGCCGAATCGTAATCGACCACGGGCTCGAGCCGGTTGTTGGGCGTCTGGTCCGCGCCACGGATGCCGTCCAGGCTCACCGCCTCGGTCGCGCTGCCCGAAGCCGCGCCGGGCCCGCTCGTCACGACGGGGTCGTTATTTCCGGTCTCGTCCACGCCGTTGATGGTGACGATGATGTCGTGCGCGGTGCCGTCCAGCGAATGGACGGTGAGCGTGTCGGTCAGCGTCTGGCCGGTGTTCAGCGCCTGGACGGCCAGAAGGCCGTTGTTCAGCGCATAGGTCCAGGCGCCGGTGTCGCTCAGCGTGAACGTGCCGTAGCCACCGGTGCCGGTGCCCGCGGCGACCTCGTCGAACAGAGCCTCGCCATTGTCCACATCGGCGATCGTGAGCGCGCCGCCGGTCGTCAGGCTGCCGTCCTCGGTGACCGAGCCGGTATCGACGCCGCCGATGTCGGCCGCATCGTTAGTGCCGGTGATCGTGATCGTGACATTGTGGGTGGTGCCGTCGGCGGCCTCGACCGCGATCGTTTCGACCTCGGTCTCGCCCAAAGCGAGCTGTTGCACGGCCGCGTTGTTCAGGTCGTAATCCCAGTCGCCGTTCGCCGCGATGCTGAACGTGCCGAAAGCGGTGGCGACCGCATTCTGCACTTCGAACGCCGCCTCGCCGGTATCGACGTCGCTGATCGTCAGCGTCCCGCTGGCGGTGAGCGTGCCGTCCTCGGTCACGTCGCTCTCGTCGTCGCCACCGATGACTGCGCCGTCGTTGGTGCCGTGGATGGTGACCGTGATCGCCTCGCTGTCGCTGCCGTCGGCGCTGTAGACAAGGATCGTGTCGGTCAGCGTGTCGCCCTCGCCCAGCGCCTGCACCGCCGCATGAATATTGTTCAGCGTATAGGTCCAATTGCCGTTGGCGGGCACGGTGAAGAGGCCGTAGGTGCCGCCGCTGGCCGCCGCCAGCTCGTCCTCGCCGTCGTCGATATCGGCGACGCTGAGCGGGCCGGCCGCGCTGTCCGGCCCGTCTTCGGTGACGTCCCCGGTCGCGGTGCCGCTGATCGTCGCCGCATCGTTGGTGCCGTGGATCGTGATCGCGATCGACTGCATGCTGCCGTCGGCGGACGCGACCTGGATATTGTCGGTCAGAATGTCGCCGGCGCCGAGCCGCTGCACGTCGGAGCTGGCGTTGGCGAGCTGGTAGCTCCAGGCGCCGTTCGCAGCGATGCTGAACGTGCCGTAGCTGGTGGCCGCATCGGTCTGCGCGACGAACACCGCCTCGCCATTATCGACGTCGCTGATCGTCAGCGATCCGGACGCAATGGTCGTGACATCCTCGGTCACGTCGCCGCTGATCGTACCGCCGATGATCGCGCCGTCGTTGGTGCCGGTAATGGTTACGGTCAGCACCTGCGTGGTGCCGTCCGCCGCGCCGATCGTGAGCTTGTCGACCGCGATATCGCCGGCGCCGAGCGATTGCTCGTTGCCGTTGTCCAGCGTGTAGGTCCACTCGCCCGCGGCATCGAGGCTGAAGGTGCCGTAGCCATTGTCGCCGGTCGCAACGGTCGGGGAGAATTCGTCCGGCCCGTCGGGATCGTCGATGGTGAGCTGGCCGTTGAAGGTCGTCGTCACATCCTCGGTCACATTGCCCGAAGTGTCGCCGCCGATGATCGCGGCATCGTTGACCGGATCGATGATGAAGTCGAACGTGTCGGTGACGGTCAGCGAGCCGTCCGAGGCGGTGACCTTGACCGAGATGGTGCCGTTGAAATCGGACGGCGGCGTACCGGAGAAGGTGCGGGTCGGGCCATCGAAGACCAGCCAGGCCGGCAGCGTCGAATTGTCGGAGAGCGTCGCCGTATAGGTAAGCGGATCGCCGTCCGGATCGGTAAAGGCGTTGGCCGCGAACTGGAAGTTGACGGCATTGTCCTCGTTGCTGTGCTGATCCGGGATCGCATTGGCGACGACCGGCGCCTGGTTCGCCGCGTCGTCGTTGACGATCGCGCCCTGGCCGATACTGTCGCCGATCATCGCGCCGCCGGTCGGCGCGGAGAGAAGCACGGTGAAATATTCGGTCGGCTCGAACGTGAGGTCGCCCTGGACGGTGATCGTGACCTGCTTTTCGGTCTCGCCGTCGGCGAAGCTCACAGTTCCCGTCTGGGGGAAGGCGGTGAAGTCGGCCGCATCGGCATCGTTCGAAAGGGTCAGCGTCCAGGTCGCGCCCGCCGCGCCCACGCTGCCGCCGGCGCGGCTGACCAGGAAGGTGAAGTTGGTGGCGCCGCCATTGCCCTCGCCCATTGTCGTGTTGGCGATCGAAAGCACGCCAGCGGAAAGATCGACGTCGAGCGGCGCAGCCCCGTCGATCGCGAAGTGCAGATGCTCGATGCCGATGAGCGTGTCGGAGCCGATATGGGCGCCCGAATTGTAGCCGGTAACGTAGACGTTGACGCCGTAGAAGGTGATCAAGGCGATATCTTCGGAATCGCGCCGGACAAGCAGGCCGCCGCCGATATCGACCACGGTCAGGGTGCCCGGCCCGGCTTCGAAGGTGTATAAAGCGGTGTCGTTCCCGGCCCCGCCGTCGAGAATATCGCTTCCGCTATACTCGGGATCGCCGTTGATGTCGGTGGCGAGCATCAGCCTCGGCACGCCGGAATAGCGGGTATTGTGGCTATCGATATCGTAGACGAGGTCGCCCGAAAGCACGTCGTCGCCGCCGCCGCCATGGATGATGTCGTCGCCGAGCTCGCCGGTGATCCGGTTGGCGTTGCCGTCGCCGGTCAGCGTGTCGCCGCCCTGCCCGCCGGAAAGGTTCTCGAAATTGCTGAGCGTCCAGCTGCCATTTCCAGTGGCCTGCGCGCCGCCTTGCAGCAGCAACGAGAGGGTGATCCCCGTTTCGGTAATATAGCCGTTTTCGGTGAAGCGGAGCGTGTCATTGTCCGCGCCGCCGTCGACGACATGGTTGCCGATGCCGACGGTGATCAGATCGTTGCCGCCGAGGCCGGAGATCGTGTCGTCATTGGTGGTCGAGGTCTGCAGGACCGGACCCGGGAAAAGCGGGTAATTGGCGGTCGATCCCCACAGCCAGTTGTCGCCGCCGTCGCCGGTCAGCGTATCGCCGAAGCTGGTGCCCGACAGATTCTCGATGCCGATGAGCGTGTCGTTGCCCTGGCCGGTATTCTGCGCGCTCCCCTGGAGCAGCAGCGAGACGGTGACGCCGACGCCGCCCGTATAGGTGAAGAAGCCGGCGCGATCATAGCCGGCGCCGCCGTCGAGGACGTCGTCGCCCAGGCCGCCCGTGTTCAGCGTGCCGCCCCTCAAATAATCGTCGCCGTCGCCGCCGCTCAGCATATCGTTGCCGTCGCCGCCGGTAAGCAGATCGTGATCGAGGCCGCCGGACAGAGTATCGTTGTCGGCGCCGCCGTCGAGCACGTCGATCCCGGCGTCGCCGTTCAGAATATCGTCGCCGGCCCCGCCGAGCAGGAAATCGCTGTCGTCGCCGCCGTTCAGCAAATCGTTGCCGCCGAGCCCGGAAAGATCGTCGTCGCCGGCCAGGCCGTTGATCACATCGTCGCCGCCGGTGCCGAACAGGCTGTCCGGCCCGGCGGTGCCGTTGATCGCGAAGTCGTCGTTGGTGATAATGCCCTGGCCAATATCGTCGCCGAGCGTCGCGCCGCCGGTGGGCGCGGAAAGGACGACGGTGAAGAGCTCGTCGAGCTCGACATTGCTATCGCCCTGGACGGTGATCGTGATCGTCTGGGAGACGGCCGAGCCGTCCGCGAAGCTGATTGTCCCGGTCCGCGGGAAGGCGGTGAAGTCCCCGGCCGCGGCGGCGCCGGAGAGCGTCAGCGTCCAGCTCGCGCCAACCGCGCCCGAAGTGCCGCCCGTGCGGGTGACGGTGAAGGTGAAGTTGGTCGTGCCCGCATTGCCCTCGTTCGCCGTCACATCGTTGATCGCGAGCGTGCCGGGGACCGGCGCCGGGTCGTCATTGGTGATCGTGCCGAGGCCGGTGGCGTCGGCGATGGTTGCACCGCCGGTCGGGGCGGAAAGAGTGATCGTGAATGCCTCATCCGGTTCGAAGTCGGCGTCGCCCACGATCTGGATGTAAATGAGCTTCTCGGTTTCGCCGTCGGCGAAGCTGGCCGTGCCGCTGGTCGGCCCGGTGAAATCGGCGGCGTCGGCATTGCCGGGCCCGCCCGGCGCGTTGAGCGTCCAGGTCACGCTGACCGCGCCTGCGCTGCCGCCGGTGCGGGTGATGGTGAAGGGAAAGGAGTTGGCGCCCGCATAGCCCTCGTTGGCGATTATTATGTCGTCGATGGCGAATTCGCCCGGTGGCGGCGCCGGGTCGTCATTGGTGATCGTGCCGAGACCTGTGTCGTCGGTGATGAATGCGCCACCGGTCGGGGCGGAGAGGACGACTGTGAAAGTCTCGTTGGGTTCGAAGTCCACATCACCCTGGATAATGATCGTGATGGTCTTACTGGTCTCACCAACGCCGAAGCTGACCGTACCGGACTGATTGGAAGGGCTGAAATCGGCTTCCTCGGCGCTGCCCGACAGCGTCAAGGTGTAGGTCGCCCCTACAGTGCCCGACGTGCCGCCACTGCGCGTGACGGTGAAAGTGAATTCGGTCGTACTCCCATTGCCTTCGACTGCGGTCACGTCGCCGATGGCGAGCGAACCGGGCGTGATGAGAGAGAAATCATCTATAGCGAGTCCGTCGTCATTGCCCGCCACGTTGAAATCCACCCAGCGGATCCAGAAAGTGGCGCCGTTAGCAAGCGCGGGGCCCGATATTGAGCCAGAAATGTTTGTGAAAAAGGCATTCCCGTCGCGGAGCCCAGTCCCCCCGGTCAGAGTCACCGAGCTAAAGTCGAGCGAGTCCACATCAATCCATGTTCCAGTGGTCAAACTGGTTGCATCGAGACTGTACTGGAAGTCGAGGCGATCTGGCACCGTATTGTCGCCATGTCTCCACTGCTCGCCTCGATAGGAAATGAGGAACGTATTGATGGTGCCGCCCGAAATGTTGGTGAAAGTCGCGCCGATCGAAAGGCTCAACGCGTTGGAGCGAAGGGTGCCGAGCGCGCGATCTGAATTGCTTGCCAGCCCGAAACTATACGAATCAGCCGTGGCAGAACTGCCCGTCCCGGCGGTATAGCTCGCGTTAGAGCCAGTTCCGCTTTCCGCAATGAACCAATCGGTGGGCAGACTGGTGCTGCTGCCGGTGACGGCCAGTGAGTTGAAATTTTGAGTATAAGCAGTTGTGCCCGATATCGAGATAGCGACAGGATTTGGCGCGAGCGGAAGCCGCTCAAGATCTTCATTCGCCGTCGGCCCCGCCGCCTTCGCCACCGCGGAATGTTCGTCACCGCCGTTCAGCCTGTTCTCGATGACCGGATTGATCTCGGCCGGCTTGCGCGCGTCGTTCTTCCCGCGTGCCATGAGCACACCCCCCGAACAAAGGACCGAACGCTCGCTGCTTTACCCGCTTCAAAAGCCCCGGTGAGCCGGCGGCGGGAGGGCGCGCCGTGCAGTCTTAGGCCAAAAAAATGAAGCTACGAATCGGGCGCAGGCCGGCGCTCAAGGCCGTAAGACTACTGTGGTACTTCTACTGGCGTCAACCGGCGTTTAAGTTTGCTTAAGCAACTAATGTTCAGGAAAAATTCGGAAAAATTGCCGCCAAGTCAAAATCGGCACGACTTGCGGACTTTCCCGGCAATGCCCTCGCTTGGTCGCCGGGCATCGCGCGGGTAAGAGGGCGCGATGAGTGACGCTGCTTCCGATCCGGCGCCCGCCTTGCGCCTGGCGGCGGCCTTCCGCGCCGATCCCAACCGGCCCTTTTCGGGTGAGGAGGCGGAAATCCTGGCCGCGGCGGCCGGCGGCGACCGCTGGGCCGCGAAGGCCGCCGCTTTGCACTTCTTCCGGAACCGGGACTTCGAACGCGCGCTCACCTTGATGACGAGTGTCGTGGAACGAGAGGCCACGCCGGAAAACGTCAGGAACGTGGCGGTCGCGTTGCGCAGCCTCGGCCGCGCCCGCGAAGCGGTCGATTGGATGGAGAGCCGCAGGGACGGGTTCGACCCGATCGAATATCACGACGTGCTCTGCTCGCTGCTCGTGAGGCTCGGCAGGCTAACCGAGGCGGTGGCTCATGGCGAGCGGGCGCTCGTTCTGAAGAACCAGGCCGCGCCTTCCTGCGAATTGCCCGACCCGATCGTACGGCGGTTCGATGCCGGACAAAGAAGCCGCAACCTGATCGCCTTCTCGATCTGGGGCGACGATGTCCGCTATCTTAACGGCGCGATCACCAACGCCATCGTCGCGCGCTATCTTTATCCCGGCTGGACGCCGCGATTCTATACGGATGCGAGCACGCCGGCGCCGTTTCGCGATGCCCTGGTCCAGAATGGCGCCCAGGTCGTGATGGTCGAGGATCTCCCCGCCGACCGCTTCGGGCTGTTCTGGAGATTCCTCGCCGAGGACGATCCGGACGTTGACATCTATCTCGTCCGCGACGCCGATTCCGTCATCAACATCAAGGAAAGATGGGCGGTGGCCGATTGGCTGAAATCCGGCAAGGCATTCCACGTGATGCGCGACAACCCGCAGCATTGCGAGCTGATCCTGGCCGGGATGTGGGGCGCGCACCGCGGCAATATCGGCGGTATGCGCAAGCGGATCGAGGACAGCGTCCAGGCCGGCAGGAATGTGGGCAACAATATGACGGCCGATCAGCATTTCCTGCGCAATGTCGTCTGGCCGATCGCCCGCAACAGCGTGAAAATCCATGACGACTATTTCGATTTCCTGGCTCCGACCCGCTTCAGCACGGATTTCCCGCTTCCGGGAGCGATGCATGTCGGCCAGAACGATTGGGTGAATTTCCGAAAGAGCTAGATTACTGAAAGCATCGGAAAGCCAATGGACGAAAACTAAGCCGGTTGGCTGCCCCGTGCGTCGCCGTAGCGATGGGGCGTGCGGCAAGCTGCACTTGGGATTCCGACACGCCGCTGCGACACTATGGCTGCCGGCCTGACGCCGCGGCACCACCGAGCGTGCCGCGCTTCGCGCTTCAATCCTCGGGAGGCAGGACGGTGAGCACGCGTTCGATGAAGATATGGAACTCGGCCATATAATCGCGGAGGAATGCCTCGGTCGAGCCGACGGTGACCTCGCCCTCGTCGGTGATCAGGCCCGGGGAGAATTGGATATAGGCTTCCGGCGCGTTCATCTGGGGTGCGTTGCAGAAGCTGAGGACGCTGCGAAGGCTTTGCTGCGCCACCGCGGTCCCTATGGCGCCCGGGGAGGTTCCGATCACCGCCGACGGCTTTCGCGTGAACGCGTTGGTGCCGTAAGGCCGGCTTGCCCAGTCGATCGCATTCTTGAGGCCGCCGGGGATCGAGCGGTTATATTCCGGAGTGACGAACAGGATCGCGTCCGAGGCCTTGATCGCGGCCTTGAACGCCCGCGCGACCTCCGGATAATCCTCGTCATAGTCGTAGCTGTAGAGCGGCAAATCCCGGAACGGGATTTCGGAGAATTCCAGGCTCTCGGGGGCGAGGCGGATCAGCGCCTTGGCGAGCTTGCGGTTGATGGACCCGGTGGCGAGGCTGCCGATCAAATAGCCGACCTTGAAGGCGGTCATGGCGCAGGTTCCTTTGGAAATGAAGCGCCTTCGGACAACCCTTGCGCGCCGGTTGAGTTGCAAGCCGGGGCCTTCCAGACCGGTCCCTGAGGCGGTAGGCTGGTCCTGTCGACCAAAGGCCCAGCAGATGAGCGACGCAAACGAACGGATGCCTGCCCTGTTCATCGGCCATGGGAGCCCGATGAACACATTGGAGCTGAACGATTTCACCAGGCTCTGGCGCAGGCTCGGCGAACGGCTTCCAAGGCCGAGAGCGTTGCTCGTCGTCTCCGCCCACTGGTTCATCGGCGCCACCGCCGTCACCGCCATGCCCCGCCCCCGGACGATCCACGATTTCTACGGCTTCCCGCCGGAGCTGTTCGCGTTCGACTATCCGGCGCCCGGCGCTCCCGAGGTCGCCGAAGCGGTCGCCGAGGTCGTCAAGCCGCTCTGGGTCGGGCTCGATCGCGACCAATGGGGCCTCGATCACGGCACCTGGAGCGTGCTCGCCCATCTCTATCCCGAAGCGGACATCCCGGTCGTGCAGCTCTCGATCAATGCGCTGAAGCCGCTCGATTACCATGTCGATCTCGGCTCTCGCCTGGCGGCGCTGCGCGACCAGGGGATCATGATCGTCGGCAGCGGCAATGTCGTCCACAATCTAGGCCTGGTCCAGTGGGACAGCCCCGATGCCGCGTTCGATTGGAACGAACGCTTCGACGATGCCGTCGTCGACCAGCTCGCCCGAGACCCTGGAGAGATATTGAAGGTGACCGAACATCGCGACTACGGCCTCGCGGTGCCGACGCCCGACCATTTCATCCCGCTCCTCTACCTCGCCGGCATCGCGGCGCACGAAGGGCGCGCCGACCCGATCGTGCGAGGCTATGCGATGGGCTCGCTCTCGATGACCTGTTACGGCGTCGGGACCGAGCTAGACGTGAAAGAAGCGGAAGGCGCGGCAACGCTGCCGCCCGGCGTGCCGCCCGACCAAAGCAACATGTAGAGCCGAGGAGTCCCCAGGCTTTTTCGGTCAATCCGGAATGTCGGCGAATATCGCGCTGGTGGACAGGGCTGGATTCGAACCAGCGTACGGGAAACCCGGGCAGATTTACAGTCTGCTGCCTTTAACCACTCGGCCACCTGTCCAGTGGAGCGCGATAGAGGAAGGCGGCTCCAATGGCGAAAGCGGCGGGGGCTGTCAACGCTTGCCACCGCCTGCCGCGGCGGCCATTGAGCGGCCATGCGACGCAAGGCCCGCCAGGCGACCAAGGCCGAGAACAGGCCCCGATTCTGGGGCCGCCACGCCGTCGCCGCGGCGCTCGCCAATCCCGAGCGCCGGATCCATCGCATCTGGGCGACGCGCGAGGCCGCCGCCGAGCATGACATCGACGGATCGATCCCCGTCACCTTCGCCGACGTCGCCGACATGGGCCGGCTGGTGCCGCGCGACGCGCCGCATCAGGGCATCGTCGCCGAGGTCGAGCGGCTCGACGATCTGCTGCTCGCCGACCTGCTCGATCTGGCGCAGGATCGCCGGCCCTTGCTGGTGCTCGACCAGGTCACCGATCCGCACAATGTCGGCGCGATCCTGCGCTCGGCCGCGGCCTTCAACGCGCTCGGCGTGGTGACTCAGGACCGCCACGCGCCGCCCGAATCGGGCGCGCTCGCCAAGGCCGCGAGCGGCGCGCTCGAGACCATGCCCTGGGTCCGCGTCGTCAACCTCGCCCGCGCGCTGGACGACATCGCCGAAGCCGGCTTCTGGCGGATCGGCCTCGCCGGCCAGGCGGCGATGACGCTGGCCGAGGCGCTCGGCCCCGCCCGCGTCGCTCTGGTGCTGGGCGCCGAAGGCGAGGGCATGCGCCACAACACGCAGAGCCATTGCGACGCCTTGGCGCGCCTGCCGATCAGCGGGATCGAAAGCCTCAACGTCTCCAATGCGGCGGCGGTGGCGCTCTACGCGGCGAGCGTCGCTTAGGGGACAGTTACTTTTCCGCGCGGCGTAGCCAGCTTTCGCACCGTCATCGGAAAAGTAACTGTCCCCCTTCAATCCTCGGGTGCGATCGTGACGCGAAGCCCGTCCAGCTCGGCGGTGAACAGCAGCTGGCAGGAGAGGCGGCTGGTCTCGATCTTGTGGTCGGACGTGTCGAGCAGGTCCTCCTCGTCGGCGCCGCGCGGCTTGAGCCTCGCCGCCCAATCCGGATCGACATGGACGTGGCAGGTCGCGCAGGAGCAGCAGCCGCCGCACAGAGCGAGCAATTCGTCGAAGCCGTTGTCGCGGATATTCTCCATCACGCTCCAGCCGATACGCGCCTCGACGATGCTCTCGGTGCCGTCGCGGGTGACGATAGTGAGGCTGGGCATGGGCATCCTTGGCGGCAAGAAAGGGGAAGGCGTGTGCCGCGCCCTATGCTAGGCGCCCGGCCTGAGCGCAAGGCGGGAGCGGATATTGGGCATCGAGGCGGAGGATCTGGAGCGGTCGCTGAAGGCGCTGGGCGAGATCGAGCCCGCCTTCGCCGCGGCGCTCGCGCGCGCCGGCGTCCCCGCGCCGCGGACCGGCGCGCGCGGCTACGTCACGCTGCTGCGCGCGATCATCGGCCAGCAGGTCTCGGTCGCCTCGGCCAATGCAATCTGGAACAAGCTCGACGCCGGCACCGGCGGCGCCGCCGATCCCGCCAACATGGCCCGCACCGGCGACGAGGCGCTGCGCGCGGCCGGCCTCTCCCGCCAGAAGATGAGCTATGCGCGCAGCCTGTCCGAGGAGGTGCTTTCCGGCCGGCTCGATTTCGACGCGCTTCCCGCCGACGACGAGGCGGCGATCGCGCATTTGACCGCGGTCAAGGGCATCGGCCGCTGGACCGCCGAAATCTATCTGCTGTTCGCCGAAGGCCGCCCCGACATCTTCCCGGCGGGAGACCTCGCCGTCCAGATCGAGATCGGAATCATTCTCGGCCTCGACGGCAAGCCGACCGAGAAGGCGATCCGCGCGCTGGCCGAACCCTGGCGCCCTCACCGCGGCGCGGCGGCGGTCTTCGCCTGGCATCATCGGCGGGCGGGAGCCCCGGCCGTCTAGAGCCGGCCCGGCTCGGCCTTCGCGAAGCGCTCGGCCACCAGCGGATGGAGCGGGCGCTCGAAATGCAATCCGCCCTTGCCGTCCTCGAACCAGACGACCCGCGCCGCCCAGGTCTCGAGGCCGGGCAATCCCAGCCAGATGCGGGTGCCGGCCGCGATCGGCCAGCGCGATCTGAAGCCGCAGCCCTCGGGCGAGATGTCGACGATATGGATGGCGTGGTTGGGCTGCTTGAGCTGGCGGACGGTGGCCAGCGTGTTGGACGCGCGGCGCTCCGCAACGCGTTTGTCCTCGCCTTTCTCGGACTGCACCTGTGCCGATACACGCATCATATTGCCCTCTTCTCCATGCTTCGCCGAGGCTTGGTTTCCTGCGCGTTGACATAACCTGCGGTTACTACGGTAACGTTAACGGCAGCCGGGCCCTTCGCAGGCCAAGGTGACGAAGGTCTCGGCGCGGATCGTCCAGCGGCCCTGCGGCCGCACCCATTGCGCCAGATAGACGCCGCTGCGGCGGGTCTCGCCCGCCGGCGAGCGCCACCGGCCGAGCCAGCGGCCCTGCTCGGCCGCACGCACGCCCCAGCTCGCGACCTGGATGGTGGCGGGGGTCCGCACATAATCGACGAAGCCGGGTGCGGCGAAGGCGGCGGTAAAGCCGCGGATCATCTCGGCCTTGCCGATCAGCGCATCGCCGCCGCCGGACACGAGCACGACATCCTCGGTGAAGGCGGAAGCGAGCCGCGCCACGTCGTGCGCGGCGATGGCGGCGTTGGTCTCGGCGCGGGCGGCGCGGATCTGGGCCTCGTCGCCGGGCGCGGCCGCGGCGAGCAGCAGGGCCGCGGCGAGCGCGATTATTCCGCCGCCTCGCGGAAGAAAGTGCCGCTCTCGCGCATCGCCGGGAAGGCGTCGGGATAGCCGTAATTGACCACCGCGCGCAGGCGATAGGAGCTCGGCGCCGGCGGCCGGTGCGGCGGCACCGGGCAGGGCGGGATCATCCGCGGCCGCGCCTGCGGGCGGTGGACCACCATGTCGCGGAACCATTCGCCGACATAGGTGCCGTCGAACCGGTGCACCCGGCAGCCAAGGATCCGTCCCAGAGGCGCGCCGGTGAGGTCGTAGATCGTGGTTTCGAACACAAAGCCGACGGGGTCGCCGTCGGTGGAATACACATACATCGCCACGGATAAGGTCCCCGCCCGGGCGCGTGCCTGCCTGCCCCACCCGTCGCGCCACCTTGTCCGATCCCGCGAGCCGTGGAAAGCGAAAGGTGGGCGATGCTGCGACGACTTGTTTTCGGAAGAAGGCGGGCGGAATATAGAGAGCGGCGAAACGTGCGCGGGCACGCGCCAAGTCGTTGCAGGAGCGTTGCAAATGAACAGACTCGCAATCGGGGCGATGGCCGCCATGATTCTCGCCTCGGCCGGGCCCGGCCTTGCCCGGAGCGGCGCCGCGCCGGCTCAGCCGCCGGCGGGCACGACCCCGCCCGCGACCACGCCGCCCGCCGGAACGACGCCTGCGGGCCCGGGCACCGCCACCCCGCCCGCGACCACGCCCGCCGTGCCGGAGCCGACGGCCCCGGTCGAGACGCTGCCGGTCGTCAACCAGCCGGTCCAGCAGGCGCCGCCGCCGCCGGCGCCGATCGATATCCCCCTGGACGCCAATTATCCCAACGGCGTCCTCGATCCGGTCGCCCCCTTCGCCAATTCGGTCCGCGCCGACAACGACCGGGAGGCCGGCTTCCCCTGGGGCCTGCTCGGCCTGCTCGGCCTGCTCGGCCTCGTCCCCCTGGTCCGCGGCTACGGCCACCGCAGAATTGAGAGCGAACGCGAGGCGCGGCCGGACCGGGACTAGGATTGCTGCCGGCTTCCATGCCAACCCGTTCGCCCTGACGATCGGGGCAGGCGGCACCCCGCTCCGTCAACACTTCCTGCACCTCTGTCCTCTATTGGGACGCCCTAAAATCGGGGGGCGCGGAGCGTGCGGGCCAAGGCTATGCGACGCTCTGGGAAGCTCTATCCCCGGGGAGCCATATGGCGTCGAGCGTGCGGACAAGCGGAAGATCGGGACGCGGCGCGGGCGGCTTCGCCTGGGCGTGGCTCGGCCTCTTGCTGCCGATCGCGTCCTGCGTTCCCGCGGTTGCGGTTCCGAGCGTGCAGATCGCCGTCAGCGAGCCCGCGGCCGCACTCGCCCCCGCCCTCGCGGGCGCGCAGACCGGCGTGCTGCCTTCCCTGGAAGCAGGCGGCCCCGGATTGGCGCTGGCCGGCAGCTCGGCCATCGCCGCCAATTTCAACCTGCCGATCGCCGGCGGCCCCAATCCCGCCGCGGCCGCTTATGCGTTGCGCGCCGCCACCCCGATCGATCAGATGCGCTCGCTCGATTGCATGACCCAGGCCGTCTATTATGAAGCGGGCAACCAGAGCGAGGACGGCCAGCGCGCGGTCGCCCAGGTCGTCATCAACCGCGTCCGCCATCCCTCATGGCCGAACAGCGTCTGCGGCGTCGTCTATCAGGGGCCGATGCGCGCCGGCGGCGGCTGCCAGTTCACCTTCACCTGCGACGGCTCGCTCGGCCGCGCGCCGATGCCGGCTTTGTGGGCGCAGGCCCGCCGGATCGCCGCCGAGGCGCTCGCCGGGCGCAGCTTCGCGCCCGTCGGCATGTCGACCTTCTACCATGCCAATTACGTCTTCCCGTCCTGGGCGCCGCGCCTCGTCAAGACCGCGGTGATCGGCGCGCACCTCTTCTACCGCCTGCCCGGCCTCGCCGGCGCGCCCGGCGCGTTCAGCGACGCTTATGCCGGCGGCGAGCCGGTGGTGCGCGGCTCCTCCTACATGGCCCGCTCCAATAGTGCCGCCGGCGCGATCCCGGCGGTGGCGAGTGCCCAGTCCTGGGCCGCGCCGGCCGCGGCCGCGCCCGTGCCCTCCGACATCCCGCAGGACAGGCGCTGGTCGCCTAACAACCTGCCCGCCTCCACCGTCCGCGAGGAATATCGCGAGTCCGGCCAATGGCGCGCCGACGCGCCGGGCGGCGTAGCGGGACGCTGAACAAGAATGGGGACAGTTACCGGTAACTGTCCCCGCTAGCTAACCGATCCGGGTCAGCCGCGCCGCCGCCTTGGCGAGGCCGGGGACGCCCGCCAATCCCAGCATCAGCCGCCGCCGCAAAGGCGCTTCCGCCATGTGGCGGAGCGTTTCGGCGATGCCGATGGGCCGCTTCGCCCGCTTCGCGAAATCGCGCTGATAGGCTTCGGCGCCATCGCCCTGGAGGCAGGCCTGGGCCGCCGCCATGCCGCTCGCCAGCGCGACCGCGATGCCGTCTCCAGCCAGGCTGGCGATCACCGCCGCCTGGTCGCCGACGCGGAACAGGCCCGGCGCGGTCGCCCGCGCGCGCCAGCCATAAGGCACGCCGGCGATCGCCTCCCATGCGGCGGGGATCCGCCCGCCGATCCGCTCGGCCAGCAAGGGCGCTTCCTTCATCAACGCCGCGAGGAAAGCGTCGCGGCCGTCCGCCATCCGGGCCTGCGCGACCGACAGGCAGAGATTGGCGCTGCCATCCTCCTGGACGAGAAGCCCGGCATAGCCGCCATCGTAGAGGTGGAGCTCGATCGTCTCCGCCAGGTCCGGCGGCGACGGCACCGCGGCGCGCAGGCCGACCGAGAGGGGCCGGGCGCCGGTCTCCCGCGCAACCCCGCGCAATTCGTGCTTGCCGGTCGCCAGGAACAGGGCGTCGGCGGCCATTTCGGCGCCGTCGTCGAGCCGGACCGTGCCGCCCTCGATCGCCCGCGCGGTGCGCCCGCGCAGCACCGCCGCGCCCGCTTCCTCGGCCATAAGCAGCAAGGTCGCGTCGAGCCGGCGCCGCGACAGGCCGGCGGCGGCGCGCGGCAGCGCGGCCTCCACCATTTTCTCCCCCGCGATCAGCCGCAGCCGGTGGATCGGCCGCGCCCCCAGCGCGGCCGGATCGAGCCCGAGCCGCTTCAGCGCCGCGATCGCGTCCCAGCCAAGGAAGCCGCCGCAGACGATGTCGCGCTCGCCGGGCGCGCGCTCGATCAGCACCGGCATCGCGCCGCCCCGCGCCAGCGCGATCGCCGCCGACGCCCCCGCCGGCCCGCCGCCGACGATCAGCGCAGCCGTTCGACGCACAGCCGGAAGGGGAAGCGGCGCACGATCCGGGGCGCCGCCGGATCGGGCAGGCCCGCCTGGTCGATCAGAGCGCGCCAGTCGGCGGGCCGGAAGCCGCGCGCGATCGACAATTGCCCATCCTCGCGCACCATCCGGTGCCAGCGCATCACCCGGCAGAGCAGCGGAAAGCCGTGATAGGCGAAAGCGTGGCGATGAATGTCGTTGACCAGCCAGCCGCGGACCGCGCGCGCCTCCATGAAGGCGAGGAAGTCGTGGATCTGCGCGTCGCTCATATGATGGGTGACGGCGCTCGATATGATGAAGTCGATCGGCCCGGCGACGTCGCGATAATCGCCGGTGCGATATTCGATCGGCCAGTGCAGCGGCGTCGCGGAGCGCGCGATCGCGGCGCTCTTGGGATTGAGATCGACGCCGATCAGGTCGACGGCGATATTCCGGCGCTTCGCCCAGCGCGCGATCGCGCGCAGCATGTCGCCATAGCCGAAGCCGACGTCGAGCAGGCGGAAGGCCGGTATGTCGCCCAGGCCGCGGCCGAGGAAATTGAGGGTCGGGCGCGCCGAGCCGGTCCAGGCGTTGACCCGGCTAAGATCGTGCAGCACCGCCTCGTAGGTCTGGGGATCGAGCGCGGGATCGTCCATCTGCTCCTCTTGCCGGGAGCGGACGGAAAGCCCGCTCATCCGGCCCGCTCACCGGCCTTCGCCGGGGCAGGCTTCTCGCGCGTAACGCGCTCGAAATGGAAGCCCTCGGCGGCGAGGCCCGGGCCGAAGGCGATGGCGACGCCCTTGCCCGTGTCGGGCCGGTCGATCAGCTCGCCGAGCACGAACATCAGGGTCGCCGACGACATGTTGCCGTAGCGCGCGAGCACGTCGCGCGACGCCCAGAGCGAGCCCTGCGGCAGCTCGAGCCCCCTCTCGACCGCGTCGAGGATCGAGCGGCCGCCGGCATGGACCGCCCAGCTGGTCACCTGGTCCGCCCCCCAGCCATTGTAGAGGACCTTGCGCGTGGCTTCGTCCTCCAGCCCATGCTGGATCCGCCCGGGCACTTCGCCGGACAGCGTCATCTCGAAGCCGGTGTCGCCGATCTTCCACTGGATCAATTCGGCCGAATCCTCGAGCGGCGCGGAGAAGAGGTGGCTCATCTCCAGGCCTTTTGGCTCGGCGGTGACGAGCGCCGCCGCGGCGCCGTCGCTGAACTGGAGCATGGCGAGCAGGGATTCGAGCTGCTGGGTCTCCTGGAGATGGAGCGAGCAGAGCTCGACCGTCACCGCCAGCACCCGGGCCTGCGGTTCGGAGCGGACGATATGGTAGGCGGTCCTGAGCGCCGAGACCGCCGCATAGCAGCCCATGAAGCCGACCAAAGTCCGCTCGACATTCTCGATCCCGAGCGCGCGGGCAATGATCTGGTCGATGCCGGGCGCGACGAAGCCGGTGCAGCTCGCCACCACCAAATGGGTGATGCCGTCGAGTTCGACCTTCTCCCTCAGCGCCGCAATCGCCGCGAGCGCCAGCTTCGGCGCCTCCTCGGCATAGCAGGTCATCCGAGTCGCCGTGGTCGGCGCGGGGCCGTGATAGAAGCCGCCCGGCTGGTTATGCATCTGCCCGTCGGGCGGCGGCAGCACCGACCAGCGATGCTCGATGCCGCTGCGGTCCGCCATCCGCATGAACAATTTGCGCAGGCGGGGATCCTCGACCTGGCCTTCGGCCCAGTCGATGAACAGCTTGTGGACGTCATGTTCCGGAACGACGCCGGCCAGGGCGTTTATGAAGGCGCTTTTGTCACTCACGCAGAGGTCCTTTGCGGATCCGACGCCCCCGTCGCATCAACGGCTACGCGCGCTATAGGCTCCGTGGCAATAAGAGACTTACCGGGCGGAGGGCGGACAGCGGTTCCAGCCCGGGCCGCGCACCACCCGCCCCGGCGTGGCGCCGGTCGGCTCGCCGTCGGCCAGCACCTGGCGGCCGTTGACGAAAACGTGGCGCATGCCGACCGCGTAATTGTGCGGCTCCGCGAAGGTGGCGCGGTCGGCGATCGTCGCCGGATCGAAGATGGCGAGATCGGCATGGAAGCCGGGCCGGAGCGACCCGCGCTCGCTGACGCCGAGATGCGCCGCCGGCATCGCGGTCAGCCGGCGCACCGCCTCCTGCAGGCTGATCAGCCGCTCGTCGCGGACATAATGGCCGAGCAGCCGCGCGAAATTGCCGTAGGTGCGCGGATGCGGGCGGGCGTTCAGGAACAGGCCTTCGCTGGCGACGCTGGCCGCGTCCGAGCCGAAGCTCATCCACGGCAGCGCGACCTCGCGGCGGACATTGTCCTCGCTCATCAGGAAATAGATGGTGCCGACCCGGCTGCCGTCCGCGACGACGAGGTCCATCATCGTCTCCTCCGGGCTGGTGCCGCGCTCGCGCGCGACGTCGGCGAGCGTCCGCCCCGCATAGCGCCGCAGCGCCGGATTGCGGAAGTCGGTGAACATCATCCCCTCTGCGCCGGCGCCGTGATAGAGATTCTCCCAGCCCTGGCCGGGCCGCCGCATCTCCTCGGCGACCCGGGCGCGGATCGCGGGGTCGCGCAGCCGCTCGATCCAGGCCTCGCGCCCGCCGGCCTGCACCCACAGCGGCATCGAGGCGTCGAGCCCGGTCGCGCCGGCGACATAGGTGTACATGTCGGCGGTGATCCTGAGGCCCGCGGCGCGCGCCGCCTCGATCCGCCGGATCACTTCCTCGTAGCGCCCCCAATTGTCGCGCCCGCCCATCTTGAGATGGTAGATTTCGGCGGGCGCGCCGGAGCGGCGGGCGATCTCGATCAGCTCGTCGACCGATTGAAGGATGCGGTCGCCCTCCGAGCGCATGTGGCTGATATACATGCCGCCGCAGCGGCCCGCCTCACCGACCAAGGCGACCAGCTCGTCGGTCTCGGCGAAGCTTCCGGGCGCGTAGATGAGCGAGCTGCCCACCCCCATCGCGCCCTCGTTCATCGCCTGGCGCACGAGCGCGCGCATCCGCGCGAGCTGGGCGGGATCGGGGTCGACGTCGCCCTCGCCGAGCTCGTGGACACGGACCGTCGCCGCGCCGACGAAGCTCGCCACGTTGGGCGCGATGCCGCGCCGCTCGAGATGCTCGAGATATTGGCCGAGGCTGGTCCAGGCGATCGGATAATGAATGTCGTCCTGCCGGGAGAGCGCGCTCGCCTTCATCGCCTCGTTGAGCGGGCCCATCGACCAGCCTTCGCCCATCACTTCGAGGGTCACGCCCTGGCGTATGTCGCTCTGGCTGCGGCCGTCCTGGATCAGGCTCTCATTGGCCCAGCTCAGCATGTTGATGAAGCCCGGCGCGACCGCGAGCCCGCGCGCGTCGATCTCGCGCCTGCCGGCCCCGCCAACCCGGCCGATCGCGACGATCCGGTCCCCGTCGATCGCGACGTCGCCTCTGAAGGGCGCGCCGCCCGAGCCGTCATAGACCGTGCCGCCGCGGATCACGACGTCGTAGACCGGGGCCGGCGCGGCGCCGCCGGCCAACAGGGCCGCGAGCAGCAGCGCGAGCGCGCGCTTCACCGGCCCCCGCCAAGCGCCAGAGCGAGATCGTGAATATGGTCGATCGCGGCGTAGAAGCTCGCCGCCGGGATGCGCTCGTTGAGGCCGTGGGCGAACATCTCGTCGGGGCGGATGAAGATGCCCGAGCTCGCCCAGGTCGGGATGCCGGCGCCGCGGTAGATGAGGCCGTCGGTGCCGCCCGATTCCAGGTAAGGCGAGATGGCGACGCCCGGATAGCGGGCATGGATGGACGCGGTTATCGCCGCCGTCACGTCGGCGCGCGGCTCGGATACCGCGCTCAGCTCGGGCGCGCCCATCGTCTCGACCCGCACCGCTTCGTTGCCGATCGCCGCGGCCAGTGCCAGGCGCACCGCGTCGGGCTGGATGCCGGGGAAGATCCGGCAATTGACCACCGCCGAGGCGCGCTGCGGCAGCGCGTTCTGGGCGTGGCCGGCATCGAGCATGGTGGCGACGCAGGTCGTCCTGGTGGTGCCGACATATTCGGGGCTGTGGCGCAGCGCCTCGGCGGCCTCTTCATCCTCGGGATTGGCGGCGAAGCGGGTCAGCATCGCCCCGGCCGCGCCCGGCACGATCCGCCCGAGCGTGCCGAGATATTGCCGGGTCAGCGCATTGGCCATGACCGGGAAGCGATATTGCTCGACCCTGAGCAGGGCCCGCGCGAGGTCGTAGATCGCATTGTCGTCGCGCGGCCGGCTCGAATGGCCGCCGGGGTTGGTGACCGTCAGCCGATAGCTGGCGAAGGTCTTCTCGGCGCCCTGGACGAGGTAGACGAGCGGCTGGCCGCCCGGCCCGATCATGCCGCCGCCGGCATCGGTGTTGATCGCATAACGGGCGCCGCGCACCCAGGGATGGGCGGCGACCAGCCGGGTGGTGCCGAAATTCGTCTCCTCGTCGCCGATGAAGGCGAAGACCAAAGTGGTGCGCGGGACATGATTGGCGGCGCGGATCCTGAGGATGGTCGAGATCATCGCGGTGACGCCGGTCTTGTTGTCGAGCACGCCGCGGCCGAAGAACGTCCCATTCTCCTCGACCAGGGCGAACGGGCTGCGCTGCCAATCCTCGGGCCGCGCGTCGACCACGGGCGGAAAAGAGGATCGGCGCCGCGTCGCGGCCGCTGCCCGACACCCGCACCAGCAAAGCCGCGGTCTCCTCGTGCGGGATCACCACCATGTCCGCGTCGGCGACGCCGCCGGCGCGCAGGGTCTGCTGGATATAGGCGATCATCGGCGGCACCTGGCCCTGGCCGGCGGCGGTGCGGAAGGAGACGAGGCGCTCGAGGATCTGCCGCGCCTGGCGCTGGTAGGGCGCGTCCTGCGCCGCGGCGGGGGTGGCGAGGCTCAGCCCCAGGAACGCCAAAAGGACACGACGCAGCATAAGCCCCTCCCCGTCATTCCCGCGAACGCGGGAATCCAGGCGGACTCTATGCAGTGCGGAGCAAAATGGAAGAAGCTGGACTCCCGCTTTCGCGGGAGTGACGATGGTTGTTGGAGAGCAGAGGCAAAAAATGGCGGGCGGCTTTTGGGGGGCGCCGCCCGCCATTCCCTAGCTCATGCCGCACTCAATCGTGGCGGCCGTCGCGCATCCGCTCGGCGGCCGCGCGCATCTCGCGCGCGCCTTCGCGCATGCCCTGGGCGCCTTCGCGCAGGCCTTCCGCCGCCTGGAGCAGATCCTCGTGGGTGACATTGCGGCCGCGGGCGCGCTGGCGGGCGATCTCGGCCTCGCGATAAGCGGGGTCGCGGAAGCGCGCCGCCTGCTGCTCCATGCGCTGGGCGCCCTGCTCCATGCCGGCGGCGCCCTGCGCCATGCCGCTGGCGCCGGCGCGCATCGAGGCGGCGATGGCGGGGCGCGCGGCCTGGACGGCGCGCTGCGCCTCGCGGACGGCCTGCGCGACCTCGACCGCGCTTGCCCGCTGCACCCTCACCGCCTCGCGCACCTGGACCCGCGCCTCGGCGAGCGCGCGGCGGACTTCGCGACCGACCCGCACGCGATCCTCGCGGCTGAGCCGATCGAGCTCGGGCCCGGCCTCGCGCAACGCTTCCTCGACTTCGCGCCCGATCTCCTCGGGATCGACCGAGGCCAGCGCCGACGAGACGATCTGGGGAATTTGCGGGAGCACCTCGGCCAGCACCTCGTTGACCTCCGCCGAGACGTCGGGAAGCGCGACGGGCGGCGGCGGCGGGACGCGGGGCAAAGCGGGCGTGGACGGAACGGTCGGCGGCACGGCCGGCGCGTGGGGCGCGCCGGGCGCCGCCGGCACCTGCGCCGCCTGGACGAGCTGGACCGCGGCGACCGGCGCGGCGATGCCGACGCACAGGATGGCGGCGATCTTGGTCCAGGCGGAGCCCTGGGGGCGCTCGCGCCGGTCCAGGATCGCCCGGATCCGCTTGCCGAGCGCGCTCTGCTTGGGCGCGATCGAATTGGCGGGGATCGCGCGGCCGGGCACCTGGGCCCAGCTCAGCAGGGTCTGCGCGTAGCGCGCCGGCTCGACATGGGCCGCCGCCTCGCAATCCGCGGCCTCCTCGGCCTGCTGGACGATCTCGCGCTCGAGCAGCCAGACCAGGGGATTGAACCAGAAGACGGCGGCGGCGATCCGGGTGGCGATCAAGGCGGGCCAGTCGCGCCGGGCGACGTGCGCCAGCTCGTGGGCCAGGATCGCGTCCGCCTCTTCGGGCTCGTCCAGCGTGTCGGGATCGATCAGGATCACCGGCCTGCGCCAGCCCCAGCTCAGCGGCGAGGGCAGCGCATCGGAGACCATCAGCCGCACCCGTTCATCGCCGCGCGCCCCATCGAACGCCGCCAGCCATTCAGGGCAGGTCACGGCGCGCGCGTCGCGCGTCCAGCGGCGCAGCATGAAAAGGCCCGCGAGCAGCCGGCCGGCGACCATCAGCAGGCCGCCCAGATAGACGAAGAGGACGAGCGGCGTCGGATCGTCCCAGATGGTCGGCGCGGCCGCTTCGGACGCCGTCGCCGCCGGCAGCTTGGCGAGCGGCAGCGACGGCCCGGGGACGTAGGCGAGATCGGAAACCGGCGGAAGCGCGGCGGCGGCGGCGGGTGCCGCGGCTTCGGGTGCCGCCCAGGCCTCGATCGGCAGCGCCGGCAGCGCCACCGCGATCAGCGGCAGCGCCAGCAGCATGGCCGCGCCGATCCGCAGCACCAGCGCCCGGTCGGACGCGGCGCGCGAGCGCAGGACATAGGCCAGCGCCAAAGCCGCGCCGGCGATCAAGGCGGATTTCCAGGCCATCTGAACAAAGAAGGACACGTCCATCACTCACGCTCCCTGGCTTCGTCGATCGCCTTTTGCAGGGCGTCGATCTCGTCGGTGGACAGGCTGCTGGTCAGCCCGAGCAAAGCGGTCGCGGCATTGGCCGCCGATCCGTCGAAGAAGGTCCGGACCATCTGCTTCATCGCCGATTCGCGGACCTTGGCGGGCTGCGGCACGCTTTGATAGACATAGGCCTGGTCGTGGAGGCGGTGGCGGATCGCGCCGCGCGCCTCGAGCCGGCTCAGCAGGGTGCGCACCGCCGAATAAGAAGGCGGGTCCTGCATCGCCGCGCGCAGCTCGGCCGCGGTCGCCTCGCCGGCGCTGCACAGCAATTCGAACAGCTCGCGTTCGCGTCTTGGAAGGGAATCGATCATCATGCTTTTCACCTGCTACACACGTAGCATGTCACATTTGTGGCAGGATGCAAGCGCTTTTCGTCGCGCCCCGCTTTCGTTTCGCCGCGCGAAGATGAAGCGGGGGTGAATTACCCTGATTCCCCCGGCAACCCACCACCGTCAGCGCGGATATTTCTCGTCCATATAGGCGAGCGCCCCCGCCACCATCTCCTCGAGCACCGCTTCGTCGACGTCGCTCAATTTCTTGATGTAGAGGCAGACCTTGCCGGTCTTGTGCTTGCCCAGCCGCGCGAGCTGCGCCTGCTGCTCGGCGGCGCCGGTCAGGACGTAGAGCACCAGCTCGGCCTTGCGGGGCGAGAAGCCGAGCCGCGCCATGTCGCCTTCATGGCCGCTGTCATATTTGTAATGATAGGTGCCGAAGCCGATGATGCTCGGCCCCCACATCTCGGCCGGCTCGCCCGAAAGCCGCTCCATCAGCGCCCGCACCGTCCTGGCGTCCTCACGCCGCCGCGGATCCGGGACCTTCTCGATGAAGTCGTCGACCGCGACGCCGGTCGGCCTGGTCTTGATCTCGGCCATCTGCCCCCTCGCCTTTACCGGCGCCGATAGGTCCAGCTCATCGCATTCGACCCGTCCAGCGCCGAAATCGTCGCGACCATGGAGTCGCCGTCGCGACGATAGACGATCCGCTGCGGGAAATCATGGGAAGGATTTTCGAAGGTCGCGCTGGCGGCGTCGCGCGCGGTCAGCCGGAACGCCACGGGCGGCCGCCCGCCGGGCTGGGCGAGATAGACGGGAACGCCGTCCGCGCCCGCCTGGAGGCGCAGGAACTCGAACTCGCGCACCGCATCGCCGCTGCCCGAGCGGCTGTGGCCGAGCATGATGCCGCCGCGCGGCGCCGACCAGCTCTCCTCGGTCCAGCGTCCGCTTTCTTCGGTCGCCCAATGGCCGCTCATCCAGGCGAGGTCGCCGACGCTCGCGGGCGGGGCCGCCTGCCCCACGAGCAGCAGCGCCAGCGCCGCATTGATCGCTTTCTTCATAACCGCCTCCCTCTCCGGCACGGCTATGCCGCCATGCGCTGCCCCTGTCTTGAACCGATGCGACAAACGGCGTCAGACTGGGCGATGGACTATGAAGAGCACCCGCCGCCGCTTGCGCTCCAAGGCCTGGTCAAGGCGCGCTGGACGCTGGCCGGCGGCGGCGCGCCGGACGAGTGGACCGACCAGCAGGCGGTGCCCGACGGCTGCGTCGAGATCATCCGCCGCCGCGCCGGCCGCTCGCGCTGGGGCGGCGACCAGCCCGCCGCCTTCGCGGTCGGCCTGATCGAGCGGCCCGAGGGCTTCGGGATCAGCGGCGACGCCCGCTTCGAGGGCCTGAGGCTCTGGCCCTGGGCCTGGGGCCTGATCAGCGCCATCCCGCTCGCGGCGATGCGCGGCCGCTGGCTGCCGTTCGAGGCGGAGGGGATCGAGGCGCGGCTCGCCGCTGCGCCCGCGCTGGCCGCGACGGGGCGTATTATCGTCGCCGCTCATTCGGTCGCGGAGATGAGCCGCGGCACGGGGATGAGCCCGCGCACGCTGCAGCGCTGGTTCGCGGCCCATGTCGGCCTGCCGCCGCGCACCTATTTGCGGCTGCTCCGCTTCCACAAGGCGTTCGAGCAAGTGCCCGCCCAGCCGTCGCTCGCCGACCATGCCGCCGCTTCCGGCTTCGCCGACCAGGCCCATATGGCGCGCGACTTCCGCGCGCTGGCGGGCGTCCCGGCAAAAGAAGCGCGCCGCGCCGCGCGCGGCCCGTTCCTGACCTAGCGCGCCGGCCTTCTGAATCGATAAACCACGCGGTCGGTGCGTCCGCGGATCGCCGGGTCGAAGACGAGCTTCGTGTGATCGTCCTCGGGGTTCCTGAGCACGTTCGATTCGCCGGCGAAGACGAAGCCGGCGCGCTCGAAATCGGCGCGGATCGTCGCCGGATCGATCCGGTGCAGCGCCTCGACCACGGCGCGGGTGTCGCCGCCGGGATTGGCGACATGGTCGATGACAAGGATCGTCCCGCCGGGCTTCAGCGACTGGAAGACGGTGCGCAGGAAAGCGTCGGGGTCCACGCGCGGGAAGCGGAAACGTTCGCTCTGCCAATAAGTGTCGTGATAATTGAGGTTGATCATCGCGAAATCGAACGCCCGCTCGGGCAGAGCCAGCGCATCGGCCGGCGCCCCGAACCAGGAGACATTGGGGGTGCGCGTCTTGATCGCGTCCAGCCCCGCGCGCGATTCCGCGTTGAGGAAATTGGCCGGCTCCCAGGCAAGCGCGCTCCCCGTCGGCCCGACCGCGCGGCCCATGATCTCGGCGAAATAGCCCGAGCCGGTGACCAGATCGAGCGCCCGGTCGCCGCGCCGTAGGCCGCCGAAGGCGAGTACTTCGGCCGGCTTGCGGCTGGCGTCGAGCGCGACCGCCGCGGCCGGCCGGCCGGGTGCCGAGACGGCGGCGGCGACGTCGGCGGGTGCGGCATGAGCGGCGCCGAGCGGCAGGGCAAAAGCGGCGGCAAGCAGGAGAGCGCGTTTCAGCATCGGAAAATCCCCCTCAAAATCTCATGCCTCCGGATACCAGCCCGCGCCCCGCCGCCCAAGCGGTTTCGACCAGACGGCCGCCCGCTTCGACCAACATTCACGGCGCGTTCACGCCGCGTCCCCGACTTTGTACGCGCATCTTCGGGGGAGGCGCTGCTGCTCGACATCCTGGCCTTGCTGGCTTTCTGGTCCGCCGCTCCGGCCGCGCCGCCGACCGCGCTCGGCCCGGAGCTCGCGGCGATCCGCACGATCGCGCGCGAGCAGGGCAACCGGATCTGGCCGGGTTTCGGGGAGGCGCCGTTCGGCCTCCTGCTGCTCGAGCCCGGCGGCGAGACCCTGCTCTGCCACCCTGGCGCGCCGCCCGGCTTCAGCGACGCGGGCCTGGACTCGGCGACCGGCTGCCGGCGCTTCGTGCGACCGCGCGGCACCATGCCGGCCAATTGGCTGGCGGCGATGCCCTTGTTCGGCCCGCCCTCGACGATTGTGATGGGAACGCCGGCCTCGACCGGCCTCGCGCGCCCACGCTGGCGCTCGACGGTCCTGCACGAGCATGTCCACCAATGGCAGGCGGCGCTGCCGGATTATTATGCGCGGGTCGCCGCGCTCGATCTGGCCGGCGGCGACGAGACCGGCATGTGGATGCTCAACTTCGCTTTCCCTTATGCCGATGCCGGAGCCGTCGCCGCCCATGCCGCCGCGTCGCGCGCGCTCGCCGCCGCTCTGGCCGCGCGCGGCACCCCGGCCTTCCGCGCGCGGCTGACCGATTATCTCAGGCTCCGGCGCGCCTTCGCGGCGGCGACCGGAGCGCGCAACTGGCGCTATTTCGAGTTCCAGCTCTGGCAGGAGGGCGTCGCCCGCTGGACCGAAATCGCCATCTCGCGGCTCTGGCCCGATCCGGCGATGCGTGCCGAGGCCGACACCTATGAGCGCGAGATCCTCGCCGCGCTGGCAGCGCCGGATCTTGCCGGCCAGCAGCGCGTCGCCGTCTATCCGATGGGCGCGGGCGAGGCGATGCTGCTCGAAGCCTGCGGCCCGGGCTGGCGCGAGCGCTATCCGTCCTTGCTGTCGCTCGGCCCGCTCTTCGACGAAACCTGCGGCAGCTAGGCCGCCCGCGCCGCCGCCTGGCTCATCAGCACCCGCATCGCCGCGTGCGCCGAGAGCGCCGCGCCTTCCTGCCAGTAGAGCACATAGCTCAGATGCTCGCCGGCGAAGACGATGGGCCCCTCCGGGCGCTGCAGCTCGGCGTAACGCGCGCCGCGCTGCTCGCCGAAATCGGGATGGACCGGCCCGACGCCCTCGGACCAGGGCGTCGCGCCCCAGGCCACCGTCACCGGCCGCTCGAGCAGCCGCGCCTTGCCCGGATGCATGCGCTCGACCACCTCGCGGCAGATGCGGAAGCGCTCCTCGTGGCTCATCGCGTTGAAGGCGCCGAGATGATCCCCGGTCCAGCCCGCGCAATAAGCGGCGACCAGGACGCCGCGGGGCGCATGCCAACGGCCCGACGGATAGAGCAGATTCTCATTGGCCTGGTCGGTCCAGCCGAGGCCGCCGTAAATCCCTTCCTCCTCCCAGAAGCGCGGGCTTTCGAAGGCGACCTTGACGCTCGGCAGATAGGGGACGTCGCGGATCGCCGCCTGCTTGGCCGGCGAGAAATCGTTCGGAATCCGCTGCAGGAGGTTGAGCGGCAATGTGCAGATGCAGAAGTCGGCGTCGAGCACGCGATCGCCCGGGCCGTGATGGATGCGGACGCCGGCGCCCTGGCGGCGGATCGCGGTCACCGGGGCGCCGAGCCGGACCTCGCGCCGGACCCGCTCGTGGAGCGCGTGCGCGATCCGGTCCATGCCGCCGACCGGCTGCATCATCGGCGTCTGCTGATCGAAGAATTCCTCAAAGACGAGCGGCAGGCCGGCGGCGCGGTTGCGCATCAGCTCGGCCAGCGACAATGGCGGCAGCGCCCGCGCCGGCCGGTCGTAGCCGCCCGGCTCCTGCATATAGCCCGAGCGGCCCTGCGGCGCATAATCGCCATTCTGCGCGAGCTCGCCGTAAAAGCCGAGGAACTGGCGCATCGCTTCCTTGTCGCCGCCCCGCAACTCGCCGTCGAGCGCGCCGCGGTCGATCGCCTTGGCGAGCAGCGAGGAGATCTGGCCGCGCATGTCGTTGATCATCTGCCGGTCGTTGAGCACGCGGCCGCCGAAATCCCATTTCGCCGAGCGGTTCGAATTGACCATCACCTCGATCGGCACTCTCAGGCTGCGCGCGTAACCGAGGATCGTGTGGTGCTGGGACGGCAGCCGCGCCGCGCCCGCATTGAAATAGAGCCCGTCGGAGAATTGGCAGAGCTGGTCCGGCCTCCCCGTCTGCACGATCCGGTCGCCGCCGCGGATCGTCCACACCCGTCCGGCGACCCGGTCGCGCGCCTCGAGCACGGTCACGTCCCAGCCGGCGCGCTTGAGCTCATAGGCTGAAACCAGCCCGGATATGCCCGCTCCGAGGATCGCCACCTTGCGCCCGCGCCCCGATCCGCGCGGCAGTTCGAACGGCTCCGCCGAGGCCGGCGGCGCGTTCAGGAGGCCCATCGCCTCCATGCCGAGATAGACGGCGCCATAGCCGCCGACGGCGCCCAAGCGCTCGAGGAACCCGCGCCGCGTCAGAGCCATCGGAAATCTCCCTTTCACAAATCCGGGTCCTTCGAGAGGCTCACCGCCGCTGACCCTGCGCGGGCGTCGCCGCCGCCGTGACCTCGATCTCGACCAGCCAGCCCGGATCGACCAGCCCCGCCACCTGCATGGTCGAGCGCGCCGGCCGCATCGGCTGGGCCTCGGTGCCGAAAAATTCGCGATAGGCGGTCATCATGCCGGCGAAATCCATCCGCGCCTGCCCCGGCGGCGCGACCAGGAAGACGCGCATCATCACCACGTCGCGCAGGGAGAGATTGTGGCGGGCGAGCTGGGCCCCGATCTTGCGCAGCACCGAGCGCGTCTGCGTCGCCGTATCGCCGTAGCGCTGGACCGAGCCCGCCGGCGCAGCGGCGTCGGCCGGATCGGGCACGGTGCCGCTGACATAGACGAGCCGGCTATGTTGCGGCAGCTCGACCGAGGCCGAGATCGGCGAATCGGGCGGCCCGAGCCGGCCTACCTCCTGGGCGCTGGCGCCCGCCGCGCCGAACATGGCGGCGAGCAGGATCAGATGGCGCATGGCGAGTCCCCCTCTTGAGGCCACGCTAATGCCATCGCGCTCCGCCGTCATCCGCCGATTCGGCGAACCGCCGCCGGCATCGACCAAGGCGGTCGGCGGTCCGGCGTCAGCCGCCGATCGGGCTCTCGCCATGTTGCGGCCAGACGGCCCCGGCGTCAGGACAGCACAAATTCAGTTCGCTTTAGCAACCCAATGATTAGGTGACCCGGTTTGACTCGACTTGTTCTTGCGGGAGAATCGTCAGCCAATACCGTACAAATAACATATCGTGTGCCGACTTGACGATTGTGCGATTGTAGCAGACGCTCGTCTTACCACGACTCGATAAGGGAGCTGAAGAAATGGCCAGCGAATCGTCTTATGGTAAGCCCCAACCTTTCTATCTGGCCGCCGTCCGCGACACGCTCGATCGGGGCGACAAGGCCGAGATTTCCGCCCTTCTCGACGGCGCGCGCTCCGTGAAGGCCCAATATGGCGACCTCGACTCGCTGATCGCGGAGCTCGAAAAGGCCTGCGGCTAGAGGCGGGGCGGTGGCCGACCTCCCAGTCCGCTACACGCGCGCCGAGGATCTGGCCAACCGCGTTCCGGTCACGATCGTCTGGGAGATCACGCTCGCCTGCGATCTCGCCTGCCAGCATTGCGGCTCGCGCGCTGGCCGCCGCCGGCGCGACGAGCTGAACCGGGACGAGGCGCTCGACTTGGTCGCCCAGCTCGCCGATCTCGGCGCGCGCGAGGTCGGCCTGATCGGCGGCGAGGCCTATCTGCGCAAGGACTGGATCGAGATCGTCGCCGCGATCCGCGCCGCCGGCATGGACTGCATCATCCAGACCGGTGGCCGCAACCTCAACGACGAGCGGGTGGCGCGCGCGGCGGCGGCCGGCCTGCAGGGCGTCGGAGTCTCGGTCGACGGCCTGCGCGAGGTCCATGACGAGCTGCGCGGCGTGCCCGGCTCGTTCGACCTCGCCATCGCCGCGATCCGGCGCGTGCGCGCGCATGGCCTCGTCGCCACCGTCAACACCCAGATCAACAATCTCTCGCTGCCGCAATTGCGCGAGATCATGGACCTGATCATCGAGGCGGGGGCGACCAACTGGCAGCTCGCCCTCACCGTGGCGATGGGCAACGCCGCCGACCGCCCCGAGCTTCTGCTCCAGCCCTGGCGGATGCTCGAGGTCATGCCGCTGCTCGCCGAGCTCGCCGGCGAGGGCCGCGAGCGCGGCCTCTTCCTGCAATTGGCCAACAATATCGGCTATTTCGGCCCGCACGAATCGGCGCTTCGCAACCTTCTCGACGAGGAGGTCTATTTCGAGGGCTGCAATGCCGGCGACCTGCTGATGGGGATCGAGGCCGACGGCACGATCAAGGGCTGCCCGGGCCTGTCGCGCCATTATGCCGGCGGCAATGTCCGGGACAGGCGCCTGCGCGACATCTGGGAGAATGCCGAGCCGATCGCCTTCAACCGCCGCCGCACGGTCGAGGATCTGTGGGGATTCTGCCGGACCTGCGACTATGCGGAGGTCTGCATGGGCGGCTGCACCTGGACCAGCCACGCTCTGTTCGGCCGCGCCGGCAACAATCCGATGTGCCACCATCGCGCGCTCGAGATGGACCGGCAGGGGCTGCGCGAGCGGCTGGTCAAGGTGAAGGACGCGCCCGGCCATTCCTTCGATCATGGCGAGTTCGCGCTCGTCGTCGAGCCAGCCAATGCACGCGTGCCAGACCGGATCCTGGTCAATGGCTGAGCCGGCGCGCATCCCGCCCCGGCTGCGCCTGTGCCGCGGCTGCGCCCGTTTCGTCCACCTCGATCGGCCGGCCTGCCTCTATTGCGGCGCCGACCTCGATGCGCTCGAGGCCGCCCATCAGGCGCGCCGGGCCGCGATCCGCGCCGCCGCCGAGGCGCTGCGCCAGGCCATGTCCCGGCCCCGGACTTAACCTTGATCAGGCGTTCGCGGTACAATGCCTCAAGTTGTCACCGAGTCACGCACCAGTTACCCAAAACGTAGAGTCTTTCCGGCGACTCTGCAGAATCCGGTGAATAGGGATCGCTGGTCCCGACACGAGCGCCGCCAACTTGCTCATGACGAGGCCATAACGTAATTTGACTGGGCGACTCGACTCGCATGCAAAGGAGAGGGAAGATGGGAACGCCACCGGTCCGCAGACTCGAACCGCTCACCCGCGAGAAGCTGATCAAGCTGCTCGATCCCGGCCGCGTTTTCTATCGCGTCCCGCTTCGCGAGCACCTCGCCGAGGGCAATCAGGTAGAGCTGACCGCTCTCGCCAAGAGTCTCAGGGAAATCCAGGCCGAATATAAGGATTTCGACGGGCTGATCAAAGCCGTGGACACGGCCGCGCGCAAGGCGGGCGGCTGAGGCCATGGCGAAGCGGGGGAGGGACGAGGTCCCCGTCCGCTATGCCGGGCTCGACGATATCGTGAACCGGGTGCCGGTGAGCGTGGTCTGGGAGATCACGCTCGCCTGCGACCTCGCCTGCCAGCATTGCGGCTCGCGCGCGGGCCGCCGCCGCCGCGACGAGCTCAATACGGCCGAGGCGCTCGATTTGGTCGGGCAGATCGCCGAATTGGGCGCGCGCGACGTCGGCCTGATCGGCGGCGAGGCCTATCTGCGCAAGGACTGGCTCCAGATCGTCGCCGCGATCCGCGCCGCCGGCATGCAGTGCGACCTGCAGACCGGCGGCCGCAACCTCACCGACGAGCGGGTCGCGCGCGCCGCCGAGGCCGGCCTTTGCGGCGTCGGCATCTCGATCGACGGCATCGGCCCGCTCCACGACGAATTGCGCGGCGTCCCCGGCTCGTTCGAGGCCGCCATGGCGGCGCTGCGCCGGGTCAACGCGCACGGCCTGACCAGCGCGGTCAACACCCAGATCAACGCCCGCTCGCTGCCGCAATTGCCCGAGATCATGGATCTGATCATCGATGCCGGCGCGACCAACTGGCAGCTCGCCCTCACCGTCGCGATGGGCAATGCCGCCGACAGGCCCGAGCTTTTGCTCCAGCCCTGGCAGATGCTGGAGCTGATGCCCCTGCTCGCCGAACTCGCCGTCGAGGGGCGCCGGCGCGGCCTGTTCCTGCAGCCGGCCAGCAATATCGGCTATTTCGGCCCGTACGAATCCACCATCCGCAACATCCTCGACGACGAGATCCATTTCCACGGCTGCAATGCCGGCGACACGGTGATGGGGATCGAGGCGGACGGCACGATCAAATCCTGCCCCGGCCTCGCCAACGCTTATGCCGGCGGCAACGTCCGCGACATGCGGCTCAAGCAGATCTGGGAGACGTCCGAGCCGATCGCCTTCAACCGCCGCCGCACGGTCGAGGATCTGTGGGGCTTTTGCCGCACCTGTTATTATGCCGAGACCTGCATGGCCGGCTGCACCTGGACCAGCCACGCCTTGATGGGCCGGCACGGCAACAACCCGATGTGCCATCACCGCGCGCTGGAGATGGACAAGAAGGGGCTGCGCGAGCGGCTGGTCAAGGTGAAGGACGCCGGCGGCCGCTCGTTCGACCATGGCGAGTTCGAGATCGTCGTCGAGCCGGCCGGCGCGCCGGCGCCCTCGCCCCGCCTGCCCGACCGCATCTCCATCCATGGCTGAATCCGGCCGCATCCCGGTGCCGCTGCGGCTCTGCCGCGGCTGCCGGCAGTTCGTCCGCATCGACGGCCGCGCCGACTGCATCCATTGCGGCGCCGATCTCGACGCCGGCGATGCCGCGCACGACGCCGCTCTGGCCGAGCTCCACCGCGCCAAGGAGGCCCTCAAAGCGGCGCTCGCCGAGCGGGGGATCGCCGCGCCGAAGGGTCTCTAGGCTGTATCGATATGCGGCTGTGCCGTCATCCCCGCGAAAGCGGGGGATAGAGATTGAAGTGGCGATCAACCTAGAGCGCGGTCGCCGGGCGGTAGGTGAAGTCATATTGCGCGGTCCAGGTCGCGCCGCCGTCATTGCTCTGCTCGACCAGCTGGCGGACCGCGCCGCCGGGCTGGCGCGAATAGGTCATCCGCGATCGCGTCTGGCCGTCGCCCGCAATCAGCACCATCGCCTCGCCGTCCAGCCCGCCCGAAAATTCGGCCCAGCTGTTCGCCGAATCGGCCCAGAGCTGGCGCCAGCGCCGCTCGGCCGGCCGCCAGGTGTTGAGGCTGCTCCCGCCGCCGCCGCGCAGGGGCATCCAGCTCTCGCGGATCACGCAATCGCCGTAGAGCCGCTCGATCAGGCTGTGCGCGACCAGCCGCTCGGTGCCCGTCGGATAGACGTCCCAGCGCCCCACCCAGAAATCGAACTGGCGATGTTCGGGCGCGGCGCAGGCGGGCGGCGGCGCGGCGGGCGGGACCGCAGGCGCCTGGGCGGCGAGCGCGGCGAGGAGGAGGATGGCCATTGCGGGAGGCTGGCGCGCCGCGGGTCCGGGCGCATCAGTCTTTCGGCGAACCCGCTTTTGCGTTCGACGGGGCGTCCAGCCCGCGGCGCAGCATCAGCCACCCGACCAAGACGGCCCACAAGGCCTGCCCCGCATAGACGAGGATCGCGGCGTGGAGGTGCATGTCGATCCAGCCCCCGACCAGCAGCAGGGCCGGCACGCCGCCCGCCAGCAGGCCGAGCGCGGCGAGCAGCCGGTTCGTCCGCAGCAGATCGAGCGACCAGAGCGCGTAAGCGGCGCCGGTGGCGACGACACCCAGCTTCGCCAGTGCCTGATTCGCTTCCCAGGCGAGCACGAACAGATCGTGGCTCACCGCCGGCGCGTGCCCCGCCAGCGCCGGCGCGACGAAGCCGTTGATCGTCGCCGCGCCGATGCCGGCCGCCGTGCCGATCGCGTAGGCGATCAGCCCGGCCAGCACCGCCGGCCGCCGCAGGCCCCGCCGCCGCGCGAAATGGGAAAAGCCGTAGAGCATCGCGCCGGCCACCAGGATCATCACGCCGTGGACGATGCCGATCGTCGCGCCGGCGCGATAGCTGGTCGGATGATGGGCCATTGCGAGCATGCTCGTGGCCGCCGCCGCGATCAGGACGATGCCCGCCGCCCGATCCCCTTCGCGCGTCTCGGCTTCCGGCATCTTCACGCTCCTCATGGACATTTCAGGACTGGCGGTGGAGACATTTGGCGGCCGCTGGGTGGGCGCGAAAGCGAAAAGGTCCATAAGCGGACGAAAGCGGCGAAAAGTCCGGGAGCGAGGCGATGGCACGAGGGCAGGACCGGCGGGTGACGCGGACCAGGGCCGCGCTCGTCGAGGCGTTCGGCCATCTCGTCGCGCATCGCCGCAAGGGCCGGATCCGCGTCGCCGAGATCGTCGCTTTGGCCAAGGTCGGCCGCTCCACCTTCTACGACCATTATTCGAGCGCCGAGGAGATTTCGCTCGACGCTTTGTCGCGCCCCTTCGCCACCCTCGCCGACGCGGCCGCCGGGCGTGGGGATCCGGCCGCGCTCACCGGCCTGCTCGCCCATTTCTGGGAGAACCGGCAGCGCGCCCGCGAGATGTTCGCCGGCGGCCGCATGCGCGAGAAAGCGGCGCGCCTGCTCGCCGAGATGGTCGCGGAGCGGCTGCGGCAAGCGGACGTCCAGCCCGCAATCCCGCTCCCGCTCGCGTCGCCCCAGCTCGCCGAGGCGGCGCTCGCCCCGGTCCTCGCCTGGATGCGCGGCGAGGCTCCGGCGACGCCCGACGCGCTGGCGCGAAGCCTGTGCCGCAGCGGGGCCGCGCTCGCCGCCGCCCTTGCGGAGCCCGGCTAGCGCCTCGCCGTCGGCCCGGGTCGGCGCCCCCGCTCGCGCAACGGCGTCATTGCTCCTGGCATTGCGCCGTGACCGGCCCGGCCGGGCTCCGCCAATTCCATCGCTGGACGTTGCTGAGCCTGACCAGCGCCGTCTGGCAGGTCAGGATCCCGCCGCCATGGGTGATGCCGGTCAGCGGATCGGTGACCTCGTAGCGCGCAACCAATGCGCCGCTCACCCGCAGCGGATCGGCGCCAAGCGTCGTCAGCAAATTGGTGGTCTTGATCAGGCTGCCGCTATGCTGGGCGACGAAGACCCGGACGACCCGCGCCGCGCTCCGCCGCAGCATGTCGAGCCGGACGGCCTGGGCGATCGGCACGGCGCCATGCTCGTCGGGCGTGGTGACGGTGGTGAAGAACGTGTCGAACCGGCCGATCGCGCGGTCCGCCGCGGCGATATAGCTCTGCTCCTGGGGAGTCTGGTTCTCGGCGGGAATCCGGTCGCGCGCCGTCTTGGCGTCCGTGCGCAGCTCCGCCAGCCGGTTGAACCGGTCGATCAGCGATTTGTCGCGCCAATTCGGAGGCGGCGAGTTTTCGAGGCAGGCCGCGGGCCGCGGGCCGGAAGGCGGGCACGGTTCCACCACGCCGATCATCGCGGACGGAATGATGGCGCGGTCGCCCAGCTGGGTCGCGATTGCCGAGACCAGCATATTCTCGGAGATGGCGTCCGTCTCGAGCGCGCTGATCTCGACATTCGACCGGAGCAGACCCGCCGCCGCGGAAATCGCGCCGATCGCGGCCGTCGGGCCGAGCACCATCTCGAGCATTCCCTGCTGGCCCCGCGTGCGCGCCCGCGTGCGCGCCCGCGTGCGCGGCGGCGGCGGCGGCGGAATCTGGTCGAACAGCGTTCTGATCGCGTCCATCTGGATAAGGATGGAGCCGGCCTGGGCGAAATCCAGCGCTTCATTCCCGGCGAGGAGAATGTACTTGCCGGCATAGCGCTGCGCCCCGGCGGCGGCGGGAACGAGGTTTCCCGAGATGATCTGCGCCGCCCGCCGGACGGCGGTGGTCGAGAGCATGCTCGCCTCGATCGCGCCGGCGCCGGTGTTGACGGTCCGCGTGCCCTCGAACGAGGGAAGGCCGAGCGCGGCGATCCTCGCGCGGTCGAGCGCGGCGCGGGAGGCGACGAGCTCGGCCTGGGCGTCGAGCCGCGCCTTCTCGTCCTTCAGCGCCTTGTTGGGGTCCGGGTCGTCCGCGGCCCGGATCATCACCGGCGTCGACACCAGAACAAGAGCAATCGCCGCGGTGGCGCAGAGCCGTGGGAGTTTCGCGTTCGTCCAAGTCATGCTTGCCTCCTTCTTCGCGAAGGCAGGGTAGGCAGCCCAGCCGTTGCCGGCGCGTGACGGCCGTCACGCCCCGATCGGCAACAGAACGGATCTGGAACGGCCAGCCCGGGGCGTTAGGCGGGCACTTCCGGCCGGACGATCCGCCCGAAGAACAGGATCGCGCCGCTCTCCCGGTCGCGGAGCAGGATCAGGAAGGGGCGGTCGGCGTGGAATTGGATCGGCGGTATCCGGTCGCGCCGCATGCCCGAGACGACGATGTTGACGATCGCGGTCGCGGCCGCCGCCTCGGTCCCCTTCTCGTCGACGCGCAGGAAGGTCTTGTGGATGACCTGGCCGATCGTGACCGGCGTCTCGCTGATCCCGGAGAAATCGGCGTCGGGCGCGAAGGCGGGCGCAAGGCCCATGTCCTGCAGCGCGTCGCGGAGCCGGTAATCCGTCCGCAGCTCCAGCTTCGGCAGCAGCAGCTCGACCCTGGCCTCCTCGGCGCGGTCGAGCGCGGCGAAGGTCCGCGTCAGCAAAGCCGGGCTCAGCGCCCGTTCGAGCGCCGGCAGCCCGTCCGCCGCGTCGGGCAGCAGCAGGGTCATGGTGAAGCGGGGGTCGCGATAGGGAAGATCGAGCGCGGCGAAGCTGCGGCCGCGATAATGGCGGAAGCCGCCGGTCTGGCCCATCATCGGCGTCGTCACGCGGCCGCCGTCGCCAAGCGTGAAGGGCAGGAAGCGGGTGGCCTCGCGCGCGAAAGGCGCGGCCCAATCGGCCAGGAAATAGACTGCGTTGGTGACGACCAGGCCGGTCTCCGGCGGCAGATCGGCGGCGGTGACCAACTGCGGAATACGCCCGCGCGTCTCCTCGCCCGACCAGGCGTTGATCCGCGCCGCGGCCGCCTCCGCCTGGCGGAAGTCGAGGGTCTCGACGCCGGCGCCGTAATCGCCGCGCGCCGCCGCCAGGAAGGCCGGGCGCGGCACGATGCGCCGGTCGAACCAGAGCGCGTTGGCGATGCTGAGCGTGATGCCGTCGCCGTCGCGCTCGAGCGAACGGCCTAGCCCGCCGAGCCCGGGATGCAGAGCGGGTCCCGAGGCGGGATAGCCGAGCGTATCGGCGATCGCGCGCAGGGTAGCGCCGCCGGCGCCGGCGGCGAGCGGGCCGAAGGCGGTGGCGAGGCTGACCGGCGAGAAGAAGATGTTGCCGCGCTCGTGACGCGCCAGCCGGCGGAAGAGATCGAGCGCGAACCGCCTATTCCCTTCGGCGACGGCAGCCGGCGTCGCCGCCGCGGCGGCTGCCTCGCGCGGCTGGGCGGACGCGGACGGCGCGAAGCCGGCCGCGGCGAAAGCGAGCATTGGAGCGAGCAGGTTCATGCAGAAGCGCTGCGCCGCTCTTTCTTTACATGAGGTTAGCGGCTGGATCGCGCCTTGGCGGCGCCTCGCGCGCAAGGGGGCCGCGGCGGCGACTCAAGCCCGCCGCCACGACCCCCCCGCCCCGCCCATCGGCGACGATCGTCAGAGCGATTTGAGGAACGGTATGCTGGGGGCGAAGAAATATTCGCCGCCCTTGAGCGTGACCGCCGCTTCGAAGTTGAACTTCGCCACCCCGCCCGCGGGATTGCCCCATTTCTTCGGCCAGCGCTGGCGCTCGTTCGCATCCTGCCCGATCAGCGGATCGTCGCCCGTATCCTTGCCGCCGACGATGCCCGGCGCGTTGAACACGTTGGTCGGGAAGTTCGGATTGTCGCACCAGGTGCGCTGGATGAACTCGAACTGCTTCTCGACATTGGCCTGGAAGCACAGGAACAGGAGGCCGCGGTCGGCAGCCGGATTCGGATCCGTGTCCACGGCGTCGCATATCTTGGGCATCGGCTTGCCGTAGGGGATGCCGCGCCGCGCGATCCTGCGTTTGCGCTCGGCGCTCGGCGAGGTGTGCGGCGTCGTCTCGCGCGGATTGACCTTGCGGACATGGGCATGGGCCGGGCAGCGCCAGCCTTCGGGATCGAGCGTCTTGAAGATGAAGTCGTTCTTATACTCGCCGACGGGCTTGTCGGCGTCGACGATCGGCGTGCCGTCCTTGAACCGGCCGACGGTCTGGGCGCCGGCGATCGTGGGCGTTTGGCCGCTCGCCGCCGCGCAGGCCGCGACGCGATCCTCGAACTGGCCGAAATTCTGGTTGAGCTTGCGGTAGACGAGATAGCTGCCGAAGGCCTCCTCGTCGGCGCTGAACGGATCGTCGGCGAGCACGAGGTCGAGGCTGGCGCCCGGATCCCAATTGCCCGGCGCGTCCGTCCCCTTCTTGTCGTCATAATATTTCTTGAGGTCCTGGGCGGTGAAGATCGGCTGGCTGATGCCGTCGAAATAGCCGAAATGCTCGATCGGCTCGACGCGCTGGGTCGGTGTTCCCTTGTTCGCAGTGCGGCGCAGCGCGCGTCCGGTCTCGATGGCGAGGATGGTGGCGATGCCGGCGACCTCGCTCTTGAGCAGCTCGAGCGTGTTGAGCAACCGGGTCTCGTCCTCCGGATCGTCGCCGAGCTGGACCAGAGCGTGGACCGTGTCGCGATAGCCCGTCTCCCAGCGGTTCGGCTTGGGGTCCTTGTTCTCGGTGCTGAAGACGATGTCGATCAGGCCGTTGCCCTGGTCCTTCATGCCGTCGCGGAAGGCCTTGCTGCCGAACTGGGCCGGATTGAGGCCCAGATAGCGATAGCCCGCCGCCGACAGGAAGAAGAGCGTCACCGGCCCGCCGTCGAAACTCTTGTCGTCCTCGCGCTTCTTGGCCTGGTCGTATTGGGCCGCGGTGGTCAGCACCGCCTTCGCGATCTTCTCGCGAATCCATTTGCGGACGTTGGCCGCGGATCCCGTGAACTTCAGGAAGACGTGCTTCTCGACGTTGCGGCCGTGCGGCTTCAGGACGTTGCCCTGAAGCTTCTCGAACAGCTTGCGGTAGGGCGAGCCGGGCGCCGTGCTGACGTCTTCGGGCGCTTTGGTCAGATCGATCGTCATTCTTATTCCCCCTTTGAGAACAGCCAAAGATCAGGCCAGGCAGGTGGCCGTAACCGTGTTCGAATCCGCGCGATCAGCGAATCGGTCGAGCCGACAATCCACGATCCGGGCGGCGAACGGGCGTGACGGCGATCACGCCCCTGAAAATTGCCGGCGCCGGCGGGCGCATCGGCATCGCGGCGCCGGACGAGCCGATTGTCGGCAGCGATTGCGGATATTATTTCCGCGGGGCTTGCATTGAACCAGGCCTTCGCTTCTTGAGGAAATCCGGGAACAAAGCGCGGGGGCGGGATGGCGGACCAGCCGAAGTCCTTTCAAGGGATCATGCTGTCGAGCACCTTCACCGATCTCAAGGAGCATCGGCAGAAGGCCAAGCTCGCGATCGAAAAGCTCGGATTCCACGCCGTCGGGATGGAGAGCGGCGGCGCGCGGGCGGCGGACGTGATCGACGCCAGCCTGCGCTATGTGCGCGAGAGCGCCGCCTATATCGGCATCATCACCAAGAAATACGGCCAGACGCCGCCCGACCCGGACCGCAATCCCGAGGAGCGCTCGATCACCGAGCTCGAATATGACGAGGCGATGCGGCTGGATCGGCCGATCCTGCTCTTCATCATGGCCGGCGATCACAAGGTGCTCGAAGAGGATATCGAGCTCGATCCCGATCGCCGCGCCAAGCTCGCGGCATTCAAGGCGCGCGCCAAGCTGATGCGCAACGAGGGCAAGGTCGAGCGCGTCTGGGAGCCCTTCAACAGCCTCGAGGATTTCGCCGAGCGCGTCGGTCCGGCGATCGGCAATCTGGCCCGCGAGCTCGAGCTGCCCGATAATGCCGCCGCCGCCGCGGAGCCGTCGGCGCAGGACCCGCCCCTCCCTGCCGCACCCGCCTTGCGCGCGCTCCCTCCTTACATCGGCTCGCACGATTTCGTCGGCCGCTCCGCCGAGCTCGACGTGCTCGACGATTGGGCGTCGCCCGCCGATCCGCACCCGGTGCTGCTGTTCGAGGCGATGGGCGGAACCGGCAAGAGCATGCTCACCTGGCACTGGCTGAAGCAGCGCGCGTCGCAGGTGCGGGGGGATTGGGCGGGCCGCTTCTGGTACAGCTTTTACGAACAGGGCGCGACCTTGGCCGGCTTCTGCCGCGAGGCGCTGAGCTACATGACCGGCCTGCCCGTCAAGCATTTCGCCGAGATGCGTGCCCCCGAACTGGGCGATAGGCTGCTTGCCGGGCTCGATCAGCACCATTGGCTGCTGGTGCTCGATGGACTGGAGCGCATTCTCGTCGGCTATCAGCGGTCCGATGCCGCGCAGCTGCGCGACGAGGATGTCGAATCGATCCGCGACCCCGTGGCCGGCCGCGATCCCTGCCTCGCCATCCGGCCCGAGGACGACGAGCTGTTGCGGCGCCTGGCCGCAGTCACCCGCTCGAAGCTGCTGATCTCGACCCGGCTGACTCCCGCGAAGCTCGTCAACAAGGCCGGCCAGGCCATTCCCGGCGTCAAGCGCGAGCTGCTGAAAGGATTGCGTCCTCCCGATGCCGAGGCGCTGTTCCGCGCCTGCGGCGTGCGCGGCGACTCGCAGGCGATCCAGACGTTCCTCCAGGCCAATTGCGATGGCCATCCGCTGGTGATCGGCGTCCTGGCCGGGCTGGTGAACGAATATCTGCCGCGTCCGGGCGATTTCGCGGCATGGCGCGACGATCCCGCTCATGGCGGCAAGCTCGATTGGGCGGCGCTCGATCTGATCCAGCGCCGCAATCATATCCTCGATGCGGCGATCGTTGCGCTCGATCCGATGTCGCTGCAATTGCTGCAGGGCCTGGCGATCCTGATCGGCGGCGCCGATTTTCCGCTGCTCGAAGCGATCAATCCCCACATGCCGGCCCGGCCGGCGGAAATTGACGAGCCCGAACCTCCCGAGCGGCACTACATGTGGGGCCTTTGGGACAAGGATCGGCGAGACTATGCGCAGGCCGAGTACCGCGCCGCCCTCGAGGAGCATGCGCTATCCCGCAGAGCGCTGGCGGCATGGCAGGCGGATCCGGCGGTGAAGGCCGCGCCGCGCCATCTCGCGGCCACCGTGCGAAACCTCGAAAAGCGCGGGCTCCTGCAATATGATTCGGCAGGTCGCCGTTATGACCTGCATCCGGTGGTGCGCGGGGTGGCTTCCAGCCGGATGAGCGGAGACGAGCGCGCGAACAGCGGCGGGCGCGTGGCCGATTATTGCCGCGCCGTCAGCCCGCGCAGCTGGGATCATGCCGAAAGCCTGGAAGAGGTGGCGCTGGGGCGGCAGCTCGTGGCGACGTTGAACCGCATGGGCCGGCTCGACGAGGCCCTGGATGTCTTTCGTGGCAGCCTGGCGAACACGCTGCGCTTTCGCCTGGAAGCCGGCGCCGAAATCGCGGGGCTGTTGAACGACTTCTTCCCGGATGGCTGGGATCGGCTGCCGGCAGTGAGCGATCCGTCGGATCAATCCTGGCTGATGAACGAGGCCGCATTGGTCATGAAGGCAATCGACCCGGATCGCGCCTGCAATTTGGGCGAGCAGGCTCTCGTCATGAACCTGGACAATAATCTTCGACACACAATTTCGATAAATATCGCCAACCTGGCCGTGTATTACGACTTGGCGACGCAGGAGCATCTTTATGATCTTGCTGGAGCCGTCGCCCGCGCCAACCGCGATGAGGAAGAAACCTTCTTGCTCCTGCTGGACGAATTCCGGCTCGCATCGATAATCGGCAAAAGCGAGCAGGCCGAAGCGCTTTGGGACGAACTGTCCACGCTGGACGAGCCGACGTCGGACGCGATCTATCGGGCGGGCGATGCCGAGGTCATGTATGCCTGGCACTGCGCCCGGCAGGGCAGATTGAGCGAAGCAGTGCTGGCCGAAGCGGAACAGGTCGCCGCAAAGGGTGGCAATCGGAAGAGAATCCGCGAACTGGCGGAGCTGCGCGGGCGCTGGCTGATGGAAAATGGGCAGCAGGCTGCGGCCATCACCAGCCTGGAACATGCCATCGCCATGGCCCGCGCGGTCGGGCAGAAGGCCGTCCATGCCGAAGCCGCACTGGCGCTGGCGCGGCTGCGGAGCGGCGACCGCGATGGCGCGCGCGCGGGCGCCGAAGCGCTGAAGCGGTGGGGTGGCGTGGCCGCATTCTATGTCGGCCGGGTCTGGGCGGAGCTCGGCGAGCGCGAACGCGCCGTCGAAGCGGCGCGGCGCGCGCATGACACGGCGGTCGGCGAGGGCGAGCCCTATGTCTATGGTTGGGAATTGACCCGCGCGCGGGCGCTGCTCACCGAACTCGGCGCCGAGCTGCCCGCGGTGCCGCGGCACGATCCCGCCTCGCTGCCGAAATTCGAGTGGGAGCCCAAGCTGCGCGAGATGATCGCCAGCATCGAGGCCGAGAATGCCGAGCGCGATGCCGAAGAGGAAGCGGAGCGGCTCAGCGAGGAAGGCGGGACGGAGGACGGCGGCGGCAAGGATTGACGGCGCATTCATCTCCCCGCGCCTTGCCTCCCCGCCTCCCCGCCCCCATCTCCGCCCGGCCCGCGTTGACGCCCGGCGCGCCGGCGATTAACGATAGAACAAATCTGGAACAGCCTCACTCATGCTGACTCATCTTCCGAAGCGAGGGCTTGCCCGATGCTGACCCACCTAAGCGTCCGCGGCGCGCGCGAGCACAATCTCAAGGATATCGACGTCGATATCCCGCGCGAGACGCTGACCGTGATCACCGGCCTCTCGGGCTCGGGCAAATCCTCGCTCGCCTTCGACACCATCTATGCCGAGGGCCAGCGCCGCTACGTCGAGTCGCTGAGCGCCTATGCGCGCCAGTTCCTCGAGATGATGCAAAAGCCCGACGTCGACCATATCGACGGCCTCTCGCCGGCAATCTCGATCGAGCAGAAGACGACGTCGCGCAACCCGCGCTCGACGGTCGCCACCGTCACCGAAATCTACGATTACATGCGCCTGCTCTGGGCCCGCGTCGGCGTGCCCTACAGCCCCGCCACCGGCCTGCCCATTTCCGCCCAGACGGTCAGCCAGATGGTCGACCGGGTGATGGCGCTCCCCGAAGGCACCCGCCTGTTCCTGCTCGCCCCGGTCGTGCGCGGCCGCAAGGGCGAATATCGCAAGGAGCTGGCCGAATGGCAGAAGGCCGGCTTCACCCGCGTGCGCATCGACGGCATCTTCTACGAGATCGAGGAAGCGCCGGCGCTCGAGAAGAATTTCAAGCACGATCTCGAAGTGGTGGTCGACCGGCTCGTGGTGCGCGAGGGGATCGAGACAAGGCTGGCCGACAGCCTCGAGCAGGCGCTGAAGCTCGCCGACGGCCTCGTCTATCTCGATCCGGCGGACGCGCCCAGCGTCAATGCCGGGAAACCCGTTCGCCCTGAGCCTGTCGAAGGGCTTTCCTTGTCTTCTGTCCAGGAAGACGAAGGGAGGGCTTCGACAAGCTCAGCCCGAACGGGTGTTGCGGAGGCTCTTGAGCAGGCGGCCGAGCGCAACGTACTGGCCACTAACGCCCCGCCCGGCCGAATCACCTTCTCCGAGAAATTCGCCTGCCCGGTCTCGGGCTTCACCATCGCCGAGATCGAGCCGCGCCTGTTCAGCTTCAACGCGCCGCAGGGCGCCTGCCCGGGATGCGACGGGCTCGGCGAGAAGCAGCTCTTCGATCCCGATCTGATCGTCCCCAATGAGGGGCTCTCGATCAAGAAGGGCGCGGTCGTCCCCTGGGCCCGCTCCAACCCGCCCAGCCCTTATTACATGCAGGTGCTCGGCAGCCTCGCCCGCGAATTCGGCTTCGAGCTGGAGACGCCGTGGAAGGAGCTGCCCGAAGAGGTCCATGACATCATCCTCCACGGCACCAAGGGCCGCCCGGTGACGCTCCGCTTCATCGACGGCCGCAAGAGCTACGAGGTCCGCAAGCCGTTCGACGGCGTCATCGGCAATCTCAACCGCCGCATGCTGCAGACCGAAAGCGCCTGGATGCGCGAGGAGCTCAGCAAATATCAAAGCGCCGCGCCCTGCGAAATCTGCCACGGCGCCCGCCTCCGTCCGGAGCCGCTCGCGGTCAAGATCGCCGGCGAGCATATCAGCCAGGCCACCGCCCGCTCGGTCCGCCACGCTTTGGCCTGGTTCTCCTCGCTCTCCGAGAAGCTCAACCCGACCCAGAACGAGATCGCCCGCGCCATCCTCAAGGAGATTAACGAGCGGCTCGGCTTCCTCAACAATGTCGGGCTCGATTATATCGACCTCAACCGCACCTCGGGCACGCTCTCGGGCGGCGAGAGCCAGCGCATCCGCCTCGCCAGCCAGATCGGCTCGGGCCTCTCCGGCGTGCTCTACGTCCTCGACGAGCCCTCGATCGGCCTCCATCAGCGCGACAATGAGCGCCTCCTCGTCACGCTGCGCCGGCTGCGCGACCTCGGCAACACCGTCATCGTCGTCGAGCATGACGAGGATGCGATCCGCACCGCCGATTACGTCATCGACATGGGCCCCGGCGCCGGCGTCCATGGCGGCCATGTCGTCTGCCACGGCACCTACGACCAATTGCTCGCCTGCGAGACCAGCCTGACCGCCGATTATCTCAGCGGCCGCCGCGAGGTCCCCGTCCCGGCCAAGCGCCGCAAGGGCACCGGACGGAAGCTCACCCTCTCGGGCGCCACCGCCAACAACCTCAAGGGCGTCACCGCGGCGATCCCCTTGGGCACCTTCACCTGCGTCACCGGCGTCTCCGGCTCGGGCAAGAGCAGTTTCACCATCGACACGCTCTACGCCGCCGCCGCCCGCCACCTGAACGGCGCCCGAATCCAGGCCGGCCGCCACGACAAGCTCACCGGCCTCGAATATCTCGACAAGGTGATCGACATCGACCAGTCGCCGATCGGCCGCACCCCGCGCTCCAACCCCGCCACCTATACCGGCGCCTTCACCCAGATCCGCGACTGGTTCGCGGGCCTGCCGGAAAGCCAGGCGCGCGGCTACAAGCCGGGGCGCTTCAGCTTCAACGTCAAGGGCGGCCGCTGCGAGGCCTGCAAGGGCGACGGCCTCATCAAGATCGAGATGCACTTCCTCCCCGACGTCTACGTCACCTGCGACGTCTGCCACGGCCAGCGCTACAACCGCGAGACGCTGGAGGTGAAGTTCAAGGGCCACTCGATCGCCGAGATCCTCGACATGACCGTCGAGGCCGCGGCCGAGCTCTTCAAGGCCGTCCCCCCGATCCGCGACAAGATGCGGATGCTCGAGGAGGTCGGGCTTGGCTATATCAAGGTGGGGCAGCAGGCGACCACGCTGAGCGGCGGCGAGGCGCAGCGGGTAAAATTGGCGAAGGAGCTGTCGCGGCGGGCGACCGGGCAGACGCTGTACATATTGGACGAGCCGACGACGGGGCTGCATTTCGAGGATGTGCGGAAATTGCTCGAGGTGCTCCATGCATTAGTGGAGCAGGGGAATACCGTGGTGGTGATCGAGCATAACCTCGAGGTGATCAAGACTGCGGATTGGGTGATCGACCTTGGGCCTGAGGGCGGTGACAAGGGTGGCGAGATCGTCGCCGAAGGCACTCCGGAACAGGTTTCTGAGGAACCTCGCTCCTATACGGGCGGCTATCTCAAGCCGCTGCTCCAGGGGCCACGCACGGAGATTGCCCCCGCGCTTAAGAAGAAAGCGCGCGCGTCCGCCTCGATGCGCGAGCGAGAGCCCGCAGAATAACTACACGCCAGCCATTGGGCTTTGTATCATGCCGCAACCGGCCCTGGCTTGAAGAGAACGTCCTTCACTGCCTTAACGACGACCTCCGTACTTTCCTGACTTCTCGCCACATCTCGGTCCAGCGAGCGACCTGTCTGATCGAACGCCGAATGAACGATTGTGCTGGCTTCCGTAAAAATCTCGACCGCGTCATCAGGAGACCACATGAGCGAATTAATAGCTTCACACAACTTCGTGATTCCTTTCGAGTTCATCGCCGGCACGACGGTCGATTTTGCCACCATCATTCTCATCACCATTAGCACGTGCCACCGGACCGGTTTGTACTGAACAGGCAACAGGTTATTTCGAAATACGTACTCTAACCGATAGGCCGCGTAAGCTGCCGTGTAGTACGGTTCAGGTTTATCATCGCTCTGAAATAGCTCTTCGTCGTGAATCTTGCGTAGGGTAGCAAAATACCGACCAGCCCTATGAGGATCGTCAAGGAATATTGCTCCAAAACTTTTGATCTGGGAGGGGATACTAACTATACGAGTCTTCTCGACGTCGAGATTGCTAGCGTACTGTTTTGAACGGCGCTCATAGTATAGCTTGCGATCTCCCTCGTAGGTTGCATAGTGTTCCTCAAGCGTCTTTTGAAAATCCGACAGACTTCTAAGCTGCTCATCCGACACCTCGGTCTGACTATTCGTGGCCTCGATTACGCCTTTTGTCACCTCTTCGTTTGTCGTCGCCACGATCCTAATGGGTATGGAGACAGAAGAATCCAGCTTTTCAGAATTCATGAAAAGAACGTGACTGGTTTGACAGCCGTTAACTATTTGGAAGTCGGAAATGGCAAATTTGTCTCCAGTCCGAGTTAGGGATTTCGCTACAACCGTGACGCCGTTATTTCGGATAACAAACTCTGACTTCAGATTAGAAGAGAGAGTTGTCGCGATTTTACCGTTAACTTTATTATCTCCCTGAAAATCCCGGACATTATCGTAAAACACCGTCTTCCTGATGTTATTATGCTCATCTGTAATCAGCTTTAGATATTCAGAGGCCGGGATATATCCCAAATATGACTGGTCAACTCCTTCAATTGGCGGAAGCGTCAGTACATTGGGCAGAATAATTTCTGCTTTTAGTCCGTTTTGGGTCGACCGGTAGAGTTGCTGCAAGCCCTTTGCATCAAGCATTTCTACCTTTATGTTGTCTAAAAGATTTGTATTTTGAAGGCGGTCAACGAATGCGTTAATTATCGCCATGGTGTGCTGAGGCGCCTGCCAATTTCCAGTCGATACGTAATAACAAAAGATGTCGGGATTTCCCCGCTTGAAGCTAGCGGCCCGTGCGTACAGAGCATCCTTGATAGCTCGCGCATTATCCATTTTTTCATTCGAAGGAAGGGCTGGGCTGTCTTTAAAAAAATCTTCCACTCCGAAGAAAAAAGTATTGATTTTGGCGCCCTCAAACTCCGAGGCTGTGGTTGACTGGATAAAGAAGAATTGGACATCAAGGTACTTATTGTTATCCAATATGTCTTGGACCTGCTCTGGATCGGTAACCAAGCCACCGTTCACTACGATTGAGAGAGAATCTATTCCGCAATCTCCTCCGCTTCCGGTAGATATTGCTTCTAGATCCAAGGCATCTTCGAAGACCGAGGATAGAACACAGTATGCGCTCAAAAGCTCAAATTGCTTCGTGATATCTGGCTCAGTTATGCCACTGCTGCCTACAAACTGATTGAGATTTGCCCGCGTGATCGCGTCCATGGTTCCCTCTCACATTTAATTTTCGATTGCCGTTGGTTGCCCGTTGAGCGCGACCTTGGAGGTGGAAATGGGATTGTTCAAGCCGACGGTGTTCCGGCGGCACCACAATTCCGGGGTCACAGTACTTAATTCACGCCGCCTTACGCCGCCTCGGCCGTCTCGATCCGCATCTGCAGCCCGAGCGCCTTCAGCACTTTGAGCACCGTGTCGAGCGTCGGATTCCCTCCCTCGCTCAAAGCCTTGTGAAGCGCCTGGCGGTTCATGCCCGCGTCGCGCGCCAGCTTGGCGATGCCGCCGCGGGCGCGGGCGACGGCGCCGAGCGCATAAGCGATGTAGCGGGGGTCCCCACTGTCGACTGCGTCGCTCAGCAGGTCCGCCTGGTCGGCGGCCGTGTCGAGATAATCGGCCGCGTCGAACGGCCTTGTCGTGATGCCCATGTGCCCGGTTCCTTCCTTCATTCATTCCTTCAGTGGGCTCTGATCATTCCAGTTCGCCGGCCATCTCCTTCGCTTGCCTGATATCCCGGTCCTGCGAATCCTTGTCGCCGCCGCCGAGCAGCCACACGACCCGCCCCTCACGGATCGTGTAATAGACGCGGTAGCCCGGCCCGACGTCGATCCTGAGCTCGCTCACGCCGTCGCCGACGCTCACATGGTCGCCGAAATTGTCGGTCGCGGCGATCCGCGCCAGCCGGCGCACGACAGCGCGCTTACCGAGAGGGTCGCGCAGCGCCTTCAGCCACTTGGAGAATGCCTCGGTTTCGACAATCTCGGCCATTTGTCGCTTTTAGGCGACATCCGCACAGCCGTCAACTAGAGACGACAAATCAAGACGGCTTAGCGGTTAGGCCCTTCTCAATCAGCCGCCTGATCGCCTCGGAGCGGGAAGGCTTGGGATCGGGTTGGCGTTCCATCCAAGCGTCGATCTTCGCCTCCAACTCCGGCGGCATGCGCACCCCGCGCATCGGGTGGACGCCCGTCCGGGGCCGGCCGCGCGGTCTTTTTTGTTTATCGGCTATTGACCCGCCCCTATTTCTAGTTTAACGGAAAAGAACAACCGCCAACCTCCCGAACGAGGGCGATCCATGGCTGCCCGCGAGCATAAGGTCTCGCGCCGCGTCTTGCTAGGCGCCGCGTGCGCCATTCCGCTCATCCGTCATCCCGGGCTTGATCCGGGATCCACCTTCTCGTCCCAGCCGTCGCAAGGCAAAGGGATTCCGGATCAAGTCCGGAATGACGATGGTAGCGATAAGGCACAGTCCATCGCGGTCACTAAATATGACCGCGCTTTCGCCACCTTCCTGATCGCCGAGGCCGCCGTGAACGCCGCCGCCGGCGAGCCGGACGAGGATCGCTACGACGCCCTCCTCGGCCGTCTCAACAACGCACTGCGCCGCCTCCTCCGCGGCCCGACCCCGCATCTCCCCGCCCTCGCCGCCAAGCTCGCCGCCGCCAACCGCCACCTCGCCTGGGAGCTCACCGGCGCCGAAACCTGCATCGCCGCCCTCGCCCGGGATGCCCGCCGCCTCGCTTCTCTCCCTTCCCGCTCATCCTGAGCCCGTCGAAGGACTGCCCGATTGATTTCACGCAAAGACGCAAAGGCGCGAAGGCCTTTCCCGGCCGAAGGCCAATCATCCGCGATGGAACGGTGGTTCGCCATCGGAGACAGGGAGTATCTGGCCGCTTCGCGCCCTTCTCTTCGCGTCTTCGCGGCTTCGCGTGAAAACCCCGTTCTTCTGCGCGCCTCCACCTCTCCGCGCGAACCGGGCTCCTGCTCTTGCAATGTAGGAAATGGTCTGGCCTATGCTGTCGGGTGAAGCATCTCCCGAGCCCGATGGAAGCGGATACCGCCCGCCCTTCCCATGGCCAGTGCGAACATTGGGACCATTCGCTGCCGCCGGCGCCGTCGCGCCGGGGCCCGCCCCTATCTCAGCGCCATCACCACCGGCCCCGAAACCGGGTCCGTCAGGCCGCGCCCCTCGCCCAGCTCCTCGAGCGTATCGCGGAAGGAATCGAGCGTGGCGATCATCTGCGGGCGGGCGGCGGCGAGGCTGTCCTCGTCCTCCCATTCGGCGATGATGCAATAGCCGCCGGCGCCGGTCTCGATGATGTTGGCATGCCTGAGCCCGGGCCAGTCGGCGCCGACGTCCCGGTGGGCGTCGAGAAAGTCCTGTGCGCGCCCGGCCTTCACCTTGAAACGCACGGCGTTGAAAGCGGTCATGGCCCCTCTCCTCTTTGGCGGCCGCAATATCATAGACCCGCGCGCGCGGCCCGCCAATCCGCCTCCTTGCGGCCCCGCAACGATCGCCCTACGCTTTTTCTCATGGGTGGAAAGCTGCGCATCTGGGGCCTGATCGCCGGCCTCGCCGGGGCCGGGCTGACCGGCTATTCCTTGTTCACCCTGCTCGCCTCCGCCGGTTGCGCCAGCACCGGCGCGGGGTCCTGCGCGGTCCCCGGCTTTCCGGCCGGCCTCGTCCTCGGCATCCTGCTCGCCACCGCGGGCATGATCATGGGCGGCGGCTTCCTGATCTTCTCAGGGCTGTTCATGGCGATCGGCGGCGCCGCGCTCGCCGTCGGGGCGCTCGGCCTGATGCCGGACATGCCGAGCTTCCCCTGGCTGTTCGGCGGCATGTTCTTCGTCTGCGGGCTGCTTCCGCTCTTCATGGGCGTCGTGCTGAGGCGCGCCGGCGCCGCCAAGCAGGCGATGGCGGCGGAGCTGATGCGCACCGGCGTCCGCGGCATCGGCACGATCGTCGAGGTCGGCGACACCGGCATGACGATCAACAACAATCCCCGCATCGTCATCCGCATGCGCATCGAGCCGGACGACGGCTCGCCCGCGGTCGAGCGCAGCAAGAGGGCGACCGTCTCGCGGGTCGCGGTGCCGCGGGTCGGCGGGCGCTATCCGGCCTGGTTCGACCGCGCGGACCCGGACAAATGGATGTTCGGGACGGACATGGACGCGAGCGCCCCGGCGGAGGTGAAGGAGATGTTCGCGCGCGCCCAAGCGGGCGCCGGCGGCGAGGCGACGGAGCGGACCGAAAGCGGTCCGGTCGAGGAGCTGGCCAGTCTCACCGGGATGTGGAAGGGCGGCGCCCTCACCGACGCCGAATTCGCCGACGCCAAGGCGAGGCTGCTGCCCCGGATCGGGCGCTGACATTTCGGCCGGCGCGTCCGTCGCGCGCTTGTTCACCATCCCTTACCGATTTTGCGTCATCACCGTGGGCGCAATGTCTGAAAGGCGCGGCGTGCGGACGATGAAATCGGTGTTCGGCCTGATCGGAGCGGCCATTCCCGTCCTCTATTGCGGCGGCCTTCTCGTCTATTTCGCCGGCGTCGAGAAATGGACGGGAGTGCCGGTGGGCGAGGCTCTCAACCCGACCATGCTCGGCCTCGGCGCGATCGGCCTGCTTTTCCTCATTCTGTTCGTTTTGAAGGTGCTGCGGCTCTTCGGCGGCAAGGGCGCGCCCGGGGCGGGCGGCGGCCGCACCGATGCGGCGCCGAAGGAGGACGAGCGCGCGTTCGATCCCGACGCTGCGATCGCCCGCTATATGGCCCGGCGATCCTCGGGCGCGGGCGACCCCGCATCGCCGCAAGAGGGCGGCGGGCCCGCGAGGCGGACGGGGTTCGGCCGCAGGGGCGTCTGACTCAGAAAGCCTGCCCGATCCCGAGCATATTGCCCTCGCAGTCGCGGAACCAGGCGCCATATTCGCCCGTCCCCTTGCTCGGATATTGGCCCGCGATGGTGGCGATGCCGTCCTCGGTGCGGAGCGGCCCGTCGTCATAGTCCTCGAACAGGACGCCGCGCGCCCGCAGCGCGGCGACAGTGGCGCGCAGGTCCTCGACTTCGAACCCCATCTGGGTGAACGAGCCGTCCGACGCGCCGGCCGAGGCGAACAGCGCGAACTCGCAGCCGCCGACCAGATAGCGCAGCCCGCCGGGCCGCTCCTCGGCCGGCTCCAGGCCCAATTTGTCGGCATACCAGGCCCGCGCCCGGTCCAGATCCCCGGCCGGCAGCCGCGTCGCCGCTCGCTTGATGCCCAGCATCGCTTTCTCCCTCCCGCGCGGGGACACATATCGAATTCAGGCTCTGCGTACCCTGTCTCGATCAGACGCCGGATCGCAACCCGCCTGCCGCCGGACCGCCGCGCGGCGAGGACGGCAAAACAATCCCCGTTATCCTCGTTATCCACAGGCGGATTGTGCTTCCGCGAATCGAATCCGCTGTCCATATTGGCACTTCGCGGTCAGGAGCGGCCGCCCGGAAACGGACGAAAGCTTCTGAGTGCCGCCACCGCGGAAGCGGCGGATGTCCTTCGGGACGGAAGCAGTGGAAGCAGTGGTGGGGCAGCCGGGAAAGAAGCGCGAGGAGGCGGGGAAACCCAAATCCGAACCCACTTTTCCCGGAGTCCGGCGGAACCGGAGCCTTCGGGCGAAGGAACCGCAAAGGGACTCTTCGAAGTTCGCTTCGATGGGACCCGAAATCGGGAAACCAGTTGGAGCTTGCTTCAACGGGCGCCTGATTGGGAACCGACCGGGGTCGCAAGACCCCGGCCGGAACCCGAAGCGGGGCCGGTGGCAACACCGGCCCCGTTTTCGCGTCCGGTCCATGGCGCGCGCGGCCGCCGCGCCCTCTCTCCCGATCTCCCCGTGGCCCGAATCTAGAGCCGGGCCAGCCGCCGCAGCACCTTTTCGAGGCGGGCACGCTTGGCGGGCTGGGCGATGCCGGCGAGCCGCGTCCGCACCATTTCGGCGAGCGCCGCCGGATCGCGCCCCGGCGCCGCCCGCAGCGCCGCTTCGGCATATATCGCTACCTGGTTGACCGGCGCATTCTTGAGAATGAAGAGCAGCCGCCGCCACGCTTCCGGCGCCGCCGGCCCGGGCAGGGAGGCCAGGGTGGCGAGCATCGAGACCGCTTTGTCCCTGGCGATGACGCTGCCACACTCGGCGGCGGCGAGGATGGCGGGCAGATGCGCCGCGATCAGCTCGGGATAGGAAGCGGCCAGGCTGTCGAGCCCGTCATCGCGCCCCAGACCAGCCGGTTGTCGGAGGCGTCAAGGGCGGCGAGCAAGGCGCCGACATGCGGCCGGAGGAGATCCAGCCGGAGCGCGCCGAGCTCGTAGAGCGCCTTGATCGCGTCGCCGCGGACCGGCCGCGACCCGCTCGTCAGCGCATCGGCGAGCATGAAGATGCCGGCTCTGTCCTCGCTCGCGGCGAGCTCCTGGGCGAGCGCGACATTGGGTAACTCGTCGCGCCGGCCGAGCGCGCTCGCCAGCCGGTCGAGCACGCTCATCCCCACCGCCGCCAGTGCGCGCCGGGCCGGCGGTGGGAAAAGAGGAAGGCGAATTCGAACCGGCCCATGGCGCGCATGATGCCATGCCCGAGCGCCATTGGCACCTCCGCCCCTCGCCGCTATCCTGGCCGCCCAGCAGCAGGAGGCCGCGATGCCGCGCTACATGGTCGAACGCACCTTTCCCGACGGGTTCCATCTTCCGGTCGATGCCGACGGCGCCAAGGCGCTCGCGGGAATCGTCGCGACCAACGCCGAGGAAGGGGTGAGCTGGGTCCATTCCTATGTCAGCGCCGACAAGACGCGCACCTTCTGCGTCTACGATGCGCCGTCCCCCGAAGCGATCCGCAGCGTCGGCGCCAGGAACGGAGTCCCGGTCGACGCCATCCACGAGGTCAGCGTCCTCGATCCCTATTTCTACCATTGAGGCCGCCGCCATCAGACCGCTCCGCCTTCTCCTCGCCGCCGCCCTAGCAGCGTTCGCCGCGGCGGCGCCGCTCGCCGCCAAGCCGCCGGCCGGCGGCGGCGCCCCGGACGCCGGCGACGCCTATCGCGAGCAGGGGGTCGCGCTTTGCGTCGCCGATTTGCGGGTCGTCGCCGATCTCAGCGGCGACGATCTGGAGGGGATATGCGGCTGCGCGCTCGGCCGGTTCATGGACGGCCGGCCTGCGCCCGTTTTGCCGCCGCTCCGGCCGGGCCGCTTCCGCGGCGTGATGGAAAACGAGCTGCTCGCCTGCACCGCCGAGCTGCGGCCCGACCGCACCGGCGAGGTCGCCGGGCGGGGGATCGCGCCGCCCGATGCCGCGTTCGGCGGCAAGCCGGCGCCGGCGTTCGCCGGCCCGGCCTTCGATGCGCCAAGGAACGCACGCGCCGATCCCGGCGGCTGGCTGCGCGGGCTCGATCTTCGCGCCCGCCTCGCCGCTCTGCCGGCCTGGGCCTGGTTCGCGATCGGCTTCCTCTTCCTCCTCCTGCTCGGCGCGCTGATCCGCCGCCGCGACGACCGCCCGGACCTGCTCGGGCCGCCGCCGTCGATGCGCCGGGTTGCCAGCCCGCGTCCGAAGCCGTTCCGGCTCGAGCTTTGAAAGAGCGTCATGCTGCGCCCGGAGTCCTCACCTAGCAGATCGGGCACCACCGGCTGCATCGTCTTGCCGGTGGCTTTGTTCATCGCGCTGATGCTCGCCAGCGCGGGCGTCGCGATCTGGCCGAAAATGGCCGCGCCCGGCGCCGCGATCCTCTGCGGCGGCGGCGAGGTGATCTACGAATCCCACGGCGCCTCCTACCGGCCCGGCGAATATACGGTCACCCGCACGCTCTATTGCCGGACCGGCGAGGGCAAGCAGGCCCAGCGCGACGAGATCACCTTCCAGGCGGCCGGGATCAGCTTCCTCCTTTATGCGGTCATCGCCTTTCTGCTGCTGCAATTCGTCGTCCGGCCGCTGCTGCGCCGCCGGGTGAGCCGGGCGCTGGAGGCGGCGCCCGCCTCCGCCGCCGAGCTCGGCGGCTTCCTCGGCCGAGTCGCGAGGGCGGTCGAGCGCGGCGCCGCCGCGAGGGCGGCGCCCGCTGCCCCGGCCGGGGCGGAAGCCGGCGACGTCGCCGAGCGCCTCGCCCGGCTCCGGGCGTTGCGCGACCAGGGGCTGATCACCGCCCTGGACTACGACGCCAAGAAGGCCGAGATCCTCTCGCGCCTCTGAGGGCGTCCGCGATGCCCGCGCCCCCTCCTTTACATCGAACGGGATTGCGGGCCTATTGGCCGTGCCGGACGATCGATCCGGGACAAAGAGGGGGAATTCCATGCGCATGATCCTGGCCACGGCTTCGCTCGCCTTGCTCGCCGCGTGCGGCGGCGGCGCGTCCAACAACAGCGCCGGCAACAGCGCCGCCAACGGCGCGGCGCCGGCGGCGGAGGGTGCGAACACGGCCGCTCCGGTGGCGGCCGCCAGCCCCGCGCGCGAAAACGAGATTCGCGAGTGCATCAACGACATCCGCACCGAGCTTCCGGCCGGCTCCGACCTCAACGCGTTCTGCGGCTGCGCGGTCGACAAGATGACGACGGGCCTGCGCGAGCGGCCGGCGATGGAGCAATGCGCCGCGGAGATGGGCATCCGCCCAAACAATTAGCGGCACCTGGCAAGCCGCCGGGCGTTGCACTAGGGACCGCGCTCCCGCCGTCCCCGGAGCCTAGCCATGCGTCTGCCGATCCTCGCCGCGTCCCTGCTCCTCGCCGCCTGCGCCATGGCGGGGTCCGGCGGCGCGCCGGCGGGGCGGCAGGTGGCGCCGATCCTGACTGGCGAGGCGGCGCGCGACGCGGCGAGCTACGCCCGCCCCGAAATTGCGCGCGTCACCCATGTCGCGCTCGATCTCGACGCCGATTTCGAGGCGCACCGAATGGCCGGCACCGCGACCCTCGACATCGAGGCTGCGCCGGGCGCCGAGGAGATCATCCTCGATTCCAGGGGGCTGGAGATCGAGCGGATCACCGATCAGGGCGGCCAGGCTTTGCCCTTCACGCTCGGCCAGGGCGACGCGACTCGCGGCCAGCCGCTCAACGTCCGGATCGGCGCGGCGCGGCGGATCGCGATCCGCTACCGCAGCGGCGCCGACGCCGCGGCCCTGCAATGGCTGACCCCCGAGCAGACCGCCGGCAAGGCCCATCCCTATCTGCTGAGCCAGGGCCAGGCGATCCTCAACCGGACCTGGATCCCGACCCAGGACAGCCCGGGCATCCGCCAGACCTGGGAAGCCCGGATCACCGCGCCCGCGCCGCTCAAGGTGGTGATGTCGGGCGAGCGGCTGACCCCCAATGGCGAGCCCGCAGGGCCGGGCCCCAATGGACCCAGGCGCGCCTTCCGCTTCCGCATGACCCATCCGGTCGCGCCCTATCTGATCGCGATCGCCGCCGGCGACATCGTCTTCCGCCCGCTCGGCCGGCGCACCGGCGTCTGGACCGAGCCCGCCATGATCGACCGCGCCGCCGCCGAGCTCGTCGACACCGAGGCGATGGTCGAGGCCGCCGAGCGGCTCTACGGCCCCTATCGCTGGGGCCGCTACGACGTGATCGTGCTGCCGCCGAGCTTCCCTTATGGCGGCATGGAGAACCCGACCCTGACCTTCCTGACGCCGACCTTCATCGCCGGCGACCGCAGCCTTGTCGGCCTGGTCGCGCACGAGCTGGCCCACAGCTGGTCGGGCAATCTGGTCACCAATGCCAACTGGACCGATTCGTGGCTCAACGAGGGCTTCACCTCCTATTTCGAGAACCGGATCATGGAATCGGTCTATGGCCGGGCCCGGGCCGGCCAGGAGGAATCGCTTTCCTGGGACGACATGCAGGCCGCCTTGCGCGAGCTCGGGCCGACGGCGCCGGCGACCGCGCTCCACAACCTTGCCGACGGGCCCGACGGCGGCAGCAGCGGCATCGTCTACGACAAGGGCGCGATCTTCCTGAGGACGATCGAGCGCATCGTCGGCCGCGAGCGGTTCGACGCCTGGCTGCGCTCCTATTTCGACCGCCACGCCTTCCAGCCGATGACCTCCGAATTGTTCCTCGCCGACCTGCGCGCCAACCTCGTCCGCGGCGATGCCGCGCTCGAGGCCCGGCTCGACCTCGACCGCTGGGTCTTCCAGCCCGGTTTGCCCGGCAATGCGGCGCGGCCCGACCCGGCGGCCTTCGCGGGCGTCGACGCGGCGGCGCAGGCCTTCAACGCGGGCGGCGGCGCCGGCGCGGTGCCTTATGCCGGCTGGAACTGGGCCGAGCGGGTCCGCTTCCTGAAAGCCCTGCCCCGGCAGCTGCCGCGCGCCCGGCTCGACGAGATCGACCGCGCCTTCGGCCTGTCGCAAAGCGGCAATTCGGAGGTGCTGTTCGTCTGGCTCCGGCTCGCGCTGCGCAACCGCTACGAACCCGCCGTGCCGGTGGCCGAACGCTTCCTGCTGTCGATGGGCCGCCGCAAGTTCGTCCAGCCTCTCTTCCAGGCCCTGAACGAGCAGGGCGATTGGGGCCGGCCGATCGCCGAGCGGCTCTATGCCCGCGCCCGCGCCGGATATCATAATGTCACTGCCGCCGCGGTTGACCGGCTTTTACACCCGACTCCTTGAAAACACACGGTTTTGTCACATCGGCGCTTCCCGGCCTGCGATCTAAATATGCTCGAAACTTAACGTTCCATCAAAGTCTTGCGGATAGGGAAAAGGCTCACCGACCGGGGCCGCACGACACTCGATGTTTCATTCGCCTGTTCCCATTGACGACCGGCCGGACGCCGAACGGGTCGCCGCGGCAACCGAGCCGATGGATTTCGACGCCGGCAACGAGCGGCTGCGCGCGGCCCATCTGCACAATGGCCAGGTCGAGGCGCGCGCCTTGTTCGCCCCCTTCTTCGCGATCACCGCGGTCGCCGCCTCGCTGATCGTCGGCTGGGGCATGTACGGCGCGGTCGAGACCAAGCTCGTGGTCGGCTGGATCTCCCTGGTCACCTTCTTCAACTGGGTCTCGTGCCGTCGCGCGATGGTCGCCGCCGCCCGCGCCGGCAGCCGCACCGCGCGCCCCCCCGCGCGCTGGTCCGCGGTCGCCGAGACGGTCGGCCTCGCCGGCCTGTGGTCGGCCCTGCCGACCTGGGCCTTCGCTACCCAGCCGCCCAACGTCCAGGTCGTCATCGGCGGCGCGATGGCGGCGATGATCTCGACGGCGATCGCGCTCGCCGCCATCCCGTCGGCGGCCGTCGCCTGGATCGCGACGCTGACCGGCAGCTTCTGCCTCGCTTATTATTATGGCGGCAGCGCGCTCGATCCCAAGCTCGCGCTCACCTTCCTGCTGCTCGCCGGCATCGGCGCGTTCAGCGTGGCGCGGCTGACCCGCTGGATCTTCGGCCAATTGAAGGGCCTCGCCGGGACCCGCGCCGAGGCCGAATCGATCCGCCAGCTGCTCAACGAATATGAGCATCGCGGCGTCGGCTGGTTGTGGCAGGTCGATAGCGAGAATCGCGTCGTCTACATCTCCTCGCGGATGACCGCGCTGATCGGCCGCTCGACCAACCAGCTCGCCGGCCATTCGCTGCCGGCGGCGCTTGGCGGCACCAGCGCGCTCGGCCGCATCCTGCTCTCGCGCCAGCCCTTCGCCAATCTCGAAATGGAGCTGACCACGCGGCGCGGCACGCGCTGGATCAGCCTGTCGGGCGATCCGATCATCGACATGGGCGGCCTGTTCCAGGGCTTTCGCGGCGTCGGCCAGGACGTGACCGACGTCCGCCGCACCCAGGAGCGGCTGACCAACCTCGCCAATATGGACGTGCTCTCCGGCCTGCCCAATCGCGGCCGCGTCCGCCAATTGCTCGGCGAGGCGCTGTCGAGCTCGGCCGGCGGCGACACGCCCTGCGCGATCCTGTTCCTCGACCTCGACGGCTTCAAGCCGGTCAACGACACGTTCGGCCATCCAAAGGGCGACGCCGTCCTCAAGAGCGTCGCCCAGCGCCTGGTCAAGGAGGTCGGGCCGTTCGGCCATGTCGGCCGGATGGGCGGCGACGAATTCGCCATCGTCATCAAGGACGCGCAGAGCCGCCGCATGGTCGAGACGCTCGCCGGCCGCCTGATCGCCGCGATCGCCGAGCCCTTCCACATCGACAAGGTCGAGATCCGCATCGGCGTCTCGATCGGCTGCGCATTCGGGCCGGTCGACGGCCAGAGCGTCGACGACCTCATCCAGAAAGCCGACCTCGCGCTCTACCAGGCGAAGAATCAGGGCCGCGGCACCTGCTGCTTCTTCAACGCCGACATGCAGAACGAGGCCGAGGACCGCCTGCGGCTCGAGCAGGACATGCGGATCGGCATCAAGGCCAAGCAATTCCATCTGCTCTACCAGCCGCTGATCGACGCCGCCGACCAGAGCCTGCTCGGCTTCGAGGCGCTGATCCGCTGGCATCACCCGACGCGGGGCATCGTGCCGCCGAACGATTTCATCCCGCTCGCCGAGGAATCGGGCCTGATCATGGAATTGGGAGAATGGGTGATCGACGAGGCCTGCCGCGCCGCCGCCTGCTGGCCGGAGAACATCACGGTCGCGGTCAACGTTTCGGCCAAGCAGCTCATCTTCCCGGCTTTGCCGAACACGATCAACGAGGCGATCAGGCGCAACCGCCTGCAGCCCAACAGGCTCGAGCTCGAAGTGACCGAATCGGTGTTCATGGGCGATAGCGCCAACGCGATCGACGTGCTGAAGCGGCTTCGTGCCCTGGGCGTCTCGATGGCGCTCGACGATTTCGGCACCGGCTATTCCTCGCTCGGCTATCTGAACAAGGCCGTCTTCCACAAGCTCAAGATCGACGGCAGCTTCGTGCGCGAGGCCGCCAACAACAAGGAGACGGTCGCGATCATCCAGTCGATCGTCCAGCTCGCCAAGAGCTTCCGGATGACGGTCACCGCCGAGGGCGTCGAGACCGCCGACGATTTCACCCGGATGCGCGAATTGGGCTGCCACCAGATCCAGGGCTATCTGTTCGGCCGGCCGATGACTTTCGAAAAAGCGAGCGAGCTCGTCCTCGGCGGCCAGCGAAGATTGAGCGCCTAATTGGTCACGACTTCCCACACGATGCCATTGTTCTTTTATCGATTTACTCTAGACTTGGGCGCCGAAGGAGTCGCCCATGGCCTGGATCCTGCTCGCTTCGCTCGCCGCCGCCGCCCAGGCGCCCGCGTCCGCCAACACCAGCGTCTACACCGACCTCGACCTCCGCGGCTGCCGCGTGCTGGAGCGCATCGCGGAGGGCTCCAGCGTCCGATGGCGTTGCCCCGGCCATGCCGGCATCCCGCTCTTCATCAGCTCGGGCGACGACCGCTACGACCTTGATGCCGGCATCGATAATGGCGAGTGGGAATCCTTGTCCCCCTTCAACGTCGTGGGGTCGCGCGTGGAATGGCGACTGCGCCGGGGGAGGCCGCTCGCGATCATCTACCGCTTTCTTGTCGCCAGGTCTGACATCGGTCCGGCTTACTCCCGGCTTGCCGTCGAGACGATCGGCCGGAGGGGGCGCCCCGGCTGCGTCATCGCCTGGATCGACGGCGGCCTACCCACCGCCAATGCGGATGCACGCGCCGTCGCCGACCGCCGCGCCGAGCGCTTCCGCTGCGGCGCCGACCGGGCGGAGGGCCAACCGGACTAAAGCCCGCGCGCGCGCGCGCCAATTCGTTCGCCGGGGAACAGGATCAGCTCTCGCGCGCGACCGCGAAGCCGGCGAAGCTCTGGTTGACCGGCATCAGCTCGAGCGTGTTGACGTTGAGGTGGGGCGGCAGCGACGCGACCCAGTGGATCGCCCCGGCGATATCCTCGGCGGTCATCGGGTTCACGCCCGCGTAGAGCGTGTCCGACGCCGCCTGGTCGCCGCCGGTGCGGACCAGCGTGAACTCGGTCTCGACCATGCCCGGCTCGATCGAGGTGACCCGCACGCCCATGCCCTGCAGGTCGCATCTCAGGTCCAGCGAGAATTGGCGCACGAACGCCTTGGACCCGCCATAGACCGACCCGCCTCGATAGGGGTGGGTCGCCGCGACCGAGCTCAGATTGATGATCGCGCCCCGGCGCGCGATCAGCCCGGGCAGCATCTTGCGGGTCAACGCGACAAGGCCGGTGATGTTGGTTTCGATCACCTGCGCCAGCGGCTCGAAATCGGCCTCGTGCAGCGGCGCCATCGGCGGCGCCAGGCCGGCATTGTTGAGCAGCAGGTCGACTTCGCCGACCGCCTCGGCGACCGCCTCGACCGCGGCGAGGTCGCGCATGTCGAGTTCGATCGCCCGGAATTTGTCGCCAAGCTCGGCCGCGAGCGCATCGAGCCTGTCCTTGCGCCGTCCGGTTCCGATAATGCTCCAGCCCGAGCCGAGGAAGCGGCGCGCGGCCGCCTGGCCGATGCCGGCAGTGACCCCGGAGATGAAGGCGATCCTCGTCATGCTGCGGCTTCCTTTTCGTTCAGCCGCTCCAATATCCAGGGCACGGCATCTTTCCAGGCGTCGATGCGCGCATGGGCGAAAGGCGCCGGCGGCGTGATCGCGGCGATGCGCG
>JAXDPD010000081.1:0-12295 GCA_034668505.1 Sphingomonadales bacterium
TCGATTTCCGCATGATCCCGCTGGCGCCATACGTCCAGATCGTCTGGACCGGCCGCCAAGTGATGGATCGGGTCCAGGCCGTCGATTCGTTGCTGGGAAACCTTTGGAATTTCGCCGGCAACAGCCCGGTCTTTCTGCAGAACGGCGCGCTGATCGCGGCGTGCGGAGCAAGCGCTCCGGCGAAACTGCTCCTTAGCCAGCTCGGCAACGCCAATGCGGCCCCGGTCGACGTGAGCATCAGCGTGACCCCCGGCGTGACGGTCACCGGAACCTTTGGCGATGGGTTCTGTCTGCAGGATGTCGGCCCGTTCAGCTGCAGGCTTAAGGAATCCGCCGGTGTGGGCATGTCGAACACGTCGACTGTCCAAGCCTCCTTCGGCGCGGCGCCGCTCTGGACCGGCACCATCACGGCCGCGAGCCCTCCCCCCGCCGTCGGAGACAAGATCGGCGTGACGGTCGCGATCTCGTTCACCGCCGACAATCAGACCTTCACGGTCGATCAATCCGGGACCACGACGGTCCAGGCGTGCAATTAGGCGACCGGCCGGCCGCGCATAGGATCGAGCAGCCTGCGGCGCGATTCCGCCTGCCTGCCAGCGGTTGACCGCGCCTCGCATTCCATGTCCTAGTCCGCGCCGCGTCGGGGCCGATGGCCGCCGCCGAATGCGACCCATCAGGACATGAGCACGGAACGTTACAACGCCGGCGAGGCGGAGCCGAAGTGGCAGCGGGTGTGGGAGGAGCGCGGCATCTTCGCGGCGCCGAACGAGGATCCACGCCCACGCTACTACGTGCTCGAGATGTTCCCGTATCCGTCCGGGCGCATCCATATGGGCCACGTCCGCAACTACACGATGGGTGACGTGGTGGCGCGCTACAAGCGCGCCCGCGGCATGAACGTGCTGCACCCGATGGGATGGGACGCGTTCGGCATGCCGGCCGAGAACGCCGCCATGGCCAACAAGGTGCACCCGAAGACGTGGACCTACGACAACATCGCCACCATGAAGGGGCAGCTCAAGTCGATGGGGCTGTCGCTCGACTGGGCGCGCGAATTGGCGACCTGCGATCCGGCCTACTACAAGCACCAGCAGGCGATGTTCCTGGACTTCCTGCAGGCCGGCCTGGTCGAGCGCAAGGTCTCCAAGGTGAACTGGGATCCGGTCGACCAGACCGTGCTCGCCAACGAGCAGGTGATCGACGGCCGCGGCTGGCGCTCCGGCGCGCTCGTCGAACGCCGCAAGCTGAGCCAATGGTTCCTCAAGATCACCGACTTCGCCGACGAATTGCTCGACGGGCTGGGCGACCTCGACCGCTGGCCGGAGAAGGTCCGGCTGATGCAGGAGAATTGGATCGGCAAGAGCCGGGGGATGAAATTCCGTTTCCGGCTCGCCGAGCCGAGACCGGGCATGGAGAGCTTCGAGGTCTTCACGACACGTCCGGACACGATCTTCGGCTCGAGCTTTGCCGCGTTGTCGCCCGATCACCCCATCGCGCTGGCGCTGGCGGAAACGCGGCCGGAGGTCGCCGCCTTCATCGCCGAGTGCAAGCGGGGCGGCACCACCGCGGCCGAGCTGGAAACCGCCGAGAAAATGGGCTTCGACACCGGCCTCGAAGTCGTCCACCCGCTCGATCCCGACTGGCGGCTGCCCGTCTACATCGCCAATTTCGTGCTGATGGACTATGGCGCCGGCGCGATTTTCGGCGTGCCTGGCCATGACCAGCGCGACTTCGAGTTCGCCGCCAAATACGGCTTGCCGATCCGGCGGGTGGTTGCCGCCGGGCCCGAGGATGCTGGCAAGCCGATCGCAGGCGAGGCCGAGAGCGGCGACGGCGTGCTGGTCAATTCGCGCTTCCTCGACGGCATGGACGTGGAGAGCGCCAAGGCGGCGGTGATCGCGCGCGGCGAGGCCGAGGGCTGGGGCGCAGGCACGATCGCCTGGCGATTGCGCGACTGGGGCGTGTCGCGCCAGCGTTACTGGGGCACGCCGATCCCCATCGTCCATTGCGGCGCGTGCGGCGCGGTGCCGGTCGCGAAAGAGGCGCTGCCGGTGGTGCTGCCCGAGGACGTCGCCTTCGAGCTGCCCGGCAACCCGCTCGATCGCCATCCGACCTGGAAGCATGTCCCCTGCCCGCGCTGCGGCGCCGACGCTCTCCGCGAGACGGACACGCTCGACACGTTCGTCGATTCCTCCTGGTATTTCATCCGCTTCGCCAGCCAGCCGGCCGACCGCCCGTTCGACCGCGCCATCGCCAGCCAGTGGCTGCCGGTCGACCAATATATCGGCGGGGTCGAGCATGCGATCCTCCATTTGCTCTATGCCCGCTTCTGGACGCGGGCGCTGCGGCGGCTGGGGCGGCTGGATATCGCCGAGCCGTTCGCCGGCTTGTTCACCCAGGGCATGGTCACCCACGAAACCTACCGCTCGCTCGACGGCCGCTGGCTTTCGCCCGAGGAGGTCGAGGTGGGCGCGGCCGGCCCGGTCGAAACCGCGACCGGGAGCGCCGTCGAAACCGGGCGCATCGAGAAGATGTCCAAATCCAAGAAGAACGTCGTCGATTCCGACGTGATCGTGGACCAATATGGCGCCGACGCGACCCGCTGGTTCCTGCTCTCGGACAGCCCGCCCGAGCGCGACCTGGAATGGAGCGAGGGCGGCATCGAGGGCGCCTGGCGCTTCGTTCAGCGCCTGTGGCGAATGGCCGCGCAGGGCGGCGGCGGCGATGGACAGGACCAGCCGCTCGAGCGCAGACTCCACCGGACGATCGCCGCCGTGACCGCCAATATCGAATCGTTGGCGTTCAACAAGGCGATCGCCAACCTTTACGAGCTGGCCACGGTCATCGAGAAAGCGGCGCCCTCCGCGTCGCGGAGCGCGGCGGTCGAAACGATGCTGCGGCTGGTCGCGCCGATGGCCCCCCATGTGGCGGAGGAAGCATGGGCGGCGCTGGGCAAGAACGGGCTGATCGCCCGCGCCCCCTGGCCCGAGGCCGACCCGGCTCTGCTGGTCGAGGACGAGGTGACGATCGCCATCCAGGTCAACGGCAAGCTTCGGGACACGGTCAAGGCGGCCAAAGGCGCCGCGCGGGAGGATTTGGAGGCGATGGCGGTGGAGAATGAAAATGTGCGGCGCATCCTCGCCGGCGCCGCGCCCAAGAAGGTGATCGTGGTCCCCGACCGGCTCGTGAACGTCGTCGCATGAAGGCGCGGCTCGCCTTGCTCGTGCTGGCGCTGGCGCTGGGCGGCTGCAATTTGCGGCCGCTTTATGCGGGCGGCGCCTCGGGGCCGGTGGTGCAGACTCTGCGCGGCGTCCAGGTCGCCGCGATCCCGGGGCAGACCGGCTGGCTTGTGCGCACCGCTCTGGTCGACCGGCTCGGCAGCGGCGGCGCGGGCGCGGCGCTCTACCGGCTCGAGGTCGAGCTCGATGACGACATTACCGGCTTCGGCATCCGCTCCGACAATGCGGTGACGCGCGAGCGGCGGACGCTGCGCGCGCGCTACCGGCTGATCGACGCCGAGCGCGGCACCATCCTGCTCGACGCCACCGCCGGCTCGGACGCCGGCATCGACGTGGTCTCTTCCGAATATGCCACCGTCGCCGCCGAGCAGACCGCGCTGGAGCGGCTCTCGGTCGAGGTCGCCGACCAGATCGTCTCGCGGATCGCCCTCTACGCCTCGCGCAACCGCCCGGCGCCGGCTGCCGCCGCGCGCAGCCAATGAAGGCCAATAAGGCCCAGATCGACAAGGCGCTGAAGGCGCCCGCCGAGACCCGCTTCTTCCTCCTCCACGGGCCCGACGATTCGGGCAGCCGGGCGCTGGTCCAAGCGCTTGGCGCGGCGATCGGCGCGGAGGCGGAGCGGGTCGATCTTTCCGGCGTCGATTTGAAGGCCGATCCGGCGCGGCTGGCCGACGAAGCGGCGTCCATCTCCTTGTTCGGCGGCGCGCGCTGGATCCTGGTCGAATCGGCCGGCGACGAGATCGTGCCGGCGCTCGAGGCCCTGCTCGAGGCGCCGGCGGCGGGCAATCCGGTGGCGGTGGTGGCCGGAAGCCTCAAGCCGGCGTCGAAATTGCTCAAGCTGGCGCTCGCCGCGCCCGATGCGCTCGCCTTCGCCAGCTACGTTCCCGACGCGCGCGATGCCGGCCGGCTGGCGCAGGACATGGCGCGCGCCGAAGGGCTGAACCTGCGGCCAGACGTCGCCCGCCGCATCGCCGAGTCCTGCGGCGGCAATCGGGCGCTGATCGGCCAGGAGCTCGCCAAGTTCGCGCTTTATGCCGGCGCCTCGCCCGAGACGCCCAAAGCGATCGACCATGACGTGATCGACGCGCTCGGCGCGGGCAGCGACGAGGGCGATCTCTCGCGCCTCGTCGACAGTGTCGCCCGGGGGGACGCGGCGGGGCTCGCGGCCGAGCTGGCGCGGCTCCACGCCGAGGGGCAGGAGGGGATCACCCTGATCCGCGCGATGCTCAGGCGGATGATGCTGCTGGCCCGGCTGCGCGCCGAAGTGGACAACGGAAGCAACGTCCCCGCCGTCATGGCGTCATCGGGCAAGTCATTGTTCTGGAAGGAGAAAGACGAGGTCGGCCGGCAGCTTTCGCGGTGGCGGGCGGATCTGCTCGCCAAGGCGATGTCGCGGCTGCTGGAGGCCGAGCGCCAGGTCAAGGCCTCGGGCGGGATCGGGCCCCTGGCGGCCGACGAGGAGCTCTTCGCGATCTGCCGGCAGGCGGGCCGGCTCGGATAGGCGTCGTCCCGGCGAAGGCCGGGATCTCAGGTCGATAAGGCTCGGATTGGCTCCACGAGACCCCGGCCTGCGCCGGGGTGACGCGCTGTTGGGCGCGTCAGAACTTCTCGCCCGACAGCCGCTGGCAGATCATGTCGAGCTGGTCGAGGGTGGAATAGCCGAGCACGACCTGGCCGCCTTTGGGGCTGTGCTTGATCGCCACCTTGAGGCCGAGCAGATCGCCCAATTGGCGCTCCAAAGCGGCGATGTCGGCGCCAGCGCCTTTATATTCGATCGGCAGGCGGCGCTGGCGCGGCGCCTTGCCTTCCTGGACCAGTTTCTCGGCGTCGCGCACCGACAGGCCGCGGCGGACGATTTCCTCGGCCAGGCCTTCGGGATCCTTGGCCGTGACGAGCGCGCGGGCATGGCCCATGCTGAGCTGGCCGGTCCCCACCAGGACCTGGACCTTCGCCGGGAGATCGAGCAATCTCAACAGGTTAGCGACATGGCTGCGCGACTTGTGGACGAGCTTGCCCAATTCCTCCTGGGTGTGGCGATAATCCTCGACCAGACGCCTATAGGCCTGCGCTTCCTCGATCGCGTTGAGGTCCTGGCGCTGGATGTTCTCGATCAAGGCGACTTCGAGCGTCTCCTCGTCGCTGAACTCGCGGACGATGGCGGGGATTTCGTGCAGCCGCGCTTTCTGCGCCGCCCGCCAGCGCCGCTCGCCGGCGACGATCTGGAAACGGTGGCCGTGGGGCCGCACGATGATCGGCTGGATGACGCCGCGCGCCTGGATCGAGGCGGCGAGCTCGGCCAGCGCCTCCTCCTGGAAGATCCGGCGCGGCTGGCCCGGATGCGGCTCGATGCCGGCGACCGGGATCATCTGGACCGAGCCGCCGGCCGCCCCTTCCGTCCCCGCGCGCACCGGCGCTTCCTGCTGGACCTCGCCGAGCAAAGAGGAAAGGCCGCGGCCGAGCCCGGACGGGCGCTTCTTGGGAAAGGGATCGCTCATGCGGCTTCGGCTTTCTGCGGCAGGCGGTCGATCAGCTCGCGGGCGAGCGCCATATAGGCTTCCGAGCCGGGGCAGCGATGGTCGTAGATCAAGGCGGGCATGCCGTGGCTCGGCGCTTCGGAGAGCCGCACGTTGCGCGGAATCACGGTCTCGAACACGACCTTGCCCAGGCAGGCGCGGACGTCGGCGGAGACTTGCGAGGAGAGGTTGTTGCGCCGGTCGAACATGGTCAGGGCGACGCCGAGGATCGAGAGCTCGGGGTTGAAGCGGGCGCGGATGCGCTCGACCGTCTGCAGGAGCTGGCTGAGGCCCTCCAGCGCGAAGAATTCGGTCTGCAGCGGCACCAGGATCGAATTGGCCGCGATCAAGGCGTTGACCGTGAGCAGGCCGAGCGAGGGCGGGCAATCGATCAGGCAGACGTCCCAGCGCGCGTCCGCGGCGCCCTCCAGCGCCTTGTCGAGCCGATGGGTTCTTCCTTGCAATTCAATGAGTTCTATCTCCGCGCCCGACAGATCGACGGTCGCCGGGATGATGTCGAGCCGGGGGATCTTGGTAGCCAGGACCGCTTCTTCGAGCGTGCACTGGCCGGTCAGCAATTCGTAGGAGGAATGGACCCGCGCGCTATGGGCGATGCCCATGCCGGTCGAGGCATTGCCCTGCGGATCGAGGTCGATCAGCAGCACGCGGCAGCCGGTGGCGGCCAGAGCGGTGGCGAGGTTGATCGCGGTGGTGGTCTTGCCGACCCCGCCTTTCTGATTGGCGACCGCGATCCGGATCATCGACGCTTTCCTTCACTCTGGCTTTTACTCTGGCGCTTCGCCGCCCTGCGCTGGACCCCTTGCGCGATGACGATCCCCGCGTCGGGATTGGTGACGCTCGCTTCGATCCGGAACTCACCCTGCCACGAAGCATCGAGCGCCGCCAGTTCCGTCTCGGCGTTTCGGCCCTTGGGAAGCACCCAGATCGTCTTTGTTGTGGACAAGCCTGTGCCCAAATCGAGCAAGCGCGGCAACGGCGCTAAGGCGCGGGCGCTGATCACGTCGAACGGCCGCGGCGCGAGCCGCTCCACCTTGGCGGCCAGAATCTCGACTCGCACGCCGAGCGCCTCGGCCGCGCGATGGAGGAAGTCGAACCTCAGGCGGCGTTCCTCGACCAGCGTCACCTCGCCCTCGTGAAGGAGGGCGACGACCAGGCCCGGAAAGCCGGCGCCGCTGCCCAGGTCGACCCAACTCGCCCAGGGCGAAGGGGCGAAAGCGAGCAGCTGCGCCGAATCGGCGAAGTGGCGCAGCCAGAGCTGGTCGAGGCTGGCCTTCGAGACCAGATTCTGCTGCTCACTCTCCTGCCGCAGCAAGGCGGCGAAGGCGTCGAGCCGTTCCATTGTTTCACGTGGAACATCGAACCGGCGCTCGATCCAGGCTCGCGCGTCGGCCTCCTCCATCAGGCCGCCTTGCGCCGGGCGTGGACCAGGATCGCCGCCAAGGCCGCCGGGGTGAGCCCCCGGATTCGCCCCGCGGCGCCGAGCGTGGCCGGCCGGGCTAAGCTCAAGCGCTCGACCATTTCGTTCGAGAGGCCCGCGACGGCGGCATAGTCCAGGGCACAGGGGAGGCGGACTGCTTCGTCGGAGCGCAGCCGGTCGATTTCGCTCTGCTGGCGCGCGACATAAGGGGCGTAGCGATGGTCTTGGATCGCTTCCTCGAGCGCTGCCGGGGCAGCGTCGCCAAGCTCGGGCGCCAGCGCCACCAAAGCCGCGGCGTCGGTCTCCGGGAAGCGCAGCCGCTCGGCCAGGGTCAGCTTGTCGTGGCGCCGGGCCAGGATGTCCTCGATGCGCGCGCGCGCGGCCTGGGCCGCCTCGAAATGAACCTGCCGCTCCGCGGAGACGCAGCCGGCGGCGATCGCCTTGGGCGTCAGCCGCGCCGCGGCATTGTCGGCGCGCAGCCGCAGCCGATATTCGGCCCGAGCGGTGAGCATGCGATAGGGCTCGGTGACGCCTTGCAGGACGAGGTCGTCGACCATCACCCCGATATAGGAATCGGCCCGGTCGAACAGCACCGGCGCCTGGCCCTTCGCCCAGGCGGCGGCGTTGAGGCCGGCGACGAGGCCCTGCGCGGCCGCTTCCTCATAGCCGGTGGTGCCGTTGATCTGCCCGGCGAGGTAGAGCCCCTCGACGTCGCGTACGCCGAGAGTGGGCTCGAGGATACGCGGATCGACATGATCATATTCGACCGCATAGCCGGGCTGCAGGATTTCGGCCCGTTCGAGGCCGGCCATCGAGCGCACCATCGCCAGCTGCACGTCCTCGGGCAACGAAGTCGAGATGCCGTTGGGATAGACGGCCGGATCGTCCAGCCCCTCGGGCTCGAGGAAGATCTGGTGGCCGTCGCGGTCGGCGAAGCGGTGGACCTTGTCCTCGATCGACGGGCAGTAGCGCGGCCCGACGCCGCTAATCGCTCCGGCGAAGAGCGGCGACCGGTCGAGATTGGCGCGGATGATATCGTGGGTGCGCTTATTGGTGCGGGTGATCGCGCAGAAGAGCTGCGGCGCGACCCGCCCGCCGCCCATCGGCGACATCGTCCAGCTGCCGTCGTCCGACTCCTGCCGTTCGAGGCCGGCCCAATCGATGGCGCGGCCGTCGAGCCGGGGCGGCGTGCCGGTCTTGAGCCGCGCCAGCGGCAGGTCGAGCGCGCGCAGCTGGTGGGCGAGCGCGGTCGCCGCCCGCTCGCCGACCCGGCCGCCGGCGCGGGCGGTCATGCCGAAATGGAGCTTGCCGCCGAGGAAGGTGCCGGTGGCCAGGATCACGGCCCTGGCGGAGAGCGCCCGTCCATCGGCCAGGATCAGGCCGGTGACGCGGCGCCCTTCGAGGCGAAGCGCGCTCGCCTCGCCCTCGACGAGGGCAAGTCCCGGCTGCGCATCGATCAGCGCGTGGATGGCGGCCTTGTAGCGCCTGCGGTCCGCCTGGATGCGCGGACCGCGCACCGCCGCGCCCTTGGAGGCGTTGAGCATGCGATAATGGATGGCGGCGAAATCGGAGGCGCGGGCGATCAGCCCGTCGAACGCGTCGACCTCGCGGATCAGATGGCCCTTGCCCAGCCCGCCCATGGCCGGGTTGCACGACATGGCGCCGATCCGGGCGCGGTCGAAGCTGACCAGCGCCACCGACGCGCCCATCCGCGCCGCAGCGGCCGCTGCCTCCGTGCCCGCATGGCCTCCGCCGACCACGACGATGTCGAAATTGTCGCTCACCGGCGGGCCTCTAGCCTATTGTTCCACGTGAAACATCATTTTCCGATGCAGAAGCGCCCGAACAACGCGTCGAGCATGTGCTCGACTCCCGCTTTGCCCGTGACCCGGTCGAGCGCATCGCGCGCCCAGCGCAGGCCTTCGGCCGCGATGAGCGGGTCGGCCGCCTGGACCTCGCTCAGCGCTTCATAAGCCGCCCGCAGCGCCGTCCAGTGGCGCTCGTGCAGCGCGACTTCCCCCACCGCGGGGAGCAGCGCGGTTGAACGTTGAATCAGCAATCGGGTGAGCGCATCCACGCCATCCCCGGTCATTACGGATACGGAAACGTCCGCCGGGCCTTGAGGCGGCCCCAGATCGGCCTTGGCGTGGACCAGCAGCGCGCGTTCGGGCGCGTGCCGCGGGTCGCCGAGCCAGAGCACGATGTCGGCCGCCGCGACCGCCGCCTGGGCCCGGGCGATGCCGATCGCTTCGACCGGATCCACGGACTCCCGCAGGCCCGCCGAGTCGATCAGCAGGAAAGACACGCCGCCGATCGCCGTCGGCGCCTCGACCAGATCGCGCGTCGTGCCGGGGATGGCGGACGTGATCGCCGCGTCCCGCCCGGCTAACGCATTGAGCAAGCTGGATTTCCCGGCATTGGGCGGTCCGGCGATGGCGATTCGGAGGCCGTCCTTGAGCCGCTCCGCGCGCGGCCGGGCGAGCGCCGCGGCCAGTTCGTCCCGGATCGCCCGCACGTCCGCGCCGAAATCGCGCGGCAGCGGCGCCACGTCGTCCTCGTCGGAGAAATCGAGCGCCGCCTCGACCCGCGCTGACAAAACGAGGATGCGCTCCTGCCAGGCCGCGACCTGCCGGCTGAGCGCGCCGCCCGCCAGCGCCAGCGCCGCGCGGCGCTGCGATTCGGTCTCGGCCTCGAGCAGATCGGCGAGCCCTTCCGCCTCGGCCAGGTCGATGCGGCCATTTTCGAAAGCGCGGCGGGTGAACTCGCCGGGCTGCGCCGGCCTGAGCCCCTCGATCCCGCCCAGTACGGCGAGCGCCCGGGCGACGACCGCGCGGCCGCCATGGAGATGCAGCTCGCTAATATCCTCCCCGGTCGCGCTATTGGGTCCAGGGAAGCGAATTATCACCGTGTTATCAAGGACTTCATCCCCAACGCGCAGCCGCCGGAACGTCGCCACCCGCGGCTCCGGCAGGCGCCCGGCCAAAGCCGCCAGCGCGGCATCGGCTTTGGGCCCGCTGATCCGGATCAAGGCGACCGCCGCCGGCGGCGCGCCCGAGGACAAAGCGAAGATCGTGTCGGTCAGCGCGGCGCCTTTCCGCCCATCTGCCCCAGCATCTGCTTCCACATCTCCATGCCGGCCTCGTTCATCGGCCCCCAGCCTTTCATCATCTCGCCGAACATTTCGGGGCTCGGGCCTTCGGTCACCGCCGCCTTCATCTTCTCGACATAGGCCTCGTGCACCGCGCTCAGGTCCGGCAGCCCGAGGAAGCGGCGCGCCTCCTCGGGCGTGCAATCGACGTCGACCGTGACTTTCATGCGCGCATCCTCTCACCATCTGTTGGCTGGCGCGCCTCTAGGTCTATAGGAGCCCCAATTGCAAATGAGGAGGATGGCCATGGCCCGAATCGCGATCGAGACGCTCGACGGAACCGGCGGCTTTTCCGCCTATCTCGCCGAGCCCGAGGGCACCCCCAAAGGCGCGATCATGGTGATCCAGGAGATATTCGGCGTCAACGAGGGCATCCGCCGCAAATGCGATCGCTGGGCGCGCCTTGGCTATGTGGCGGTCGCGCCGGACCTGTTCTGGCGGATCGAGGCGGGCGTCGAGCTCGATCCCGATATGCCCGAGCAATTCCAGCAGGCGCTCGGCCTGATGCAGCGCCTCGACCAGGACCAGGCCATCGCCGACCTCGAAGCGACCATCCGCGACGCCCGCGCGCGCCTGCCCGAGGGCGGGCGCGTGGGCGGGGTCGGCTATTGCCTGGGCGGCCGGCTCGCCTTCATGTGCGCGACCCGCACCGACGTCGATGCCAGCGTCAGCTATTACGGCGTCGGCCTCGAAGGCCTGCTCGGCGAGAAGCACGCCATCGCCCGGCCGCTGCTGCTCCACATCGCCGGCGCCGACCATTTCGTCACCCCCGACAAGCAGAAATTGATCCACGACGGGCTGGACGACCATCCCAAGGTGACGATCCACGATTATCCGGGCGCCGATCACGGCTTCGCCGCCGAGCTTGGCAAGCGGCGCGACGAGGACGCGGCGAGGCTTGCCGACGGCCGCACCGAGGCCTTCTTCGCCCAGCATGTCGGCTGAGATGCCGCGCAATCCCTGGCTGGTCGCGGGCGGGCTGCTGAGCGCCGCGGCGGCGGCGCTGCACCTCATTATCATCGCCGGCGGGCCGGACTGGTACCGCTTCTTCGGCGCCGGCGAGGGGATGGCGCGCATGGCCGCGCGGGGGATGGCCCGGCCGGCTTTGATGGCGGTCGGCATCGCCGCGATCCTGGCGATCTGGGCCGCCTACGCCTTTGCCGGCGCCGGGCTGATCCGCCGCCTGCCGTTGATGCGGACCGCGCTGGTGGCGATCAGCGCCGTCTATCTGCTGCGCGCTCTGGCGCCGCTGCCGATGCTGCTGCTCCGGCCGGCGCTGGTCGACGCCTTCCTGCTGTGGAGCTCGGCGATCGTCCTGCTCTACGGGCTCTGCTACGCGCTCGGCACGCGGCGCGCCTGGGCGGCTTTGTCCGCCCGCCTTTAGCTATTGGTTCATCGAGGCGAAGAAATCCTCGTTGGTCTTCGAATCCTTCATCTTGTCGAGCAGGAACTGCATCGCGTCGACCGTGCCCATCTGCATGAGGATCCGCCTGAGCACCCACATCTTGGAAAGCTTGCCCTGGTCGACCAGCAATTCCTCCTTGCGGGTGCCGGACTTGCCGACGTCCAATGAGGGGAAGATGCGCTTGTCGGAGACCTTGCGGTCGAGGACGATCTCCGAATTGCCGGTGCCCTTGAACTCCTCGAAGATCACCTCGTCCATCTTGGAGCCGGTGTCGATCAGCGCGGTGGCGATGATCGAGAGCGAGCCGCCCTCCTCGATGTTGCGCGCGGCGCCGAAGAAGCGCTTGGGCCGCTGCAGCGCATTGGCGTCGACGCCGCCGGTCAGCACCTTGCCCGACGAAGGCACGACGGTGTTGTAGGCGCGGCCCAGCCGGGTGATCGAGTCGAGCAGGATGACGACGTCCTTCTTGTGCTCGACCAGCCGCTTGGCCTTCTCGATCACCATCTCGGCGACCTGGACGTGGCGGCTGGCGGGCTCGTCGAAGGTCGAGGA
>JAXDPD010000082.1:0-34554 GCA_034668505.1 Sphingomonadales bacterium
CGGCTTCGAGCCGCCGAAGCGCGCCTTCCAAGGCTGGACCCAGGCGGGCCGCATTGGCGGCGAGCGGGTGCTCCTCCTGAAGCCCGCCACCTTCATGAACGACAGCGGCCGATCGGTCCGCGCCGCAATGGACTTTTTCAAGAAGGACGTCGGCGACGTCACGGTCTTCCACGACGAGCTCGATCTCGCCCCGTTCAAGGTCAAGGCGAAGATCGGTGGCGGCACCGCCGGGCATAACGGCCTGCGCTCGACCGAGGCCCATATCGGCAACCATTTCCGCCGGGTGCGGATCGGCATCGGCCATCCGGGCCACAAGGACAAGGTCACCAGATATGTGCTCGGCAATTACGCCAAGGCCGAGCACGAGCCGTTGAGCGACCTCCTCGCCGCCATCGCCGCCGAGGCGGAATGGCTGGCCAAAGGCGAGGACGCCCGGTTCATGAGCGATGTCGCGCTGAGGCTGCAGGACTCGGAATGAAGCTCAACCAAGTCACGGTCGGCGTCACCGATTATGCGGCGGCGGTCGATTTCTACACCCGCCTGGGCCTTCGCCAGATCGTCGATTCGCCGCCGCTTTACGCCCGCTTCGAGACGCCGACGGGCGAGACCTTCTCGATCCACGCCGCCGATCGGGCGGATCCCACGACCATCGTCTATTTCGAGGTCGAGGACGTCGATGCGGCCGTGGCGGCGCTCGATCTGCCGCTGGTCGATGCGCCCAAGGACCAGCCCTGGCTCTGGCGCGAGGCGCGGCTGGCCGATCCTTCCGGCAATGTCATCTGCATCTACCATGGCGGCGAGAACCGGCGTTTCCCGCCCTGGCGGATCGGCTGAAACGTCCGCCTCGCCGGGGCGTGGCGCCGGGACCGCGGACCGGGTAGGAGAGGCGCCATGCCCGCCGCCGCGCTCATTGGCCTGCTGGCCGCCATGCTGGCAGCCCAGCCCGCGCCGCAGGCGTCCGCCGGGGGCGAGGCCGTCCCGTTCGATGCCGACGCGCAATGCCTCGCGGCGATCATGGGCAATTATGAGGTGATGAGCGGCATCAGCGACCCCGCCGTCGATCTCGACCGGTTCCTGGCGAGCGAGGCGCGGGTCATTGCTTATTATGCCGGCATGCTCAGGGCGCGTTACCCCGACCCGGCCCGGATGGAGCGGGAAATCGAGGCCGGCTTTGCGAGCTTCCGGGCGCACGATCCGGATTTCCGGTTGCAGCGCCGGCAGCAATGCCATGAGCGGGCGCTCGCCGAGCTCGATCCCCTCCAGGACCGTTTCCCCTTTTCCCGGCAACAGGCGCTGATCGGCGACCGGGCCATGGGCAGGCGATGAGCAACCGCGGCAAAAAGCGTGACTGTCACGCTTTGGCGAGGCGGCGGCGGAGCCAGGCGCCGGTCATCGCCGCGGCCAGGGCCGGCAGGACCAGCGCCGAGAGGATCGCGACGTCGATCAAAGAGGGCGGCGCGACCTGATAGAGCGGCTGGAAGCGGCCCGACAGCGTCACCACCAGGTAAGCGAGCGGCAGGACCAGCCCGATCGCGATCCCGGAATAGACGCAAGCGGCCGGCCGCGCCGCGCCGAGGCCGGCAGCGGCGAGGAGCAGCACGGCGAGCGTCACCGTCACTTCGTCCACATGCCATGCGAGATAGAGGATGAGAGCGCCCGCCGCCGCGACCAGCAGCGCGTGGAGGAGCAACGCCCTCAGGCGCCTCACCAATCGTGCTCCGCGCCGCCGATCGGCATGCCGGGCGGGATTTGCGGCACGCGGCGCGCTTCCGTGAGCGCGGCGGTCAGCGCCTCGCGATCGCCGAGCAGCCGGCCGAGGCCGCGCGTCCATGCCGATTGGGCGCCGCCGCCGCCGGTGCGGACGAGGTCGGCGGCGAGGCGCTGGAGCCGGTCCGCGAGCGCCAGCGCCACGGTCGGCGAGAGCGCCGGATCGCGCTGCACCCGGGCCAAAGCGAGGACGATCGCGGTGCCGGTCCGGCGCTGCAGCGCCTGGTTGGGCACGTCGATGCGGGTGGCGCGCGCGATCAGCCGCTCGAAAATGTCGGCGGGGCCGAGATGCTCGTCGTCGGCCAGCGCCTGGATCTCGAGCCGGTTCAGCCGCTCGGGGACGAGCAGGCTGTTCAGCGTCACCTGCGCGGCGACCTCCGAGGCGACGAACGGATCGAAGACCGGGCCGCCGGCGGTGCGGAAAATCTCGATCGCTTCCTGGCGGTCCGAATTGCCCGACCAGCCCGCCGAGAGATAAGGCAGCAAGGCCGCCGGCACGGCGAGCGCGTCCGGCTCCAGCGTCGCCATCAGGGCGTCGAGCGCGCGGCGCTGGCGGGCGAGCGCGACCGGCGCGGCGCGCTCGCGGCCGTCGCCGTTCAGCGCGTAGGCGAAATCGACGCCGCCGATCAATTTGGCCGCGGCCTCGATCTGGTAGCGGTGGAGCAGCCAGATCGGCACGAACTTGCGCCGCAGGTTCGCGACCGGCTCGTCGGGATAAAGCGCGGCCGGGCCGAAGCGGGCGATGGCGGCGGCGCGCACCTGCATCATCCGGCCGAGCTCGGCGACCGGCTCGGCGCCGTCGTCCCACAGGCTGGCGGACGGATGGGCGGCGGACGGCGGGCGCGCCTCGCCGTCGCCGACGTAGAGCAGGCCCTCGTCGAGCGCGGTCCGCATCAAGGGCTGCGCCGCCGCGTCGCTCTCGGCGCCGTAGAGCCAGGCGATGGCGAACCGGTCCCAGCGGCCGATTCCGGCGCCATAAGCGTCGCTGAGATCGGGGGCGCCGTTCACCAGGCCGATGCGCGGCGCCGGATAGTCCATCACCGAATAGCGGCCCTGCAGGCTGGCCGCGAAATTGTGGGCGAGCCCGAGCGCGTGGCCGACCTCGTGCGCGGCGAGCTGGCGGATGCGGGCGAGCGCGACCCGGACCGGATCGTTGGGCGAGCCGTCATTGGTCCGCGCGGCGCCGACCAGGCCTTCGTAGATCAGCATGTCCTGGCGCACGCGCAGCGAGCCGAGCAGGACCTGGCCGCGGATGATCTCGCCGGTGCGTGGATCCTCGACCACCTGGCCGTAGGACCAGCCGCGGGTGGCGCGGTTGACCCAGTGGACGACGTTGTAGCGGACGTCGAGCGGGTCGGCGCCTTCGGGCAGCAATTCCACCCGGTAGGCGTCGATGAAGCCGGCCTCGTCGAACGCCTGGCGCCACCAGCCGGCGCCCTCCATCAAGGCGGTGCGGATCGGCTCGGGCGCGGCACGGTCGATGTAGAAGACGATCGGGCGGCGCACCCGCGAGCGCGCCGCTCCGGGGTCGATCTTCTCGAGCCGGAAGCGGTTGGCGAGCTCGTAGACGATCGGGCGGCCGAGCGGCTCGGCGAAATCGACGACCTGGCTGCCGAACGTCCCCGCGCGCGGATCGAAGCGGCGCGGCTGGTAGCCGGGCTCGGGCAGGCGGATCAGGCTGTGGCGGACGACGAAGCTCAGATTGCCGGTGGCCGGCGCGATATTGCCGACCTCGGCGGTGGGCGCCGCTGAGGTGAAGGTGAGCCGGCCCTCGAGCTCGATATTCTGCGGGAAGACGCGGACCGAATTCGGATCGGCGACGCTAAGTTCGGGCACGAGGCGGAACTCGCCGCCGCCGCCGTCCTTGAGCGCCTGCGCGATCCCCATCTCGTCCCGGGTGATGAAGCCGGCGACGTCGACGATCAGCCGGCCGTCGCTCGTCTCGGCGGCGATGTCGCCCATCCACAGCGTCGAATAAGCGAAGCTGTCGCGCACGCCTGCCTGCTCGGCGGCCGGGGCGCCGGTGGCGCGGAAGCGGCTATTCTCGACCTCGGCGAGGATCTTGCGGCCGACCCGGCGGAAGACGATGATCCTGCTGCCGCCGGCAAGGCCGCGGTCGAGCCCGATCGGCGCCGAGCCCAGCCCGGTCTCCAGCGACGCGACATAGACGAACCGCCCCGCTATCCCCTGCGCGTCCGGCGCCGGCAGCGACAGCAGGATCCGCCCCTGCCGCGGGTCGACATGGACCGGGAGCAGCCCGTCCTGAAGCGTCGTTCCCTGCAGCACCTGGGCCGGCGGATCGATGGCGGCAGCGGGCGTGGCGGCGAGCAGCAGCAGGCTGGCGAAAAGAAGCTTCATGGGCACGGACACTAAGCTGGCAATCGGCGAGCGCAACGGCTAACGGAGCGCCACGCGCGGGCGCTGCCCCGCTTCCAGCCACATCATCGGGATTTCAAATGGGTTTTCGTTGCGGGATCGTCGGGCTGCCCAATGTCGGCAAGTCCACCTTGTTCAACGCGCTGACCGAGACGGCGGCGGCGCAGGCGGCCAATTATCCCTTCTGCACGATCGAGCCCAATGTCGGCCGCGTCGCCGTGCCCGACCCGCGCCTGCAGCAGATCGCCCGCATCGCCGGCTCCAAGGCGATCATCGAGACCCAGCTCGAATTCGTCGACATTGCCGGGCTGGTGCGCGGCGCCTCGACCGGCGAGGGGCTGGGCAACCAGTTCCTCGGCAACATCCGCGAGGTCGACGCCATCGTCCACGTCTTGCGCTGCTTCGAGGGCGGCGACGTCACCCATGTCGAGGGCCGCGTCGATCCGGTCGCGGACGCAGAGACGGTCGAGACCGAGCTCATGCTCGCCGACCTCGAAAGCCTCGAAAAGCGCGTGCCGAACCTGGTCAAGAAGGCGCAGCAGGGCGACAAGGACTCGAAGGTCCAGGCGCGCGTGCTCGGCGAGGCGCTGGAGCTCTTGCGCGATTCGAAGCCCGCCCGGCTGACCGAGCCCCGCGACCATGAGGAGAAGCTCGCGCTCGACCGCGCCCAATTGCTCACCGCCAAGCCGGTCCTTTACGTGTGCAACGTCGACGAGGGCGACGCCGCCGCCGGCAACGCCCACAGCGTGCGCGTGTTCGAGAAGGCCGAAGCGGAGGGCGCCAGGGCCGTCATCATCTCGGCCGCGATCGAGGCCGAGATCGCGACCATGCCGGGCGAGGACCGCGCCGCGTTCCTCGCCGACCTCGGCCTGACCGAGACCGGCCTCAGCCAGATCATCCGCGCCGGCTACGACCTCCTCCATTTGATCACCTTCTTCACTGCCGGCCCCAAGGAAGCGCGCGCCTGGACCGTCGAGAAAGGCGCCAGGGCGCCCGAGGCGGCGGGCGCGATCCACACCGATTTCGAGCGCGGCTTCATCCGCGCCGAGACCATCGCATATGACGATTTCGTCGCCTGCAACGGCGAGGCCGGCGCCAAGGAAGCGGGCAGGATGCGCGCCGAAGGCAAGGACTATGCGGTGCAGGACGGCGACGTCCTGCTGTTCCGTTTCAACGTCTAACCGCCGTTCGCGCTCTCGCCAGGCGGCGGCTGCAATGCTAGGGATTCCGCACGTTAACGCCCTCCACATAGTGCCCGAAAGACGGGAGTGAGCATGATGGCCGCTGCAATTGACGAAGCGAAACTGAACGCCTTCATCGGCAAGATGCTGGCCGATCTGGGCGGCGCGATGAGCGTGCCGACGGTAAGGCTGGGCCTGCGCCTGGGCTTGTTCGAGGCGCTCGGCCGGGGGCCCGCGACCGCTGCGGAGCTGGCCGGGCACGCAGGCGGGCTGCACGAGCGCTATGTGCGCGAATGGGCGCTGGCGCAGACCGCGAACGGCTATGTGGATTTCGATCCCGAAACCGAACGCTTCAGCCTGTCGCCCGAACAGGCGATGGTGTTCACGCTTCCCGACAGCCCGGTCTATCTCGCCGGGGCCTTCGAGCTGGTCGCGGCGATGATCGAAGCCGAGCCCAGGGTGGAGGAATGCTTCCGGCACGGCACCGGCGTGCGCTGGGGCGATCATGCCGGCTGCCTGTTCTGTGCGACCGGCCAGTTCTTCCGGCCGGGCTATGTCAACAACATCGTCCAGTCGTGGCTGCCGTCGCTGGACGGCATCGAAGCGCGGCTGCGCGACGGCGCCAGGGTGGCGGACGTCGGCTGCGGCGTCGGCTTTTCGACCTTGCTGATGGCGCAGGCTTATCCCGAGAGCAGCTTCGTCGGGTTCGACTTCCACGAACCGTCGATCGAAGAAGCCCGGCGCCACGCCCAAAGCCATGGCCAAAGCGACCGCGTCCGCTTCGAGGTGGCCAAGGCCAAGGAGATAGAAGAGGACGGCTTCGACCTCATCACCATGTACGATTGCCTGCACGACATGGGCGATCCGCGCGGCTGCGCCGCGCATATGCGCCATATCCTCGCCGAGGGCGGCAGCTGGATGATCGTCGAGCCGATCGCTGGCGACGCGCCGGCACAGAATATGAACCCGGTCGGCCGGCTCTATTACAATGCGTCGACGATGATCTGCATCCCCACCTCGCTCGACCAGGAGGTCGGCGCGGCGCTCGGCGCGCAGGCCGGGCAGGCCCGGCTGACCGAAGCGATCCGGGGCGGCGGCTTCGCCAGCGTGCGACGGACCACCGAGGGGCCGTTCAACATGGTTCTCGAAGCCCGCTGAGGCGCCGCGGGCCGCCTTTTCAGAGCGGCATGGTGAAGGTGAAGCGGGTTTCCTCGTCCGTCGACGACACGTCGATCCGGCCCTCATGGGCGCGGGCGATTTCAGAGGCGATGTAGAGGCCGAGGCCGAGACCCTCGCGGTCGGTGCGGCCGGGCGCGCGGAAGAAGGGCTGGAACAGCCGCTCGCGCGTCTCGGCCGGGATCGGATCGCCCTGATTGGCGACCGAAAGCGTCAGCATCTCGCCGTCGATCGCGGCATCGACCGCGACCGGCCGGCCCTGCGCGCCATGGCTGAGCGCGTTGGCGAGCAGATTGGAGAAGAGCTGGGCGACGCGGGCGCGGTCGCAGGCGATCGGTCGGTCGAGCGCGATCGCGACGTCGATCGCCCGGTCCGGCTGAGCCGAGCGCAATTCGGCGATCACCTGGATCAAAGCGGGCGCGAGCTCGACCGGCTCGCGCGCGACGGCGATGCCGCCGCCGAGCCGGCCGCGCGCCAGATCGAGGACATTATCGATCAGGCCGGCCATCCGCCGCACGCTGCCGCGCATCAGCGCGAGGATCGCGCTGCCTTTCTCGCCGAGCGGGGCGCCTTCGAGCAGCCGCGCGCCGCCCTCGATCGAGGCGAGCGGGTTCCTGAGATCGTGGCCGAGCACGGCGATGAACTGCTCGCGCAGCTCGGCGCTCTGGCGGGCGTCGAGCAGAGCCGATTCGCTCGTCTCCAGCTTGTCGCGCGCATCGAGATGGAAAGCGATGAGATCGGCGAACAGGCGGAACATGGCGATCGTCTCGGGGGTGCTGAGCTTCGCCGGGGCGGGGTCGATCGCGCAGAGCGTACCGAAGAAGGCGCCGCCGGCGCGGCGGATCGGCACCGAGATGTAGCTCTGGAAACCGTAGCGGGCGGGCGTGGGATGGCCGCAATAGACCGCGTCCTCATCGACATGATCGATCACCACCGGCTCGCCATGATCGCGGATCTCGTCGCAGATCGTGGTCGCGACCTCGAGCTCGCCGCCGGGCGCGAGGCCGAACTGGATCTCGTCGCGGACCGCGCAAGCGAGCCAGCGGTCCTCGGTGACCCGGGCGATGGCGGCGAAGCCCATGCCGGTGGTGCGGCAGACGACTTCGAGGATGGCCGGCACCGCGTCGATCGCCGCGATCGCGCCGAGCGCGCCCTCAATATTCTCCGCCAAGCCTTGCGCCCCTCTTCCGCCGCCGCTCCGCCCTATGCGTTTTTTCGAGCACTCTCAATCGTTTCGCGGGCTCAGCCGGGTGATCCGGTCCGCCGCCGGCGGCACCAGCCCGGGCGAGGCGGCGATATAGGCTTCCAGCGCGTCGATGTCCTGCGGCCCGCCGAGCGTATCGGTGCCGTCGCGGAACAGGGTGAAATTGTCGCCGCCGCTGGCGAGGAAGCTGTTCATCGTCACCCGGTAGGTCGCCTCGTCCGCGATCGGCGCGCCGTTCAGCCGCAGCTCGAGGATGCGCTGCCCGGCCGGACGGGCGAGGTCGTAGCTGTAGGTCAGCCCGCGCGAGGGCAGCAGCATGATCGGGCTCTCGGGCGTGTTGCTGCCGCTCGCGAATTGCTGCTCGAGCAGGGCGCGGATCTGGCGGCCGGTGAAGCGCTTCACCACCAGATTGTTGCCGAACGGCTGGGCGGTGAACAATTGGCCGAAGGTGACGCTGCCGTCGGCGGCGGGGATGAGGTCGGCGCGCACGCTGGTCTGGTTGGCGAAGGCGATCTGGGCGCCGCCATTTGCGGGCGCGCTGGTGGCGGCGAGATGGGCGTCGGCGATGAGGTTGCCGAGCACCGATTCGCCCGAGGGCGCCTTCTCGCGCAGCGCCGCGCCCTCGAGCCGGCCGACGATTCGGTTGGCGACCGGCGCCGCCGCCTCGGCATAACGCGCGACCAGGGCCGCGATCTCCGGATCGGGGGCGAAGCGGGGGAAGAGGTCGCTGAGCTCGACCGGCCCGCTGGCATTCCGAAAGGGCTCGCTTTGCACGATCGTCTGCTCGGCATGGCGCGCCACCACCCGGTTCTGCACCGGATCGATCGCAAGGTCGATCGCGGTCAGCAAGGTGCCGCTGCGCTCCGCGCTGGTCACCAATATCGGCCGGCGCGGATCGATCCGGCCATAGTCGCACAGGTAGGAATGGTGGGTATGGCCCGAGACGACCAGATCGACCGCCGGATCGAGCCGCGCGAGGATCGCGAGCAGATCGCCGCTGACGCCCGGACAAGTCGGATCGTTGTAGCGGCCGTCGGTGTCGAGGCCCTGATGGATCACCACCACGATCGCGTCGGCCCCTTCGGCCCTGAGGCGCGGGATCAGCGCGTTGATGCTGTCGGCCTCGTCGGCGAAGCTGAGGCCGGCGACGCCGCCCGGCGTCACCAGCGTCGCGGTCTCGCGCAAGGTGAGGCCGATGATGCCGACCGCGACCGCCCGCGCGCCGCTGCCGAAGCGGCGGATGGCGTAAGCCGGAAAGAGCGTGCCCCCGTCCTCGGTCCGGACGTTGGCGGCAAGGAAGCGGAAGCGGGCGCCGGGGAAATCGGGATCGAGCCGGCAGGGCGCGCGCGCGGTGTTCCGCGCGCAGCCGCCATTCTGCATGCGCAGCAGCTCGGCCCGCCCGCGATCGAATTCGTGATTGCCGACCGCGTTGAAATCGAGCCCGATACGGTTCATCGCCAGGATCGTCGGCTCGTCGAGGAAGCCGGCCGAGACGAGCGGCGAGGCGCTGATCAGGTCGCCGGCCGAGACGGTGATGCTGTTGGAATGCCCCTCGCGCAGCCGGCGCATCGCCGAAGCGAGATAGGCGGCGCCCCCGGCGGGCACGCGGACCTCGCGGCCGTCCGGCCCGGCCGCGGGGATGGCGTAGCGCGGCGGCTGCAGCGCGCCGTGAAAGTCGTTGAAGGCGATGATCCGGACCTGGACCGGGGCGGCCGCCGTCGGCGCCGCCGGCCTCGCCGTCGCGCAGCCGGCCAAAGCGAGCAGAGCCGCGATCGCCATGGTCATCCGCATAAGTTCGTCCGTGTTGCCGAGCCGGGGCCCACGCATTGGCATGCGCACCCGGGGGCTGTCACTAGGCCAACCCGTCACCCTGAACTTGTTTCAGGGTCCAATTTCGAGCATCGCGACCCTCAACGACTGGATGCTGAAACGAGTTCAGCATGACGGAGGAAAGAAGTGATCTATTTCGAGGATCTGGAGATCGGGCGGGAGACCTATTTCGGCCGCTACGAGGTTACCCGCGAGGAGGTGCTCGACTTCGCCCGCAAATATGATCCCCAGCCCTTCCACCTCTCCGACGAGGCCGCCGCCAGGACCCATTTCGGACGGCTGGCGGCGAGCGGCTGGCACACCTGCGCGATGGTGATGGCGACCACGGTCAAGCATTTCATGACGGACGAGCCGCAGGCGGGCCTGGGCTCGCCGGGGATCGACGAGCTCAGGTGGCTGAAGCCGGTCTATCCGGGCGACACTTTGCACGTGCGCGGCAAGATCCTCGAAAAGACGCCGTCGCGCTCCAAGCCCGACCTCGGCTCCTTCCGCACCCAGACGGTGGTGACCAACCAGGACGACGTACCCGTGCTCACCTTCACCTCGATCGTGCTGATCCGGAGAAGGCCGGCCGAGTAGCAGCCATCACCCCGGACTTGATCCGGGGTTCACCTAGTTTCGTTGCGCCGGAAAGAAAGGTGGGTCCCGGATCAAGTCCGGGGTGACGCACCTAATGCTTCTTGCCGGCCCAGACGTTCTGATAGGCCATATAGGCGAGCACCGTGCCGATCAGCAGGAAGATGAGCACGACGATGCCCATATTCTTGCGCGAATCGGCGCCGGGCTCGGCGGTCCAGGCCAGGAAGGCGGAGACGTCGTGCGCCATCTGGCGCTGAGTCGCCGGCGTGCCGTCGGCATAGGTCAGCAGGCCGTCGCGGAGCGGCGGCGGCATGGCGATGTTGAGATTGGCGAAATAGGGATTGAAATGGAGGTTCGGGCCGGGCCTGGAATCGCGCGGCAGGTCCGCCGGCGGGTTGTGATAGCCGGTGAGCAGCGATTCGACATAAGCGGGGCCGCCCTCGCGCGCCTTGGCGATCAGCGACAGGTCCGGCGGCAGAGCGTTGTTGTTGGAGCCGCGCGCCGCGGCCTCGTTCGGATAGGGGCTCGGAATATGGTCGGCCGGGATCGCGTTGCGCTCGGCCGGCGCGCCGTCGCGCGGATTGACCGTGGCGACCTTGCGCGGCCAGCGGTCGGCGATGGCGCGGACCTCCGCCTCGCTATAGCCGAGATCGTGGAAGTTGCGGAACGCGACATATTGCAGGCTGTGGCAGCCGGCGCAGACCTCTTGGAAGACGTAGAGCCCGCGCTGGAGCTGGCGGCGGTCGTAGCGGCCGAACGGGCCGTCGAACGAATAGCGTATGTCGTCGCGCGCATGCTCGTGGAAGCGATGCTCGACCGTCTCCTGCGGCGGATCCTTGAGATAGGTGATCGCGCCCCACAGCAGCGACCAGGCGGCGACGCCGACGAAGCCGAGGCCAACCAATATGCCCAATATGCGAACCATGTGAGCGTCGTCCCCTTACGCTGTTGCCGGCTTGGCGAGGCCTACGGGCGCGGCTTCTTCCGCCTCGCCGTGCAGCACGCTTTCCGAGATCGAATTGGGCAAAGGCAGCGTCTTTTCCACCCAGGAAAGGACTGGGAGGATGATGAGAAAATGAGCGAAATAATACATCGTGGCGACCTGGCTGATCATCACGAACGGCTCTTCCGCCGGCTTGCCGCCGCAAAAGCCGAGCACCAGCACGTCGGCGCACAAGATCCAGAAGAACATCCGATATTTCGGCCGGTAGGCGGCCGAGCGCACCGGCGACTTGTCGAGCCAGGGCAGGAAGAAGAGCAGAAGGATCGAGCCGAACATCGCCATCACCCCCCACAATTTGGCGGGCAGGATGAAATCGTAGGTGAAGGATCTGAGGATCGCGTAGAACGGCCAGAAATACCATTCGGGCACGATATGCGCCGGCGTCGACATGTTGTTGGCCGGGATATAATTGTCGGCATGGCCCAGATAATTGGGCAGGAAGAACACCATCACCGCGAGCAGCAGCAGGAACAGGCCGGCGCCGAAGCCGTCCTTGGCGGTGTAATAAGGATGGAAGGGCAAGGTGTCCTGCGGCGACTTGACGTCGACGCCGGTCGGATTGCCCGATCCCGGAATGTGCAGCGCCCAGATGTGGAGGATGATCACCCCGGCGATCACGAAGGGCAGCAGATAATGGAGCGAGAAGAAGCGGGTCAGGGTCGCCTGGTCGGGCGCGAAGCCGCCGATCAGCCAGGTCTGGATCGGCTCGCCGATCAAGGGGATCGCGCCGAACAGGCCGGTGATCACCTTGGCGCCCCAGAAGCTCATCTGCCCCCAGGGCAGGACATAGCCCATGAACGCGGTCGCCATCATCAACAGGAAGATGACGAGGCCGAGCATCCACACCATCTCCCTTGGCGGCTTGTAGGAGCCGTAATAAAGGCCGCGGAAGATGTGGATATAGGTGACGATGAAGAAGAAGCTGGCGCCGTTGGCATGGGCGTATCTGAGGAACCAGCCGCCGTTGACGTCGCGCATGATATGCTCGGTCGAGGCGAAGGCGCCGGCGGCCGAGGGCTCGTAATGCATGGCAAGGACGATGCCGGTGACGATCTGCAGCACCAGGGCGAGGCCGGCGAGGACTCCGAAATTCCAGAAATGGTTGAGGTTCCTGGGCACCGGATAGCCCTTGCCGACGCTGTTGTAGACCAGGCGCGGCAGCGGCAGCCGATCGTCCATCCAGCGCATGAAGGGGTGCTTCGGCTTGTAATGTTCAGCCCAGGGGAAGCTCATAGTCTCTGACCTCAGCCGATGCGGACGGACGTGTCGGTCCGGAATTCATAATCGGGCACTTCCAGGTTGCGCGGCGCCGGGCCTTTGCGCACCCGCGCCGCGGTGTCGTAATGCGAGCCGTGGCAGGGGCAGAAATAGCCGCCATATTCGCCGCGCTGCTCGCCTTCGGCCGCGCCCAGCGGCACGCAGCCGAGATGGGTGCAGACGCCCAATGTGATCAGCCAGTTGGTGTGGCCTTCCTTGGTGCGCTGGGCGAGCGTCTGCGGATCGCGCAGGCTCGACGCGTCGACCGCATTGGCCGCCGCCTGCTCGGCCGGGGTCAGGTTGCGGATGAAGATGGGCTGCTTGCGCCAGATCGTCTTGATCGCCTGGCCGGGCCGGATCGCGGAGATGTCGACGTCGATCTGGGCGAGCGCGAGCACGTCCGCCGACGGGCTCATCTGGGTGATGAGCGGATAGACCAAAGCGACGCCGCCGACGCCGGCGAAGCTCACCGCGGCGATGTTGATGAAGTCGCGGCGGCGGACGCCGCCTTGCTCGGCCGGCACCGCCGCCTCCTCTTCCAGATCAACAGCAGCCATAACGTCCTTCGACCGTTTCCGATGCCGGATAAGCAAACGCGCCGCCGGTGGCTCCGGGCGGCTTGGCGGGCCTGATAGCCGCGCTTGGCGGCCTTTGCCAACAGCCATTTTGACGCGGCTGTGACACGGAACGCCGCATCGGCTAATTCGCTGCCATGCGGCTCGCGCTCCACCAGCCCGACCAGGCCGGCAATGTCGGCACGATCCTCAGGCTCGCCGCCTGCCTCGGCGTGCCCGTCGACGTGATCGAGCCCTGCGGCTTCCCGTGGGGCGACCGGGCGTTGAAGCGGGCCGGGATGGATTATGCCGAGATCGCCAATGTGACGCGGCATGCGGGGTGGGAGGCGTTCGAGGCGCGGCTGGCGGGGCGGCTGGTGCTGTTCACCACCGCCGGGGCGGTGCGGCTGCCGGAGGCGCGATTCGAGGCGGGCGATATTTTGCTGTTTGGCGCGGAAAGCCGCGGCGCGCCGGCGGAGGTCCATGCGCGGGCGGATCTGCGGGTGCGCATCCCGCAGGTTGAGGGGACTCGGTCGCTGAACCTGGCGGTGGCGGCGGGGATCGGGGTGGCGGAGGCGGTGAGGCAGACGGGGTTGTGGACCGGCGCTTGAGTCGCGACCGCGCGACACCCGCCAGCGTAGCGGCTGGCGCTCATCTATCTCACGCGAAGACGCAAAGCCGCGAAGAGAGCGCACGGTCATCAAAAGTGACCGTGCCCGACCAAGTCACTCCGAACCAAGCGGCCACGTAGTTTTTGGGGACACGTACTTCGTAGGTTTTCCCTGACGCATCGTCCGTAGCGGCCCGCCTCAACAGATCAGTCGAACCGGGCTTGTTCCAACGCCGAATAATTGCGCTACACTGATCGAACGCTAATTTCGGGCGGGACGGCGGTGGGACAGGGCTATTCGGTTTTCATTTCCGCGGTGACGCGCGAATTCGGCGTGGCGCGCGACGCATTGGCCAACGCGCTTCAGGCGCGCGGGATCGACGTCAAGGTGCAGCGCAGCTTCGGCCAGGGCGACGGAACGACGCTTGCCCTGCTGCACGACTATATCCGCAAATGCGACCGAGTGATCGCGGTCATCGGCGCCTATGCGGGCCTGTTTCCGCCGGAAGGCGCAGTGACGGACCGGTTCCGTGATATGCCGCCGCCGGGGATGACGCGCGCCTCGCTCACGCAGTGGGAGGTGATTTTCGCCCGGCACTATCGCCGGGAGATTTATTTCTTTGAAGCCGATGGCTTCGTGCCCGAGCAAGCGGCTCTCGAAGGCGACGACAAGGCGGCGCAGGCCGCCTGGCGCCATTGGTTGTTCGATGGCGACCAGGGGCTTTTTCGGCGGCAGTTTCAGACCGCCGACGGCCTGAGGGCGAATGTCATGGAGCTCGACTGGCGCAAGCCCACCGAAGCGAAACCGAGCAACCTGCCGGGCAGCATCGGCCATTTCTTCAAGGGTCGCAAAGAGTTCCTCGACAAGCTTCGCGAGAGTTTCAAACGCAACGCCGCCGCAGCGATCACCGGCAAGGCGGTCCACGGGCTGGGCGGCGTGGGCAAAACGCGCACCGCGATCGAATATGGCCATGCCTGCGCCGATGACTATGTCGCGACCTTTTTCCTGACCGGCAAGTCCGAGAGCGATCTTAACGACAGCCTGGCCGCGCTCGCCGGCGCCCCCGTGCTTGATCTGCCGGAACGCAACCTTCCCGACCTCGACGCGCGCATTGCGGCGGTGATCCGCTGGCTGCGGGCAAATCCGGGGTGGCTTCTCATCATCGACAATGCCGACGATCCGGCGGCGGCAAAGGCGGTGCGCGCCTTCCTGGCCCAGGTCAGCCGCGCCGGCGGCCATATTCTCATCACCAGCCGCCTGAGCGACTGGGGCAATATGGTCGAGCCGCTCGAACTCGATCTGCTCTCGGTCGAAGCGGCGATGGATCTGCTGCGCGAGAGCACGCCGCACCGGACGAAGCGCGCCGGCGAGGACGAGGCACTCGCCCCGCTCGCCGACGCGCAGCTCGGCTGCCTGTCGCTCGCGCTGGTCCAGGCGGCGGCATTTATCGAGGCCCAGCGCATTGGCTTTGCCGATTATTCTGAGCGATTCGAGCGCGAAACGGCGAGGCTGCTCGACAGGCTGGACGAGCTGGCAAAAGACAATCTGGGCTACCCTTTGTCAGTCGCGGCGACTTGGCAGGCAAGCTTCGAGCAGTTGAACGATGCCGGCAGGCTGCTGCTCGAGATGCTCGCGTGGCTCTCGATCGAGCCGATCCCCCGCACGCTGTTCGACGCCTGGCCCGACGCAAAGACCGTCGATCTCGAAGAAGGCCTTGCCGAGCTGACGCGCTATAGCCTGGTCCATTGGGAGGCGGAGAACAGTGCGATCACGCTTCACCGCTTGGTCGCACAGGTGACGCGGGACAATCTGGACGCCGCCGCGCGCGACCAGGCGCTGGGCGCGCTCTTCCCCTGGCTCTACGCGGTCAATCCCGACATGAATGCGAGCGACGTCCGCTGCTGGCCGCAGCTGCTGCCGTTGCTGCCGCACGCGCTGCTGTTGTTCGAGCGAACGAGAGAGAGGGGTCCTTATCCGCGCCAGGTCAACCTCCACGACGAATATGCAACGTTGCTTTGGAGGCTCGCCCGCTATCCCGAGGCCGAGCCGCTCTATCGCCGCGCGCTAGCTATCGACGAGGCGAGCCGTGGCTCCAACCATCCCGCGGTAGCAATCCGCCTCAACAACCTGGCCCTGCTGCTCAGGGATACCAGCAGGCTGGTGGAGGCCGAGCCGCTCTATCGCCGCGCGCTTGCTATCGACGAGGCGAGCTATGGCCCCGATCATCCCGCGATAGCGACCCGCCTCAACAACCTGGCCGCGCTGCTCGAGGCCACCGACAGACAGGTCGAAGCCGAGCCGCTCTATCGCCGCGCGCTTGCGATTGACGAGGCGAGCTCCGGCCCTGACCATCCCGACGTGGCGACCAGCCTCAACAATCTGGCCGAACTTCTCCGGCGCACGAACCGGCTGAGCGAAGCCGAGCCGCTCTATCGCCGCGCGATTGCGATCGACGAGGCGAGCTATGGCCCCGATCATCCCGAGGTCGCGACCGACCTCAACAATCTGGCTGGGTTACTCGAGACCACAAACAGGCTGGCCGAGGCCGAGTTGCTCTATCGCCGTGCGCTTGCGATCGGCGACGCGAGCTATGGCCCTGATCATCCCGCGGTAGCGACCCGCCTTAATAATCTCGCCGGGCTGCTTCAGGACACCAACCGCTGGGCGGAGGCCGAGCCGCTCTATCGCCGCGCGGCTCTGATCTTGCTGCGGTCAAGCAAGGCAAGCGAGCATCTGCTGCCCAATACCGCGCCTGTGCTTCAGAATTATACTTTCGCATTGATCAAAGCGGGTCGTGCGCCGGACGGTGCGGGCGCCACCATCGCCTCGCTCATGCGCGAGGCAGGTTTCGACCCCACCGAACTCTGGCCGCAAATATTCGGCGACGACGATTGATGCTGGGATGCCCAATGTTCGATTCTGCAGGCTCGTCACCCCGGGCTTGATCCGGGGTCCATCTTTTCGGCCGGCGGAGAAAGAAGGTAGGTGCCGGATCAAGTCCGGCATGACGACCGGCCAGGCTGCCCACCCCATCTGCGCCGACCATCCGGTTCCTGCCGCCTACTCCTCGGCTGGCGGCGGCGCCGAGATGCGCACCCCCAGCGCCCGCAGCTTCTTGTCGAGCAGTGCGATCGCCTCCTCGAAGGTCCAGCGCTGCCGCCGGCCACCCTCCTTGAAGCGGCTGTCGACGCGGCGGGGCTTGCGGTCCCAGCGGGCGAGAAGCTTCATGATGCGGTCGAACTCCGCGCCCTCCTCTGCCGTTGACCTGCGGTCGTCTGCGACTCGACCACATTCAGGACAGGCGGCGAGGCGTGGGGGGACGGTGTCGCCCGCCGCCTCGATCGCGGCGCGGAGCTTCTTCTGCGCGGCGAGGCGCAAGCGCAGCGCTTCGGCCTCCAGGAAGACGTAGCCCTCCTGAAGCGCCTGCGCATAGGCCTCGGCGAAGGCGGGATCGTGGCGGCAATGGTAGGTGATTGTCGATTCGCTGACGCCCGCCGCCGCCGCCGCGGCCGTGGTATCGCAGGTCAGGGCGAAATGGGCGAGGAAGATTGCCTGGCGCTCGGCCGTGAAGCGGACGTTGCGGTGCCAGCGGCGCTGGTAGATGCGGCGGTTGGCCGAGGCGATGCGGGCCTCGCCAGGGGTGCCGCGCCCGGCATAAGCGCGGAGGCGGCGCTCGGCGGCGGCGGAGGTGGCGAGCGCTTTGACCCACTCGGCCTTGAAAGCGGGATCGCGCCCGCGGGCGCCGTAGAATCCCATCATGCTGAAGCCGGCGGCGGCGGCGGCGTCCTCGCGGCGCTCGCCCCGGCGCAGGCTGCCCAGAAAGGCCGCCTTGGCCGCCGCGTCGATGCGGCGCTGGGGCCAGCGCGAATCGTCCTTGCCGCTCATTCGCGAGTATAAGCCATGAAAGGAACGCTGTAGGAAAGCCGTTTCGCGCGGCTGAGGGAGGGGGCGATGGAGCGATTCGAACGGCGCCGGATGGACGGCGCCGAATTTCACGACGTTTCGCTCGCGGGCGCCGTGTTCGACAACGTCAATCTCTCCGGTGCGCGCTTCGCCAACGTCAATCTTTCGGGCGTCAGCATCGACAATGCCAACATCGGGGGCCTCAGGATCTTCGGCTACGACGTCGCCGGCTGGATCCGGGAGCAGCTCGACCGCGATTGCGGCGAGCATCATTGACGGCGCCGAGGCTCCCCCTCGGAGCGCAGATTTGCTAGGGCGCACAGCCATGCACCCCCCGGACCCCCAGCAAAAAGCCGCGCGCGACTGGTTCGAGACCCTGCGGACGCGGATCTGCGCGGAATTCGAGGCGATCGAGGCCGAAGGTGGGGGTGATGCCCGCTTCGCCCTGACGCCGTGGGATCGCACCGATCCGGACGGCTCCCCCGGCGGCGGCGGGGTGCGCGGGGTGATGAAGGGCAAGGTGTTCGAGAAGGTCGGGGTCAACGTCTCGACCGTCGGGGGGCGCTTTTCCGAGGAGTTCGCGCGCACCATCCATGGCGCCGAGGAGGATCCGCGCTTCTTCGCCACCGGCATCAGCCTGGTCGCGCACATGGCCAATCCGCACGTGCCCGCGGTCCACATGAACACCCGCTTCCTCGCCACCACCAAGCGCTGGTTCGGCGGCGGCGCCGATCTCAATCCGCCGATCCCCTATGAGGAGGACACGGCCGATTTCCACGCCCGGCTGCGCGCCGCCTGCGCCGCCCACGACCAGACCTATTACGGGCGCTTCTCGAAATGGGCGGAGGAGTATTTCTTCATCCCCCATCGCGGCGTCCACCGCGGCGTCGGCGGCATCTTCTACGACCATCTCGAATGCGCGGCGCCCGGCCATGGCGCGACCTTCGAGGAGAATTTCGCCTTCACCCGCGACGTCGGCGAGGCCTTTCTCGACGTCTTCCCGAGGCTGGTGCGGCGGCGGATGGGAACGCCCTTCACCGAGGCCGACCGGGCGATTCAGCTCGAATGGCGCGGCCGCTATGCCGAGTTCAATCTGATCTACGATCGCGGCACCCTGTTCGGGCTCAGGACCGGCGGCAATGTCGACGCCATATTGATGAGCCTGCCGCCGCTGGCGACGTGGGAATGAGCGCAGGCACGCACGGCCTGATCCCCGTGCCGCGCGGCCATGTCGGGGCGGTGGTGACCTATTTGGGGATGGAGGCGCCGCCCGCGTCCGCGCCGGTCCCCGAATCGCCGCTTCGGCTGGAGCGCTGGGCGGCGGTGGATGCCGAGCGCTACCGCGCGCTCTTCGCCCGTGTCGGCGCGCGCTGGCTGTGGTTCTCGCGGCTGGCGATGGACGATGCCGAGCTGCTCGCCACGGTCGCGCAGGTCCATGCTGTAATCGGCCCGGACGGCAATGATGCCGGCTTCGTCGAGCTCGATTTCCGCGTCCCCGAAACCTGCACGATCCGCTTCCTCGGCCTCGTTCCCGCGCTCGCCGGCCAGGGCCATGGCCGCTGGCTGCTCGCCGAGACCCTGCGGCTGGCCTGGGCGCCGGGCGTCGCCCGGGTCGCGGTCCATACCTGCTCGCTCGATCACCCCGCCGCTCTGCCCGCTTATCTGCGCGCCGGCTTCACCGCGCTGGGCCGGGCGTTCGAGAGCTTCCCCGATCCCCGCCTCACCGGGCTGCTGCCGCGCGATTCGGCGCCGCAGCTGCCGCTGATCGAGGGCTAAGCGGCTTTCTTGAGGTCGGGCCCGGCGGTTTCGGGCGCGGCGAGGGCGCGGTAGATGGCGGCGCTCAATATGGTCAGCAGGGTGGCGAGCGCCGCATTGAGCAGCGCCAGAAGGATCGCCGTCAGCAGCTTGCCCAGCTCCTGACCCGCGACGAGGATGAAGAGGATGCCGCTCACCTGCTCGATGGCGAGGATGAGCACCGCGCCCGGCAGCAGCACCAGCAAATAGAGGACGAACACTTCCCAGCCATGCCCCCTGGTGAGCTCGAACGAGCGCTTCAGCACCTGGATCGGCCTGCGGCTTTCCTCGGCCACCATCGCCGCGCCCGCGGGAACGAGCCGCCCCCACAGATAGAGGCCGGGAACGATCAGCAGCAGCAGCCCGGCGAAGACCAGGATGCCGTCGAGGACGAGCAGCACCGAATAGACCGGCAGCAGCATGATCCCGAACGTCAAGGCGCCGCCGACCGTGCCGCCGCGGGCGAAAACCAGGCGCAGCATGGCCGCGCTGCCGATCATCACGACCAAGCTCTGGAGCACGTACCAGAGGGCGGCTTGGCGGATGAACGCGCGCCAGACCGCCGTCATATGGGGATCGGTGGCCGCGACTTCGGGCAAAGGGAAGAAATGATTGACCAGCAGCACCGGCAGGAAGTTGAAGACTCCGGCGATCGCCACCAGGGCGGCCCAATGGGCGCGGGTCAGCTGCAGCGTGTCGGCCCAGACGGCATTATGGGAGAATTTGGTCACCGCGCGCTCCTCGCGTCCGCAATAGCGCGGTTCGCTCCGGCTTCAAGTGAAGCTTGCGCGGGGCGGCCGGCGGGGCGACATGGCCTTCATGGCTGCCGACGCGATCGAATGGCGGGTGAGCCCCGGTTTGACCCCCTATGAGGCGGCGCTTGCCGAGATGGAGGCGCGCGCGGCGGCGATTCGGGCCGGCGAGGCGCGCGAGCTGATCTGGCTGCTCGAACACCCGCCGCTCTACACCGCCGGCACCAGCGCCGATCCGGCGGAGCTGTTCAACCCGCAGGGCTTTCCGGTCCACGCGGCCGGGCGCGGCGGGCGCTACACCTATCACGGCCCCGGCCAGCGCGTCGGCTATCTGATGATCGATCTGGACCGGCGCGGCCGCGACGTGCGCCGATTCGTTCACGGCCTCGAATCATGGCTGATCGATTCGCTCGCCGATCTTGGAATCACCGCGCATCGCTCGCCCGGGCGAATCGGAATCTGGGTGAATCGGAACGGTGCCGAATCGAAGATCGGGGCGCTCGGCCTCAGGGTCAGGCGGTGGGTCACCATGCATGGATTCTCGGTCAACATGGCCCCTGAACTTTCGCACTTCTCAGGCATCGTGCCCTGCGGTATCACCGACTCTCCGGTGACCAGCCTCGACGAGATGGGGGTGGCTGATTCCCAGCCCCGTTTCGATCTGGCACTGAGGCTGAGACTACACGAGTTTCTATTCTCACTCGAGGGGGAATAGGCGAGGCTTGAGGGCCGTAGCCTTTCCGTATAAAGTGCAAAACTGATTTGGCGAAAAAGGGGCCTACCCAGACCAACCAAATCATCAATCTAGGGAGACCTTTTAATGCGTAGCATCCTTTTGAAAGCGACCACCGGCGCGATGATCGCCGGCGCCGCCCTCCTCGTCGCGGCTTGCGGCGGCGGTACGGCTAACAACACCACCACCAACACCACGACCAACACCAGCAGCACGACCACGACGACGGAGCCCGAGGGCAACGTCACCGGTGGCATGACCGAGAATTCGGGTGCGGCTCCGGTCGAGGCCGGCAATGCGGCGGGTCCGGTTGAGGCCGGCAACGCCACCAACGCCGTTCAATAATAAGCGCATCTGACTGGAGGAGGCCGTCGGGCGACCGGCGGCCTTCTTTTTTGTCCCGGGCGGGCCTGCCGCCGCCCGCCGGCATCGCGGATCGGCCGTTGCGCGCCGGCTCGCCGCAGGCCGCTTGCGCGTCCGGCGCCCGGCGCGATAAGACGAGCCGACATAGCTGGAGGAAGTTTCATGCGTCACAGGATCAAGATGGCCGTGCTGGCCGGCGCGGCGCTGGCCGCGGCGGGCTGCAACCGCCAGGCGACCGTCACCAACAATGCCACGAACGAGGTCGGCCAGAGCGAGGACCAGGTCAGGCCCGGCAACGACGCGAGCGCGGTCGAATCCGTCAACACCACGCCCGAGCCTCCCCGGGAGGCGCCCCCCGCCAACACCGCCGCCGACGATCCCGGCGCCGCGAATCCGGGCGGCGATACCGGCGGCAACTCGCTGGACGTCGAGACCAACACGCCGGGCATCTGATCGCAAGGCCGGGCCGCGCGCCCGGCCGGGCGGACGAAGCGTGCCCGCCGCGCGACGGGGAATGACGACGGGACTAGGGTGCGCCCGGCCGCGGGGCTAAGGCCTCGGGCTTGCAGAGCGGAGAGTGGGATGAGCGGATCCGGGAAGACCAGGCTGAAGAGGGTGGTGGCGGCGCTGGCGGCGCTGGCGATGGCAATGCCCGCGGCTGCGCCGGCGCAGATCTACCTCACCCAGCCCAGCTATCCCTCCGGCCCGATCGAGGGCAGCGATCCCCTGGTCGGCCTGCCGATGCCGCGCGCGACGCCGGCGGAATATCGCGCGCATCTGCTCTGGAACCTGCGCGCGGGCCTCAACGTCGCCGCTTTGTCCTGCCAATTCTCGCCCTATCTGCGGACCGTCGCCACCTACAACGCGATCCTCGCCCATCATTCGCGCGAGCTCGCCAGCGCCTATACCGTGCTCGAAGGCTATTTCCGGCGGATCAACGGCCGCAACGGCCCGCGCTCGTTCGACCAATATTCGACCAACACCTATAACGGCTTCTCGACGATGGAGGCCCAGTTCGGTTTCTGCCAGATGGCGGCCCGGCTCGGCAAGGAAGCGCTCGCCGCGCCCAAGGGCCAGTTCGGCCAGTTCGCCGCGCAAAGGTTCCGCGAGCTGCGCGGCAGCCTGACCCCGGTCGCCGACGGCTACGGCTTCAACCGCACGCCGATCCAGCTCACCCCGATCGCGCTCGGCCCGCGCGACTGCGCCGGCCTGCCCCGCGACCAACGGCGCACCTGCGAAGGGCAGCGTTAGGCGGGGCGCAAGCCTCCACTGAATCGGCGGGCAAGCATGACGACGATCTTGCCGTCATGCCGGCCTCGATCCGGCATCCCCTTCTTTCCAGCTCACCCGGTGCGAGGAAGGTGGCCCCCGGATCGAGGCCGGGGTGGCAGGGCTTCAGGGCAGCCCGAGCAATTTATGGGTCTGCAGGCTGAGCCGCCAGCGCGGATCGGCCATTATCAGGGCGATGGCGGCGGCGCGCGCGGCACCGGCTTCGGCGCAGTCCATCGGCTGGATCAGGAAATGGCGGAAATCCCAGCCGAGCAAGGCGGCGGGATCGATCCCCGGCTGCGGCCAGACCAGCTTCAATTCGTCGCCCGAGCGCTGGACCACCTGTGTCCCCGCCTTCGGGCTGACGCAGATCCAGTCGAGCCCGGGCGGCGCCGGCAGCGTGCCGTTGGTCTCGACCGCAATCTCGAAGCCGCGTTCGTGGAGCGCGGCGATGAGGGCGCCGTCGAGCTGGAGCATCGGCTCGCCGCCGGTGATCACGACCAAGGGCCGGTCGCCCTCGCCCCAGAGCGCCGCGACCCTGTCGGCCAGCGCCGCGGCCTCGTAGCGCCCGCCATTCTCGCCGTCGAGGCCGACGAAATCGGTGTCGCAGAAGCGGCACTGGGCCTCGGCCCGGTCCTGCTCGCGCCCCGACCACAAATTGCAGCCGGCAAGGCGCAGGAAGACCGCGCGCCGGCCCGCCTGCATCCCCTCCCCCTGCAGCGTGAGGAAGATCTCCTTGACCGCGTAGCTCATGGCGTCGCGGCGTAGCGGGTCGGATCGGGAAGCCCGGCTTCGGCGAAGCCCTTCGCCCTCAGCCGGCAGCTGTCGCACAGCCCGCAATGGCGCCCGTCCGGCGCCGGATCGTAGCAGGACCAGCTCATCCCCGCGTCGAGCCCGAGCCGGGCGGCCTCGCGGGCGATGTCGGCCTTGGTCATCGCCATCAAGGGGGTGTGGATGGTGAAGCGGCCGCCTTCGACGCCGGCCTTGGTGGCGAGGTTCGCCATCGCCGTGAAGGCGGCGATGAAGTCCGGCCGGCAATCGGGATAGCCCGAATAATCGAGCGCGTTGACGCCGATGAAGAGGTCGCGGGCGCCGAGCGCCTCGGCCCAGCCCAGGCAGAGCGAGAGGAAGATGGTGTTGCGCGCCGGCACGTAGGTGATCGGGATGCCGTCCGCGACGCCGTCCTTGGGCACGGCGATGTCGGCGGTCAGCGCCGAGCCGCCGAAGCGGGACAGATCGAGCGGCAGGATTATGTGCCGCTCGGCGCCGAGATGCCGGGCGATGCCGGCCGCCGCCTCGAGCTCGACCCGGTGGCGCTGATTGTAATCCACGGTGAGCGCGTTGAGGCGGAAGCCGGCCTCGCGCGCCAGGCCGGCGACGACCATCGAATCCATGCCTCCGGAGAGGAGGACGATCGCGGGAAAGGCGGCGCTCATCGCCGCGCCTATAGCTGACCCAAGCGCAAAAAGAACGGGCCGCCCCGAAGGGCGGCCCAGTTCAGGCGTCGAAGCCTGCTAGGGAGGAAAGCGTACCGCTCGCGGCACATCGCCCGTCCTAGCCCGTCATGGTTAAAAGCGCGTTAACGCTGTTTCCCACTGCCGCTCTGCGATCATGCCTCCAATTTTCGTCATGCCGGACTTGATCCGGCATCCATCTTCTTTGCCGCCGCTGAAAAGAAGGTGGACCCCGGATCAAGTCCGGGGTGACGAGCTTGCGAGTCCGGGGGTGACGCGGGAGGGGCTAGCCGCACGCCCCGACGCGGCGGGCTTCGGCGCGGAGCGCGAAGGGGGCGCCGCGGTAGAGGCCCTGGCTGTCGATCTGGACGAGGCGCGGCGTTTCGAAGCGGATCGTGGTGCGGCCGCGGCCGACGCCCGGGCAGGAATAATTGACCGTCATGCTGGTCGCGTCGGCGGCGACGACGTCGCGCGCGCAATTGGCGCCGCCATGCTGCGGCTGGGTGAGCAGGATCGGATTGCCCAGGCAGATCGAGGCGATGCGGTCGTTGCCCGGCCCGCGCAGCTCCCATTGGCCGCTTTCGAGCCGGGCGAGCATCGGCGGCGCGCCGCGCGGCTGGCCCTCTCCCGGCGCGGCGACGAACAGGCTGAATCCGGCGAGGGCCACGGCCCGCCAGGCAGATCGGCTACGCATCACTACTCCCGATGGCGGAAAGGCCGCCCAAACGCGCGTCTATCGGGCAGGATTGCAGCATAATTGCGGCGGCGCAACGACTGTCGAATGTCACTCCACGGCCCCTCGCCCGCGCAGGCGCGCCGCCAGCCAGGCGATCCATCCCAGCGCCGTCCCGGCGATCGCGCCCCAGAAAAGCAGGCGGCCGACCGCCAGCCGCCACCAGAACACCCGTTCGAAGGCATCCGCATAATCGGGGACGCGGCGCGAGGTTTCCGGCGCCTGCCACCAATATTCCCAGCCCAGCAACGCCAAAGCGAGCAAGGCGCCGGCAAGGACGGCCCACAAGGCGCGGGACCGCGGCCGGCCGGCAAGGCAGAGCGCCGCCGCCGCGTTGACCAAAGCGAACAGGGCGACCGGGAAGCCGTAGCGCGCGCTGGCGATGGCGTAATAATGGTCCTGCATCGGGTTGCCGTCCGACGGCGGCAGGATCAGCATCGCCGCGACGGCGCCGAACCAGAAGGTCGCCGCGGCCGCGATCGCCACCAGCACCCAAGCCGCTATCCGCATCAGCTTTCCAGATCGCCAAGGCCCACCGGAAAGACCCGCGAGCAGAATTCGCAATCGACGCTGATAAAGCCGCCCTCGTCGACCATTTCCGCACGTTCCTCGGCGCCGAATCGGGCGAGCACCGAGCGGACATGGTCGTAATTGCAGCGGCAGCCGCGGGCGAGCGGGATCGACGAGAGCAGGCGGATCTCCTCCTCGTCGTGGAACAGCCGCCAGAGCAGCATGTCGAGCGGCAGAGCGGCATCGGTGAGCTCGATGTCGCTGATCGTCTCGGCGAGGATCCGGACATGGTCCCATTCCGGATGATCGAGCCGCGTGTGCAGCCGCTCGCGCCCCTCCTCCCCTTCCGGCAGATGCTGGAGGAGGAGGCCGCCGGCGACCCGGCCCTCCGTGTCGAGCGCGAGCCGGACCAGGCTCGGTATCTGCTCGGACTGGCCGAAGAAATGCTCGGCCGCCTCGGCGAGGCTGCCGCCTTCCAGGGGCACGATCCCCTGATAGCGCTCGCCCGACATCGCCTGATCGAAGGTGATCGCCAGATAGCCCTTGCCGAACAGAGCGAAGAGCGAGGGCTGGCTCGGCTGCTCGGCGAGCCGCTCCGCATCGAAGCGGACATAGCCGCGCAGCTCGCCGGCGCGATAGTCGCAGACCAGCAGGTCGATGACGCCGCTTTCGGTCTGCGCCTGCAAGGTGAGCTGGCCGCCCGCATGCTTCAGCGTCGCGCCGAGCAGAGCGGTGAGCACCAGAGCCTCGCTCAGGGTGCGCGCGATCGGGGCGGGATAATCGTGGGCGGAGAGGATTTCCTGGAGCACCGGCCCGAGCCGGACCAGCCGCCCGCGCGCGTGCCGGTTCGGCAGGGCGAAGCCGATGGCGCTGTCAAGGCTGGCCGCGGGGGCGAGCGGTTGCTGGTTGGGGGAGGCCATGGGGGAAATGTGGCGATCGCTGCGCGAGGGTCAATCCCCGCTGCGACCGGTCAGTCCGAGAAGAGCAGGGTGAGTTCCCGCTTCTCCTCCTCGGTCAGCTCCGGCCGCCAGATATCGAAGATCAGCACCACGCGATCCTCCGCGCTGTCGTTCCAGGCCTCGTGCTCGATCGTGTCGTCGAAGATCAGCAGCTTGCCCTCTTCCCATTCGCGTATCTCGTTGCCGACGCGGAAGCGGCAGCCGGGCGGCACGATCAGCGGCAGGTGGCAGATGAGCCGGGTGTTGTGCATGCCGGTGTGGGCGCCGATATGGGCGCCCGCTTTCAGCAGGGAGAAGACCGCGCTCGGCCCCCAGCCCGGAACGCGCGGGACAGGGGCGTGCCGCAGGAGGGTTTCCCAGGTGCGCGGGCAGCGTTCGATATGCTTGGGGTCCAGCCAGCCTTGCTCGCACATGGCAAGCACGCCCCAATCCCGGTTGTCGAGCAGCGCCTTGCTGACGCCCAGCGGCATACCGTCATCGTTCTGAGGGAAGGGGCGAAACTCGTCCGCGCCCTTTGCCAGCAACCCGATCAATTCCTCGCCTATGGCCGCGGTGGCCGCCTCCATTGCCGGCACCCAGTCGAACTGGCCCGGGTCATAGAACTCGATCTGCGGCAGTCCCGGATAATGATAGTGGGTCGGATCCTGGAAATAGGAGCGGGTAGGATCCTGGAAATGGAATTGCCCCCGACCGGCCGCGAGCTCGAGCGAAGCCCGCAGGCGAGGGCTCCATTGCTGCGGCGCCAATCCTCGCTGGGTCAGCCGCTTTTCGCGCCTTGCGTGAGCACGTCCTGCCGCCTCGGCGAGCGCCAGTTCCGCCCGCCGCACCTCGGCCGCCTCCTCTTGCGGCAAGGACCGGTCCCCGGCGAGATGCAATGCACGTCTGTAGAAATAGCAGGCCAGATCGTCGTCACGGGCCCGCACCCGGCAATCTGCCTTGCGGATATTCAGGAGCACCGACTGCGGTTCGGCCTCGAGCAGCCGATTGAGCGCGAGCTCGCTCGCCGAGCCGATATTGGGGTCTGAAGCCATCGCGCCCGATGTGGCGACCGCGCCGGACGAGGTCAATGTGGCGATTGATCGCGCTTGCGCATTTCGGCGCAAGCCGCTTTACACGTATAATACAGCGCGGCAGAAGCGGCGACATTCGAACATTTTTGCGACGGGAGTGGCGCAGTGGGACGCAAGGGATCTTTCATCGTCGCCATGCTGCTGGCGGGCGCCGCCGCAATTCCGGCAGGTGCGGCGCTCGCGCAGGGCGCGCGCCCCGCCGCCCGGGCGAGCGCGGTGCCGCCGCTCGCCTTCACCAGCCGCACCTTGCCCAACGGCCTCGTCGTCTACGCGATCCGCGACACCAGCACGGCCAACGTCTCGGTGCAGATGTGGTACAATGTCGGCTCCAAGGACGACCCCGCCGGCCGCTCGGGCTTCGCGCATCTGTTCGAGCACATCCTGAGCCGAGTCACCCGCAACATCCCGCACGGCGAATTGAGCCGCATCGTCGAGGAGCAGGCGGGCGGCACCCGCAACGCCTCGACCGGCCCCGACACCACCAATTATTACGAGACCGTGCCGGCCAACCAGCTCGAGGCGATGCTGTGGGCGCATGCCGAGCGGATGGGCCGCTCGGTGCTCGACCAGCAGGTGTTCGAGACGGAGCGCAACATCGTCAAGGAGGAGATGCGCCAGCGCGTCCTTTCCCAGCCCTACGGCCGGCTGCAGCGTTATTACACGTTCGACACTGGGTTCACCTCCCATCCCTACCGGCGCTCGGGGATCGGCACGATGGCCGATCTCGACGCGGCGACGCTGGCGGACGCGCGCGCCTTTCACGAGAATTTCTACCGGCCCGACAATGCGGTGCTGATCGTGTCGGGCAATTTCGATCAGGCCGAGCTCGATCGCCTGGTCGACCTCCATCTCGGCGCGCTGCCGCGCCCGCGCCGGCCGATCCTGCGCCACCGGGCGACCGAGCGGCCGCGCGCGGGGGCCCGGGCGCTGACCGTCTACGGCCCCAACGTGCCTTTGCCCGCGATCATGTTCTCCTGGCAGAGGCCGCGGCAGAACCACCCCGATTCCGCCGCTCTGACGATGCTCGATCAGATCCTCTCCGGCGGCCAATCGTCGCGGCTGTTCCGCTCGCTCGTCTACGACCGGCAGCTGGCGCAAAGCGTCAACGCCCAGGATTTCGGGCTCGAGGATGCCGGCATCTTCGCCATCCAGGCGATCGTCGCCAGCGGCCGCGACATCGGCGAGACCGAGACCCTGCTCGCCGCCGAGATTGCCAGGCTGCGCGATCAGCCGCCGAGCGAGGCGGAGATGGCCGAGGCGCGCAACGAGATCGTCTCGCAATTGCTGTTCGCCCGCGAGACGCCCGAGGGCCGCGCCTTCGAGCTCGGCAGCTCGGTCACCACCGCCAACGATCCGCGCTGGGGCGACCGGCTGCTGGCGGCGGTGCAGCGAGTCACCGCCGCCGACGTCCAGCGGGTGGCGCGCCGCTATCTTGCCGATTCGAACCGGGTCTCGATCCGCTATCTCGATCAGGCGCAGCGCACCGGCGAGGCGGCGCCCGACCCCTCCGCGCAGCCCACCGACGTCGCGCTCGGCCGGACCTTCCCGCCGGCGACCGGCACGCCCAACCAGCTCGCCCCCGAAGGCGAGCGTGTGGCGGTGCCGGCGCCCGGGCCGCGCCAGCCGTTCAACGCGCCCGCCTTCGCCGAGCGCCGCCTCGCCAACGGCATGCGCGTCGTCATCGCCCGTTCCACCGCCGTGCCGATCGCCTCGGTCCTATTGGTGTTCGGCGGCGGCACCTCGGCCGATCCCGCCGCCCGGCCCGGCGTCGCCAGCATGATGGCGGGCCTCATCGACAACGGCGCCGCCGGCATGACCGCGCCGCAGCTCGCCGCGCGCATCGAATCCCTGGGCGCGCGGATGGGCGGCTCGGCCAATAACGACAGCAGCTCGGCCTTCGTGACCGCGCCGACCGCCACCCTCGAGGAGGCCGGCGCGCTGCTCGCCCAGATCGTGCGCGAGCCGGCCTTCGCGCAGGAGGAGCTGGAGCGCGAGCGGCGGCGGTCGCTCGATCAGCTCCGGGTGAGCATGCGCGACCCCTCCTTCGTCGCCCAGCGCGTCGCCTATCGCGCGGTCTATGGCGATGCGCCCTACGGCGCGCCCCCGGGCGGCACGCCGGCCTCGCTGGCGGCGCTGACCCGCGACGATCTCGTCACCTATCACCGCGATTGGTGGCGGCCGGACAATGCGACGCTCGTCATCACCGGGGCGATGGAGGCCGAGGCCGGCTTCGCGCTGGCCGAGCGATTGTTCGGCCCGTGGGCGGCGCCGGCAACGCCGATGCCGCAAATGCCCGCCAACCGCGCCGGCGCGGCACACGCGCCGCGGGTCATCGTGATCGACAATCCCGATTCCGACCAATCGGCGGTGTCGGTCGTGATGCGCGGCATCGCGCGCAGCGACAGCGATTATTTCCCGCTCGTCGTCGCCAATTCGGCGCTCGGCGGCTCCTCGACCGCGCGGCTCTTCCAGGAGGTCCGGGTGCGCCGCGCTTTGAGCTACGGCGCGCAAAGCGGCCTGCCCTCCTATCGCGACGAGGGCCTGCTGGTGGCGCTGGCGCAGACCCGCAACAACGCCGCGCCGGAAGTCGCGCAGGTGATGCTCGCCGAAATCCGCCGGATGGCGCAGGAGCCGCTGACCGAGGACGTCCTCCAGAAACGGCGGCTGCTGCTGGCCGGCAGCTTCGGGCGCCAGATCGAAACCACGGCGGGGCTCGGCCAGTTCCTCTCCGGGCTCGCCGTCCAGGGCCTGCCGATGAGCGACTATGCAAGCTACATCCCGAATCTGGAGGCGGTGACTCCGGAGCAGGTGGCGGCCTCGGTCGCCGCCGAAATCGACCCGGCTTTGGCGAGCATCGTCATCGTCGGCCGGGCGAGCGAGTTCCTGCCCGCGCTGCGCGCCCAATATCCGAACCTGGAGGTTATCCCGATCAGCGAGCTCGACTTCGGCTCGGCTTCGCTGCGCACGGCCGCGGCAGGAACGCGGTAGGAGCGGCCGAAGAACCATTCCGCCCGCCGTTGCGCCCTCGCTCAAGCAGGGCCGCGTGCGTTGGCGAACATCTCGAGACGGACGGGTTTTGACGCTCGGATCATGCCGGCATCCGACCGCAACTCATTGCAGGCAATAGCGATCTCATCTTATAGATGCGAAGTTTCTCGCTTCGCCGCTCTTGGGGGTTCGGCATGTTCTCGGCTTTGCATCGTGCGGCAGCGACGCTTTCGATCCTGATGCTGTGCGTCACCGGGCCGGCGGTCTCGGCTGAGCCAACGAACCCTGCACCGTCCGGCGAGGAAGTCCGGTTTGCGTCCGATCCAGGCACATTGCTCGCCGGCACGCTGGAGACCCCGCGCGGGTTCGGCGCCGGCCCTTTCCCGGTGGCCGTCATCATCTCGGGCACCGGGCCGTGGACTCGCGCCGGTTTCGTCAACATCCGGGCCCGGCTGCTCGCCAGCGGCATCGCCACGCTCGCGTACGACAAGCGCGGGCAGGGACGGTCGACCGGCGCGTTCATCGACACCATACCGGCCATGGAGCGGGACGTCGCCGCCGCGGTCGCGTTCCTGCGCACGCGCAGCGATATCGATCCCAGGCGCATCGCCCTTGTGGGCGCGAGCCAGGGCGCTGTGGCGGCGCCGATGGTCGCCTCACGCGACCCGGCGATTGCCGCCGTGGTGATGCTTTCCGGGCCCGTGGGTCCGCGCGGCGAATTGTTTCTCAGCATCCTGCGCGCCAATTTGACGGCCGCCGGCAAGGACGCCGCGGATGTCGAGCGGGTAGCGGCGGCGGTAGGAACGTGGATGGAAGCGCGCAGCCGCGGCGCAGGGGCCGCCGAGGTCGGACGGCTTCGGGAAGCGGCAATTGCCGCCTTCGCCACGATCGGATTGGCCGAGAGCGCGCTCGGCGTGCTCGATACTCCGGTGGTGCTCTCGATGTTCGAGGCCGCGCCCGACCGGGCGCTTGCGATGGTGCGCGCGCCCGTGCTGGCGATCTACGGGTCGAGGGATTCGATCATCGCGCCCGCGCTCAGCGTCCCGGCCGCCGAAGCCGCGCTCAGCGACAACCCGGACGCGCTGGTCGTCGCGGTACCCGGAATGACCCACGAACTCACACGCGCCGCGGCAACGACGACCGGGGGAGCAGCCGGCGAGGATGGGACAATGCCCGTCGTGACCGAAATCGTCGGCGCCTGGCTTGCCAGGAGATTGGAAAGCGCTCCGTCAGACCGCTGATCGCGGCTCGAACATCAGAATCCAGGCCGCTCGTATCTTATTGTCGCAACGGAACGGTTTCAGATGGTACCCGAAAGCAGCTGTTCCGCTTTCCACCCTTAGCGGACGTTTCGGCGCATTACCCGGCGCGGCAGAGGCGCGCGGCGAGCATGGCTTCCCGGCTTCCGCCCGAAAATGCCCTCGCCGCATTGCGATTCGCGCGATCGTTGCAAGACCCGGGGTAGCGTGCGAGAGGTCGCGCTTCGGGAGGGGGCTGCCATGATGATGCTGCCGATCGCTTTGACCGCCGCCGGCGCCGCCGCTCTGGTCAATTTCTGGCTCTCGTGGCGCATCGCGCAGGTCCGCGAGGCCGAGAAGATCTGGGTCGGCGACGGCGGCAATCTGCGGCTGATCGGGCGGATGCGCGCGCAGCTCAACTTCGCCGAATATGCGCCGGTGGTGCTGATCCTGATCGCGTTGGTCGAAGCGACGCGGGGGACGCAGCTGTGGCTGGGGATCGTCGCGGCGCTGTTCATCCTTGGCCGCGTGCTCCACGGGCTGGGGATGGACGGCTGGCGCTTCGGGCGCACCGCGGGGATGATCTGCACCGCGCCGGTCATGATCGGGCTGGCGCTCTACGCGGTGGCGATCCCCTGGCTGCCGTCCTGACCTCGGCCCGGCCGCCGGAACAGGTGGACGGCGATCAGGATGGGGACCAAAGCCGGGCCCGGCAGCCCCGCCGAGCCCGCGGCGAGCTGGAGCAAAGGCAGCAGGAAGGCGAGCAAGGGCAGCAGGCGGCCGCGTCCCTGCGCGGCGAGCAGCAGCATGACGGCGGCCAGCGCCAGCGTGTCGTAGGAGAGCATGTAGGGCGTCCCGAAGATTGCGGCGGCAAGGAAGAGGGCGTTGGCGCGAAGGTCGCCCGGATCCGGCCGCCGCCGGAAGGTCGCCCAGATCAGGGCGATGGCGGCGAGCGCGGCGGCGGCCTGGACCGCCATCGCCGCCGCGAAGGGCAGGCCGGCGACGCGCAAATTCATGAAGATCGTCGGCATGAACGGCCCGCCGAGCCGCTCGGGGTCGCTCAGCACCAGCGACTGATTGGCGATGCCGGTCTGGAAGTAAGCGGTCCACACCTCCATCCCCCAGATCAGCCCGGTGGCGCCGGCGATGGCGAGCGCGGTGACCGCCGCGGCGGTGATGGTGCGCCAGTTGCCGGCGGCGAGCAGCAGCACCGGGACAAACAGGCCGAGCTGCGGCTTCAGCGTCAGCAGGCCGAGCAGGAGCCCGGCGAGCAAGGGCCGGCTCTCGCGCCAGCGCAGCACCGCCAGCATGATCGCGGCGGCGACGAAGGCGAACTGGCCCGAGATCAGCCCGAAGATCGCCGCGGGCCCGAGCAGAAGCGGCGCCAGCACCCGCCAGTCGCGGGTCCACAGCCGCACCGCCGCCGTGAAGGCGGCGAGCCCGATCGCGCTCCACAGCGCCAAAGCGGCGAAATAGGGCAAGCCCCCGAACGGCGCCGCCGCCAGCATCACGCTCGGCGGATAGGACCAGAGCTGGCCCGGAAAGCCGGGCCCCGTGATCGGCGCCATCGCCGCCCAATAGGTCGCCATGTCGTAATAACGCGCCGGATCGGCCTCGAAGGCGGCGCGGCCGTACATCCAGAAATTGATGAAGTCGCGGCCGACGGCAAGGCCGGTGCCGTCGCGCGGGATCGGCCCGCCGGGGTCGAGCGTCAGGAGGTAATAAGGGACGAAGACGAGCAGCAGCAGGCCGGCCGCGACATGATAGACGCGCAAGGCGGCGGAAGCGGGCGCGGGAGAGGGTGTCTCAGTCTGGATGTCGCGCCATTTCGCTTATTTGCCCGGGCATCGTCACCCTATCCGATGCCGAAAGGACCGCAAGGCCGGAAACGGCCCGCTTGGGCGCTTGTCTAGCGGATCTCGAACGAGGCGGCGCTGTAGCGGCCCTGAAAGTCCGCGACGGGGATTCCGGTCATCCGCCCGACGGCATCGGCGATGCGCCGCTGCTCCTCGCCCGGCTCGTAAGCGTAGACCTGCCCGCCCCCCAGAGCGTGGCAATGGTCGCGCTGGTCGTTGATCAGGACCGGCGCGCCGCGGACATCGCCCGTCACGATCGGCCGGTGCATCCCCATGGCGACGACCCCCGCCAGCCTGGCGCCGCGCGCGGCTTCGATCCGCCATTCGACCGGCTCATAGGCCACCAGGATCAGCAGGATCGGCTGGCGCGACGCGGAGACCCGCACGGACACCGGACCCCGCTCATGCTGGCCGCCGGACCGTCCGGCCGCGGCCCGGTAGACGCCGATCATGCGCGCGCTCGCCCCGGGCGGAACGGCGCCGCGACAATTTCCAGGACGATTCGATGGTCGGAAGGCCCGAATGGCTTGCGGACCGCTCGCGGCACGTCGCCGCGGTCATCGATTTCATGCTTATCCAGTGGGAGGGCCGGGCGCGATTGATCCCGGACCGGGTGGGGATATTCGGCTTCTCGGCGGGCGCGACCACCGCCTTGATCGCGATCGGCGGCGTGCCGGATCTCGCCGCGGTGCCCGCGCATTGCGCTCGGGTGCGGGAGTTCGTCTGCACCCTCATGGCCCGGCCGGGGACGAGGGGCGGTTTCGGCCCCCCCTCCCTTCGTGCACGGCCGCCGCATCGCCGCGGCCGTCGTCGCCGCGCCGGGCCTGGGCTTTGCGTTCGCGCCGTCCGGCTCGCCAATGTGCGGGTTCCGGTGCAGCTCTGGGCAGGCGCCGCCGACGAGACCGTGCCCTATGAGACGAACGCGGGCGTGGTCAGGCAATTGCCGAGAGGGCCGGTCGATTTCCGCCGCGTCGCCGGCGCCGTGCATCTCTCGTTCCTCGCCCCCTGCGGGCCGGAGAGCCCGCCGCAGATCTGCCAGGACGGCGAAGGCTTCGATCGGCCGGCGTTCCACCGGGAGCTCAACCGATCGATGATCGACTTCTTTCGCAGGCACCTCGTCGAGAGCGCTCGAGACCTTCACCGAGGCCGGGACCGTGTTGATCCAAGCTGACGGGCGGAGGCGCGCGCTGCCGCGAGCGGAGCTGCTGGTCGACGGACCGACCCAGGCCGGCACGTCCGCGGATCTCTTCCGGTGCAGCTTCTGCCGCTAGGGTCCGGACTCAATTGCACCAGTAGATGATCGCGGCTGCGATGAGTGCGCCGGAGAGGAAGTTTCTGGCGAGCTTGTCGTATCTGGTTGCGATGCGTCGCCAGTCTTTGAGCCTGCACCAGAG
>JAXDPD010000083.1:0-31860 GCA_034668505.1 Sphingomonadales bacterium
GGTGGCGCTCGACCGCGGCGTCGGCGGCGTCCTGGTCGGCCCCAGCTCCTTCTTCTGCAAGCACCCGCCGCAGCAGTTCAGCGACGACGTCGCCGCCCAGCTGACCGACGAGTTCATCGCCGGCGAGCCGATCCCGATAAGGCGCCGCGCCGGCGGCTAACTCGCATTATTGCGGCCTGACGACCAGCACGTGGAATGACCCGGGAAGCGCCGGCGCACGACCGCCGCCGGCCGGCGGCGGGCCAAAGCGGGCGGTGGGGAGGTAGAGCGCACCCGTCGAGGGATCGAGCGCTATCGTCCGCGCGCCGACTTCGGTCCGGACCCGGTCGGCGACGACCAGCGGCCCTTCGCCGCGCAGCGGGATGACGTCCAGCTCGCCGTCGCGGCCGCAGGGAATGAAGGCGACGCCGCGCGCCTCGTCGACCGCCACGCCGTCGGGCCCGTGGCCGATGTCGATAAGCTGGACGAGCCGGCCGGTGACGCTGTCGACGACCGCGGCCTTGCCGTTGGCGCAGGCTGCGATCAGCCGGTGGCGCCGGCGATCATAACCGAGCCCGGTCGGTCCCTCGCAGCCGGGCAGCGCGATCGGTGCGCGCACCGCCCCGGTCGCCGGATCGACAACATGGATCTGGCCCGTCTCCTCGTTGTTGACGAACAATGTCCCGTGCTCGTCGAGCGCGGCAAGCTCCAGCCCGGCCGCGAGCTGGATCGTGCGCGTCACGCGGCCATGGGCCGGATCGACTACCGAGACCGTCCCATCGGCCGCATTCATGACCAGGACGGCGGCGAGGCGCGCATCCCAGATCGCGGCGTCGGGATTGCGGCCGACGGCGACGTCGGCGACCAGCGTGCCGCTGCCTATGTCGTAAATCCGCGCGCGCCCGTCCCGGCCGCTGGTCAGCAGCAGGCGGCTTCCGCCGGGGATTGGCACGGCCGCGTGGCCCCGATCCGCGGTTCCGAACGCACTGACCCGGTTGGCGTGACCCAGATCGACCATCATTACGTTCGCGCCGCGCGCTATGAACAGCCGATGGGCGACGGGGTCGACGGTGAGCAAATCCCATCCGCCGTCCGGTCCCTGGATGCTTCCAGTCACCGAATAATGGGGCGGCCCGCTGGCGAAGGTTGGCGCGGCCAGGGCGGCGGCAACCAGAAAGGCGATGGCTCTCTTGCTCATGTCATATCCTGTAGCGGGTCTTCAGCGATAGCGCAGCCGGATCGTCGTGCCCATGTCGGTGCACGGCACCGACAGGCGCACGCGGCGGAACGAGGGCCAGTCCCTGCAAGGGGCGGACGCCCCCTCGACGCTGACCTGCAAGCGGACGGCGCTCGCTGGGCCGGTGCCCGCGCCTTGCGCCGCGGCCTTGCCGCCGGCGGCAAGCAGGGCGCCGGCAAGAACGAGCCGGACCAGGGTCGATGAAGACTTTTCCACCGTGTTGAGACGCCGGCGACGCGCGAAACCCGCATGCGGCTCGGTCCGGTCGGGGGCGTCTATCGAAAGAGGTGCCCGTTGGACTGGATCGGCCTGAGCCCGCAAGATTGCGCCGAAGAGGTGGCGCCGCCCGCTTGCGCTCCCACCCGGCCCGTCGTCGCCATCTTCCGCTCGCCGATCTTCAACGCCTCCGAAACCTTCATCCGGACCCATGCGACGTCGCTGCGGCGCTTCCGGCCGCTCATCGTCGGCATCGAGGACAGAGGGAATGTCCCGCCTTCGCTGGATGGACACAGAGTCGTTCCGGGTTCCGCCGCCGGGCGCCTGCGGTTCAGGCTGTTCGGACCACCGCCCGCGCTGGTCGATCGGGTGAGGGCGTGCGCCCCCGTTTTGCTGCACGCCCATTTCGGCCCCGACGGCCTCGCCGCGCTGCCGCTGGCCCGCGCGCTCGGCATTCCGCTGGTGACGACGCTGCACGGCTATGAGGTCAGCCGCTCCGAGCTCTGCCTGCTGACCTCCCGCCGGCTGTCCTGGATGCGCTATGCCCTGCACGGACGCCGGCTGATGGCCGGCGGAGACCTGTTCGTGGCAGTGTCGGAGGCGCTGAGGCGCCGGGCCATTGCCAGGGGCTATCCGCCGGAGCGCACGATCACCCACTATAACGGCGTCGATCTCCACCGGTTCGACGCGAGCGGCTCCCGCCCGGATGCGGGGCTGATCCTGCACGTCGGCCGCCTGGTCGAAAAGAAAGGGACGAGCCTGCTGATCGAGGCCTTCTCGGCGGTACGGGCGGTACGGCCGGACGCCGGGCTGGTGGTCATCGGCGATGGCCCGCTTCGCCCGCGTCTGGAGGAGCAGGCCGCCCGGATGGACCTCGGCGATTGCGTGACCTTCCTCGGCCGGCGCGGCGAGGCGGAGGTGGCGGCGTGGATGCGCCGCGCGTGGCTGCTCGCCGCACCGAGCATCACCGCCCGCGACGGCGACGCCGAAGGCTTGCCGACCACTGTCGTGGAGGCCGCAGCCGCCTCCCTCCCGGTCGTCGCGTCCGACCATAGCGGCACGCCGGAGGCGGTGATCGACGGGCGGAGTGGCTTCCTTGTCCCCGAAGGCGATGCAGGCGCGCTGGCGTGCAGGATGCTGGACCTGCTGGCCTCGCCGCTGCTTCGCCAATCCATGGCCGCCACGGCCCGCGCGGTCGCCGAGGAACGGTTCGACGCCTTGCGCCAGACGCGCCTGCTGGAGGACCATTACGATCGGCTTTGCAGAGCCGCTGCGCCCGCAGGAGCCTGATGCGAGCAGGAAAGTCCGTCGAGCGATTGATCCTTGGCGGAGCGCGCGCGACGGCGTTCGGCTTCGCGATCCGGTTCGGCGCCCGGATTGCGTTCCTCTTTGCGGCCGCACGTCTGTTCGGCCTCGCCTTGTTCGGCGCCTACAGCCTGGCGGTAGCCGCGGTCGAGCTCGCGGTGACAATCGGAGGGCTCGGCTTCAAGCGCATTCTGTTCAAGCGGCTCGAGGAAGAGGGCGGTGGTCGCCCCCACATCCACATCGTCCTCGATGCGGCGCTGCTGATCGCCGCGGTCAGTCTGGCGCTGGCCGGGCTCTTTGTCGTCGCGGTCGGGGCCGCGCCGTCCGGCTTCATTTCCCCCAATGTCGCTATCGCTCTGGTCATCCTCGCGCCGATGATCGCGGGCCAGGCCCTGCTCGATCTGTTTCTTGCCGCAACGCGCTGGACCCACATCATCCGCTACGAGGTGCTGAGCCGCAGCGTGATCGAGCCTTATGGCGGCCTTGCCGCCATTCTCGCCGCCTGGTCCCTCGGCTACGGCGCCAGCGGGCTGCTGATCGGCTATTGGGTGGGAACGCTCGCTGCGCTGGCCTATGCCCTGATGGGCGCTCGGCGCTGCCTCGGCGCTTTCGACCTGACGGCCTATCGTTTTGCGCGGAGCCGGATTCTGCCGCTGCTCCGCGATAGCGCCGGGGCAACGCTGAGCGACGTCCTCAACGGCCTGTTCGCGCGCGTCGACCTCTGGCTGGTCGGCATCTTTCTGGGCGAGAGCCCGGCGGGAATTTACGGCATGGCCCGCCAGATCCGCACTCCGGTTCGGCAGGTTCGCCAGAGCTTCGACGGCCTGTTGAACCCGGTCATTGCCCGGACACTGGCGCTCAAGGGCCCGCGCGAGACAGGGGTCGCGGCCGCCTCCGCGGCGCGGCTGATCCTGGCTGTGCAGCTGCCGATCCTGATCGCGCTCGCCTTTGGCGGCATCCCGTTGCTCGCCTGGTTCGGCAAGGAGTTCGTGACCGGTTACTGGGCGCTGCTGCTCCTCGCGGCGGCGGAAATGATCCAGGGCGCATTCGGCGTCAGCGACCTCATCATTCTCTACCGCCGGCCGCTCGCCCAGCTCGGGATCACAGCGGCCAACATCGCGGTCAATCTCATTGCCGGATGGCTGCTGATCGGGCCGCTGGGCGTGACCGGGGCGGGCCTTTCCGTGCTGGCCGGGGTTGGCGCCGGCGCGCTGCTGCGCCGCGTCGCGCTCCGCGCCTATTTCGGCGTCGGCGTCAAGCTCCACTACAGCGCCGGCCCGATCGCGGCTGCAGCCTTGGCCGTCGCCGCCGCGTTTGGCGTCGAAGCCCTGCTCGACGCGGCGTCGCCCGCTCTTCTCTATGGCGCGGGCCTGGCAGCGGGCCTGATCACCTATGCGATTGTCCTGAAGCTGTGGCTCCTCGCCACCGGCGATGCGCTTTCGCTGCAGGACTTCCAGATCGAGACTGACTGTCCAGATGCCGGACGACCGCCTAATCCTTGAACGGCCTTCCATATGTGGGTCCGAATGAGGGAACGCTGCCGTAGGCTTATAGAAATAGCTTTTTTTCAATCGTATAGTCATGATGGTTGCGCAGCCTCCCGCTCCGCCATTTCTGCCTTTCACAGCCGGGGAAGCTGAGCGCGTAGGCGCGTTCGACGCCCGCGACTTCGTCGTCGTTCAGTGCCGCGAATTCGCGCGTCCGGGCATGCTGACACAATCGGCCGTCATTCTGCGCGAGAAAGCCGCGCAGCAGCTCGACCTGGGCTTGGGGCATGTCCACGATTTGCTGGATGCGCTCGCTGAAGGCATCGAACGATTCCAGGAAGCGGATCTCCTCCGGCATGTCCCGTTCGATCACCTGCTCGACACAGGCGTAGAGAAATTCCGCATGGCGCGTGGCGTCGAAATAGCGATAGAAATCGGCCGTGTCGTTCAGCACCTCGACATTGCCTTCGGGCGTCGGCCGCCACTCGATAAGCGGCAGCAGCGGCGCCGAATAGGATTCCAGCACCGAACGGTATTCCTCAATCCTCCGGTAGATGGCGACGCTGACCGGAAAGATGAGCCCGGGCGGGTTGAAGCGCGCGAGCGCCAGCGCGTGATGGAAGAGCCATCGATGCAGGCGCCCGTTCCCGTCGACATAAGGGTGGATGTAGACGAAGCCGAAAGCAAGGCAGGCCGCGGCGGCAACCGGGTCCATGCCGCCGTCGATCGATCGTTCGGAATAATCGATCAGGCCCTGGAGCAGCGGTCCAAGGTCCTCGGCCCCGGGCGCTGACATGATCGGGTATCGGCATGTTCGTGTCGCGGTCGTGCACGCCGACGAAGCCGTCCCCGCCGCGCAAACCCAGCTGCACGAAGCGCGCGTCGCCGATCACGATCCGCTGCAGCCGATCGAACTCGGCAAGGCTCAGCGGACGGGTTGCGGCCTGCGCAATCGCCTGGCCCCAGCGTGTCGCGCGTGTCCCCGACGGCCGCTCGCCCTCGATCGCAAAAGAGGATTTGGAATCGTTGAGCAACAGGAAGGCCGCCGCACGTGCCAGCAAATCCGGACGGATGCGCCCGACCGTGTCGCGGGCCCGGATGTCGAAAGCGCGGTCGCGATAGGCGTCCAGCATCGATGTCCGGCGCACCATCGGACAGAATGCAGGCGATCCCGGCAGGTTGTTGATCACGCGATGCCGGGTGGAAGGCTCACCTTCGGCGAGCGCAAGCTGCAAATCGGTATCGACGACCGGCACCGCACGCACCCGTCCGGCGTCGGGAAGATCGAGCCTCGTCCCGGTGAGCCACTCGTAGAGAAACCAGATTCGGCGCGCATAAGCGCCTGTCGGACTCGTCGTGACGATCGCGGCGATCTCCGCGCGATCGACGATGCGGAAGAGGCGCGCGAGAACCGCCAGATTGAGCCCCTCATAGCGTAACGCGAAAGTGAGCTGCCCGCCGAGATCCGGAGAAGGAGCCTCCCGCGCCTTCGGAAAGCCGATCTTCGGCCCTTGCACGCCTCGGCGGCAATCGCGTCGCCGCCATTCGCGGGCTGAAAAACCAGTTGCGCCGCTTCCTCGGGCTGCCCTACGTATCGGCGAGGAATGACGGCGGCGGCGGCCGCGGGCGCCCTTGGATCCGGGCGCGGCTTTGATCCAGCGGGACGGAGAGATCATGGAACTTCAGCGTGGTGCGAATACGGCCATCGGCGCGGCCGACGTCGTGGTCGCGATCGGCTATGCGGCCGCCGCCGGCACCGAGGCCGACGCCTCGGCCTATCTGCTCGCCGAGAATGGCAAGGTCCGCGGCGACCATGACATGGTGTTCTTCAACCAGGCCCTGGGCGGCGGCGACGCGGTCAGGTTCACGCCGCAGACGGGGGCCGGCGGCAGCTTCGAGGTGGCGCTCGGCAAGCTGCCCGCCGACGTCGCCAAGATCGTCTTCTGCGTGACCGCCGACAAGGGAAAGACGCTCGCATCGCTTTCCAGCGCAAGCATCGAGGTCAAGGACCAAAGCGGTGCCGCGCTCGCCTCCTACCGGCCCGAGCTGCAGGGCGCGAGCGAGGCGGCGATGACCTTCGGCGAGCTCTACAAGCGGGGCGGCGAATGGAAGTTCCGCGCCGTCGGCCAGGGCTTCAACGGCGGCCTCGGCCCGCTCGCCCGCTCGTTCGGCATCGACGTCGCCGACGAGCCCGCGCCCGCGCCGCCGCCGCCGCCTCCCGCAGCCGCTCCGCCTCCGCCTCCGCCGCCGCCCACGGCCGCCGCGCCGGCGGCCCCGCCCGCGTCCGCCGCGCCGATCAGCCTGTCCAAGATCAGCCTGGAGAAGAAGGGCCAGGCGATCAGCCTCGAGAAGAGGGGGTCGAGCTTCGGCGAGATCGTCGTCAACCTCAACTGGACGCGCGGCAAGAAGAGCTTCTTCGGCGGCGGCACCGCGATCGACCTCGATCTCGGCTGCCTCCTCGAGATGATGGATGGACAGAAGGGCGTCGTCCAGGCGCTCGGCCGCCAATTCGGCGCCTTTAACGATCCGCCGTTCGTCCAGCTCGACGGCGATGATCGCACCGGCGACGTCAGCAAGGGCGAGACGATGCGGATCAACGGTGCCGAATGGCAGTGGATCAGGCGCGTCGCCATCTTCGCCAACATCTATGACGGCGTCCCCAATTGGCAGCAGACCGATGGAATCGTCACCGTCACCGTGCCCGATCAGCCGCCGATCGAGGTCCGGATGACCGAGGGACGCAACAATATGCGGCTGTGCGGCGTGGTCATGCTGGAGAATGTCGGGGGCACGTTGAAGGCGACCCGGATCGTCGAATATTATCGCGACCAGAGCGAGCTCGACCGCGCCCACAATTGGGGCATGCGCTGGGTCGCGGGCAGCAAGGACTGAAGGTTTCACAAGGGGAAAATCGGGTGATCCGCAAATATTATATGGGCTCGCTGCTGTTCACGGCCGTCTGCCTCTCGCTCGGCGCCTGGCTGGGCTGGGAGCTGACCGGGACCGTGCAGGGCACGCTCGGCATCGTCTGGATCGTGCTCGTCCTCGGCGTGCTCGAAGTCTCGCTCTCGTTCGACAATGCCGTCGTCAACGCCACCGTGCTCAGGGACATGGACGCGAAATGGCGGCGGCGCTTCCTGACCTGGGGCATCGCCATCGCGGTGTTCGGCATGCGAATCATCTTCCCGCTGGCGATCGTCGCCATCGCGGCGATGGTCAATCCGATCGAGGCCGTCCGCCTCGCCGCGACCGAGCCCGAAACCTACCAGCATATCATCGAGGGCGCGCATGTCGGCATTGCCGGCTTCGGCGGCGCCTTCCTCGCCATGGTCGGCCTCAAATTCTTCTTCGATTCGGACAAGGAGATCCACTGGATCGGCGTGGTCGAGCGGCAGCTCGCCAAGCTCTCCGACGTCTCGGCGATCGAGATCGGCATCGTCCTGTTGCTCCTCTACGGCATCTCGACGCAATTGCCCGCCCACGACGCCATGACCTATCTGGTGTCGGGCATTTTCGGCCTTCTGACCTATATCGCGGTCGACGCGCTGGGCGGGCTGCTCGGCGGGGACGAGGATGCCGCCACCGGCGCCGTCGTGCGCTCGGGCCTCGCCTCCTTCCTCTATCTCGAAGTGCTCGACGCCTCCTTCTCGTTCGACGGGGTGATCGGCGCCTTCGCTTTGTCCAACAACCTGTTCATCATCGCTTTGGGCCTCGGCATCGGCGCGATGTTCGTCCGCTCGATGACGGTGATGCTCGTCGACAAGGGCACGCTCGCCCAATATCGCTTTCTCGAGCACGGCGCCTTCTGGGCGATCCTCGCCTTGGCCGCGATCATGCTGCTCTCGGCCAATGAGAAGTGGCACATCCCCGAGACGGTCACCGGCCTGATCGGCGCGGTGCTGATCGGCGTCGCCCTGTGGTGGTCGGTGCGGCACAACCGGCTGCACCCGGAGGACCGCGAGGATGTGAATCTGAACGCTGAAGACGGGACCCAAGAAACGGCCCCGGCCGCCTGAGCGCGGCCGCGGCGACCTAGCAGGAGAAGAAGATGTCGATCAGTATCGCGAAGGGCGGCAATGTCAGCCTGTCGAAGGAAGCGCCGGGGCTGACCAAGATCCTGATCGGCCTGGGCTGGGACGCGCGCGCCACCGACGGCGCCGATTTCGACCTCGACGCCAGCGCCTTCCTGCTCACCGAGAGCGGCAAGGTCCGCTCCGATTCCGATTTCATCTTCTACAACCAGCTCAAATCCTCGGACGGCTCGGTCGAGCATACCGGCGACAATCTGACCGGCGAGGGCGAGGGCGACGACGAGGCGATCAAGGTCGACCTCAGCCGGGTGCCCGAAGCCATCCATAAGATCGCGGTCGCCGTCACCATCCACGACGCCGAAAACCGCAAGCAGAATTTCGGCATGGTCCAGAACGCCTTCATCCGCGTCGTCAACGACTCGGACAATAAGGAGATCGCCCGCTACGACCTCAGCGAGGATTATTCGACCGAGACCGCTTTGGTCTTCGGCGAGGTCTACCGCCACGGCGCCGAATGGAAGTTCCGCGCCGTCGGCCAGGGCTTCCAGGGCGGCCTCGCCCCGCTCGCGCGCAATTACGGCGTCAACGCCAGCTAGGAGCAGATCGTGGCAGTTTCACTCGCAAAGGGCGCCAATGTCAGCCTTTCGAAGGAGGCGCCGGGGCTGCGCACGATCCGCGTCGGCCTGGGCTGGGACGCGCGCGTCACCGACGGCAGCGCCTTCGATCTCGACGCCAGCGTCTACGTGCTCGGCGAGAGCGGCAAGGTCCGCTCCGATGCCGATTTCATCTTCTTCAACAACCTTTCGGGCGCCGGCGGCGCCGTCGTCCACCAGGGCGACAATCTGACCGGCCAGGGCGATGGCGACGACGAGGTCGTCGTCGTCACCCTCGACAAGCTCGGCGCCGACGTCGCCAAGATCAGCTTCGCGGTGACGATCTACGAAGCCGACCAGAGGCGGCAGAATTTCGGCATGGTGCAAAACGCCTTCATCCGCGTCGTCAACGGCGAGGGCGGCACCGAGATCGCGCGCTACGATCTGTCGGAGGACGCCTCGACCGAGACCGCGATGATCTTCGGCGAGCTTTACCGGCACGGCGGCGAGTGGAAGTTCAAGGCGATCGGCCAGGGCTTCGCCGGGGGCCTCAGCCCGCTCGCCCGCTCGTTCGGCGTGAACGTCTGACCCGGCGCGGCCGGGGCCATGGCTGAGCTCGTTCCCGGCCAGCGCGTCCCGATCAGCGGGACCGCCCTGACTCTCCGCCTGGAGGGCCCGCGCCTCGACAAGCTGGCCCGCGAGCTCGGCGCGACCTTGGTGGCGCTGGACGGCGCGCGGCGGGTCTCGCACGCTTTCGCGCCGCTCGACATCGGCGCGCGCGAGCTTCGGCCCGGCACCGGCTACGGCGCGGACGGCGCACTCAGCATCGAATTCGCCGCGCTCCCGCCCGAGGTCGAGCGGCTGCTGCTCGTCCTGCACATCAGGAGCGGGGTCGGCTCGGGGCTGACCTTTCGCGATTTCGGCCTGATCGGCGTCGACCTCGGCGAGAGCCGCTTCCGGATCGATTGCGCCGGCCGCGGCGAGGCGGCGCTGATCATGGTCGAAATCTACCGGCGCGGAGAGGAATGGCGGATCTGCGCGAGCGGCCAGGGCTTCACCGGCGGCGTCGCCGCATTGAACGCCGCGCTCGGCATCGACCTGCCCGTGCCCGTCCCCGCCCGCCAGGACGGCCACGGTCCCGACCACCATGACGGCCGCGACCGCCGGCCGCCGCCGGGCAGCTCCTTTTCGGGCAGCGGCTTCGCCGTCGATCCGCAGCACGTCCTCACCAACTTCCACGTCATCGAGGGCGCCGCCAGGGTCGAGGTCGCCAGCGACAAGCTGACCGCGCCGGCCGAGATCGTCTTCTCCGATCCGCGCAACGACATCGCCTTGCTCCGGATCGACCGCAATCTCGCCGCCGCCGCGCGCTTCCGCGACCCCGCCGACGTGCACCTGGGCGAGGACATCATGGTGCTCGGCTTCCCGTTGCAAGGCCTGCTCGGCTCGGGGCCGCAGGCGACGGCCGGCAACATCTCGGCTTTGTGCGGGATCGGCAACGACACCAGCGTCGTCCAGTTCAGCGCGCCGATCGCCAGCGGCAATAGCGGCGGCCCCATCCTCGACCAATCGGGCCTCGTCGTCGGCATCGTCCACGCTTCCTTGAACGTCGAGCGCATCCGGGAAGGCGGCAGCAATGCCGAGAACATCAATTTCGGCGTCAAGGGCGCGCTGGTCCGCGCCTTCCTCGGCACGGCCGGCATCGAGCCGCAGCTCGGCGGCGCCGGCGCCGCGCGCGGCCGCGCCGACATCGTCCGCGAGGCGCGGTCCTACATCTACCGGATCAAGTGCGAGGCCTGAGCGGGGGGCGATCGCGCTTGTTCCCCGGCGAAGGCCGGGGAGCAATGATTCTGGCGACTCGGCGTCTCGCTCAGGCTACAGCGCGCGGCTGAGATGAGCAGCGCCGCCTTCACGCCGCCCTATACGGGGCCCGTCGCCATCCCCTTGCCGGGCGGCACGCTGCATCTCGACGTGGCGCGCAGTCTGATGCCGCTCGACCGGCTCTGCGCCTTCGCGGTGCGGCGCAACGCCCGGCGCGCCTTCCTGATCGTCTCCAGGCTGCTCGGCCGGCATCTGCCCGCGCGCCCCTCGGCGATGCGCGCGGCGGCGCGGGACCTGGCCGGGCTGATCCCGGCGGACCTGCCCGGCCCGGCGCTGGTGATCGGCCTCGCCGAGACCGCGGTCTGCCTCGGCCAGAGCGTGCACGAGGAACTGGTCCGCCTCGGCCGCGACGCCGCCTTCGTCCATTCGACGCGCCAGCAGGGCGACCATCCCTTGCTCTGCCGGTTCGACGAGCCGCACAGCCATGCCGCCAGCCACCTCATCTACCGGCCGCGCGGCGTGGACCTGGGCGCGGTCCGCGCGCTGGTGCTGGTCGACGACGAGGTCTCGACCGGGACCACTCTCGCCAATCTCTCGCAGGCTCTGGTCGCGGCCCTGCCCGGCGTCGAGCGGATCGCGATCGCCTCGCTCACCGACTGGTCGGGCGGCGCGGACTGGCTGGCGCGCCTGCCAAGGCCGGCGGACAGCGTCAGCCTGCTCGGCGGCGCGCTGCGCTGGCAGCCCGGGCCGGCGCCCGTGGAAAGCGGGCCCCCGCCGCCGGCCGCCGGCGCATTCGGGACAATGCCGGCAGCCGATTTCGGCCGGCTCGGCGCAACCGGGCCGTTCGCCTTGCCCGAATTGCCCGCCTTTCCGCCGGGCGCAAAGCTGCGCATCGTCGGCACCGGCGAATTCACCTACCCGCCTTTCCTCCTCGCCGAGCGGCTCGAGCAAGCGGGTCATGACGTCGTCGTCCAGGCGGCGTCGCGCAGCCCCGTCCGGATCGGCGGGCCGATCGCCTCGGCGCTCCGCTTCCGCGACAATTACGGAGCCGGCGTCGCCAATTATCTCTACAATGCCGGCGCCGGCGACGGGCGCCGCACGATCCTCTGCCACGAAACGCCGCCGGGCAGCGTCGATCCCGCGCTGGTCGAAGCGCTCGACGCGACATGCCTCCATTTCGAAGGAGGCCGGCCATGCGCGCGATAGTCCTGGTCGACCTCGACGACACCTTGTTCCAGACGTTGCGCAAATGCCCGCCGGACGTGCCTCAAGACGCGCTGACCGCGCTCGGCTTCGGCCGCGACGGCGGCCCGCTCGGCTTCGCGACGCCGCGCCAGGCCGCCTTCCTGGCCTGGCTCGGCGAGGCCGCTTTGGTCGTGCCCGTCACCGGCCGCAGCCATGACGCGCTGAGCCGGGTCCGCATCCCTTACAAAGCGGCGGTCTGCGCCCATGGCGGCGTCATCCTCGACGACGGCGGCGCGGTCGATCCCGGCTGGGCGGCGGAAATCGCGGCGCGGGCGGCGCCGCACAAGGCGACGCTCGCCGCTCTGGCCGAGGCGTCGCAGGGGACCAAGGTGGCGGCGCGGATCCTCGCCGAGGGCGGCACCGACCTCTACCTGCTGCTCAAGGACCCCGGCGGCGACGAGACCCTGCTCGACCCTGTGCTCGACCGGATCCTGCCTATGGTGCCCGCCGACTGGACGATCCACCGCAACGGCAACAATGCCGCCTTGATGCCGCCCTTCCTCGGCAAGGCCCATGCGGTGCGCGCGCTGCTGCCGCGCCTCAGAGCGCTTTATCCCGACGCGCCGGTGATCGGCATCGGCGACAGCCTGTCGGACGCGCCGTTCATGGCTTTGTGCGATTATGCGATGATGCCGTCCGGCTCGCAGCTCGGCGCGGCGGCGCTGGAGGCCTTGGCCCCGCGATGATCGCCGCCCTCGAGCATGACCTGGCGCCCTTTTCGGGCAGCTACGATCCGGACGACGTCGTCTTCCTGATGCAGCCGGTCGCGCTCGCGCCGACCGAGACCGCGGCCAAGGAACGGCTGATCCAGAGCGGCGCGCGCCATTATTCCGAGATGGTCCCGCAGGAGACCGTCCCGGGCGAAGTCTATCTCGCGCTCTACCGCGACGCGCTGGCCCGCAACGGCGCCCGACTGGCCCGCGACATCGCCGACCTCGCCGGGGCGCTGGCGGCGCGCGCGGAAGGGCGGCCCGAAATCGTCCTGGCCTCGCTGGCCCGGGCGGGCACGCCGATCGGGGCGCTGCTGCGCCGGGCGCTGCGCCGGCTCGGCGTCGCTGCCTGCCATTATTCGCTCAGCATCATCCGCGACCGCGGCGTCGACGGCGAGGCGCTGCGGCGCATCGCCGCCCGCCACGATCCGCGCGATATCGTCTTCATCGACGGCTGGACCGGCAAGGGCGCCATCGCCGGAGAGCTGCGGGCGAGCCTGGCCGGCGCCTCGCCCGTCCTTGCGGTCGTCGCCGACCCCGCCGGCCAGGCCGATTTCGCCGCCACCTCGGAAGACTATCTGATCCCGTCCGGCATTCTCAACGCGATCGTCTCCGGGCTGGTCAGCCGCTCGATCCTCAACGACGCGCTCGTCGGCCCCGGCGATCTCCACGCCTGCGTTCATCACCGCCATTTGGCGCCGCACGACCTCTCCCGCGCCTTCGTCGACGCCGTCGACACTTTGGCGAAGGGGGAGCAGCCGCGGCCGCTCGCCCGTACCGAGGCCGAGCGGCACGAAGCGGCGGCGGCCTGCGAGGCGTTGATGGCGCGGCTGATGCGCGATCATGGCGTCACGGACCGCAACCGGATCAAGCCCGGCATCGCCGAGGCGACCCGCGCCGTCCTGCGCCGGCTCCCCGAGCGGCTGCTGGTGCGCGATTCCGACGATCCGGACGTCCGCCATCTCCTCCTCCTCGCCGGCGACCGCGGCCTCGACGTCGGCCGCCTGCCCGCGGACTGCCGCTACCGGGCCGTCACCATCATCCGAACGCTCGGCCAGGACGAAAAGGAAGCCCGCTGATGGACGCCATCGATCTCGGCGCGACGCTCTACATCCCCGCCAGCCGCACCGATCTTGCCGCGATCACCGGCGGCCGCCATCCCAATTTGCGCTCGGCGGTTTTGTGCCTGGAGGATTCGACCCATCACAGCGACGTGCCGCGCGCTCTGGCCAATCTCGCTCAATTGCTGCGCAACGCGGCGCGCGAGGAGAAGCCCAAGCCCGGCCCGGCCCTGTTCGTGCGGCCGCGCGACTCGGCGATGCTCGCGCATATCCTCGGCTTCGAGGGCGTCGAGACCCTGGCCGGCTTCGTCATCCCCAAGGCCTCGCCGGACAATTTCCCGGCCTATCTCGACAGCCTCGCCGACGACCGCCATCTGCTGATGCCGACGCTGGAGGCGCCCGAATTGCTCGACGGCGCGGAGATGCGGCGGCTGCGCGACCAGTTGCTCGCGGTCCGCTCGCGCATCCTGGCGATCCGGATCGGCGGCAACGACCTCCTGAAAGCGATCGGCGCCCGCCGCTCGGCGGTCCGCACCGCTTATGACGGGCCGCTAGGCACGATGATCGCCGGCTTCGTCGCCGCCTTCGCGCCGTTCGGCTTCGCTTTGTCGGCGCCGGTCTTCGAGCATTTCGCCAATGCCGATCTGCTGCGCGAAGAGGTCGAGCGCGACCTCGAGCACGGCCTCTTCACCAAGACCGCCATCCATCCCTCGCAGATCGACGTGATCCAGGCCGCCTACGCGGTCGACGCCGACGCGCTCGCCGAGGCGAAAGCGATGGTGATGGGCGAGCCGCGCGGCGTCTTCGCCAGCCGTGGCGCGATGTGCGAGCCCGAGACCCACGGCAATTGGGCCCACACCACGATCCGCCGCGCCGAGGCGTTCGGCGTCACCGGCGCGGCGCGGCTGAGCGGAGCGGCGTCCTGAGGATTGGGGACACACACGTGTGTGTCCCCAATCCTTCCTAATCGAAGGGCGAGGAGGCGCCGTATTTCGTGTCGACGAAGCGGATATTCTCGGAGAAGGCGTCGAGATTGCCGCGCGCGAGCTGGCGCGACATCTCCTCCAGCCGGCCGTGGATCTTGTCGAGCCGCTCGTTCAAAAGGAAGCTCGCCGAGCGGCCGGTCTCGCGGAAGATTTCGGCGCGATGCTCGGGCGGGATGTCGGCATAGGAGCGCAGCAAGGCGGGCAGATGCTTGCCCCTGAGCCGCTCCAGTTCGAGCTTTTCGTCGAACAAGGAGCGCTCCCGCGCCCGCTGGTCCAGCTCGCCGAGCATCTTGCGGATCTCCTCGACCTTGGCCAGCGACGAATCGGGCAGGCGATCGTCGCAGGAGGTGTCGTCGACTGCCGGCGCCGCCGAGGCTGCCGGCGGCAGCGCCGCCTGCTCCGCCGGCGCTCGCCGGAAGAAGAAGGCCTTCAGCCTTTCCCAGAAGGTGGGGTTCGCCATGGCGCGCTTTTAGGTGGAAATAAGCCGAGGCGGAAGCCGCCCCGCGCGGGCGATCGGGACATGACGCGAGCCGCGCCCGTGCTACAGGGGCGCCGATGCGCCTGATCTATCCCCTGATGTGGTCGCGGCCGGACCGCAAGGCGTGCCGCGAGCAATCGGTGAACACGGCGGCGGCGCTGGCGCGGCGCGGCGTGGAGGTGACATTGCTGATGCCGCGCGGCGCCGAAGACCCGGCGCTGACGCCGGCCGATCTGCGCGATTATTTCGGGGTGGAGGGCGATTTCGGCCTCGTCCAGCGGCCGAGCCGCTGGGCCGGCGAGGCTTTGCTCCGCACCCTGATGTGGCTCAGGCAGGTCTATCGCGACCCGGCGCTGGCCGGCGCCGATCTTCTCTATTCGCGCATCCCGGCGATGCTGGCGCTCGGCGCGCGCGCGCCTTTGCCCTTCGCCACCGACCATTACCGGCCTTGGCCCGACGATCTGCCGGCGATCCGCCCCTTGATGCGGCGGACCGCGCGCAGCCCCAAATGCCTGGGCCTGGTCCTCCATTCCGCCTTCGCCGCCGAGGCCTATGTCCGCGCCGGCGTCGCGCCGGAGAAGATCCTGGTCGCCCATAACGGCGCCGAGCCCCGGCGCATGGGCCCGCCCGGGGACAAGGGTGCCGCGCGCGCCGCGGTCGGCCTGCCGGCGGACCGCTTCATCGCCGCTTATGCGGGGCGGATCAACGCGCAGAAGGGGCTCGACCAGCTTTTGGCGCTCGCCGATTTGCGGCCCGAGACCCTGTTCCTGCTGATCGGCTCCGAAGGCGAAGGCGGAATCGAGGCCGCGGCGGCGGCGCGGCCCAATGTGCGGATCCTGCCCTGGCAGGCGCCGGCCGATTTGCCCGCCTGGCTCCACGCCGCCGACGTGCTGCTGATCCCGCCCTCGCGCGCGCCGCTCGAGCAGTTCCGCAATTGCGTCCTGCCCCTCAAGCTCTTCTCCTACCTGGCCGCCGGCCGCCCGATCCTGGCGCCGGTCGCGCCCGACACGGCGGAATTGCTCAGCGACGGCGACAATGCCCTGCTCGTCCCGCCCGGCGATCCCGAAGCCGCCGCCGCCGCCCTCGATCGCCTGCGCGACCGCGCGCTCGCGGCACGGCTCGGCGCCAGCGCTTATGCCCGCTCGGCCGAGCTCACCTGGGATGCGCGCGCGGAGAAGATCCACCTGTTCCTGACGGAAAGGCTGACCATTCCCGGGGCGTCATCCCGGACTTGATCCGGGATCTACCTTCTTCGACAGGTGAAGAAAGAAAGGTGGACGCCGGATCAAGTCCGGCATGACGATGAATTCTAAGCGTTGAGCCAGACCGCCAGGCCGAGGCCGGCGATGACCAGCACCCCCCAGCGCACCTGGCGTTCGAGCGCGAGATCCTCGTAGCGGGTGAGGATGATGGCGGAGAGCGGCATCAGCACGAGCAGCAGCCCGAGAGCCAGCGCCGCCCCGGCCCACATCCCGCCGAGCACCGTCCCCGCGATCGCGAGCAGCGCCCAGACGACGCTGAACAGGAAAGGCTCGAGGTGGAATTTGGGCAGCTTCACGGTCAATGCCCCGCCTGCGGGCCGCGCGCGATGCCGGAAAGGGCGAGCTGCTCGTCGATCTGGGCGACGAGCCGGTCGAGGCCCGCCTGGGTCGCGGCCTCGGCGCGGGCGACGAGCACGTCCTGGGTGTTGGAGGCGCGCAGCAGCCACCAGCCGTCTTCGGTGTTGACCCGGGCACCGTCGGTGCGATCGACATTGGCGCCCGCCGCGGCGAGCCGCTCCAGCACCTCCTCGACCGCCGCGAACTTGCGCGCCTCATCGACCTGGAAGCGCATTTCGGGCGTGTTGATCACCGCCGGCATCGCCGAGCGCAGGGCGGTCAGCGAGCCGCCGAGCTGGGTCACCGCGCGGATCAGCCGCACCGCGGCGTAGAGCGCGTCGTCATAGCCGTAATAATCGTGGGCGAAGAAGACATGGCCGCTCATCTCGCCGGCGAGCGGCGATCCCGTCTCCTTCATCTTCGACTTGATCAGGCTGTGGCCGGTCTTCCACATCAAGGGCACGCCGCCCAATTCGGCGATTCGGTCGTAGAGACTCTGGCTCGCCTTGACGTCGGCGATGATCGTCGCGCCCGGCATTTCGCGAAGCACGGGCTCGGCGAGGATGGCGAGCAATTGATCGCCCCAGACCACCCGGCCTTCGCCGTCGACCGCGCCGATCCGGTCGCCGTCGCCGTCGAAGGCGATGCCGAAATCCAAGCCCTCGCTCGCGACCAGCGCCTTCAAGTCGGCGAGATTGGCTTCATCGGTCGGGTCGGGATGGTGGTTGGGGAAACGGCTGTCGACGTCGGTGTAGAGCAAATGATGCTCGCCGGGCAGAGTCTCGACCAATTTCTCCAGCGCCGGCCCGGCCGCGCCGTTGCCGGCATCCCAGCCGATGCGGAAGGCGCCACCGTCGAAATTGCGCTGCAGCCGCGCGACATAGCGGTCGAGCACCGCTTCGTCGGAGACGGACCCCGAGCCCGATTCCCAATCGCCCGCCGCCGCCATCCGGCCGAGCTGCTGGATGTCCGCGCCGAAGAAGGCGCGATGGCCGAGCGCCATCTTGAAGCCGTTATAATCGGCCGGATTGTGGCTGCCGGTGATCATGATGCCGCCGTCGACGCCCAGCTCCGCCTCGGCATAATAAAGCATCGGCGTCGGCCCCAGGCCGATGCGGACGGCATCGACGCCGCTCTCGTTGAGCCCGCGCACCAATTCGGCCTCCAGCGCAAGCGAGCTGGCGCGGCCGTCGCGGCCGACCGCCACGCGTCCGCCGCCGCCGCGCCGCACCAACGTGCCGAAGCCGCGCCCGACCGCATAGCCGTCCGCCGGCCCGAGCGTCGTCCCGACCACGCCGCGAATGTCATATTCGCGCAAGCTCGTCGGATGGAAAATGTGGCTCACCCGATGCTCCTTCAGCGCCGGCTTTTATAATCGGCGAGCAGGGCGTCGCGCGCGGCGTTGAGCTGCGAGGCCAAGCCGGCCGAGCCGCCGGCGTCGGGATGGACCTTGGCGATCAGCCGCCGGTGGGCGGCGCGGATCTCCTCGACATTGGCGTCGTCGCGGACACCGAGCAGGGTCCGCGCCTCGCTTGCCCGCATCGCCGGCCCGGCGAAGCTCCGCCGCAGCCAGGCGTAGAGCAAGGCGGCCGCCACCAGCCCGATCAGCAGCTTGAGCAGGATGCCCATCAGCCCGCCATCGCCGTCTGGCGCGGGAACGCGCCCGGCTCGGCCCCCGGCTCGGGGAGAGCGAAGCCGGCGATCATCTCGCGCAATTCCTGGCGCGCCGCGATATGGCCGAGGCCGACCTCGCCGATCTGCTGGAGATCGAGGAGCGTCAGCCCCTTGGGAAAGAGTTCGCGATAGATGACGCGCTCGCCAAGCCCCGGAATGATGCGGAAGCCGACCCGGCGCGAGAGCTCGTTCAGCGCCTCGCCGACGCGGCGCATGTTGCGCGCCTCGATATGCTGCATGCGGTTCCTCAGCACCACCCAGTCGACGCTGGCGCCGTGGGTCTTGGCGCGCTGGGTGCGGCTGTTCCAGACCAGCTCCGCATAGAAGCTCGGCCGACGGACGCGATAGGTCTCGGCGTCGACCTCCCCGATCAAATCGAGGTCGACGAAGCTGTCGTTGATCGGCGTGACGAGCGTGTCGGCGCGCACGATCGCGGCGCGGGCGTGGGGATCGTCGCGGCCGGGCGTGTCGATGATGACGAAGTCGGCGCCCTCGGCGATCCGCGCGATCGCGCTCTCGAGGCTCTCGCCGGTGTCGGGATCGAACGTGGCGTAGACGGGCATGGCCAGATCGAGCCCGAGCCGGCGCGCCGAGGCGGCGCGATTGTCGAGATAGCGGCCGAGCGTGCGCTGGCGGCTGTCGAGGTCCAATGCCGCCACCTTGCGCCCCTGCGCGGCCAGCGCGACGGCGCTGTGGACCGCGGTGGTCGACTTGCCGGTGCCGCCCTTCTCGTTGGCGAAGGTGATGAAATGCGGCACTGCGCGGGAACCTCGAGCGGACTTGAACATGGTGCATGCGAGCCGCTACGGGACCCGCCTCTTATCCTCTATCGGAGCCCTCGAAGCGGTGCAAATCATCCGTGACGCCGACATGCTGAAGCGCGAGACCGCCGCCCTGCGCGAAAGCGGCGGCACGATCGCCTTCGTACCCACCATGGGCGCGCTCCATGCCGGCCATATGGCTTTGGTCGCGGAAGCGCGGCGCCGGGCGCGCCATGTCGTCGCCTCGATCTTCGTCAACCCGACCCAGTTCGGGGCCAATGAGGACCTTGCCACCTATCCCCGCCGCGAGGCCGCCGACGCGGCGATGCTGGACGAGGAAGGCTGCGCGATCCTGTGGGCGCCGGACGTCGCCACCATGTATCCCGACGGCCCCGCCGCGACCGTCCATGTCGAAGGCGTCGGCGAGGGGCTGGACGGCGCCGCCCGGCCCGGCCATTTCGACGGCGTCGCCACCGTCGTCGCGCGATTGTTCGATCAGGTCCGGCCGGACATCGCCCTGTTCGGCGAGAAGGATTATCAGCAGCTCGCCGTGATCCGCAAGATGGTCGAGGACCTCGGCCTGCCCGTAGAGATCATCGGCGTGCCGACCCAGCGCGACGCCGACGGCCTCGCCCTCTCCTCGCGCAACGCCTATCTTTCGGAAGAGGAGCGAGCGGCGGCCCGCGCACTGCCGCGCGCGCTCGGCGAGGCGGCGCAGGCGATCGCCGACGGCGCCCCGGTCGCCGAAGCGCTCGCCAAGGCGCGCGCGCGCCTCGAAGGCGCCGGCTTCGATCCGATCGACTATGTCGAATTGCGCGACGCCGCGACTTTGGCGCCGATGGCCGCGCTCGACCGCCCCGCCCGCCTGCTCGCCGCCGCCCGCATGGGCAAGACCCGCCTGATCGACAATCTGCCGGTCGAGCCGAAATAAGGTCAAAGCCGCGTTAACCATTTGTTGGGAGATGGCGCGCCAGAACGGCCCCGACACGAAATTAAGGGGCAAAACCATGGGTCACAGTCTCAAAGCCGGCATGTTCCTGATCGAAAGCCGGATGGCCGACGCGGCGATAGGCGACATCCACGCGCTCTACGAGCTCGGAGTCGCTTATTCGACCGGCACCGCGGGCGTCGAGATCGACTATATCGAGGCCCATAAATGGTTCAACCTGGCCGCCCTCAACGGCAACCGCCAGGCCCAGGAATGCCGCGCCGACATCGCCGAGGACATGAGCGCCCGCGAGATCGCCGAGGCCCAGCGCCAGGCCCGCGCCTGGCTCGCCGACATCGCGGACCGCCGCGCGGCGTAGCCGAAATCGGGGACACACCCTTGTGTCCCCATTCCGTGTTTCCCGGCGAAGGCCGGGACCCAGTCCCTTCTTCCGCGCCGCCGGGCCCGGCCTTCGCCGGGAACGATCAGCCCTTCCTGAACGGCGTCATTTCCGCCAGCGCGCCGATTTCGTTGGCAACGGCGGGGCGTTCGCGCTCCAGATAGTCCGCCACCGCGCGCCGGAACCCCTGATCCGCGATATAATGGGCCGAGAAGGTCGGCACCGGCTGATAGCCGCGCGCCAGCTTGTGCGCCCCCTGCGCGCCTGCCTCCGCGCGTCCGAGCCCGCGCGCGATCGCGGCGTCGATCGCCTGGTAATAGCACAATTCGAAATGGAGGAAGGGCACCTCCTCGAGCGCGCCCCAATAGCGGCCGTAGAGCGCCTCGGCGCCGACCACGTTCAAGGCGCCGGCGATCGGCTTGCCGTCCCGCAAGGCAAGGATCAGCAGCAGCTTCTCCGCCATCCGCTCGCCGAGCAAAGAGAAGAAGGCGCGGGTGAGGTAGGGATGGCCCCATTTGCGCGCGCCCGTATCCTGGTAGAAGGCCCAGAAGGCGTCCCAATGCGCCTCCGCGATCGCCGCGCCGCTGAGATGGACGATCTCCAGCCCCGCCACCGCCGCGGCCCGCTCCCGCCGGATCGCCTTGCGTTTGCGCGACGACAAGGTGGCGAGGAAATCCTCGAAATCGGCGAAGCCCCGGTTCAGCCAGTGGAACTGGCTGTCGGCGCGGATCAGCCAGCCGGCGCGGTCGAACAAGGCCGTCTCGGCCGGGAGGATGAAGGTCGCGTGCGCGGAGGAAAGGCCGTTCGCCTCGACCACCCGCTCGGCCGCCGCGATCAGGGCCGGCGCCAAAGCGGGGTCGCGCGCCAGCAGCCGCCGGCCCGGCACCGGCGTGAACGGCACCGCGATCTGGAGCTTGGGATAATAACGCCCGCCGGCGCGCTCGAAGGCGTCGGCCCAGCCATGATCGAACACATATTCGCCGAGTGAATGGCTCTTCAGGTAAGCGGGCATCACCGCGGCGGGCCGCCCGTCCGGCCCGTCGATCGCCACCGGCAGCGGCCGCCAGCCCGTATCCGCGATGGCGCTGCCCGAATCCTCCAGCGTCGACAGGAAAGCATGGCTGAGGAAGGGATCGGCATCGCCGGCACAGGCGTCCCACTCCCCGGCGCCGAAATCGGCGACGCCGCCGCCGATCCGCGCGACCACGGGCTCCCCGCTCATAGCGAGGGAGTCTCGTAGATGATCTGGTCCGCATGCTGCGCCGCTCTGGCCCTGTCCTTGAGCGAGCGCACCGTCCAGGTCAGCACCCGCAGGCCCCGGCGCTGCTGCGCCTCGGCGAAGCGCGAAGGCAGATCGCGAATATCGTAAGCGAGGAAATCGGCCTTGCTCCGCCACAAAGCGAGCCGCCGCACCAGCCCGCCGCGCCATTTCCTGCCGCGCTCGGTCACCACCAGGCCGCGCAGCCTTTGCGGGGCATGCCGTGAGAACCAGTGCCCGACCTCCGGGTTGAACGACATCACCGCCACCGGCCCGGCATAATCGTCCAGCGCGTCGGCGACCGCCAAAGCGAGCGCGCCGACCTCGCGGCCCGGCGCCTTGACCTCGATCAGCAGCGGCGCGCGGCCCGCGATCAGCGCCAATATCTGCGGCAGCGTCGGAATGGTCTCGGCGCAATCGCGCAGCCGGATCCGGCCGAGCTCCGCCGCCGAGCGGCCGCGCAGGAAGCCCTCATCTTCGGCCAGCCGGCCGAGCTCCTCGTCGTGGAACACCATCGCCTGCCTGTCGCCGCTCGCCTGGACGTCCAATTCGATGCCGTGGCGCGCCTCGATCGCGGCTTCGAAGGCGGCGCGGCTATTCTCCGGCGCCGCCGCGCCATGCAGGCCGCGATGCGCGAACGGCTTCGCGATCAGCGCCCGAAGCTCAGCTTCCCTTGACGGCGACAATCGCATCGATCTCCACGGCGGCGCCGAGCGGCAGGACCGGCACGCCGACCGCGCTGCGGGCGTGGCGGCCCGCTTCGCCGAACACCCGCTCCATCAGCTGGGAGGCGCCGTTGGCGACCTGCGGCTGCGCGGTGAAATGCGGATCGGAGGCGATGAAGGCCCCGAGCTTGACGATCCGCGCGACCCGGTCGAGCGTACCCAAAGCCTTCTTCATCTGCGCGAGCAGCATCACCGCGCAGCGCTCGGCCGCTTCCTGGCCGTGGGCGACGTCGTAATCCTCGCCGAGCCGCCCGGTGATCAGCGAGCCGTCGGCGCGGAACGGGAGCTGGCCCGATATGTAGAGGAAGCCGCCCGCTTCGACCGCGGGCACGTAGGACGCGACGGGCGCGGCCGGCTCGGGGAGGACGATGCCGAGCTCGGCGAGGCGGGCGGAGATCACGTCGGTCATGGCGCGCCCGGTGAACCCGTCCGCCGCCGAGGTCAAGAAGCCGAGGCGGGCCGCGGACCGGTTCGGCTGCGGAATAATAGCCCTTGTGAGGTTGGATTTGTTGGATCACTCTCCGCTCGAAAAGAAGGAAGACGACTCATGACCGACGACAAGTCAGACGCGGACGGCGGGCACGAAGAGGCCGGCCATGGCGAGAATGAGATCGACGCCTGCCTCGCCGGCTTCCAGATCGGCGAGGATGAGATCACCGACGATAGCGAGCTGCCGCGGCCCCGGACCGGCGACGCGCCATCGGATGAAGCCGCGACGGAGGCGCCGGCCTTTTCGCTGACCTGGCTCGCGCAGGTGCTCAAGGATGCGGGCCTCGAGGTCGCCGAGCAGCCGGGCTGGCAATCGCGCGGACGCGGGCCGATGGGCGCTGTGAAAGGCGTCATCTGCCACCATACGGCCGGCCCGAAATCGGGGATCATGCCGAGCCTGACGGTGATCACCAACGGCCGGCCGGGGCTCGACGGACCGCTGGCGCAGCTCGGCCTGGGCCGCGACGGCACCTGGTTCGTCATCGCCGCCGGCCGCGCCAACCATGCCGGCGCGGGAATGTGGAAGGGGATCACCGCCGGCAATACGAGCTTCATCGGCATCGAGGCGGAAAATCAGGGCATCCCCGCCGATCCCTGGCCGGCGGCGCAGGTGGACTCCTACGCGAAGGGCTGCGCCGCCATCCTCAAGAAGCTCGGCGCCGGCGTCGACATGTGCATCGGCCACAAGGAATGGGCGCCGCGCCGCAAGATCGATCCGAGCTTCGACATGAAGGCGTTCCGCGCCAAGGTCGCCGCGATCCTGGCCGGCGGGGCGGCTCCGGCTCCGGCTCCAGCTCCGGCTCCGGCTCCAGCCGACGACCGTCCGACGCTCCGCCTCGGCGACCGCGGCGAGGCGGTCAAGATCGTCCAGGCGAAGGTCGGCGTCCATGACGACGGCATTTTCGGCCCGGCGACCGATGCCGCGGTGCGCGTTTTCCAGCGCAGCCACGGCCTCGACCCCGACGGCATCGTCGGCCCGAAGAGCTGGAAGGCGATCGACGGCGGCTGACGCTCAGGACGCGGGGGCGCCCTCGCGCGGCACGACCACCAGCTTGTAGGCCCGCCCCGGCTGCAGGAAGGTCCGCGCCGCGCGCTGCAGGTCGGCGGCGGTGACGCCCTCATATTCGCCGACCATGGCGACGATCGAGGCGGCGATTCGCGAATCGGCCTGGACGCGGCCGAGCGCGACCAGCCACCAGGGATTGCCGTTGCGTTGCCTTTGCAGCGTCTCGACCCGGGGGCGCAGCGCCCGCTGCAGCTCGTCGGCCGAGACCGGCCGCTCGCGCAGATCGGCGACGATCCCTTCGGCGTCGCGCAGGAAGCCGGCCAGCGCCTCCGGCCGCGCCTCGATCTGGGCCGAGAAGATGCCGTAATCGGCAAAGGCCTGGGATGCGGCGTGCGAGGCCTGCGGGCTGTAGGTCGTCGCCTGCTCCTCGCGGATCTTCTGCATCAGCCGCAATTCGAACACGTCGGAGAGCAGATCGAGGATCCGCGCCTGGCGGGTGTCGGCGTACAGGCCGGTCGTCGGCCAGCCGATATAGGCCAGGCCCTGATCGGGGCGGCCCTGATGGGTGAGGCGCACCGGCTCGGCCGTCCCCGCCGGGAAGCGGATCCGGACCGGCGGCGGCGCGGCCTCGGCGCGGGCCGGCAACGCGCCGAACGTCGCCGCCGCCTGGCGGATCGCCTCCTCGACGTCGACGTCGCCGACGATGACGATCTCGATCGGGCCCCGGCCGAGCGCGCGGTCGAGCACCGCGCGCGCATCGGCGATGCTGCTCGCCGCCATCTCCTCGCGCGAAGGCGTGCCCCAGCGGCGGTCGCCGCCATGGAGCAATTGGCCCGAATCGCGGCCGAAGACGCCGCCCGGGGTCGCCGCCGCCTGGTCCTGGAGCGAGCCGCTATAGCCGCGCATCCGATCCCAGCCGGTCGGCCGCCAGCCCGGATCGGTGACGTAGGCGGCGAAGAGCTGCATCTGCAGCGCGAGATCCTCGGGCCGGGTGGCGCCGAGCAACAGGAAGGCGTCGTCGGCGACGAGGAAATTGGCGTCGTAGGTGCGCGAGGCGAGCGCCTCCTGCATGTCCTCATAGCTGATCCGGCCGAGGCCGCCGGCGGTGAAGGCGCTCGGCAGCGCCCATTCGGGGCTGGGCCGGTCGGCGGCGAAATCCTGGCGGCCGTTGCCGGCGCGCACCGAGACCATGATCTGGTCGTCGGCGAAGCTGGTCCGCTTGACGGTCAGCCGGACGCCATTGGCGAAGCGCACCGCGGTCGCGCCGAGCCCGGCCAGCTCGCGCCGCTCGGCGACCGTCCCCGGCGTGCCGAAGGAGGTGTAGGGCCAGGCCTGGGCCTGCTGCGCCGCCCCTGCGGCGACCGGCGCCGCATGGGCGGTGCGCCAGGCGGCGAGCAAGGCGGTCTCGCCGCCCTCGACCGGCGTCGGCGAGGTCATGTAGACGAGCGGATCGCCGGCGAAGATGGCGCGCGCGGCGGCATCGACCTGGGCGGTCGTGATCGCGGGCGCCGCCTGCTCGAAGCGGCGCAGGGTCTCGGCCGGCGCGGTGAAGACGTCGTCCTGGTCGACGGTCGCGACCAGCCCCTCGGCGAGCGCCGCCGACGGCCGCGTCGCCGCGCCGGCGGCGGCCGCGGTCAGCGCGGTGCGCAGCTGCTGGATCTCGCGGGCGAGCTCGGCCCGGGTGACGCCGTGCAGAGCGAGCCGGCGCTGCTCGGCCTCGATCGCGGCGAGGCCGGCCTGCCACTGGCCGGGCTGGGTGAGCGCCAGCAGCTGGGTGATGTCGGCGCTGTCGGCGAGCGTGGTGCGGACGCTGACTCCGGCGATGAAGGGGGCGGGCGATTGCGTCGCGGCGATCCGCTCCATGCGGCGGTTGAGGATCTGCAGCGCGAGCTGGTCGACCAGCCGGGCGGTCCGCGTCGCGACGGTGTCGGGCCTCAGATCGGGGGCGCGCACCCAGGACAAAGCGACCCTGGTGGGGACGCCCGCCTCGACATGCACGCGGGCCTGGCCGCCGCGCATGGCGACCCGGCCGAGATCGGGATCGCGGCCGGCCGGGCCGCGGCCCCGCCAGGTGCCGAACTGGGCGCGGATCTTGCGCTCCATCTCGTCCAGGTCGAAATCGCCGACCGCGATCAGGGTGGCGCGCTCGGGCCGGTAATAGGCATTGTAGAACGCGGCGAAGCGCTCGCGCCGGGCGCCGGCGACCACCTCGGAGCGGCCGATCGGGATTCGGTTGGGCAGGAGCTGGCCGGGCAGCATATAGCCGAGCTCGTCGATCAAGGTGTTGAGCTGCGGCCCGGCGCGGGTGCGCTCCTCGGACTGGATGATGCCGCGCTCGGCGTCGATCGCCGACGCCGCCAAGGTCGCCTCGCCGGCGACCTCGCGCAGCAGGAACAAAGCGGTGTCGACCGTCTCCGCGTCGGTCCGCGGCAGATCGAGCTTGTAGACGGTCTGCTGGAATTCGGTCGAGGCGTTGGTGTCGGGCCCGAACCGCAGGCCGTGCCGCTCGAGCCGGCGGACGAACTCGCCCTCGGGCACGTTGGCGGTGCCGTTCAAGACCATATGTTCGAGGAAATGGGCGAGCCCGCGCTGGTCCTCGCCTTCGTGCAGCGAGCCGGCGTCGATCCTGAGGCGCAGCGAGGCGCCGCCCGGCGGGGTCGCGTTGCGGCGGATCGCGTAGCGCATGCCGTTGGGCAGGGCGCCGAAGCGCACGTCCGGGTCGGCGGCAAGGTCGCTCGCCGCTTGCGGCCAGGCCGAAGCGCCCGGCGCGGCTGCGGCCGGACGGGTCTGGGACGAAGCCGGCGACGCGGCGAAGGCAAGGCAAGCGGCGAGCGCGAGCAGGGAAATGCGCGAAGTCATGACAGTCTTTCTCGATTGAGCCCCGAAGCGCCCGCCCCAATCATGGCGGCGCGCGATCGGCAAGGCCCCTAGCGCAAAAAAGCAAGAGCGATCAATCTCTTCCCGTCAGGCGAGCTTGGCGAGGATCCACGGCAAAGCCTCGTCCCAGCGATCGATCCGGGCATGGGCGAAAGGCGCGGCCGGGCTGATCGCGGCGAGCCGAGGCTCGGCGATCATGTGCAGCCGCCAGACGGCCGGCGCATGGTTCGCGACCGATTCGTGATGATGGGCGAGATCGTCGACGAAGACCGCCGCTTTGGGCGCCATGTCCGCGATCAGCTCGGCGACCGGCGCGCCCTTGCCGCCCTGGTTGCAGAGCACGCGGTGGCGGATGTCGAACGCCTCCAATTGGGCGATCCGGTTGGCGCGGTGGTGGTCGCCGATATTGGTGAGGATGACGATGTCGGCCTCCTCGCCGATCCGCCGAAGCGCCGCGAGGGCGCCGGGGACGAGATGTTGGCGGTGCATTTCCCGATCGAAGAAATGGTCGAGCAAGGGCCAGATCCGCTCCCGCGCCACCGGCTCGCCCGCGGCGTCGCGCAAGGCGCCGGCGAAGCTCGGCTGGTCGAGGTTGAAGGTAAGGCCGTGCGCTTCGGCGACCCATTCGGCGAAATGCGGCGCGAAATGGAGCAGCACGTCGTCGCAGTCGCTGATCAGCAGGGGGCGGTTCATCGCTCCAGCCCTTCGCGCGCCGCCACCAGCCGGGCCGGCGCCACGCCGAGCGCGTCGGCGCAGGCGAGCAGATCGGGCTCATGGCCTTCGAGGAAGCGCAGCACCGCGGCGAGAAAGGCGCGGTCCTCGAGCCGCGCGCGCAAAAGCTCGGGCGTGACCCCGGTCAGCGCGAGCAGCCGCGCCGCGCGCGCATCCTCGCTCAGCGTCCAGCCGAGCGCGCCCAGCGCCAGCGCCTCATCGTCATTTGTCTGTTCAGCTCGCATCTTCTAGGGAGGCCCGGTGGGACAAAAAATCCTGGTTGTCGAGGACAACGAGCTCAATCTGAAGCTGTTCTGCGACCTGCTGCGCGCCCATGGCTATGCGGTCGAGCCGGTGCGCGACGGCCGCGAGGCGGTCGAGACCGCGCGCGGCTTCGCTCCCGACCTCATCGTCATGGACATCCAGATGCCGCATATTTCGGGGCTGGAGCTGATCGAGCAGCTCAAGGCCGATGCCGAATTGCGCGCCACCCCGATCATGGCGGTGACCGCTTATGCGGCCAAAGGCGACGAGGAACGCATCCGCGACGCCGGGGCGGAGGGCTATGTGTCAAAGCCGATTTCGGTGCTCAGGTTCGTCGAGGCGGTGCGGGCCCTGCTCGATGCGGCCGAGGCGCGGGCGGAGGAGGCGCCCGCCGAGGAGGCGGCCGTTGAGGAGGCCGAACCCGAAAGCGAGGCCGCGGAGTTCCCCGGCGAAGGCCGGGGTCCAGACGACGGTGGAATCGAGGGAGAGGAAGAAGAAAAGCTGGATCCCGGCCTTCGCCGGGATGACGCAGGACCTAAGGACGAAACGTCCTAAGGTCGTGCGTCATTTGATCTTGGCTTCCTTGAACGCGACGTGCTTGCGCACGACGGGATCGTATTTGCGGAAGCTCATCTTCTCGGTGATGTTCCGCGGATTCTTCTTGGTCACGTAGAAGAAGCCGGTGTCGGCGGTGCTGACGAGCTTGATCTTGACCGTGGTCGGCTTGGCCATGACGGGCCTCTCTCAGAACTGGTGCGATTAAAAAAAGCGGCGAAACCGCCGCCCTGCTGCGCTGCGCCTCTGCCCCGAAGGGAGGCCGATTGTCAAGGGCGGACGCGAGCGAGGCGAGGGGACAGTTACTCGCGAGGCGAGGGGACAGTTACTGGCAACTGTCCCCGTTCAACCGCTGTCCCCATTCCGACGCGCATGGTTAACCGCCTGGTAACCATAAGCGCGCATCCTCCTGCCCGAACGAAGGAGCAGGCGCCGATGCGCACGGATCATGACGGAATGCTGCTGGTGCGCGCCGATCTGTGCGACCGGCTCGACAGCCTCCAGCGCGCCGCCGGCAGGATCGCGGTGCGCGACCTCATGCAGCGGCTCGGCGCGATCCGGACGATGGCGCTCGCTTACGGCCTCGTCCCCGTCGCCCGCCTCGCCGACGCCTTCGAGCGCGCCATCGCCACCGAGCCGCGCGGCTGCCCGGCCGGCCTCTATTTCGACCGGCTGCGCGACGCCATCGGCTGCGAGCGCCTCGACGAGGCCGCCAGCCAGGCCATGCTCGCCTCGGTCTCGATCCGCCTCGGCGCGTGACGGGGGATCGTTACTCTTTGTCGCGGATGCCGGCTCCAATCGTCGGGCGCGGGCGTACGGCGATAAAAAGTAACTGTCCCCATTTCTGATGGACGCCCTGCTCACCGCCTTCGTCGCCGCCTTCCTGGCCGCCTGGGGCGACAAGGCCCAGCTCGTCTCCGCAATGCTCGCCGCGACCACCAAGCGGCCGCTCGCCGTCGCCGCCGGCCTCGTCCTCGCCGCGCTCGCGGGCAATATCGTCGCCGCCCTCGCCGGCGCCTGGATCGCCGAGACCATCACCATCCGCGCCATGACCCTCTTGACCGCCATGGCCCTGCTCTTCGCCGGCGCCTCCGGCCTGATCCGCCGCCGCCCGCCCAGGGCGCAGGCCCCCAAACGCCTGCTCCTCCCGTCGGCCTTCATCCTCCTCCTCGCCGCCGAACTCGGCGACCGCACCCAATTCCTCACCTTCGCTTTGGCCGGCCGCTTCGACAGCGCCCCGCTGGCGGCGGCGGGGGCGACCTTGGGCATGGTGGCCGGGTGCATGCCGGCGGTGCTGCTTGGCGACAAATTCGCCGCCTCGGTGCCGGTACGGGCGATACGCTACGGGGTGGCGGCCTTGTTCCTGATCGCCGGCTTCATCACCGCGGTGAATGCGCTGCAGCTGACCTGAGCGGCCAGCGGCCGCGGATCTCGTGAACGCGCCGCCCGACCACGCTTTCGATCAGCACCAGCTCGGTCGCGCGCCAGCTGATCGCGTCGATCCACGTCTCGCCGCCCGGGCCGGGGTGGTAATGGAGGGTGACATGCGGGCTGAAGCGCGCGCGGGAGGGCAGGCCCAGGCCGTCGCGCAAGCGCCGCTGCGCCGCTGCCAGCGCCGCGATCCGCTCGCTGGCGACGAGCCGCGCCGCCTCCGCATCGAACACCATCCGGTCGAGCACGATTCGGCAGGCGGGAAGGCTGAGCCGGGCCATAATTGCCGCGAGACGCGCGATCAGGCCGGACGGCGAGGCGGCGAAATCGCCGATCCTGAGGAAGGTGATGTGCAGCCGGTCGTCGCCGACCGGGCCGCTTTGCCCTCCCGACCAGTCGCGCCACCAGCCGATCTCCGCCGCGGCGTCCGGCGGCGGCAGCAAGGCGAAGAAGAGACGGAAATAGGGGTCCATCGCGACTCGCTTTATAGAACGAAACACGAACCCGTTGGAGTCCTACCGCTCCCCTCGCGGCCCGATCGTCACCAGCCAGAGGTCCGACGGGGCCGAGAGCCTGAGCGGCAATATGCTGGTGCCGAGGCCGGCGGTGACGATCAAAATGCGGCCATTCTCCTCGATCAGGCCGCAGGCGTAGCGCTCGCCATGGTCCGACATGGTCGACAGCGCGCCGACGAAGGGCAGCCGGATCTGGCCGCAATGCGTGTGCCCGGCGAGCATCAGGCCGATGTCGGGCGGCAAGCTCGCGAACGGATCGGGGCTGTGGCTCAAAAGGATGCGCGCGCCGGGCAGGCGGCGCATCGCCGCCTGGGTCGCCGCGTCTTCATTGTGGCCGGTGAAAGCGTCGTCGAGGCCGCCGACCACCAGCGGGCCGGCCCGCACCGCCTCGTTGGCGAGGATTCGGATGCCGGCGCCGGCACGGGCGGCGCGCGCCTCCTGGATGCCGCGCCAGTGATCGTGATTGCCGAGCACCGCGATCGTGCCGAACCTTGTCCGCGGGCCCGCCAGCGGCGCGACGGCGTCCGCACAGCTGTAGCGATGGGTCGGGACTCGCTTGTCGCTGACGAAGTCGCCGGCGATCAGCACCAGGTCCGGCCGCAGCGCGTTGACCTGGCCGACGATCCGCGCGAGCCGCTCGGGTGGCATGTCCGGTCCCGCGACATGCAGATCGGCGATCGGCACGACGCGCACCGGCGCCGCGCCCGCAGGCCAGCCGGGGCAATCGTATCTCGGCCTCGCGCACCAATGGATCGGCGGTCGCGCTCCAATAGCACCAGCCAAGGAACAGCAAAGCGAGCGCAACCAGAATCAGGGCGAAGCGTCTCCACGTCATGAGGCTTGCGTGGCGGCTCGCTTGAAGAAAGAACAGCCCGGATATGCGCGATTTCTCCCAGCTGCTCGACGCGCTCGTCTACACCCGCTCGCGCACCGCCAAGCTGAAGCTGATCGGCGATTATCTGAAGCGCACGCCCGATCCCGATCGCGGCTATGCACTGGCGGCGCTGACCGGGGAGCTCAACCTGCCCGCAGTGAAGCCGGCGGCGATCCGGGCGATCGCCGAAGAACGGGTCGATCCGGTGCTGCTCTACATGAGCCGCGACTATGTCGGCGACATGGCCGAGACCGTGTCTTTGCTCTGGCCCAAGCCGGCCGAGCAGCCGGCCGATCTCGATGACGGAACGCTCAGGCTTTCCAACGTTGTCGAGCGGCTCGCCTCGCTCGGCCGGGCCGAGGCGCCCGGGGCGCTTGCCGCGATGCTCGACCATCTCGACGCCAGCGGCCGCTTCGCTTTGCTGAAGCTCGCCACCGGAGCGCTTCGGATCGGCATTTCGGCACGGCTCGCCAAGGTGGCGCTTGCCGGCGCGTTCGGGCTCGACGTCGATGCGGTCGAGGAAGTCTGGCACGGCATCGGCCCGCCTTACCTCCCCATCTTCGACTGGGCCGAGGGCCGCGGCGCCCAGCCCACCACCGAGGACGTGCCGGTGTTCCGCCCGTTCATGCTCGCCCATCCGCTCGA
>JAXDPD010000084.1:0-13557 GCA_034668505.1 Sphingomonadales bacterium
ATGAGGTCTACGACCGGATGCAGTTCGACATTCCGGTCGGCACGCGGGGCGATTGCTACGACCGCTTCATGGTCCGGGTCGAGGAGGTGCGCCAGTCGGTCCGCATCATGAAGCAGTGCCTCAACGAGATGCCGGAAGGGCCGATCGCCACCATGGACCGCAAGGTCTTTCCGCCCAAGCGCGGCGAGATGAAGGTGTCGATGGAGGCGCTCATCCATCACTTCAAATTGTTCACCGAGGGCTTCCACGTTCCCGCCGGCGAGGTCTATGTCGCGACCGAGAGCCCGAAGGGCGAGTTCGGCGTCTATCTGGTCGCCGACGGCTCCAACAAGCCCTACCGGGTCAAGATCCGCCCGACCGGCTTCTCCCACCTCCAGGCGATGGACTTCATGTCGCGCGGCCACATGCTCGCCGACGTCACCGCCATATTGGGCGCGCTCGACATCGTCTTCGGGGAAGTGGATCGGTGATCGGGCGGCGTGGAGTCGTCGGGGCGGTTTTGGCTCTGCCGGCTCTGGCTGCCGCGTCGCCGGCTTTCGCCTGCCGCGCCGCCGCGCCCAAGGACCGCAACGCCTATAGAGGGGCGATCGACCGGATGCTCGCGGCCTGGTGGCGCCGCGACTTCGCCGCCTTCCGCCGGTGCTTCCAATCCGGCGGCGAAGGGGATTTCGATCCAGCCGCGATATTCGCGGCCCATTTCACGCAGGCGAACCGGCGGCGGTCGCGGGGCGATATCCTGTTCAACGGCGCGACCGCCGTCGCGCAGGTCCTGACTCCCACCCCGGCCGACCCCGCCATGGGCATTTGCGGCGGGATGGCGCTCGGCCAGCTGTTCGCCATCGACTTCTACCCCGGCCTTCGCACGCCGGCCGTCCAGAGCCTGGCCTTCGTCGGCCATTCGGTCCTGGCCGCGGGCGAATGGAGCGCGCCATGACCGGCGCCGCCGCCGGGACGATCGACCGCCGCGCCCTGCTCGCCGCCGCCGCCGCCGGCCTGAGCGCGCTCGCCGCCGGGAGCGCCGAGGCCTGCTCGCTGACCGGGACCCGCAACGTGCCGTTCGAGGACCGGGCCTGCCGCCGGCGCATCCGCGACTGGGCGGCGCTGCTCGAGCGCGGCCCGGGCATGACCGACGCGGCGATCGACGCCGCGGCGGAAGCCATCGGCGGCTGGGTGGATCGTGACATCGTCGTCGCGGTGCTGGGCGATCGCGTTCCGCCTTCGCCGGATCGCCCGGTCCGGTTCTACCAGGAGTTCCGCCTCTCCGCCGGGCGGCCGGACCCGCGCCCGATCCGGATCAGCGAATTGAACCTGCTGCGCCGGGTGGGCAGCCGGGCCGTCTATCAATTCGCGCTCGACCGCTATTCCTACCATCCGGCGGACCATGAAGGCTGCAACGGCATGTTCGTCCACGACGAATTTTATGGCGTGGACCGCGTCGCCTATCTCGCGACCTTCTCCGGCAACCAGCTCCAGCAGATCAAATGGTTCGAGGACTGGCCGCTGGAGCCACGCGCATGACCGCGCCCGGGGTGGTCAACCTGGCCGACAAGCTCGGCCGCTTCTCCGACCATTGGAACCCGCGCATCGTCGGCCGCTACAATGGCAACGAGGTGCGCGTGGCGAAGCTCGAGGGCGCGTTCGTGTGGCACAGCCATGCCGAGACGGACGAGCTCTTCCTGGTGCTCAAGGGGCGGCTCACCATCCACTTCCGCGACGGCGCGCGCACCCTCGATCCCGGCGAGTTCCTGGTGGTGCCGAAGGGCCTGGAACATCGGCCGGTCGCCGAAGGGGAGGTGGAATTGCTGATCATGGACAAAGAGGGCGAGCCCAATACGGGCGAGATCGTCTCGGAACTCACCCGCGCAAGGCTGCAGGAATTGTGAGGCGGGCAGGGGGCGTCGCGGCCGCGATCCCGGCGCTGCCGGGGCAGGCCACCTGCTGCCGGCGGAGCAGCTATTCGGGGCAGGAGGCGCGCTGATGGCGAGACGGGGGCCAGCGGTTGCGGGTGGTGTGTCGGTGCTCGTCGCGACGGCGTGGGTCGCGATCTGGGAATTCGCACGGCCCGGCACAGGGCTGGCTTATCAGATTGCCGGGGGCGTTCTCGTCGCACTGCTGCTCTTTGGCGCCTGGCTGCTTGCCCGCTTCATCCGGGTACATGGGGACGAGATCGGCGAGGCGCGGTTCGATACGCGCAACAAGGAAGGCCGTGAGGGCTGACTTGCCATTGCCGCGCCCGCCGCTCGGGGCTAGGGGACGCGGCAGGGAAGTCATGACAATGGAATCACTCGATGGCTGAGGCCGCGCGCCTGCCCGCGACACCCGAAATTCGCGAGCGCTGGGGCGCGTTCGCGTGGACGGCGGAGAATGCCGAAAAGGCGAGGATGTTCGTCGCCCGCTATCCCGCGGGCCGCCAGCAGAGCGCGGTCATTCCCCTGCTCGATCTCGCCCAGCGCCAGATCGGCGCCGAGACCGCGACCCAGGGCTGGCTGCCGATCCCGGTGATCGAATTCGTCGCGGCGCAACTGGGCATGCCCTTCATCCGCGCCTACGAAGTCGCCACCTTCTACACGATGTTCAACCTCGCCCCCGTCGGCCGCCACCATGTCCAGGTCTGCGGCACCACGCCCTGCATGCTGCGCGGCTCGGACGACGTGCTCGCCGCCTGCTACGCCAGGGGGCTGAAGAAGGGCCATACGACGCCCGACGGCCTGTTCACCCTGACCGAGGTCGAGTGCCTCGGCGCCTGCGCCAATGCGCCGATGGTGCAGATCAACGACGACAATTACGAGGATCTGACCTTCGACACGATGGCCGCCATCCTCGACTCGCTCGCCAGAGGCGAGACGCCGGCGCCGGGCCCGCAGATCGAGCGCCAGACCAGCTGCGCGCAGGGTGGGCCGACCACGCTCCCCGAAATGGCCGGCGAGAATCACGATTACAGGAGCCGCTGGTGATCCGGCTCGCTCCGGCCTCGCTGGCCCTGCTCGCGGCCTGCCAGAACCAGCCGGCGCCGGCCAACGAGGTCGCCGCGCCGCAGGTCAAGGCGGTGGCGCCGCCGGCCGACGACCGCGCCGTCGCCGAGCGGGTCGTGCGGCGCCAGCTCGGCAACCCGCCGGGCCTCACTTTCTCCAATGCGCGGGTCCACGGCACCCCCCGGGTGCCGATCGTCTGCGGCGACGTCGAGCATGGCGGCCGCCGCGAACGCTATATCGTCCTGGCCGGCGAAGCGGCATGGGTCGAATCGCAGATGCGCGCCGGAACGATGGACGAGGCCGTGCGCGAGCAATGCGGCGACGGCGAGCGCGGCTAATGGAAGGAATAACATCATGAGCGGTGTCATCGCCATCATCCTGGCAGTCCTTGCGATCTTCATTCTGGTCAAGGTGGCCGGGTTCATCTTCAAGCTGCTGGCGGTGCTGCTGCTCGCCGGCGCCGCAATCGCCGCCTTCGTGGTGATCCGCGGCAAGATCGGCGGGCCCAAGTGAAGATGGTCTGGTTCTTCCTGGTCGCGCTCGCGATCATGGCGCTTTTCCTGGGCCTCGGCGGGGGCTGGCTGCTGCCGGCGCTCGGCGTGGAGGGGGTCGCGGCGCGGGTGGTTTCCGGTGGCCTTGCCGGCATGATCATCGCGATCGTCTATCTCCAGATGTTCAAGAGGCCGAGCGGTGCTTGACGACAAGGACCGGATCTTCACCAATCTCTACGGCTTCCAGCCCTGGGGGCTGAAGGCGGCGCAAAAGCGCGGCGACTGGGACGACACCGGCAGGCTGATGGCGCTCGGCCAGGATTCGATCATCGACATCGTCAAGGATTCGGGGCTGCGCGGGCGCGGCGGCGCCGGCTTCCCGACCGGCATGAAATGGAGCTTCATGCCCAAGGCGCCGAGCGAGGGCCGGCCCAATTTCCTGGTCATCAACGCCGACGAATCGGAGCCCGGCTCGTGCAAGGACCGCGAGATCATCCGCCACGATCCGCACAAATTGATCGAGGGCGCCCTGCTCGCCGGCTTCGCGATGCGCGCGCGCGCCGGCTATATCTACATACGCGGCGAATTCATCCGCGAGACGCAGACGCTCGAGGCCGCGGTCGCCGAAGCCTATGCCGCCGGGCTGCTCGGCAAGAACGCCTGCAAATCGGGCTATGATTTCGACCTCTTCGTCCATCGCGGCGCCGGCGCCTATATTTGCGGCGAAGAGACGGCGATGCTCGAAAGCCTCGAAGGCAAGAAGGGCATGCCGCGGCTGAAGCCGCCCTTCCCGGCGGGCGCCGGCCTCTACGGCTGCCCGACCACGGTCAACAATGTCGAATCGATCGCGGTGGTGCCGGCCATCCTGCGCCGCGGCGCGCGCTGGTTCAAAAGCTTCGGCCGCGAGAAGAACGAGGGCACCAAGCTCTTCCAGATCTCCGGCCATGTCGAGCGGCCCTGCGTGGTCGAGGAAGCGATGTCGATCCCGTTCCGCGAATTGATCGAGCGCCATGCCGGCGGGATCAAAGGCGGCTGGGACAATCTCCTCGCCGTCATCCCCGGCGGCTCGTCCGTCCCGCTCGTTCCCGCGCACGAGATCATCGACGCGCCGATGGATTTCGACGGTCTGAAGGACCTCGGCTCCGGCCTCGGCACCGCCGCGGTCATCGTCATGGACCGGTCGACCGACATCGTGAAGGCGATCAGCCGCATCTCCTATTTCTACAAGCATGAGAGCTGCGGCCAGTGCACGCCCTGCCGCGAGGGCACGGGCTGGATGTGGCGGGTGATGGAGCGCCTCGTCGAGGGCAATGCCGAAATCCACGAGATCGACACGCTCTGGGACGTCACCAAGCAGGTCGAGGGCCACACCATCTGCGCATTGGGCGACGCCGCCGCCTGGCCGATCCAGGGCCTGATCCGCCATTTCCGCCCGGAAATCGAGCGGCGCATCGCCGAGCGGCAAAGCCAGGCACTGGAGGCTGCGGAATGACGCCTTTTCGAAGAGCCGCTTTCGCCGTTCTGTCTTTGGCCGCCGTCATCGGCATGGCCGGCGCGGCGCATGGGCAAATCGCGCCCAGCCGGTCGGGGAGCTCGAGCCTGCAATTCATGGATCGGAGCGAATCCATGCGCACGCTGGTCCTGTTCGGGCGCTGCTATGCCAGAAGAGCCCGGGCCGACAGCCTCTCGCTTATCGCCACGCGTCCCACCTCGCGCGAGGAAGCCGAAATCTATCGGCGGCTGTTTCGTCGCGACGTGATCTGCCTTGGCCCGGGCACGAGCATGAGCGCGCCGCTCGCTTATGTTCGTGGCGTCATCGCCGAAGGATTCGCCTACGTCGAAGAGGGGATCCCCGCCAGCCATCTGCTCGCCGCCCCCACCGTCGACCAGGTCCGCAACGTCAGCGACGCCGCGCGTTGCTATGCCGCCGGACACAGGGGGGAGGTCCGGGCGCTGATCGCGATCAGGCCCGGCACCCGGGAGGAGTTCGATGCGGTCTCGGCGATGATGGCCGGGATCCGCGCCTGCCTGCCGGCTGGAGCCAGGTTCGAGATCGACGCGACCGTGATCCGTTACCGTCTGGTCGAGGGCCTGCTTCGGCTCGCCCCGGCAGCCCCGGCCCGGCCAGGGAATTGAACGATGACGACGAGCATGGGCCGCTTCGGGCTTCGGGCCTGCATGCTTGGCTTGATCGCGCCGCTGGCGGCCGCGGCGGCCGAGCCGGAAATCGGCTCGCGCCTCGACGCCGCGCCGCGCGGCGCGGTGACTCCGGAGGAGCGCGAGGATCAGGCGACCGCGCGCCGCGTGATGCGGACCTATGCCGCCTGCCTCTCGCGGGCCCGGCCGCGCACCGCCGCGGCGGTGCTTGCGGCCCCTTATGGCGACGAGGAACAATTGGCCGCCGTCCGCAGGCGGGTACAAGGCGTCGACGATTGCATGGGGCGGGGCATGTCGATGGGATTCCGCCCGACAACCCTCGCCGGCGCCTTGGCCGAGGCCGGGCTCCGCGCGCGCTTCGCCACCGCCGATCTGGCCCCGGCCGCTGCGCTCGCCGACGAGGACATCGCGCGTTTGGGCCTGACGCCGCGCAACGGCTATGAGGAACTCGCCGCCTGCATCGCGCGCCGCGATCCGCAGGCGGTGCGGGCGCTGGTCCTGACCGAGCCGGCAACGCCCGAGGAGCGGGTCGCCCGCCGCGCCATCGCGCCGGGCATCGGACCGTGCGTCAACCAGGGCCAGTCCCTGCGCGTCGACATGGGGGGCCTGCGCGCGATGCTCGCCGTCGCGCTCTACCGAATGCTCGATGCGCTGCCGCCGCCGCCCGCGGCGCGCCGCAACTAGCCGGGCGGGCGCGGCCGCGGCATATTTTTCCTCTCGTTTTCTCGTTCAACTTCAACTAGATCGCCGCCGACGCCCGACAATCTGGTCGAATCGGAGGCACTCTTGCCCATGTTCAAATTTCCGCTGGCGATGCTCCTGGCCGCCGCCGCCCTCGGCGCATCGGCGTCCGCGTCCGCGTCCGCGCGGCAACCCCAGCGCCTCGATCGCGATCCGGCGACCCGCGAAGAGGTTCGCATTTTCGCCCGATTTTCGCGTTGCGTCGCCGGCCACTGGGCCGATCGCGAGCGCAGCCGCGCCCTGCTGGCGCTGGATTACCGGACCGAACATTACCGGCATGAGCTGTTGCGGCTCGCGGGGGACAATAGTCGTTGCGTGCCGCCCGGCAGTCGCCTCGCATTCGGCGGCGTGCTGTTTGCCGGCGGGCTCGCCGAGAATCTGCTGCGCCAGCGCGGCGCGGTGGCCGATCTGGCGGGCTGGGTCGCGCTCGATCCCGCCCGCCCCGCGATCGCCTCGCGCGACGAGACCGAGTTGATGGCGCTCTGCGTCGTCCGCGCGGCGCCGGCGAAAGTGTCTGCCTTGCTCCGGACCGCTCCAGCGAGCGACGAGGAGGGCGCGGCGCTTCACGCCCTGCTGCCGGAGTTCGCTTCCTGCCTTCGCGCGGGCAGCGGCGTCACCCTGAACCGCCTGTCCGGCCGCGCCATTCTCGCTTTGGCCGCTTATCGCCTCGCCGATCATAATGGCTGGAGCCGGCCGCGCGCGGCGGCGGCCGCTTCCGGCGGCTGAACAGACTCCGCGTTCCGCTTTACGAGCGGGCGAGGCCATGGAATAGTCCGCCCGGCGCCCGCCCGCGGGGAGCCGGAGACGCGGAGGCCGGAATGCAGCCAATCAAGAAGCTCCTTGAAGCCCTGGGCGTGACCCTGCTCGCCGCCGGCGCGACGCCGGCCGCGGCCCAATATGGCAGCGCGCCGCCGCCGCCTTCCGTCACGCCGCGCGGCGGGGCGGCGCCGCCGGCCGCGCCGGCCGCGCCCCTCGTCGCGGCCGCGCCCGCCGAGGTGCTTCGCGCCGCTATCTGCGTGGTCGGGCGCGACGCGGATGCCGGCCACGCCTTGCTCGCGACGATCCCGTTCTCGCCCGAGGAACGCACCCAGGCCGGCGCCCTCGCCCGCGCCGCGCAGCGCTGCTTGCGGCTGGCCGCGCCGCTCGCGACCACCAATTATTCGTTCCGCGGCGCGGTCGCCGAGGCGGTTTACGAAAGCCGGTTCGCCACGCCGCCGGCGGCGCGCGCGCCGGCGCTCGGCGCGGCGCCGCTGCCGCGTCCGGCGGCGGGCACCGACGCGCATACCGTCGAAGTCCTCGCGCCGATGTACGCGCTGGTCGATTGCGCGACGCCGCGCCAGCCGGCTCTGGTCCGCGCGCTGCTGGCGACCGAGCCGAGAAGCCCGGAAGAGACGGCCGCGCTCGCCGCCTTGACTCCGACCTTCGTCGCCTGCGTGCCGGCCGGAACCCAGTTGCGCATCGACCCCAGGGTGATGCGAAACCTCTTCGCCGAGGCCCTCTATCGCTGGTCGGTCGTCCAGCGCGACGGCCCGCCCTCGCCATGGGCCGCCGCGGCCGCGGCGGCGGCGCCCGCGCCCCAATAAATCGCCCCGCGCCCCCTTGTCGGTCGTAGGCATAAAAGTCTAACGGCACCGCAGGCTGCGGCCCTCTCCCGGGCCCCATGGATTTCGAGTCTCTTATGCCCAGGGTCAAAGTCGACGGTGTCGAGATCGAGGTGCCGCAGGGGGCGACCGTGCTCCAGGCCTGCGAGCTGGCGGGCAAGGAGATTCCGCGCTTCTGCTACCATGAGCGGCTCGCCATCGCCGGCAATTGCCGGATGTGCCTGGTCGAGGTGAAGCCCGGGCCGCCCAAGCCGCAGGCGAGCTGCGCGCTGCCGGCCGCCGACAATCAGGAGATCTTCACCAACACGCCCGGCGTCCGCAAGGCGCGCGAGGGGGTGATGGAATTCCTCCTGATCAACCACCCGCTCGATTGCCCGATCTGCGACCAGGGCGGCGAATGCGATCTGCAGGACCAGGCGATCGCCTATGGCCGCGGCCACAATCGCTACGACGAGAACAAGCGCGCGGTCACCGAGAAATATATGGGCCCCGTGGTCAAGACGATCATGACCCGGTGCATCCATTGCACGCGCTGCGTGCGCTTCATGGAGCAGGTCGCGGGCGTCGAGGAGATCGGCGCGGTCGGGCGCGGCGAGAATATGGAGATCACCTCCTATCTCGAACATGCTTTGTCGAGCGAGCTTAGCGGCAATGTCGTCGATCTCTGCCCGGTCGGCGCCCTCGTTTCCAAGCCCTACAGCTTCGAGGCGCGGCCCTGGGAGCTGAGGAAGGTGCCCGCGATCGACGTCATGGACGCGGTCGGCACCAACATCCGCCTCGACGCGCGCGGCCGCGAGGTGATGCGCGCGCTGCCCCGGCTCAACGAGGAGGTCAACGAGGAATGGGCGTCGGACAAGACCCGCCACGCCGTCGACGGCCTCACCCGCAACCGGCTCGACCGGCCCTGGCTGCGGGACCGCGGCAAGCTGCGCCCGGCGGCCTGGGACGAGGCCTTCGCCCGCATCGCCGAAGTGGCGAAAAGGGCGAAAGCGAGCGTCGCGGCGGTGGCGGGCGACCTCGTCGACGTCGAGACCATGTATGCCGCGAGGCAATTGCTGGCCTCGCTCGGCTCGGCCCTGCTCGAAGGGCGCCAGACCGGCCTCGCCTACGACACGGCCAATCTCGCTGCGGTCAATTTCAACACCACCATCGCCGGGATCGAGACGGCCGACGCCATCCTCCTCGTCGGCACCAACCCGCGCTGGGAAGCGCCTCTGGTCAACACCCGCATCCGCAAGGCGGCGCGGGCAGGGGCCAAGGTGTTCGCGATCGGGCCCGAAATCGACCTCACCTACAAGGTCGCCTGGCTGGGCGACGATCTGGCATTGCTGGCCGAGCTTCCCGACGCCCTCAAGGAGGCCGCGCGCCCGGCGGTCATCGTCGGCGGCGCCGCGCTCAAGGTGGCGGGCGGGCAGGCGGCGAGCCTGAAGCTGGTCGAGAGCCTGAACCTCGTCCGTGAGGGCTGGAACGGCTATAACGTCCTGCACGGCGCCGCGGCGCGGATGGGCGGGCTGATGCTCGGCTACGCGCAGGCCGGCGGCATGGCGTCACTCGCGGAAAAGCCGCCGAAACTGCTCTTCCTGCTCGGCGCCGACGAGGCCGACCTCGCTCCCTTCGCGAAGAGCTTCAAGGTCTATATCGGCCATCATGGCGACAAGGGCGCGCAAGGCGCGGACGCGATCCTGCCCGGCGCCGCGTACAGCGAGAAGCACGCCATCCACGTCAATCTCGAGGGCCGCGTCCAATATAGCGAGAAAGCGGTCGATCCGCCCGGCGACGCCCGCGCCGACTGGTCGATCCTGCGCGCGCTGTCCGACGCGCTGGGCAGGCCGCTGCCGTTCGACAGCTTCGGCGAGTTGCGCGCCGCTCTGTTCGCCGATCATCCGGACTTCGCCCGGCCCGGCCTCGCCGCCTTCGACTGGGCGCCGCCGAAGCTGGAGGCGGCCGCGATCGCCAAGGGCAGCGCGCTCACCTACCCGATCCGCGATTTCTACCTGACCAATCCGATCGCCCGCGCCTCGCCGACGCTGCAGCGCTGCTCGGCCGAATTGCTCCACGGCGCGGATTATGCGGAGGCGGCGGAATGACCTTCTATCGCTGGTGCATGCGCTCCGGCGCCGCGATCCTGTTCGTGATCGCCCTCGTCCAGCTCGTCATCGGGCTGATCGGGCCGATCCACGCTTTGCTGACCACCACCGGCCGGATGGCGTCCGATCTCGGCTATTCGCCCGAAGTCTATCCCTCCCAGGCGCTGCAGCTCCAACTCCAGCTGCTGCTCAGCGCCTTCACGACCGCCGCCTTGCCCTTCTTCGGCGCGCTGGTGATCAACCGGCTCGACCGGCGGGCGCGCACGGCGGACGAGACGGAGCCCTTCGAATGACCGCCTGGTTCCAGGGGCTGCTCGGCGCCGGCTGGGGCTGGTTCATCGCCACCTTCATCCTGATCCTCTTGATCGCGCTGCCGCTGATGCTGGCGGTGGCGATGATCATCTATGTCGACCGCAAGATCTGGGCGGCGATCGCGCTGAGGCGCGGGCCCAACGTGGTCGGCCCGTTCGGCCTGCTGCAAAGCTTCGCCGACGGGCTCAAGGTCTTCCTCAAGGAGACCATCATCCCCTCCTCGGCCAATCCCGGCCTGTTCCTGATCGCGCCGATCATCACCTTCGCGGTCGCCCTGATCGCCTGGGCGGTGATCCCGTTCGGGCCGAACATGGTGCTCGCCAACATCAATGTCGGCCTGCTCTATCTGCTCGCAATCTCCTCCCTCGGCGTCTACGGGATCATCATCGCGGGCTGGGCGTCCAACTCGAAATATCCTTTCTACAGCGCGTTGCGCGCCGCCGCTCAGATGGTTTCTTATGAAGTCTCGATCGGCTTCGTGCTGATCCCGGTCGTGCTCTGGGCGGGCACGTTCAACCTTAGCGGCATCGTCGAGGCGCAGCGCGGCCACATCTTCGGGACGATCAACGGCTTCGGCTTCAACCCTCTCTTATTCCCGATGGCGGTGATCTTCCTCATTTCCGCCATGGCCGAGACCGCGCGCGCGCCTTTCGACCTGACCGAGGCGGAGAGCGAGCTCGTCGCCGGCTACCAGACCGAATATAGCTCGATGAGCTTCGCGCTCTTCTGGCTCGGCGAATATGGCAACGTCCTTCTGATGTGCGCGATGAACGCGGTCCTGTTCTGGGGCGGCTGGCTGCCGCCGATCGATTGGGCGCCCTTATACTTCATCCCCGGGATCTTCTGGTTCTTCCTGAAGATATTCATCTTTTTCTTCATTTTCTCCTGGGTGAAGGCGACCGTGCCGCGCTTCCGCTACGACCAGCTGATGCGCTTGGGCTGGAAGATCTTCCTGCCCATCTCCCTGATCTGGGTGTTCCTGGTCTCGGGCTATCTGATGCTGCTGAGGAACGGGATGCTGCCATGGTAGCCTGGGCCGCCGCGCTCGTCCTGTCCGCCGGCCAGGCCCCGGCGGCCCCGCCGCTGCGCCTCGAGTGCAGCTTCACCGGCGAGGACCCGTCCGCGCCGGAGCTGACCGGCGCGCGCCGCGAGGTTTCGCTGGCGACGGACGCGCAGGGTGCCTGGCCGGGACGGCTGCGCTACGAATTGCCCGGCGCGGGGAGCATGAGCCTCGTCGAGGACGGGGCCTTGTCCTGCCGCCCGGCTGCCGCGGCCGCCGAAGGAAATTCCCAATGAGCATGGCGATCGCCACCTCCGACATTCGCGTCCGGCCCGCGCCGGTCCCGCCAGCCAGGGGAGACCGCCGATGAGCATCGCGCATTACATCAAGACCTTCACCTTGTGGGAGTTCGTCAAGGCGCACGCCCTGACGCTGAAATATTTCTTCAAGCCCAAGGCGACGATCAACTATCCTTACGAGAAGAACCCGATCTCGCCCCGCTTCCGCGGCGAGCATGCGCTCAGGCGCTATCCGAACGGCGAGGAGCGCTGCATCGCCTGCAAATTGTGCGAGGCGGTCTGCCCGGCGCTCGCCATCACCATCGAGGCCGAGCCGCGCGCCGACGGCAGCCGGCGGACCACCCGCTACGACATCGACATGACCAAGTGCATCTATTGCGGGCTGTGCCAGGAAGCCTGCCCGGTCGATGCGATCGTCGAGGGGCCGAACATGGATTTCTCGACCGAAACCCGCGAGGAACTGATCTACGACAAGGTCAAGCTCCTCGACAATGGCGACAAATGGGAACGCATCCTGGCCGCGAACCTTGCCGCCGATGCGCCGTATCGGTAGGGGCCCCGAATGCTGGATTCGAGCATGAAAATCCTCCCCGGGACGGGGAGGGGGACCATCCGAAGGATGGTGGAGGGGGCGCCGTGCCTCGCTCCGACCCCCCTCCACCGGCTTCGCCGGTCCCCCTCCCCGTCCCGGGGAGGATCGAGTTGATCCAGGTCTTCGTCTTTTACCTCTTCGCCACCCTCGTCATCGCCGCGGGGGTGATGACGATCGCGTCGCGCAATCCGGTCCACTCGGTGCTCTGGCTGATCCTCGCCTTCTTCAACGCCGCCGGCCTGTTCCTGCTGATCGGCGCCGAGTTCCTCGCCTTCCTCCTGGTCATCGTCTACGTCGGCGCGGTCGCGGTCCTGTTCCTGTTCGTGGTGATGATGCTCGACGTGGATTTCGCGGCATTGCGGGCCGGCTTCGCCAATTATCTCTTCCCCGGCCTGCTCCTGGCCGCCGCTCTGCTCGCCGAGATGGTGGCGGCCCTGCTCGCGCACGGCGCCGGCGCGATCGACCTCGGCGGCCGGGCCGCGCCGGCGGGGCCGGAAATCTCGAACATCCAGGCGCTCGGCCGCCTGCTCTACACCGATTATCTGTTCATCTTCGAGGCGGCGGGCATCGTCCTGCTCGTCGCGATGGTCGGCGCGATCGTGCTGACCCGGCGCAAGCGCTCCGACGTGCGCCCGCAAAACGTCTCCGCCCAGGTCCGCCGCCGCCCCAGGGACGCGGTCGTCAACATGCAGCCCGGGGTCGGCGAGGGGATGAAGCTGTGATCGCCGCGCCCCTCGTCATCCCGGACTTGATCCGGGATCCATCTTCTTCCCACCAGCCCGCCAGGAAAAGGTGGATGCCGGATCAAGTTCGGCATGACGGCAGAGTGCGTGGAGGCGTCCTGTGATCGGCCTTGGCCACTATCTCATTGTCGGCGCGATCCTGTTCGTGCTCGGCGTGTTCGGCATCTTTTTGAACCGCAAGAACGTGATCGTCATCCTGATGGCGATCGAGCTGATCCTCTTGAGCGTCAACATCAACCTGGTCGCCTTCTCGGTCTTCCTCCACGACATGGTCGGCCAGGTATTCGCGATGTTCGTGCTCACCGTCGCCGCCGCCGAGGCCGCGATCGGGCTGGCGATCCTCGTCATCTTCTTCCGCCGCCAGGGCTCGATCGCGGTTGACCAGGTCAACAGGATGCGCGGCTGATGGAAATCGCCATCCAGCTGATCGTTTTCCTGCCGCTGCTGGCGGCGATCGTCGCCGGGCTGTTCGGCCGCTGGACCGGCAAGACCGCCGCCAAGGTGGTGACGACCGGCGCGCTGTTTGTCGGCGCGCTGCTGAGCTGGCCGATCTTCTTCCAGT
>JAXDPD010000085.1:0-17800 GCA_034668505.1 Sphingomonadales bacterium
CATTGTAGACGATGCAATTCTGGAAAATCTCGACGAACGAAGTGCCCTTGTGAGCGTGGGCGGCCTTGAGCACGTCCGGCAGATTCTTGTGGACGTCGATCGCGCGGGCGACGAAGCGGCCGCCCGAACCGAGCGCGAAGGCGCTGGGGCTGGCCGGCCGGTCGACCGAGCCGAAGGGCGTCGAGGGCGAGCGCGTCCCGACCCGGCTGGTCGGCGAATATTGGCCTTTCGTAAGGCCGTATATCTCGTTGTTGAAAAGCAATATCTGGCAATCGAGGTTGCGGCGGAGGACGTGCATCGTGTGGTTGCCGCCGATCGACAGGGCGTCGCCGTCGCCGGTGATGATCCACACGTCGAGCTCGGGATTGGCGAGCTTGATGCCTGTCGCGAAGGTCGGGGCGCGGCCGTGGATGGTGTGGAAGCCGTAGGTCTCCATGTAATAGGGGAAACGGCTCGAGCAGCCGATGCCGGAGACGAAGACCACGTTCTCGGGGCGCACGCCGAGCTCGGGCATGGTGCGCTGAACGGCCTTGAGCACCGCATAATCGCCGCAGCCGGGGCACCAGCGCACCTCCTGGTCGGTGGCGAAATCCTTGGCGGTAAGCTTGGTCAGTTCGTTCATTGAAGCGCTTCCTGAATGGCCGCCACGATCTCGGCGATCTTGAAGGGCTGGCCGGAGACCTTGGTGACCGGGCGGGCATCGACCAGATACTGGTCGCGAAGGACCGTCTTCAGCTGGCCCTTGTTCATTTCAGGAACGATGATCCGGTCGTAAGACCTTAGAAGATCGCCCAAATTGCGCGGCAGCGGCCAGATGTGGCGGATGTGGATGTGGCTGACGTCATCGCCCCGCGCGCGGGCGCGGCGGACCGCCTGGTGGACCGGGCCGAAGGTCGAGCCCCAGCCGACCACGGCGAGCGCGCCGCCTTCCTCGCCCAGGCAGACCTCCTGATCGGGGAAGCTATCGGCGACGCCGAGCACCTTGCTGGCGCGGATGTCGGTCATCGCCTGGTGGTTGTCCGGGCCGTAATCGATATGGCCGGTGCCGACATTCTTCTCGATGCCGCCGATCCGGTGCATCAGCCCCGCCGTGCCGGGCTTGATCCAGACCCGGGCGAGCTTGGCGTCGCGCTTGTAGGGATTGACCGTCGCCCCTTCCTCGAGCGGATCGTCGTGGAAATGGACCGGGAAGGGCTGGTAGGTCGCCATGTCCGGCACCTTCCAGGGCTCGGCGGCATTGGCGATATAGCCGTCGGTCAGCAGCATCACCGGGGTCATATACTGGACCGCGATCCGGCAGGCCTCGATCGCGCAATCGAAGGCGTCGGCGGGCGAGCGCGCTGCGATGACCGGCATCGGCGCGTCGCCGTTGCGGCCGTAGACCGCTTGGTAGAGGTCGGATTGCTCGGTCTTGGTCGGCAGGCCGGTCGACGGGCCGCCGCGCTGCGAATTGATGATGACGAGCGGCAGCTCGGTCATGATCGCCAGCCCCATCGCCTCGGTCTTGAGCGCGATGCCGGGGCCCGAGGAGGAAGTGATGCCGAGCGAGCCGGCGAAGCTGGCGCCGATCGCGGCGGCGATTGCGGCGATCTCGTCCTCGGCCTGGAAGGTGGTGACTCCATATTCCTTGAGCCGGGAGAGATGGTGCAGGATCGCGCTCGCCGGAGTGATCGGATAGCCGCCGAAGAACATCGGCAGGCCGGCAAGCTTGGCGCCGGCCACCAGCCCCAGCGAGATCGCCTCGGCCCCCGTCACCGTGCGGTAGAGGCCGGGCTCGGCGGGCGCCGGCGCGATGCTGTGCTGGGTGACCTGGCCGCCCATCTCGGCGGTCTCGCCATAAGCGTGGCCGGCGTTCAGCGCCGCGATATTGGCCTCGGCGAGCTCGGCCGCCTTGGCGAACTTGGCCCTGAGCCAGTCGACGATCGGCTGGCGGTCGCGGTCGAACATCCACAAAGCCAGCCCGAGCGTCCACATGTTCTTGCAGCGCAGCGCCTCCTTGTTGCCGAGGCCGAAGGGCTTCACCGCGTCGAGCGTGAGCTGCGAGATGTTGAGCCGGATCACCTGCCATTTGGCGAGCGTGTTGTCGTCGAGCGGATTGCCCTCATAGCCCGCCTTGGCGAGGTTGCGGGCGCCGAACTCGCCCTCGTCGGCGATGATCAGGCCGCCGAGCTTCAGCTCATCGACATTGGTCTTCAGCGCCGCCGGGTTCATCGCGATCAGCACGTCGGGCGCGTCGCCGGCTGTCTCGATCGCCGAGGAGCCGAAATTGATCTGGAAGGCGGAGACGCCGAAGGTCGTCCCCTGCGGCGCGCGGATCTCGGCCGGGAAATCCGGGAAGGTGGCCAGATCGTTGCCGGCGAGCGCGGTCGACAAGGTGAACTGGCCGCCGGTCAGCTGCATGCCGTCGCCGCTATCGCCGGCGAAACGGACCACCACCGCCTCGAGCGGGGCATCGGAACGGGCTTCTTCGGGGGTGAGTTGATGTCTGGCCGTGGCCACGGCTGATTCCTCGACTGTACGCAAGACGCGACCCTAGACCTGTCGGACGGAACCCACAACATCTGGCCTCAACAGGTGGCGGCGGCCGCGCGTTCGCCTATGGAACGCACGAGCGGGCCGAACGATTCGCCCGGCGAAGGGAAAAAATGGATGGCGGACCCTGTTGTGCGGCCGGACGTGCGGCTGTTCCTCGATTATCTGAACGCCCTGCCCGGGCTCAAGAGCCACGAGGCGGGCCCGGTCGAGGCGCGCAACATGATGCGCGCCGGCTGCCACGTCGCCGACGTGCCGGCGGGCGAGCTTGCCCTGATCCGCGATCTTTCCTGCCCAGGACCGGCGGGCGACATCGCGCTCCGGCTCTACGACGCCCGCGAGACGCGCGCGCCGGGGCCGCTCTTCCTGTTCATGCACGGCGGCGGCTTCGTGCTCGGCGACCTCGACACGCATGAGCCCTTCTGCGCGGAAATGGCGCGCGAGCTCGACATACCGGTGCTCGCCGTCGATTACCGCCTCGCGCCGGAGCATCCCTGGCCGGCGGGGATCGAGGATTCGATCGCGGCGGCGCGCTGGGCGGCGGCGAGCCCCGAGGCGCTCGGCCGCGCGGTGACGGGCCTCGTCACCTGCGGCGACAGCGCCGGCGGCAATTTCGCGATCGTCGTCAGCCTTGCCCTGCGCGACGAACCCGCGGCGGTGCCGGTGATCGCGCAATGGCCGATTTATCCGGCCGCCGACCCCGGCAAGGGCTATCCGAGCTACGAGGATTTTTGCGAGGGCCATTTCCTGACCAGGGAGGGTATGGACTGGTTCGAGGATTGCTATGCCGCGGACAATAAGGATTGGCGCTACGCCCCCTTGATGAAGAGCCAGGCCGGCATGCCGCCGACCCTGGTCGTCACCGCCAGCCTCGATCCGATCCGCGACCAGGGCCGGGCCTATGCCGCCGCCTGCGTGGCTGCTGGCGTGCCGACCGTCTTCCGCGAGGCCGAGGGCAATATCCACGGCTTCATCAACCTGAGGAAAGCGGTGCCGTCCTCGGCCCAGGACATCAGGGGCTGCGTTGCCGCGCTGAAATTGCTGCTCGCCGAAGCCGAAGCGAAGTGACGGACAAGGCCGCCCTCCCCTATCGGCCCGCGGCGGGCGTGATGCTGCTCAACCGCGCGGGCAAGGTCTGGGTCGGCCAGCGGCTCGATTCGACGCTCGAGGCCTGGCAGATGCCGCAGGGCGGGCTCGACCCGGGCGAGGACCCGCAAGCCGGCGCCCTGCGCGAGCTCGCGGAGGAGACCGGAATCCCCCGCGGCAAGGTCGAGATCGTCGCGCGCTGTCCGGTCGAACTGCGCTACGATCTGCCCGACGACCTGATCGGCAAGATGTGGCACGGCAAATGGCGCGGCCAGCGCCAGGCCTGGTTCCTGATGCGCTTCCTGGGCGAGGACGAGGACGTCGACATCGCCACGCCAGACCCGGAATTCCGCGCCTGGAAATGGGCCGACCCCGCAGAGCTGCCGGCACTGATCGTGCCGTTCAAGAAAGAGCTGTACGAAGCCGTGCTGAAGGCGTTCGCCGCCTGGCTGTGATCAGCGCGCGCGCGACAGCCAGTGGAACGGGTTGAGCGCGAATTGCTGGTTGTCGATCCCGGCGACGTTCATCCCGAACTTCGCGCCATTGTCGTCGAGCTGGGCGGTGATCATCCCCGCCTCGCCCAGCACGACGACCCGTCCCGCGCCACGGGTGAGGGCGATCGCCTGCGCGCGGCCGCCCGCCGGCACCGGCCTCAACCTGGGGCCCGGCGGCACATATTCGACGGCGTCGGGGGGGAGCACCAGCAGAGCCTCGCCCGCGCCGGCCAGGCTCTGGCCAGTGAAGCTCTTCACGCGCTGCAGGCCGGCGGTGATCGGATGGGGCCGCAGCAGGCCGTTGGTGGCCGTGAACAGAATCTCGCCGGGGCCGCCGGCCGCCGGCCCGCGAGGGCGAATTTCGACAAATCCGCCGCCCATTTGAACGCCGAAGGCTTCGGCGAGAGGGCGCGAGGCCTGGCCGAACGGCGCATGATCGGCGACGAGCAGCAGGTTGCCGCCGTCCTCGACCCAGCGCCGGAGCGCGGCGATCTCGGCGTCGAGAAAAGCGGGAGCGCCGTGCTCCCCGCCCCGTCTGATCGGCAGGTTGAACGGGCCAAGCGTGAGCCGGCCGCCCCCGGCGGCATTGGCGATGACCAGCACGTCGCATCCGGCCAGGGAGGCTGCGTCGAAGCCCGTGCCATGGCGCCCGATCCGGTAGCCATCGGCCTGGAGCAGGCCGGCGAGCGGCCGGTAGCGATCGCCGGCGTCATGGGCATTATAATGGCCTTCGTCGAAGCAGATAATGGGGTGGTCGGCCATGTAGCGGGGCGTCGCGACGCTCGGCCGCCAGCTCGGATCGACCCGCTGCCCGAACGGGATCAGCAGCAGGGCCGCGGCGCCTGTCACGAAGACCGCGGCGATGCCGTAAAGCAGCCACTGGCTCAGCCGGCCAAGGCTGCCCCGGATCAGCGGCGAGGCGCGTTCAACGCGTGAATTGGGACAGCGCGTTGAGCCCGATGAAAAGCCCCGCAAAGGCCAAGGCCGCCGCGACGGAAACCATGATCCAGACGATATTCCTCGACTTGCCATCGCGTCGCACCTCCCCGTCCGGGGGAAATGGCAGCGCGGCCGGCGGCGGATCAATGTCCGGCGCTTGATATATCAAGCTTTGATATCCATCGCCCTGCTCCGCCGCGGCGAGGATCCGCGCCGCCTCGACGCGGCTGGGGGCGCCGAGCGCCTTCATCGCGAGCCGGATGCGCTGATCGACCGTGTGCGGGGAGATGCCGAGCGCGCGCGCAATGTCCTTGGAGGATTTGTGCTGCAGAACCAGCCTCAGGCAGGCGCACTGGGCTTCATTGACCCTGGCGAGGCGATCGGACTCCATGGCCAAGCCTTACCGCCGGCGGGCCCTCGCGCGATGGCGATCGCCAATTGGCTTTGCTCCCTTCAAGCGGCTAGAGGCGGGCCATGGCGGGTTTGTCGAACATCGAACAGGAAGCAGTCTCGCATTGCGGGGATGCGCCGATGCTCGACCAAGTCACCGAATGGGCCGCGGTCAATAGCGGGTCGCGCAACCTCGCCGGGCTGGAGACGGTCGCGGGCCTGCTTGCGGACGCCTTTTCGGCGTTGCCCGGCGCGATCGCGCTCGAGGAGCCCGCGCCAGTCGAGGCGATGGCGGCCGACGGGTCGCTGGAGGCGATTCCGCACGGCCGCAACCTCCATCTGATTGTGCGGCCCGAAGCGCCGGTGCAGCTGCTCTTCACCGGCCATATGGATACGGTGTTCGGCGCCGACCACGATTTCCAGAAAGTCTTCTGGCGCGAGCCCGGCGTGCTCGGCGGGCCGGGCGTCGCCGACATGAAGAGCGGCATTGCGGTGCTGCTTGCGGCGCTTCGGGCGGTGGAGGCCGCCGCTCCATCCGGCTTCGGCTATGAAGTGGTGATCAACAGCGACGAGGAAGTCGGCTCGCCGGGCTCGGCGGCTTTGATCGCCCGGGCGGCGCCCGGCAAGCAGGCGGCTTTGACCTACGAGCCATCCGCTCTGCCCGACGGCACGCTGGCCGGCGCGCGGCCGGGGAGCGGCAATTTCTCCATCTCGATCGAGGGCCGCAGCGCCCATGCCGGCCGCAATCCCGAAGAGGGCCGCAACGCCGTGCTGGCCGCGGCCGATCTGGCGCTGCGCCTCGCCGAGGCCAAAAACGACGGGCTCAGCGTCAATCCCGCCAAGATCGACGGCGGCGGACCCAACAACGTCGTGCCCGACAAGGCGGTGCTGCGAGTCAACATGCGGCCGCGCACGCCGGCGCTCCAGGCCGCGGCGCAGGCTGCGCTCGACGAAGCGGTGGCGGCGGTGGCGGCAAAGCACGACGTTCGGATCCGCGTCCATGGCGGCTTCGCGCGAGCGCCCAAGCCGATCGATGCCGGGGCGCAAAAGCTGTTCGAGCTGGTTCGGCGCGCCGGCGCCGATCTGGGCCAGGACATCAGCTGGCGCGACACGGGCGGGGTCTGCGACGGCAACAATATCGCCGCCTGCGGAATCCCAGTCGTCGATACGATGGGCGCGCGCGGCGGCGCCATCCATTCGGACGGGGAATATCTGATCGTCGAGAGCCTGGCGGAGCGCGCCCAATTGTCGGCGCTGACGGTCCTGCGTCTCGCCAGCGGGGAATCATTGTGAGCTTCAGGGTAAGGCCGGCGCGGAACGAGGATTTCCAGGCGATCTACGAGATGGCCAAGCTGACCGGCGGCGGCTTCACCAACCTGCCCGCCGACAAGGGCACGCTCGTCGCCAAGCTGGCGCGCTCGGACGCCGCCTTCGCGGCCGAAGAGGGCAATCCGGACGGCGATCTCTTCGTCTTCGTGCTGGAAAATGCCGAGACCGGCCAGATCCGCGGCACCTGCCAGGTGTTCAGCCGGGTCGGCGTGACCGAGCCTTTCTATTCCTACCGGCTGAGCACGATGACCCAAACCTCGCCCGAGCTCGGCAAGACCTTCCGCGCCGAAATGCTGACCCTGACCACCGATTTCGAGGGCAGCTCGGAGGTCGGCGGCCTCTTCCTCCACCCGAACGAGCGAGCCGGCGGCCTCGGCGTGCTGCTCGCGCGCAGCCGCTATCTGTTCATCAAGCTGCACCGCGCGCGCTTCGCCGACCGCGTGCTGGCCGAGCTGCGCGGAGTCATCGACGAGGCCGGCGGCTCGCCTTTCTGGGACGCCATAGCGGGGCGCTTCTTCGGCATGAACTTCCAGGAGGCGGACAGCTTCAACGGCGCCCACGGCACCCGCTTCATCGCCGATCTGATGCCCAAGACGCCGATCTACACCGCCTTGCTGCCGGAAAGCGCGCGGGCGATCATGGCGCTCCCGCACCCGTCCGGCCGCGCCGCGATGCGGATGCTCGAGCAGGAGGGGTTTTACGGCGGTGACTATATCGACATTTTCGACGGCGGACCGACCATGGTGGCCGACACGGACGATATCCGCACCGTCCGCGAAGCCGAGGCGCTGACCCTCGCGCGCATCGAGGACGAGGAGGTGGGCAAGAGGATGATGCTGGCCGCCGGCGCGCGCGGGCGCTTCGCCTCGGTCTATGGCCATGTGACCCTGCTCGGCGACGGCCAGGCCACGCTCGACAGCCCCGCCGCGGCCCTGCTCGGCATCGCGCCGGGCGAGACCTTCCTCGCCGTCGGGCGCTGAGGTGGCGCTCGTCGAGATCAATTTCGACGGCATCGTCGGGCCGAGCCACAATTATGCCGGGCTCAGCTTCGGCAATCTCGCCGCCACGGCCAGCGCCGGCAGCACCGCCTTCCCGCGCGCGGCGGCCCTGCAGGGCGTCGAGAAAATGCGGCACAATTTGCGGCTCGGCCTGGCGCAGGGGATTTTCCCCCCGCACGACCGGCCGAACCGGGTCTGGCTGAGCGCGCTCGGCACCGGCATCGAGGACGCGCCCGAGACGCTGCGCGCCGCCGCTTTGTCCGCCTCGGCGATGTGGGCGGCCAATGCCGCGACCGTCTCCCCCGCGCCGGACACGCGGGACGGCCGCTGCCACCTCACCGTCGCCAATTTGCGGACGATGGCGCATCGCAGCCACGAATCGCCGGGCACGCTGGCGCAGCTCCGGCTCGCCTTCGCCGACCCAACCCATTTCGCGGTCCACGAGCCGGTGCCCGCCACGTTCGGCGACGAGGGCGCGGCCAATCATATGCGCCTTTGCGCCGGCCATGAGACGGCGGGCGTGGAGGTCTTCGTCCACGGCGTGCGCGGCGGCGCCTTCCCGGCGCGCCAGCATGTCGAGGCATCGCGCGCGGTCGCCCGGCTCAACCGTCTCGATCCGGCGCGGACCCTGTTCGTCCAGCAATCCGAGGAAGCGATCGCGGCGGGCGCCTTCCACAACGACGTCGTCGCCGTCGCCAACGAGCATGTGCTCTTCGCGCACGAGCAGGCGTTTGCCGACAAAGCGGCTTTCTACGCGGATTTGAAGCGGCTGCTGCCGGAAATGGAAATCGTCGAGGTGCCGGCCAGCGTCGTGAGCCTCGCCGACGCGATCAGATCCTATCTGTTCAACGCTCAGCTCGTAACCCTCCCCGGCGACGGCCCCTCGACTTCGCTCGGGAGAGCCATGGCGCTGATCCTCCCCGAGGAAGCGCGCGAGACGCCGGCGGTCTGGGCCTGGCTCGAGGCGATGGCCGCCGGCAACGGCCCGATCCGGCAGCTCGATCTGGTCGACGTGCGCCAGTCCATGGCCAATGGCGGCGGCCCGGCCTGCCTGAGGCTGCGCGTCGTCGCCGATCCCGCCAATGTCGACCCCCGCTTCCTGGTCGACGAGGCGAAGCTCGACCGGATCGGCGCCTGCATCGAGGCCCGTTGGCCCGAGCGGATCGCGCCGGCGGACCTCGCCGATCCGGCCTTGTGGGCGCGGATCGAGGCGGCGCGCCGCGCGCTCCTCGCATTGCTCGGCCTCGAAACCTTGCTCTGAGCCATGTGTTTCTCCAGCGAAGGAGAGACATCATGCCCGCCAAGTCAGCCGCCCAGCAGAAAGCCGCTGGCGCCGCTCTGTCGGCCAAGCGCGGCGACACGCCCAAGAGCAAGCTCAAGGGCGCCTCGAAGCAGATGGCCGAATCGATGAGCGAGAAGCAGCTCGAGGAGTTCGCCGCGACCAAGAGGAAGGGTAAGCCCGAGCACGTCGGCGGCTGATCCGCACCAAGCCGCTCATCCTGAGTAGGGACTGACCCCGGACTTGATCCGGGGGAAGGCCCGTATCGAAGGACCGATGGAATGCGGTCCTTCGATACGCCGGTCGGCAAGCTCACCGGCTGCTCAGGATGAGCGGGGGGGTGTGGGGACGCTCGCTCAGCGCTTCGGCGGCCGCGGCGTCCGCCTTTTCTCGTCCTCCTCGCCGGCCGGCGCGGTCTGGACATGGACCGGGGCCTGGCGCGTGCGCGGCATGGCGGCGCCCGAGGCCGAGGCCAGTCGGACGACGACGTCGTCGACATGGATACCGCCGCGCTCGATCAACAGATTCTGGTAATTCTGCTCGTCCTCGCGGGTCTGCGCCGGAATGTCGCCCTCGCGGCGGAAGCGACGGCGGACGTAGGTCGAAAGCTCGCCGGCGGTGACGATTCGGTCGCCGTCGTCGTCTGCCCCGCCCATCAGGCCGCCGCGCAGGAAGTAGGAAAGGAAGCCGCCGGCCTTGAAGCGGTCCGCGACGAGGCTGGTCAGATCCTCCTCCGAGCTGAACAGGCCCATGACGTTGGGCCGGTCGATTAGGCTGCGGAAGCCGCCGGCGTAGCAGGCGTCGATCACCAGCATCGACATCCGCCCGCGCACGTTACGGAAGAGCGGCGCGAGCTGCGCGTCGGTCAGCGCCGCGTCGTAAAGCTCGATCGTCTCGGCGCGCCCGTCGAGCTCGGCCGCGCTGACCGGGACGTCGACCTGGTTGCCGTGACCCGAGAAGAAGAACAGGAAGACATCGTCGGGCCCGGCCGCCGCGGCGGCGCGCTCGAAGGCCTGGGCGACGTTCTTGGTCGTTGCCTGCTCGTTGACCAGCAGCTGGCTGGCGGGGTGGAGCAGGCCGGCGGCGCGCAAGGAATTGTAGAGCTCGCGCGCGTCGGCGTCGGTATTGGACAGCGGATTGACGCGCTCGCCATAATCGGAAACGCCGACCAGCAAGGCGACGACGCGCGGCCCGCCGCGGACGCCGATCTGGCGCGGCAGGCCCGGGCTCTGGGCGAGGCTCAGCCGATAATTGCCGGTTGTGTTCGGCCGGTAGGTGGAGGCAAGGATGACATAGTCGCCATCCTCGGCGAGCACGGTGTCGATGCGGCTGTTGAGCGAGGGCTGGCCATTTTCCTCGCTATCGTCATTGGCGTCCTGCGAGCCGTCGGGCCGCTGGAGGATCAGATAGGTGTCCATGCCCTCGCCGCCGGTGAGCGCGATGCGGACGCGGTCGCCGCGGCGCGCGGTGAAGCGGTAAGAATCGCTATATTCGCCGGCCGCGCGGCGGCTGTCGCTCTCGCTCAGCCGGCCGGTGACGCTCTGGCCGATGCGGATCGGCGTGGCGTTCTGGGGCCGGGTGACGGCGACGTCGGCGGCGGGCACCGCGGCCTGCAGCCGGTAATTGCCGGTCTCGCCGGAGCGGAAGCTGGAGACGCCGACGCGATAGGCGCCGTCGGCGGGGAATTCGATCACCAGCCGGCTGTTGACCGAATCGCCATGGCCCTCCTCGTCGTCGTTGGTCAGGCTGAAGCCGCCCGGCCCGGTGACCAGCAGCAAGGGGTCAAAATCGCTGGAGACGAGCCTGAGGTCGACGCGCTCGCCGCGCCGGCCCTGGATGGTGAAGACGTCCTCATATTTGCCCGAGCGGCGCTGCGCGTCGTTGGCGCTCAATTCGCCGGTCAGGCTCTGGCCCGCCGCGAGCGTGCGCGCCGCGGGCGCCGCATCCTCCTGGCCGATCGCCGAAGGGGGCGCGGCCAAAGCCGCCGCCGCGAGCAGACATGCAATTCCAAAGCGTTTCATACCAACCCTCGTCACCCTGTCGCGGCACCGTAGCAGCACGGCGGCCGGCCGGCAGTCCTGTCGGCGAGTCGTGCTGAAGCAGGGATGAATGGAGTAGTCGGGCGCGACGAAAGTCCGCGCGGCCGCGACGAAGCCGCCTGGCGCCGGACGAAGGGTGAGGGAATGGCGCACCCTGTGGGTGCTCAGTCGAACACCCTCTTTGAAATCCTAGCAGAATGGAACGCGGTTTTGCAGGACACGTCGCTGGCGGATGACCCGCCAGAGGACGAGTTCGGCTGAGCATAGCTGTCTTCTCTGAATTTCCCCCCAGGCGCGCTCACGCGCGCTGCCAGGGGAAAGGAAGAGGATGACATGTCGATCAACTCTCGCCTTCCCGCACCTTTGAGTGCGATCTTTGACGGCAGCGCGCGCGCCGAAAGCGACGCGCCGCCTCCGTCCCCGGCCATGGCCGAACCTAAACCGCTGCACCCCGTCTCTCTCCGCATGACTTTCGAGCAAAAGGCCCAATTGGAGCAGGACGCGGCCGGAATGTCGGTTGCGGCCTATATCAGGTGGCGGCTTTTCGATCCTGACAGCCCCGCGCCGCGCACGCGCGGCAAATTCCCGGTGAAGGATCACCTGGCCCTGACCAAGCTGCTCGCCCTGTTGGGTCAGTCCAGGATCGCGAACAACGTCAACCAGCTCGCCAAGGCGGCGAACTCCGGAAGCCTGCCCCTGTCCCCGGACACCGAGCGCGCCCTGAAAGAGGCGGCAACCGATATTGCCGAAATGCGCCGCCTGCTGCTGGAAGCGTTGAATCTGGAGCCTGACGGATGATCCTGAAGGCTTCGCAGCGCGGCGGCGGGTCGCAGCTCGGCCTTCACCTGCTAAAGACCGAGGAAAACGAGCATGTGGAAATCCACGAAGTGAGCGGCTTCGTGGCCGACTCGGTGCGCGGCGCGATGAAGGAAGCGCAGGCCCTGTCGCGCGGGACGCATTGCCGGCAATATCTCTTCTCGGTGTCGCTCAACCCGCCCATTGGCGAGAACGCGCGGGTCGAAACCTTCGAGCAGGCGCTGAACATGATCGAGGAAAGGTTGGGCCTAAAGGGTCAGCCGCGAGTCGTCGTCTTCCATGAAAAGGAAGGGCGGCGGCATTGCCATGCCGTCTGGTCGCGGATCGATGCCGCGACGATGACGGCCAGGCCGCTCCCCTTCTTCAAGACGAAGCTGCGCGAGATCGCGCGTCAGCTCTTCCTCGAGAATGGCTGGAAGATGCCGGGCGGGTTCATCGACTCGAAGCTACGCGACCCGCGAAGTTTTACGCTGGACGAATGGCAGCAGGCCAAGCGCGCCGGGCTCGATGCCAAAGCCCTGAAAGACGCCGCCCAGGAAGCTTGGGCGGTGTCGGACTCTGCCGCGTCCTTCAGCAAGGCGCTGGAAGAACGGGGCCTGTTTCTGGCGCGGGGCGACCGGCGCGGCCCTGTGGCGGTGACGATCGACGGCGACGTGCTCGCCGTCGCGCGGCTCCTCGGACGGAAAACCAAGGAGGTCACGGCCCGGCTTGGCGATCCGGCCGCCTTGCTGCCGGTCGCGGAAGTGCGGCGCAAGCTGGCCGGAGAAATGGGCCAGCGCCTCAAAGCCCATATCGCGGAAGCGAAGCGGATCGCGGCGAACGCGCTCAGGCCGCTACATCAACGCCGGGAGGCGATCAAACGCCAGCACGCGGACGAGCGACGGCGGCTCGATGCCGGGATTTCAAAGCGGCGGGACGCCGAACAGAAACAGCGCGCGGCGCGAATCCGCAGCGGCGTCAAAGGCGCGTGGGATCTGCTGACGGGGCGCTACTGGAAGGCGCGAAAGCAAAACGAAGTCGAAGCCTTCTTCGCGTTTCAGCGCGACCGCGCGCAGCGGGACGGGCTTATCCGCGACCAGCTCGCCGAACGGTCGCGCCTCCAGACGGATATTCAGCATGCGCGAACGCGCCAGGCGCGGCAGCTTCTGGCTCTTTACCGCGACGCGGCCCGTTTCCGGCAGGCGCAGGAGTTCCGCGCTCCGGTGCGCGATGCCGGGCTCGATTTCGGGCGGTGATTTCCGCTTGTCTCATCGGGTATCGCGGCGCTGTGGCGATGAGTCGAGATAGGCGCGTCGGTCCATGCCTTCGCTCCTTTGGCCTTTCGGCCCGGTTTGGGCTCTCGCGTTTTGTCGAAGCTATCCGATCCCTGACGGTGTGGGGCAAGGCGTGAAGCCTTCTCCTCTTCGTTGCGATCCGTGCGGATGCCCTCCGTCTATGTCCTGATTCCTCGTCCTCCAACGCGGCCCAGTCCGGGCGGCGAAAGCAAAGGAGGAATCCATGTTCAAAATGACGCGCAACGGTCTCGCCCGCAAATCGCCGGCCCAGCTCGCTTCTCTCTTTAATGAGGTCAATCAGGCCATCGGGGCCTCACCCGATCCGAGTCCGGAACGGGACCGGGCCGGAGCGTTTCTGGCTCTGATCCGGGCCGAGCAGGCGCGGCGCGAATTCGCGCCGCGCTAAGCGAATATCCGCTTAATGCGCGTTGAAGACATGCACCTCGTTGTGCGCCGTCTGGATCGTGAACAGGTCGCCGCTCAATTCGGCGTCCCGCGCCATGGCCTCCCAGTCGATATAGAAGCGCAAGCGGTCAGGCACGGTCAGACATTCCTCGGTGAACTCGGCCATGTAATCGGCCAGGCTTTCATAGGTGCCGAGATAGCGGTCCTCGCAAGCCTCGCGCGCCTCGTCCAGGTCGCCTGAAAAGTAGGACAGCACCGCCGCGCCGAGCGCGCCGCGTTTGACGATGAAAGCGGCAAGCTGCGCGACCTGCTCTATGCCTATATATTCGCTAAGACGTAGGCGGCCGAAACCTTCGTAATCGTGGATCGCATATTCCTCGGCGTCTGCGACCGGCGACGCCCGAAGCATCCGCGACACCTCCGCGTAAATCTCCCACGGCTCCTGATCGGCGTCGATCCACGCGCCATGAAGACAGCCATTATTATAGGCGGCCAGACAGGCAACATAGATGCGGGGTTGCAAGCGTTCACATAGGTCTGATCCCATTTTCAATTCTCCTTTGGACAGGGGTTCAAGCTGCTGCTGAACCTCTGCCCTTCGGCGAGAATGGGGGTGCAAGCGGAGCGGGAGCCTTCGCGGGGAACCGGCTGCAAGGAGCGGAACGCGGATGAAGCTGGGCGGAAGGCCTCCCCGAAGCGCGCCAGGGGCAAAGCCCCAAGCCTTCCGCGTTAGCGATCGTTACCGGATGGCGGAGACTACAGGCTCCGGGCGCTGGCCAAGCGCCTAGAGCGCGGCCCGAAGGGAACGCCCGCTTAAAGCCTACCGTGCAGCTCCAACAAGGTCTGCTAGAAGCGCCTGCGCATCCGTGACCAGGGGCACTTCAAATCGTCCTCCCTCTGGGCTGGTCCAGGGGAACAGACCCACCGACCATAAGAGCCGTTCCGTATGGCGATTGAACGCCAGGAACTCGTCAATCGACTCCCACGCGCCCAACCGGTCGAAAAACCGCTCGAGATCCCGGGCAAAGGTTGGGAGCCAGTGCGGCAAGTTCGCTTCGTTGAGCGCGGTTTTCAAACTACCCTCGTCGTCGAAAACGGGGCGATCACTGCCGGCACAAACGCCAAGCAGGTCCGAGGCGGCAGACAGGACCTGACCCACGGCCGGCATCGCGACCTGAAGCAACCTGCCGAGGTCGGCATGGTATCGGTAGGAAAGGCGCTCGGCTTCAACGTCCGTTTTCATGGCCTTCAAAGCCGCGATCAGCCGTTCCCGATGATAGGATTCAGCATCGGCCGCATTGCCAAAGCCCGCGCTGAGGCGCGCGGCGGCATAGCCCGTCACGGCGTCCCTTGCCTGGCTGAAGAGTCCTGCTTGCAATTCATCCTCAATCGGGCTGTCGAACGCGCCCGGCAACGCGCGCTCCACAAGCTCGATCATTGCTACGAGCGTGAGCTGATGAACCATTATCATCATCGCCGTGCCCTGATCGTCCTCGTTTTCGCCGATTAGGCAGGCCGCGACGTTGCCATTGAAAACGATGCACGCCTTTAGCTTCCCCTCGCGCATGACCGTCACCATCCGGCCGACACAGCCTTCCTCGCCCGAGTTCACGGCTTCGACCGGTCCTAGATCAGCGCTGCCGCGATCGACTGCTCGAAGCGCGCCCGGGAAGTCGAAAGCAAACACAATGCTATCGAGCCGCGAGAGAGGAAGAGTGCGGGCCAGCGCCCTGATGATTGCCGCAGCACCGTCGCTGACGCGCTGGTAAATCTCGTCGTTTCCAAAATCGGCGCAGCGGATCAAACAAGAGAATTCAAGATCGCAGTCACGCGGAAGATGCGCCGGAGCTCGTTCCTCGCCGGACTCGTCGGACGTAGCCTTCGGTCCTTGAGGCAGGACGGACTCGAACACGTCCCGCATCACATCGCTGAAATATGCATCGGAACGCGTGCCGATCAGCGGTTGGAGGGTTTCAAAGGGCGCGCAATCGGCATGCGCCAGAAAAAATGTCTGACTGCACGCAGCAGCGTCCGTGTTGAATTCCCCAATGGGAAAGTCGGGTGCCCCGTTGCGCCGCCCGACTAGAAGGCGGTCTTTCGTCAACGGCATCACAACCGCGTCCATCTCCTTCCCGACGAACATCAACGGCAGACCCGCACCGTCCGATGAGTAAGCCAGCGCAACACAATCCGGCAGGATGGCCCCGCCTTCGGGCGCGCGCTCAACGGTCCAGGCAAATCCTGCCAGGAGGTCACGCCGCAGGTTTGGCTTGTCTCCCATTTCATCCAGCGCGCGAATATGGCCGTCTCGCGCCATTTCCCCCGAGCCCGCAGCAAATTCACTCAGCATCGGCCCGAAGAGCGATGCGGTGTCCCCAACGGCCGTGTCGAAGTTCTCTTTTGCAACGTAAAAAGCCACTCGTTCCAGGACCGGGCCGGGCAGTCCCACATGCTCGATCTGCGGCATGTCGCGCAGACCCTCGCGAAGCTTCTCGCGGAATTGCTCGCTCGGCTCGTCCTCGTGCAGCCCCATCAACTGCTCCATCAGCGCGGGGTCCGTGAACCTATCGCGGGCGCCAGTCGCAAACTGGCTGAATCCAGCCGTAAGGGACTCGCGGATATGCGAGGTGCGGGGTGCCAGATGCGTTATCAACTCAGCCGCCGAGTCTGGGGCCACTGCCGAGCCGACAGGCAGCGCACGGACCTTGTGATAGAGGTTGGCGAGCGGAGTCTCCGCCTCTGTAATTTTGTCGTCGAGCGCCTGGGAATAGAAGTGATCGCCCGAGGCGGTCTTTGAGATGGGCCGCAGCTCCGGCGCTACGCCTTTAGCGTACTGCCAGATGTCCTTCGGCTTCCCCTTTCTCGCAGCGCCGAAGCCGCGCTGCAGAAATTGAGGAATGTGATGTTGGTTAGGTCCGCTCATATCCGTTCTCGATCACGCGGGGCATGATACCAAACCCGGTAGTGACAGAACAAGGACAGAACGCCGGTGGTGACTTCTGGTTAGCAACATTATCGACGACGGCCTGCGCGTTAGCGTGCGCAACCGGACGGCGGAGGCCACAGGTTCGGGGCGCTGGCCAGGCACCGAGAGCGCGGCCCGGAAGGAACCCCGACGAAGCCCGACGATCCGATTTATTCTAGGCTAGTGCCCCTCGCGCCTTAGACGAGCTTCAAGATCCTCGACTAGTCCGTCCTTATCGTAGGACCGAGCCAACCCTGCCAAGGTTGCGGCAAGCTTGGGGTGACTGGCCTCAAGCGCGTCAGCCTGTCTCCGGTAGTAAGCGGCAAGGCCGCGCTCCTGCTCTCCACCATCGAACATGCCCCGCGAATGAACACCGCGCTTGTTGAAGCAACCCGTAGAAAACCCTCTGTGCAGTTCCACGGAATCGGTTGTTTCCAGGGCGTCGCGAACCGGATCAAAGGGCCAAATCCCATCTGCTCCCTCCGGCGCGTAAGCCATGATTTCACCCAGCCTTATGTCGCAAACCACAAGGCGATCCTGTTCAGTCGCAAGCCGCCGGGCTTCGGCAACAAAGGCCGAGAATTTTGCCGGATCGATGGAATCATCGCTGTCCGTGCCCGGTTGGCGCTTGCAATGGTGCAGGACTTGCCACGCATTGTGCGCAGCGACTTTCAATCCCTCGTCGGGCTCGCGCGGTTCACCGTTGCTCGGCCTGTAGAGGATGCACAGGAGTTCGACGAACAGCTCGGGTTGTGACATGATCGCGTGGTAGAGAGTCTTCGCGTGGTGCTCTCCCTGAAAGCCGAGAAGGCGGACCAGGGCAAATTCCAATCCGACCAGCCTTTGATGATCGATTTGGTCCGAGTTCTTCTCCACGAATTCGAGGGCGCGCTGGATATAATAGGATTCAGGGATGCCGGTTTCGATCTCCTCGCCGCGCAGCATTCCCTCAAGCATGCGGAATATCAATTCGGGCTCATATGGGCTGAACTTGCCGTGGCAGGCCCGCAGGGCCGACAGGGGTCTGCCACACGCGACAAGGCGCTCCAAGGCAAACGCCATATCGCTTTCGTCATCGAGCCAGAGATTTGCGAAACAGGATGCCCAATAGAGGCTGTCGGCTTCCTGACCTAGGGTCCGGACTCAATTGCACCAGTAGATGATCGCGGCTGCGATGAGTGCGCCGGAGAGGAAGTTTCTGGCGAGCTTGTCGTATCTGGTTGCGATGCGTCGCCAGTCTTTGAGCCTGCACCA
>JAXDPD010000086.1:0-14368 GCA_034668505.1 Sphingomonadales bacterium
GATGGCGTAGAAGCTTGGCGCCGAACGGAAGCGGTGGCTGTCGGCGTTCATCCAGATGCCGGCAATCTTGTGCTTCTCTCTGACCAGGATCGGCTGCACCGGGCCTTTGACGACGATCGCGATATGCGCCTGCTCGCTTGGCACCTCGCCGCCGGGGTAAATGATGGCGCCGAACAGCAATAGCTGGGCGCCGGTAAAGCTGTAGCGGATCTCGATCGAGCGGGCCGAGACGTCGGGCACCAGCACAGGCTTGGAGGCGCCGAGCAACAGCGCCGCGGCCAAAGCCAATGCAAGGGCGCTCGACCGCTTCATACGTAGAAGACCGTGTAAATTTCGTCCGGCCGCCAGGCGAGGCCGACGGCCATGCGCAAGGCGACGGAGAGGATGATGACGGCCAGTCCCAGGCGCAGCAGATCGGGCTTCAGGCGCGTCGTCAGCCGCGCACCATATTGGGCACCGATGACGCCGCCGATCAGCAACAGGCCGGCAAGGACGATGTCGACCGACTGCGTGGTCATCGCATGGACCAGGGTGGTCGCGGCGCTGACCACCAGGATCATCACCAGGCTGGTGCCGATGACGACCCGGGCCGCCATGCCGAGCAGATAGATCATCGCCGGCACCATGATGAAGCCGCCGCCGACGCCGAGCAAGACGGTCAGCATGCCCGAGATGAAGCCCAGGCCGAGCGGCGCCAGCGGCGAGATGTAGAGGCCCGAGCGGTAGAAGCGCCAGCGCATCGGCAGAGCGGCGATCATCGGATTGTGGCGCCGCCGCCCGCGCTCGAGCGCCCGCGCCGAGGGCTTGAAGATGCCGAGCGCGGTCGCCGCTTCCTTCGCCATCAAGATGCCGATGCTGCTGAGCAGCAGCACGTAGAGGATCGAGATGACGGTATCGATCTGGCCGACCTCCTGGAGCAGCCGGAACAGGAAGCCGCCGAGGATCGAGCCGAGCACGCCGCCGGTGATGACGACCGCGCCCATGCGGACGTCGACGCCGCGGCGCCGGCGGTGGGCGAGCACGCCCGAAATGCTGGTGCCGGTGATCTGGGTGGTCGCCGACGCCACCGCGACGGCGGGCGGGATGCCGTAGAAGATCAGGATCGGCGTCGTCAGGAAGCCGCCGCCGACGCCGACCATGCCGGTCAAGAGGCCGACCAGCCCGCCCAGGGCGACGATCACCAGCGCGTTTACCGACAGGCCCGCAATCGGGAGGTAGAGATCCATGGGCCGCGGACCCTAACGGGGAATAAGGGCGCGCGGAAGGCGCGACGCGGCCGCGGCGCTCAGAAGTCCGCGCCAAGGGTGAGCGCGGGCCCGGAGCGGGGCATGGCGTCGCCGGCGAGGCGGAAGCGCCAGCCTGCCTCGATCCGGACATTGGCGCCGCGCACGGGCAATCGATAGGAGATGCCCGGTCCGGCATCGAGCCGCGCCGCGCCGGGCTGGGCGGCACCCCAGGCGCCGGCGCTGATCTCGACCGGGCCGAGCGGCGCCGAGAGGCGAGCCGCGCCATCGGCGAACAGGTCCCGCGCCCGCGCTCCGACCGCGCCCGCCTGGCCGTAAAGGTCGAGGCGCAGGCGGCGCGGCAGCCGCCGGCTCAGGCCGCCATGAACGGAGAGCGCGAAGGCCGAGCGGCCCGAGCGGCCGAGCGCCTGGCGCCGTTCGGCCCGGACGTGGATGGGAATCGCCGCAACGGGCTGCCAATCGAGGCCGGCCGCGATCTCGGCCCCGCCGGTCCGCCGCAACGGCGCGTGGAAAAGCGCGCCGACCGAAAGCCCGCCGCCGAGCCGGTAGCCGACCCTCGCGCCCGCCTGGCTGCCGCCCAGCATCCCGCCCGGGGCCAGCGTCGGCCCGCCCCGGTCGCGCCGCGCCAGCAGCCAGGCCGAAACCGACCAGCGGCCCGCACCGCGCGCATGACGCGGCGCGGGAAGAAGCACGTCGCTGCCGGCCAAGGTCGAAGCCGCGCGGGTCCCAAGCGAGGGCGCTGCGGGACGGTCCGCCGGACCGGAGGGAAGTCCGGCGGTGGCGGATAGGCTGAAAGCAATTGAATCGCCGCCGGAAATCGCCGCGCGATCAGCGCTGCCTATCGCTTCTGTCTTATAAGAAACCTGTCTTATAAGACGGGCCAAGCTAGGTTCGGTGCTCCGACCGGGGCTCGCCGTCCGCGCGGCGGGCGTGGCGGCGGGAGTGGAGGCGGACGTCGCGGCGGATGCGAGGGTGGGCGCGTCGGGTCTGCTCTGCCCGGGCCACCAGCCGGGCGCCAGGATGGCGGCGCGGGCGCAGATCCACAGGCCCAGGGTGAGGATCAGGAAGCGGAGCGGGCCGCGGCTCATTCGGCGGGGAGCCGGCGCGGGAAATCGTGGGCGGTCTTGTCCCAGGCGGCGCGGCCGGCGCCGCGGCGGCCGGCGCAATAGCGTGCGAGCGCGCGGCGCGCCGCCATCATCGCGACGATGTTGCCGATGACGGCGCGCGGCAGCGCCCGCAGCCCCTCGCGCCAGCCATAAGAGCGGGTAACGAAGCCGAAGCGCATCGTCAGGCGCCACAGCAGCAGCGCCGAATTGGCCGCGATCAGCAGCGAGAGCAGGGGCGTGAAGGGCGGCATCGTCCAACCCGTCAGCCGCTGCGCCGCCGCGAGCGCGGCCCAGAGCAAGAGCGCCAGATAGGCGGCGGCGAGCACCAAGGCGGCGAGCGGCGACTGGCGGTCGCGTAGACGCATCCAGCGCTCGGCAAGGCCGCCGCTCCAGCCTAGCCGGTCCCAGCCCGCCAGCGCGATGCCGGTCATCCAGCGCGCCTTCTGCGCGACCGCCGCCGCCAGCGTCGCCGGGAAATATTCGCGAGTCGCCACCAGCGGCCGGCCCGGCCCCGCCGGCAGGCGGACGAACGCGGCCGGGCGGCCGATCGCCTTGAGCCGCAGGCCGAGCTCGTAATCCTCGGTCAGGCTGTCCGGATCGAACGGCGCGCCGCGCGCCTGCGCCAAAGCGGCCAGAGCGGCGCGCGAGACGGCGCAGCCGACCCCGGCCGAGGGCAGGCTCGCGCCGATCGCCGCGCGCACCACCAGCTCCTTGCCATGGGCCTCGCAGAATTCGTCGATATAATGGCCGCCGATATAGCGCGAGCCTGGGTCGGCAAGCGGCAGGACCGGCAGCTGAACGAGGTCGAAGGCTTCGATCAACGCGTCGAACAGGGGAAGCTCGGCCGAATGGACCACGTCCTCGGCATCGTGGAGCACCACCGCCTTGACTTGGATGCCCTCGGCCGCCTCGTCCTCGATCATCCGCTCCCAGAGCCGGTTGAGGCAATCGGCCTTGCTGGTCGGCCCCGGCGCGGGACCGATCACGAGGCGCAGGCGCGGGCCGGCGGCGGCGCGCACCGCCGCGATCGTCGCCGGATCGTTGGCATAGCAGCCGACATAGAGGAGATGATCGGCGGCGCCGAAGGCGGCCTGGGCATGGGCGAGCATGGCGCCGATCACCGCAGCCTCGTCCCAGGCCGGCACGAAGACGGCGAGCCGCCCCGGAAATTGGGCGACGGGAAGATCGGGGGGCGGCGGTCGCTGCCGGACCAGCAGCAGGCCGATCCACAGCAGGTCGACGGCGAGATCGCTCAGCCCGAGCAGCAGGAAGCCGCACGCCGCGAACAATGCCGCCTCGCGCATGACGAGATCGCACAAGGCAAGGACAGTCTCGGCGCCCGCCATGACACCCCCGAATCGGACGTGGAATATCATCGGACTTGCGGGAAACCTCTGCAAGGAATTTCGGAAAGCGTTGTTTTTTCCGGTCTGGGCCCGGTTTGCGCGCGCCAGGCCCCGGTGCCATGGAGGGCCATGACCTGGCTCCGCACCCTCCTCGCCGCCTGTTCCCTCACCTTGCTCGCCGGCGCCGCGCAGCCGCCGCCCGCCCAGCCCGCGCCGCCGCGCGACAGCCTCGATGCCATCGCCCGCGATTATGTGCGGCTGGTGCTCGAAATGGGCGAGCGCGACGAAGGCTATGTCGATGCTTATTACGGGCCGGCCGAATGGCGCGCGGCGGCGCGGGCCAATCCGCGCACCTTGCCGCAGCTCGCCGCCGCCGCCGAGGCGCTGGCGGCGCGGCTGGGGACCGGGCCCGAGCCTCGCGGCAATAGCCAGACGCCCGCCCGGCTCCGGCCCGCTTTCCTGCGCGGCCAAATCCGCGCGCTCAGCGCCCGCATCCGCCAGCTCCGGGGCGAGCGGCTGAGCTTCACCGAGGAGGCGCGGGAGATTTACGGCGTCGCGCTGGCCTTGCGCCCGCTCGCCGATTTCGATCCGGTGCTGGCGCGGATCGACGCGCTGGTGCCCGGCGACGGGCCGCTCGCCGAGCGGGTGGACGCGCTGATGGACCGGTTCGTGATCCCGGCGGGCCGGCTCGACGCGGTGATGCGCGCCGCCATCGCCGAATGCCGGCGCCGCACGCTCGCCCGCATCCCGTTGCCCGCCGGCGAGGCCTTCACCCTGGAATTCGTCACCGGCCGAAGCTGGTCCGGCTACAATTGGTATCAGGGCAATTATCACAGCCTGATCCAGGTCAACATCGACCAGCCGGTGAGGATGGGGCGGGCGATCGATCTCGGCTGCCACGAAGGCTATCCGGGCCATCACGCCTATAATGTGCTGCTCGAGCACGATCTGGCGCGGGGCCGGGGCTGGGTCGAATATATGGTCTATCCGCTCTATTCGCCGCAGAGCCTGATCGCCGAAGGCTCGGCCAATTACGGGATCGAGCTCGCCTTCCCGGGCGCCGAGCGGCTCGCCTTCGAGACCCGCGTCCTTTATCCGCTGGCCGGCCTGCCGAGCGACGGCGCCGCCACCTATTTGCGGGTCCAGGACGCGATCAAGCAGCTGAGCGGCGCCCGCTTCGCGATCGCCCGCGACCTGCTGGAGGGCCGGATCAGCCGCGAGCGGGCGATCGAGCTGACCCGGCATTATGCCTTGATGTCGCGCCGCCGCGCCGAGCAATCGATCGCCTTCACCGAGCAATATCGCGCTTATGTGATCAATTACGGGCTCGGCGAGGAGATGGTGAAGGCCGCGGTCGAGGCCTATGGCCGGCGCCCCGCCGAGCGCTGGCGGGGGATGCGGCAGATCCTGTCCCGGCCGCTCCAGCCCGCCGACCTGGTCCGCCGCCGCTGATGCGGATCGTCTTCGATCCCCGCCAGCGCGCGCATGCGCCGGCATTGGAGCTGATGAACGGCGCGTTCGTGCCCTTCGCCGAAACGCCGGCCCGGGCCGAGGCCATCCTCGCTTCGCTGGGCCCGGCCGAGCCGCCCGTCGACCATGGCGAGGCGCCGCTGCGCGCGGTCCATGACGAGGCCTATCTCGCCTTCCTGTGGTCGGCGCACCAGGATTGGCGCGCGGCGGGGCGCGCGGGCGATGCCTCGGGCTATGCCTGGCCGGTGGTGCGGCGGCGCCCGCTCGACCTCGCGAGGATCGACGCCAGGCTCGGCGCCTACAGCTTCGACGCCTCGAGCCCGATCGCGGCGGGGACCTGGGAGGGCGCCTATTGGGCGGCGCAGAGCGCGCTCACTGCCCTGGACCATGTGCTGGCGGGAGCGCGCGCCGCCTTCGCTGCGTGCCGCCCGCCGGGCCACCATGCCGGACGCGACTATCTGGGCGGCTATTGCTACCTCAACAACGCCGCCATCGCGGCCGAGGCCGCGGTCGCCGCCGGCGGGCGGGTGGCGATCCTCGACGTCGACTATCATCACGGCAATGGCACGCAGGACATTTTCTACGCCAGAGGCGACGTGCTGTTCGTCTCGATCCACGCCGATCCCAGGACCGATTATCCTTATTATTGGGGCCATGCCGACGAGACCGGCGAAGGCGAGGGCGAGGGCGCGACGCTCAACCTGCCGCTGCCGCGCGGCACCGGCCTGGCCGGCTATCTGCCCGCGCTCGACGCCGCGCTGGCCCGCATCGCCGCCTTCGCGCCGGACCTGCTGGTCGTCTCCTACGGCGCCGACACTTATGCGGGCGACCCGATATCGCACTTCCGGCTTGAGACCAGCGATTACGGGATGCTCGGCCGCGGCATCGCCGGCCTCGGCCTGCCGGTGCTGACGTTGATGGAAGGCGGCTATGCGGTCGACGCGCTCGGCGCCAATGTCGCCTCGTTCCTGGAGGGCCTGTCATGATCCGCCTGCTCCTTGCCGCTTTGCTCCTGCTCGGCGCCGCGCCCGCTCCTGCCCAGGAGCAGGGCCCCGCCGGCCGCTGGGCGCTGCGCGCCGACGGGCGGACCCTGGTCATCCTCGAGCTGTCGCGGACCGGCGACCGGATCGGCTTCTGGCGCGGCGGCTTTCGCCAGCCGCGAACGATGCGCTGGTCGGGCCAGCCAGGCTCGGGCACCTTCAGCTTCACGCGGGTCGAGGGGCCGGCGATCGAGCGGCCGATGCGCCGCGCCATGCCCCGCGACGACGGCGTCCATATCGAATTCGCGGCGCCGCTTCCGGGCCAGCCCGATTCGTTCCTGTTCACCCTCGCCGCCGACGGCAGCGGCGCGCTCGACATGCCCGGCTCGGGGCTGCCGCCGCTGCGGCTGGTGCGCGTCGGGCCAGGCGAGGCGGTCGCCGAGGGCTGGGACCCGGCGCGCACCTACGTCGCCGACCGGAGCTGGCCGACCAACGCGGAGATGACCCGCCTCTACGAGGCCGACCAGGCCGACCGCGCGCCCGGCGGGCCGGCGATCGACTGGTCGGCGGTGACGCCCCGCGACGAGGCGCGGCGGGCGCGGACGCTGGCGCTGGTCGCCGCCGGGGCGCTGGCCAGCGGCGACGATTATTGGCACGCCGCCTTCATCCTCCAGCACGGCCGCGAAGCGAACGACTTCCTGCTCGCCCACACTTTCGCGATCATCGCCGCGGCGCGTGGGCGCGCCGACGCGACCTGGATCGCCGCGGCGACGCTCGACCGCTATCTGCAGAAGAGCGGCCGGCCGCAAATTTACGGCACCCAGTTCAACACCGCGAACGCGACCAGGGCGACCACCCAGGACCCCTATGATCGCGCTTTGGTCTCGGACGCGCTCCGCCAGGCGCTGGGCGTGCCGCCGCAGGCCGATCAGGAGCGGCGCCGCGCCGAAATCGAGGCCAGCTTCCGCGCCCGCCCCGTGGCGCCGGCGCCACGCTAGAGCGGACTGCGATCATATGGACCCACGATTCCGGCTTTTCGTTCACTGCTGAGAAGGAGCCGCGACTCGGGCCATTGCAGATCAAATCCTCCATTGATCCAACAAAGAGCCGGCTCCGCGCCCTACAGCTTCTCCGTCAGCTCCGGCACGATCTTGAACAGATCGCCGACCAGGCCGACGTCGGCGACCTGGAAGATGGGGGCGTCCTCATCCTTGTTGATGGCGACGATGACCTTCGAATCCTTCATGCCGGCGAGGTGCTGGATCGCGCCCGATATGCCGATCGCGATATAGACTTCCGGAGCGACGATCTTGCCGGTCTGGCCGACCTGGTAATCGTTGGGCGCATAGCCCGCGTCGACCGCGGCGCGCGACGCGCCGACGCCGGCCTTGAGCTTGTCGGCGAGCGGATCGAGCAGCGAGTGGAACTGGTCCGACGAGCCGAAGGCGCGGCCGCCCGAGACGATGATCTTGGCGCTGGTCAATTCGGGCCGCTCGGACTTGGAGAGCTCGGCGCCGACGAAGGCCGAGAGGCCCTTGTCGCCGGTCGCGGAGACAGTCTCGATCGTGCCCGAGCCGCCTTCCGCCGAAGCCTTCTCGAAGGCGGTGCCGCGCACCGTGATCACCTTCTTGGCGTCGGACGACTTGACCGTGGCGATGGCGTTGCCGGCATAGATCGGCCGGGTGAATATGTCCTCGCTCTCGACCGAGAGGATCTCCGAAATCTGCATGACGTCGAGCAAGGCGGCGACGCGCGGCGCGACGTTCTTGCCGGTGGTGGTGGCGGGGGCGAGGAAGGCGTCGTGGCCGTCCATCAAAGCGGCGATGAGCGGCGCGACATTCTCGGCGAGATTGTGCCCGTAAGCGGCGTCGTCGGCGACATGGACCTTGCCGATTCCGGCGATCTTCGCGGCCGCCTCGGCGACGCCGCCGACATTTTGGCCGGCGACGAGGAGGTGGACCTCGCCCAGCTGCGACGCGGCGGTGACCGCCGCCAGAGTGGCGTCCTTGACCTTGCCGCCTTCATGCTCGACCAGAACCAGCGTCTTCATGCCACCACTCCCCCAGCGCGGCGCCCGCCGCGATCGTGGCGGTTCACGCCACCACTCCTAAAGTCTTCAGCTTGCCGATCAGCTCGTCGACCGAGGCGACCTTGACGCCGGCCTGGCGCTTGGCGGGTTCGACGACCTTGACCACGGTCAGCCGCGGCGTCGTGTCGACCCCGTAATCGGCGGGCGTCTTCTGGGCGAGCGGCTTGGACTTGGCCTTCATGATGTTTGGCAGGGTCGCATAACGCGGCTCGTTCAGGCGAAGGTCGGTGGTGACCACGGCGGGCACGCCGAGCTTCACCGTTTCCAGCCCGCCGTCGACCTCGCGGGTGACGTCGACCTTGTCGCCACTCACCTCGACCTTGGAGGCGAAAGTGCCCTGCGGCCAGCCGAGCAGGGCCGCCAGCATCTGGCCGGTCTGGTTCGAATCGTCGTCGATCGCCTGCTTGCCGAGGATGACGAGCCCGGGCTCCTCCTCCTGCGCGACCTTGGCGAGCAACTTCGCGACCGCCAGCGGCTCGACCTCGTCGTCGGTCTGGATCAGGATCGCGCGGTCGGCGCCCATGGCGAGCGCGGTCCGGAGCGTCTCGGTCGCCTTGGCCGGGCCGATCGAGACCGCGACGATCTCGGTAGCGACGCCCTTCTCCTTGAGGCGGATCGCTTCCTCGACCGCAATCTCGTCGAACGGGTTCATGCTCATCTTGACGTTGGCGAGATCGATGCCCGTCCCGTCCGCCTTGACCCGCGGCTTGACGTTGAAATCGATCACCCGCTTGACGGCGACCAGCAGCTTCATCGGTCTTCCCTTCCTCGTGTTCCCGCGCAGGCGGGAACCCAGTTCTGGGCTCCTGCTTTCGCAGGAGCACAACATGGTTACGCGGCCTCTTTGACTTCCGCCACGATCTTGCGCGCCGCATCCCCCAGATCGTCGGCCGGAACGATCGCCAGCCCCGAATCGGCGAGGATGCGCTTGCCTTCCTCGACATTGGTGCCTTCGAGCCGCACCACCAGGGGCACGTCGAGATCGATTTCGCGCGCCGCGGCGACGATGCCGTCGGCGATGATGTCGCAGCGCATGATGCCGCCGAAGATGTTGACGAGGATGCCCTTCACGGCGGGATCGGAAAGGATGATCTTGAACGCCGCGGTCACCTTCTCCTTGTTGGCGCCGCCGCCGACGTCGCAGAAATTGGCGGGCTCGCCGCCCTCCAGCTTGATGATGTCCATCGTCGCCATGGCGAGGCCGGCGCCGTTGACCATGCAGCCGATATTGCCGTCGAGCTTGATGTAGGCGAGGTCGAAGCGCGACGCCTCGAGCTCCATCGGATCCTCCTCGCTCTCGTCGCGCAAAGCCTCGAGGTCGGGGTGGCGGAATTCGGCGTTGGAGTCGAAGCCGACCTTGGCATCGAGCACCAAAAGGCGGCCGTCGTCCGTGACGGCCAAGGGGTTGATCTCGATCTGGGCGGCGTCGGTGCCCACGAAGGCGTCGTAGAGCAGTTTCGCCACCTTCTGCGCCTGCTTGTTCAGATCGCCGGTGAGGCCGAGCGCGTGGGCGACGGTGCGGCCGTGATGGGGCATGAAGCCGGTGCCGGGGTCGACGCTGAAGGTGTGGATCTTCTCAGGGGAATCGTGGGCGACGTCCTCGATGTTCATGCCGCCCTCGGTCGAGGCGACGAAGGCGATCCGGCCGGTCCTGCGGTCGACGAGCAGGGCCAGGTAGAATTCCTTGGCGATGTCGACGCCGTCGGTGACGTAGAGCTGGTTGACCTGCTTGCCCTGGGGGCCGGTCTGGATGGTGACCAGCGTGTTGCCGAGCATCTCCGAGGCGGCGTCGCGCACCTCGTCCAGGGTGCGCGCGAGGCGGACGCCGCCTTTGGCGTCCGGGCCAAGCTCCTTGAACCTGCCCTTGCCGCGCCCGCCGGCATGGATCTGCGCCTTCACGACGTAGAGCGGCCCGGGGAGTTTCGCGGCGGCGGCCACCGCCTCCTCGACGCTCATCGCCGCATGGCCGTCCGGGACGGGGACGCCGAACCTGGCGAGCAGTTCCTTGGCCTGATATTCGTGGATGTTCATGGGCCGGGCCTAAAGCACAGGCGAGGAGCCGAATCCAGCCCGGGGGGGCGCGGAAGGTTCGAAAGGTTCGGCTTCCATAGGGTGAAAAAAGTCCGGGGCCGGCGCGGCGAAGATGACGAAGATGACAGCTGCCATTGGCGTGTCATCCTCCCAGGCAAAAGACGGGCGGCAGGGGCGAGTAAACGGGCTGAAGAAAGGCGCGACGGGAGGGCCATGACGCCCCTGAAGCAGAGAAAATCCTACATTGAAAGCGGAAGGCGCCGCCCCCTCACCCCAGCCCCACCGCGCACAAGGCCGCCGAGCTCGAGCTGACCCCGAGGATCTGCGCATCGCCGAGCGAGCGCACCCGATGCAGGAATTGCTGGACCGACACCGAGGACGTGGCCCGCGGCAGATCGCCGATGCGGCGCAACTGCATCAGCGACAGCCGCTCCGCCATCCGCGCGGCCATGCAGGCGGCGAGCGAGGGCGGGAGGCCGGCGTTGACCAGGCCGGTGCGCAGCCGCGCCTCGGGGACGGCGCAGGAGGCGAGGAGGGCGAGGGTGAGCGGAAGCAGCGCGCGTTTCATTTGCCCGCCTTCGCTATCGCACCTCCGCGGCAAGGACAATGGCTTGCGGCGCGGCCGATCGGGGCAAGGTCGCGGGCCCGTATAGTCCACGCCCTATCCCGATTCGGAAGAAGCGGCTGAAGTCGTGGATGAGGTGATTGCCGCAATTGGCTTAGATCGCCGGCTTACGCAACCGATCCGTTATTTGGATTGGTACACACATCTCCGCGCGTTTCGATTGGAAGATGCCGCCGGGAAAAATTGACTCTAATATGCGCCATTGATAGCTTTCGTTGAGGAGAGGGAGGCATATCATGGCTGAAACTAAGGGCCCCGACGACCGACCCGATGCGCTGGCGCAATTTCTCAAACAATCGGAGGATTTCCTGGCAACGACGCTGCAGGAGATCGGCAAGGCCATGGGCGACAGCGAGGATGGCCGGCTCGTCGCGTCGCACGCGGCGGCGGCGAACGAACAGCTTTGCCATCTGACGCAATATGTCAGGCAGCGCTACCAGGGCGCGAGCGTCGCGACGCGGCGAACGATCGACGAATTCATGCAGTTTCAGGCGGTCACGACGCTCGCCCGCAACGCCCAGACCACGTTCAAGCAAATGGCCGCCAAGGGCCTGTTCGGCGACGGCACCTTCGGCTGGATCGAATCGGTCATGCACGAAATCAAGAAGCTGCTCGAGGCGATCCTGGACGCTTTCGGGATCAGCCTCCCCGGCTGGCTCGACAAGCTCATTCAAATTCTCGACGAGATCATCGGGACTCTGTTGGGGATCTTTGGCGGAAGCCTGGGCCTCAGCCGAACCAAGATCCTGTCCGAGCTGTCCGGGATGGAAGTCAATTTCTGGAACGAGATGGCGGCCCAGAAGCGGTTCGCGATCGTGAAACGCTCCGAGCGTCTCGACGACGAGGATTGACCGGGAGCGGCGCGGTTCCATTCGACCACCGCGACGGGCCGGGCGGTTCAGGCCGCCCGCCCGATCGCCTTCTGCCGCCGCCGCTGCACCGACGATCCAAGCCCGATCGCCTCGCGATATTTGGCGACGGTGCGCCGGGCGATGTCGAAGCCCTCGGCCTTGAGCATCTCGACCAGCTGGTCGTCGGACAGGATCTTGTCCGCCTCCTCGGCGCCGATCAGCGCCTTGATCCGGCTCTTCACCGCCTCGGATGAGGCCGCGTCGCCGCCGTCGTTCGACTGGATGCCGCTGGTGAAGAAATATTTGAGCTCGTAGAGGCCGCGGTCGCAGGAAAGATATTTGTTGGAGGTGACGCGGCTCACCGTCGATTCGTGCATGCCGATCGTCTCGGCGACGGCGCGCAGGGTGAGCGGCTTCAAGTGCGAGACGCCGTGGCGGAAGAAGCCTTCCTGGCTGAGCACGATCTCGGTGGCGACCTTGACGATGGTGCGGGCGCGCTGGTCGAGCGCCTTCAGGAGCCAGTTGGCGCTTTGCAGGCATTCGTTGAGCCAGGCGCGGGATTTCTTGTCCTGCGGGCCGCTGGAGAGCTCCTGGTAGTAGGAGCGGTTGACGAGGAGCTTGGGCAAAGTGGCGCTGTTGAGCTCCACCGCCCAGCCGCCGCCGCGGCGGGCGACGAAGATGTCGGGAATGATCGCGTCGACGCGCTCCGAGGTCATGAACCTGCAGCCGGGCTTGGGATCCATGGCGCGAAGCTCGCGGATCATGTCGGCCATGTCCTCGTCGTCGACGGCGCAGATGCGCTTGAGCGCCGAAAGATTGCCCTTGGCGAGATAGTCGAGATTGGCGATCAGGCGCGCCATTGCGGGATCGTGGCGGTCGGCGTCCTTCGCCTGGAGCGCGAGGCATTCGGAAAGGTTGCGGGCGGCGACGCCGGCGGGGTCGAAGGTCTGGACGATGGCAAGGACGCGCTCGGCCTCGGCGAGCGGCACGCCGAGGCGCTGGGCCAATTCGCTGAGCGGCGCGAGGAAATAGCCGGTCTCGTCGATCCTCTCGATGATCTGCTCGGCGACGACCAGGTCGGCGCCGGACAGCATCTCGCCGGCCTGGCGGCGGAGATGATCGTGCAGCGAGACCTGGTCGCTGGCGAAGGCGTCGAAATCGGGGCCCTCGCCCGAGCCGCCGCCGCTCATCCCCTCGCCCGTCAGGCCGAGGCCGCCATCCATGCCGCGCATCGAATCGACCTGGCTGTCCTGGTGGAGATTCTCATGGTCGACGTCGATGTCGAGCGCGCCTTCGCCGCCGGCCGCGTCGGCCTCGGGAAGCGCCTCGGCGTCGAATTCGCCGGCGACCTCCGGCTCGGGCGCGTCGCCGACGGGCTCGGCCTCGCCGCCGGTCTCGAGCAGCGGGTTCTTCTCCAGCTCCTCGGCGATGAAGCCCTCGATCTCCAGGTTGGAGAGCGCCAGCAGCTTGATCGCCTGCTGGAGCTGCGGCGTCATCACCAGCGACTGGGATTGGCGAAGGTCGAGGCGGGGGCCGAGGGCCACTGCTACTTCGTCATTCCCGCGAAAGCGGGACTCCGGACAAACTCGGAACGGCGCACGGGCCGCCCGGATTCCCGCTTTCGCGGGAATGACGGGGCGTGGGGCACTGCGCGTGACATCTCTAAAGCTCGAAACTCTCGCCGAGATAGAGGCGGCGGACATTCTCGTCCGCGACGAGATCCGCGGGGCTGCCGGCGAACAGGACCTGGCCGCCATAGATGATGCAGGCGCGGTCGACGATGTCGAGCGTCTCGCGGACATTATGGTCGGTGATGAGCACGCCGATATTGCGCTTCTTGAGGTCCACGATCAGGTCGCGAATATCCTGGATCGAGATCGGGTCGATGCCGGCGAAGGGCTCGTCGAGGAGCATGATCGAGGGGTTGGCGGCGAGCGCGCGGGCGATCTCGCAGCGGCGCCGCTCGCCGCCGGACAGGGCCATGGCCGGCGAATCCCGGAGCTTCTCGATATGGAATTCGCCGAGCAATTGCTCGAGCCGCTCCGCACGCGCCTTCTTGTCGGGCTCGGCCACTTCGAGCACCGCCATGATGTTCTGGCAGACGGTGAGGCCGCGGAAGATCGACGTCTCCTGCGGCAGATAGCCGATGCCGAGGATCGCGCGGCGGTACATAGGCAGGCCGGTAATGTCCTGGCCGTCCAGGAGGATGCGGCCGCTGTCGGGCTTGACCAGGCCCATGATCGAATAGAAGCAGGTGGTCTTGCCCGCACCGTTCGGCCCGAGGAGCCCCACCACTTCGCCGCGCTCGATGCCGAGCGACACGTCCTTGAGCACCGTCTTGCGGTCATAGGATTTGGCGATCGACACCACGGACAGGCCATTCGAACCCGCCGCGATCGCCGCCTTGTCCTCTGGCCGTTCGATCAGGGCCGCTTCGTTCATTCCTGTTCCATTGCCATCCCGGGCCTAGACGCCTAGCCGCCCGCCGCCACATTTGGCAAGATTCGTGCATGGCATATGCAGGCCGGAACGGATCGAAGCCCGGTCGATCTGCCGATCAAGGGTCACACTCGGCCTCTACCCTCAGGTGATCGCAAGCCAATCAAAGCCCGCTCACCCGCCCTGT
>JAXDPD010000087.1:0-39673 GCA_034668505.1 Sphingomonadales bacterium
CCTCCTTCTCCAGCAGCGTCGCCAGCCGCTTCGCCGCCGCGGCCTGGGCCTCGGCGCCGAGCGCGGTGAACCAGGGCGCCACGATCTTCAGGCAGATCGAGGTGCAGGACCGCGTCGCCGGCACCTCGGCCAGGAAATCCGCCCAGGGGGTGCGGGCGACCCAGCCCGCGATGGCGGCGAGGTTGGCCTCGGACCGGGCGATCAGGGAGGGCAGGCCGCCGATGGACTCGGCCCAGCGCAGGCCGTCCAGCGCATCCTCGACCGCGAGCATGGAGGGCGTGTTGATCGTCTCGCCCTTGAAGATGCCCTCGATCAGCTTGCCGCTTTTGGTCAGGCGGAAGATCTTGGGCAAAGGCCAGGCGGGAACATGGCTCTCCAGCCGCGCGACCGCGCGCGGGCCGAGGATCAGCATGCCGTGGCCGCCCTCGCCGCCCAGCACCTTCTGCCAGGAATAAGTGGCGACATCGATCTTGTCCCAGGGCAGGTCCTGCGCGAACGCGGCCGAGGTCGCGTCGCAGATGGTGAGGCCCTCGCGGTCGTCGGCGATCCAGTCGCCGTCCGGCACCCTGACGCCCGAGGTCGTGCCGTTCCAGGTGAAGACCACGTCGCTCGCCATGTCGACCGCGCCGAGATCGGGGAGCCGGCCGTAATCGGCCCGGGCGACGATGGCGTCGAGCTTCAATTGCTTGACCACGTCGGTCACCCAGCCCTCGCCGAAGCTTTCCCAGGCGAGCAGGGTCACGCGCCGGGGGCCGAGCAGGCTCCACAAGGCCATCTCGACCGCGCCGGTATCGGAGGCCGGGACGATGCCGATGCGGTGGCTGGCGGGGACGCGCAGCACATGCCGGGTCAGTTCGATCGCATGGCCGAGGCGCGCCTTGCCGAGCTTCGAGCGGTGCGAGCGGCCGAGCGATCCGATCGCCAGCTTTTCGGGGGCCCAGCCCGGCGGCTTGGCGCAGGGGCCGGAAGAGAAAGAAGGGCGCGCGGGGCGCGTGCCCGGTTTCAGGTTCGTCACTGTACAACTCTCCTCGCAGAGAGCACGCGCCGCGTTGGGACGGCGTGGCCCACGGGCGGGACTAAGGCCGGGCGCGCGTCTGTCAAGGCAAAGCGGCGGCGGCCAATGTCCTTGATCCAGGTTTATGCATGGAACCGCCGCCCTTTACGGCCGCTTTGGCCGGCATGAGCGAGGCGGCCTATCTCTCGGAGCAGGCGAAAAGGTGCCGCAGGCTGGCGGACGGGATCAACGACCCGAAGACCGTCGAGACCCTGCGCAGGTTGGCGGACGATTATGAGAAGCGCGCCCTCGAGGCTGCGAACAAGCCGGCGCCACGACCCGAATGAGCCGGGACGATGCGCTCGCCGGCGGCGGGATCAGCCGGCCACCGAAACCGATACGGGCAAGGCCGCGAGCGGCTCGCCGCTCTCGGCGGCGATGTAGATGATGAGCTTGATGTCCGTACGGCCCAAAGCCAGCTCCTCGGCGATGATCTCGCCGGCGCTCTTCAGCGCTTCGCGGCGCGCCGTCGCCAGGTCGGGAAGGTCGCGGCCTTCGCCGTCCTCGACATAGCCGGCGCCGTTATCCGCATGGAACAGATAGCGTGGCATGGAGCGATCATATGCCGACTCGCGAAAGCGGCGCCATAAACCAGGTTGGGAATGCGGGGCTCGGCGCATCCACGACACGGTCCGACTCGCCCGCCGCGCGCGCCGCTTGACCGGGCGCGGCGCCGTTCGCCACGCTCCCTCCATGCGCAGGTGGGGGATGGTTTCGGCGCTCTTGCTGCTGGCGGCGTGCATCCCCCGCGCCGACCAGAGGCGCGCGCCGCCGCGCCCGGCGGTGCCGCCCGCCGCCGATCGCGGCAGCCCCGACACCATGCAATGCCATATCGACCTCGCCCGCGAGCGCATCCAGTTCCGCGCTCTGCCCGACCGGCGCTTCGAGGGCGGCTGCTCGGCTTTGGGCGCGGTCCAGCTGCTCGACATGGGCATTCCCACGACCGGGCTGCGCGCGATGACCTGCCCGGTCGCGCGCCAGTTCGCCCGCTGGGCGCGCGAATCGATCCAGACCGCCGCCGACCAATGGCTGCGCGGGCGGATCGTCAGGATCGAGACCTTCGGCACCTATGCCTGCCGCACCCGCAACAGCCGCCCCGGCGCGCGGCTTTCCGAGCATGCCTTCGCCAATGCGGTCGACATCTCCGGCTTCGTCCTCGCCGACGGCCGCCGGATCACCGTCGAGCAGGGCTGGAACGGCGCGGACGAGCGCGTCCGCCGCTTCCTGCGCGCCGTCCACCAGGGCGGCTGCCGCCGCTTCAATATCGGCCTCTCGCCCGATTCAGATTCCTATCATTACAACCATATCCACTTCGACATGGGGCGCGGGCCTTATTGCCGGTAGGGGGACAGTACTTTCAGCCGCCGTGATCGAGTTTTCGCGCCGCCGTGCCGAAAGTAACTGTCCCCATTCAGCGGCCGGGATGACGCGCGGGAGATTCCGCTCTACAGCCCCAGCATGACCGACCCCGTCCCTCCCAAGCGCGTGTTCGAGCCGGCCCGCGCCGAAGCCGCGACCGCGGCGCAGACCAGCCTCAGCCCGCAGACCATGGACAATGCCTATCGCCTGGCCTTCCAGGACATGGATTTCCTGCTGCGCGAGGATCTTCGCCCGGTCCGCTTCCAGCTCGAATTGCTGAAGCCCGAGCTGCTGCTCGACGAGGCGAGGATCGCCTCGACCTTCGTCTTCTACGGCTCGGCCCGAATCCCCGAGCCCGACAAGGCGGACGCGCTGATCGCCGCCGCCTCGACCGACAGCCAGCGCCGCACCGCCGAGCGGCTCAAGGCGACCAGCAAATATTACGACGTCTCGCGCCAGCTCGCCCGGCTCGCCAGCCGCACCGAGCCCGGCGCGGACGGCCAGCGCCATTTCGTGGTCTGCTCGGGGGGCGGTCCCTCGATCATGGAGGCGGCCAATCGCGGCGCCCAGGACGAGGGCAAGGAATCGATCGGGCTCAACATCGTGCTCCCCCACGAGCAGATGCCCAACCCCTATGTCACGCCAGCGCTCAGCTTCCAGTTCCACTATTTCGCGTTGAGGAAGATGCACTTCCTGCTGCGCGCCCGCGCCGTCGCGGTCTTCCCGGGCGGCTTCGGCACGTTCGACGAGGCGTTCGAATTGCTGACCCTGATCCAGACCGGCAAGGTCAAGCCGATCCCGATCGTCTTCTTCGGCCGCGCATTCTGGGAGCGGGTGATCGATTTCGAGGCGCTCGCCGAGGAAGGCGTGATCTCCGCCGACGACCTCAAGCTGTTCACCTATTGCGAGACCGCCGAGGAAGCCTGGGATTTCGTCTGCGGCCAATATGCCGAGACCGGGGACCTCCCGAACTGCGCGGCCTGAGCCGGCCCCGTCATTCCAGTCCGCTTCGTCTTGCCGGACTTGATCCGGCAGCCACCTTCTTCTCGAAAATGCCGCGAGAAGGTGGACCCCGGGGTCAAGCCCGGGGTGACGATTGGCTTGCGCAATCGGATCTAGTGCCCGGCCGGCGCCGCCGCATTGCCCGCGGGCGCGGCCGCATTGCCCTCGGCGGTGTTGCCCGCGCTGGTGTTGGCGCCGGCCTCGTTGCCCGCCGCTTCATTGCCCGCCGCCGGCTCGGCCGCCGGGGGCGGCGGCCGGGTCAGGTTGCCGCCATGCTCGTTGAGGAACAGCATGACGTCGGCGCGTTCCTGCGCGACGCTGAGCCCGTTGAAGGTCATCTTCGTGCCCGGGGCGAAGTCGCGCGGCGAGGTCAGCCAGGCGTTCATCGTGTCCCAGTCCCAGCGGCCGCCATGGTTGCGCAGCGCGTCGGAGAAGGCATAGCCGCCATGGCCGGTGCCGATCGTCTCGCCCATCGTGCCCCACAGGTTCGGGCCGATTCCGTTGGCGCCGCCCTGGTTGGCGGTGTGGCAGCCTTCGCACCTGCGGAACACGGAGGCGCCGCGCGCCGCGTCGGCGGTCTGCAAATAGAAAGCGATCGGCCGCTCGGCGGCGGCGGCGCCATGGCCCTCCTCCTCGACGCCGTTGATCGGATAGCCCATCTTCGAGGGCCGCTCGCTGCCGAAGATTTCGTGGGTGACGAGGTTCGCGCCAAGGAAGACGATGCCCGCGCCCAGCACCCATCCCGCAATCGTGTTGAACCGACCGTCCATGCCGCCTTGGCCCTCTTGAACAGAAGGAGCGTCGCGCTCCGAATGGCGCATCCTTTATGCGGGCGGCGCGCCGGGGGCAAGCCATGCGTGCGGCTGCCGGCCCGGCCAGAGCGCAGCGTTTCGGCCGGAATGGGGGCGGCGGAGTTATGCACGTTATCCTCTTTATCCACAGGTGGAATCGGCTTGGAATGACTCTTTTTTCCTGCCAGCTTCCGGATGTGGCCGAGACAATCTTCCGGCAACGGGGGATCGCCTTCCCAGCCACAGCCCAGGCCGAGATCGGCAAATCGCCTTCGGGTGGATGGTCGATCGGAGCGGAAGGCAGGGCGGCTGACGAAGCCGCCGCCAGGCGGAAGCTGCGGGCTTGCCCTTTAGCTAATGCGAAAGCGGCAGGCTTCGTGAAGCGCCCATCGGAACCAAGGGTCTTCGGACCGGCGGAACCGGACAGGCCGGACACCGGACCTTCGGGTTCAGGACCAGCCCGGCAGAAAGCGGGACTTCGGTCCACGCGCTGCCACCGGCTCTGAGGAAGCTTCGGCTTCGGAAGGGTCGGGCAGGACCGGGCTTCGGCTCGGGAGCTGCGAACCCGGCAATGACCCAGGGCTCAGGCCCATGGACTTGCCAGGCGGAACCGGGGCTTCGGCTCTGGATCCCGCCCGACGCGGAACCAAGGGCTTCGGCCGGCGGTGCCCGCCAGGGTGGGAAGAGAAGCTTCGGCTTCGACTTCGCCAACGGCGAACCGCCAGGGCTTCGGCCCTGTCGGGGAGCCCGCGGGGAAACCGGAAGCGGCTTCGGCCGTGGATGGACCCCGGAGGACGCGGGACCTTGGCTTGGCCTTTCGGGGCTTCGGCCCTGGTCTCCGCCCCTCGAAACCGCCCAGCGCGGGAGAGCCTGCTTCGGCAGGGTCGAGCGCGACGGGACAGTGGGGGCCGGCAGCGATGCCGGCCCCCATTATTTTGAGCGATCGCGGCCGTTGCAGGCATGCGGCCTGACCGTCCGCTTCGGGTCCGAGGGAGCCTGTCTTGCTGATCGTTCTTTCATTGCTGCTGGCGGCGGGCCAGGCCGCCCCGGCACCGCGGCCGCCTGCCGTCGAGCACGATATCACCGTCATCGGCCAGCGGCTGAGAAGCTGGACCGCGCGCTATTCCGTTCGCGGCAGCCGGGTGAGCTGTCGCACCCGGCAGTCGACCGGCGACCGCGAGATCGACGCCATTGGCTGCCGCGCGTTCGAGACGTGCATCGGCCAGCTCGGGCCGCGGATCGATGAAAGCGACCGAGCGGATCTGGACGGGTCCCTGCGCAGGCGGATGAAGGAGGCGATCAGGCGCGATCTGCGGACCTGCGTGGATGCGCGCCGCGACGCGCTCATCGCGGACCTGGCCGACCGGCGCTTCGGCGCGCGCGCCGGCGGCTGAGCCGCCTCCTAAGGCTCCCGGCGGGTCCGCCAATCGTCGGCCGGCAGCTCCGCCGCCGGAACGTGTCTCGACAGGAGAGCGCGGAAGACGGCGGAAAGGTCCGCCCCGCTCCTGCCATAATGGTTCAGCGTCCGAATGACCTGCCAGCCGGGTGCGCGAACGCGAAGCTCGAGCTCCGTGCCGTCGATCGCCATCCCGTCCCGGCCCCGCCGTCCATCGTTGGCGGTGAACGTGTCGGACGGGGGGATCGCCCACGGCGCGATTGCCCGGGCTATCGACCCATAGTCCTCCGTCGGGATCGCCACCTCCCACCTTCTCTCGATATCGTAGCGGTTGCAGGTGAACTGCCGCCGCAGCACCACGATCTCCAGCCTCGCGGCCGCGCCGCGGCGGGACAGGCGAAAGACCCAGGCCCGTCCTGGATATTCCCATGGCGTCGCCGAGAAAGAGATGACGCCCGCCGCAACCGGGAGGTCGCCGATCGCCTCGATCGCAGGGGGCATGGGCTGGCGCGGACAGGGAATTTCGGCGGCGGCCGCGCCGCTGCTCCAGGCCAGGCCTGACAGCAAGGCTGCGCCGATGGCGGGCAAATGCACGGATGGCCTCTCCGATATGATCCGGCGCCCACCGCGCGACGGGTCGCGGTCGACGGCCAGGGTCGCGTCGACTCGCTATCCGGCCATTGCCCGGCGTCCGCAATGGCTCGTTTCCGGACATCCCGGCCAACGCTGGAATGAATCGGCAGCGCGAACATATTGATCTGCATTACGAAGCCGTTCCCCGCCCGGATACCGGGCGAGGCACGTGCGTTAAGCGGGCCGTCAGCGGAAAGGAGGCTGCCATGCCGCAGGGCGACAAAGGCAAATATACCGACAAGCAGAAGCGCAAGGCCGAGCATATCGCCGAGGGCTATGAGGATCGCGGAGTCTCCGAAAAGGAGGCCGAGGGCCGGGCCTGGGCGACGGTCAACAAGGAATCCGGCGGCGGCAACAAATCGGGCTCGGGCCGCGGCAGGAAGGAAAGCCACGAAAGCTCCCGCAAAGGCGGCCGCAAGGGTGGCGCCTCGCAATCCTCGTCGAGCCGGAGCGCCGCGGCGAAGAAGGGATGGGAGACGCGCCGGCACAAGGCGCACGGCTGAATGAGCGGGCCATTGCGGGAAGGATCGGCGAGGGCTCGGGCGCACATCAGCGATCGCCCTTATTATGAGGCGCGGGCCGAGGCCGAAATCGACGCTGCCCATCGCGCCAGCCACCCGGCCGCCGCGCGCGCCCATTATGTGCTGGCCGCTTATTATCTGGATCTGGCGCACAATCCCGAGACCGGAGGCGGTGTCGCGTTCGCCGCAATCCCACCCTCGCCGTTGTTGTCCCCTGAAGATCTTCGTCGCCGGCCCGCCCGATTCGCCGCCCCGCGCTTGACTCCCCCGCGCCCGCCGCCACAATCCGCGGCCGGGCGCTCAGGAGGCGCCGCCTCATGTTCTCACGCGACAAGACCGCCGCCGTCACCTTGCCCAAGGCGAGCCGCGCCGGCCCGCCGGGCCTCTCCTTCATCGGCTCCGAAGTGCTGGTCAGCGGCGATCTTGCCACAGACGCGCAGCTCCACATCGACGGCCGCATCGACGGCAACGTCCGCTGCGCCCAGCTCGTCCAGGGCCAGGCCGGCACGATCGCCGGCGACATTTATGCCGACGAGGCGCGGATCGCCGGCACGGTCGAAGGGACGGTCAACGTCCGCACCCTGTTCGTGGAGGCGAGCGCGCGGATCATGGGCGACGTCGCCTATGAGACGATCTCGATCGACGCCGGCGCGCTGATCGAGGGCCGGCTCGCCCGCCGCGCGGCGCTCGGCACGGCGGACGATCCCGGGGCGCCGCTGATCGCCACCCCCGTCTCCTTCACGCCCGCCAAAAGCGAAAAGGCGACACCAGGCGGCGGCGATGCCAGCACCCTCTTCGCCAAATCCGACGGCTGAGGCTGAGGCGCGATGAGCCGCCACAGCGCCGAGATTGCCTGGACCTGCGCCGGCGGCTTTGCCGACAACAGCTACAGCCGCCGCCACGAAATAAGCTTCGACGGCGGCGCGACTTTGGTGGGCTCCTCCTCGCCAGCCGTGGTGCCCGAGCCGATGTCTGATCCCGCCGGCGTCGATCCGGAAGAAGCGCTCGCCGCCTCGGCGGCCGCCTGCCACATGCTCTGGTTCCTCAGCCTCGCCCAGGCCGCGGGCCTCGTCGTCACCTCCTATGCCGACAAGGCCGAGGCGGAATTGGGGCGGATCGGCCCGCGCAAGCTCGCCATCACCCGGATCACCCTGCGCCCCCGCATCGCCTTCGCCGGCGCCGCGCCCGACGCCGCCGCGCTGGCCAGGCTGCACCACGAGGCGCACGAACGCTGCTTCATCGCCAACACGCTGAAATGCGAGATTGCGATCGAGGCCTGACGGCAAGGAAGGAGGCACGCCGATGCGCAAGGTGGCCTGGAGCGCCGCGGTCAGCCTCGACCTCTACCTCGCCGGGCCCGACGAGGCGCTGGATTGGCTGCGCTGGAGCGACGACGCCGCGGCGATCATCGCGGCGAGCTGGCAAAGCGTCGACACCCTGCTGATGGGCCGCAAGACCTACGACTTCGCGGCGCGGAGCGGCGGCGGCGGCGAGGCCGGCGCCTCCGGGATCCGCACCCATGTCTTCTCGCGGACCATGACCGAGGCGCCCGCCGGCGCCGAGCTCGTCGCGAGCGATCCCGCCGCTTTCGTCCGCCGGCTCAAGCAGGAGCAGGGCGGCGACATCATCGTCATGGGCGGGGGCGCGCTCGCCAGCGCGCTGATCGAGGGCGGCGTCGTCGACGAGATCGGGCTCAACGTCCACCCCCTGCTGCTCGGCGGCGGCACCCCCTTCTTCCGGCCGATGGCCCGCCGCGCCGCCCTCGCTTTCGTCGAGGCCCGCCCGATCGCCAAGGGCTGCGTCTTCATGCGCTACCGCCTCGCCTAGGGCGATTGCGAACGCCAATCCCCGGTGTAAGCCTGGACCGCCGTCTCTTGCCTAAAATGGCGCGGCGGATAGTCTTCGGGGCGGGCAAAAGGGGGAGAGCCGACGTGGTATCAGGCAAGACCGACCATGCGCTGGAGCGGCTGGTTTTCTTCTCCGACGCGGTGTTCGCGATCGCGATCACCCTGCTCGTCATCGAGATCCACCCGCCCCATCTCGAGCGCGGCGAAGGCGCGGCCGACCATTTCGCGGCGCTCGCCCGGCTGATCCCCAATTTCATCGGCTTCGCGGTCAGCTTCGGCGTGATCGGCTTCTTCTGGGCCGGCCATCATCGTGCCTTCACCATGGCCGGCCGCTATCATGGCGGAATCCTCGTCTGGAACCTGGCCCTGCTCGGCGCGATCGCCTTCGTGCCGTTCGTCACCGCCTTCATGAGCGTCAATTACAACATGCTCGTGCCGGCGCTCTTTTATTGGGGCTGGATCGTGCTCACCGCCTTGCTCAACCTCAAGGTCAACTCGATCGCCACCGGTCCCCTGATGCTCGGCGAGGACGCGAGCGGCGAGGCGGCGCGCGCCGTGCCCCGGCGCAGCCGCGCCGTCCTGCTCGGCGCCGTCACCGCCTCGCTCGTCGCCGCTCTTGCCCCGCTCGCCGCGCCGGTGGGAATGGCGACGATCCCGCTGTGGATCCGGCTGCAGGGGCGGATGGCGCGGCCCGCGGCGGCCTGACCGGGCGGCGCGCGCTTTTTTCTTCTCCGAAACGGCGCGGGCGCGGACCCACCGGCGCCTCCGTTCGTTGCGCCCCCGACAGGGACCGGTCCAAGGGAGAAACCAGAAATGAACATTCTCAAGCTCGCCGTCGCCGCGGCGATCACCCTTTCGAGCCTCGCTTTGCCCGCCGCTCCGGCCGCGGCGCAGCGCGGCGGCGACCGCTGGGAGCAGAATGACGGCCGCCGCGACGGCTACCGCAACGACCGTCGGCGCTGGCGCGACGACCGCAATCGCGGCTGGCGCGGCAACCGCCACCGGGTCTGCCGCTGGGTCTGGCGCTACGGCCACCGCCAGCGCATCTGCACTTGGCGCTATTCGCGCTATCGCCGCTAGCGAGGGCTGAGCGATCCTCCCTCTTCCGGCCGGGAGAGGGAGGAGCCGCCGCCTGGATGCCGGCCCCGGCACGACCGGCGGCCGCCCGCCAGTCCGCCTGGCCGAGCGCCGGGCCCCCGCGCATCGGCACAGACCGGGGCGCGAAGCGGAGCCGCTTAGCCGATCGACCAGCCCTGCAGCTTGGGCGAGGAGGCCGCGCTCGGCTTTTCGGGGACGATCCTGGCCGGCGGCCGCATCTCCGCGCGCGCCGCGGCTTCGGCGCCGTGGGTGGAGAGCTTCAGATAGACGCCGTGGGCGCGCCTCAGGCGCACCCGCTCCGCCTCGTTGGTCGCCGCGGCGAGCTGCACCAGCGTCTCGGCGGCCTTCGCCTGATAGTCTTCGGGCGTGCTCATCTTGGGGGTCCTTTGTGAAAGAGAGGCGGGCGCGCGGCCCGGGTCGCGATAAGCGTTGGGCGCTTTGGGCCGGGAAAGCAAATCGGCGCGTTCGGGCGATGCTTGCAATGTAGGATTTGTTCCTGCTTCGTTCGGGCCATGGCGAGCCCCATCCCCGTCATCTGCGACCGCTGCCGCGCCACCGGCGACGCCGGCGCGGCGCCATTCGCCGATTTCGGCGACCTGCTCGATTTCGCGCCGGTGCCGCGCCGCCCGCGCGGCCGGCAAGGCGCAATATGGCGCCGACCAGCTGCGCAAGGCCAAGGGCGCCGAAGGCTTCAACGCCGCCTGGGACAAGGCGATGGCGCTGGCCGCCGAAAAAGGCCGCCACCGCCTTGCCGCCGGAATCAGCGCGGCGATCGAGGCGGACGCGGCGCACCGCCTGGCTGCGGCGGCGGCGCCCGCGTCGGACCCGGCCGAGGCGGAGCATGTCCCCGACCGACGCGACGACTCTGGAGTTCTTCAAGGTTCTGTTTGGCAAATATCTCGGCAAGCTCGGCCAGGAACGGCAGGCGCGGCTCGACGGGCGAATCGCGGAGGCGGATTTCCACGTCCGTCAGATCACCTGTCTCGAAGTCTCGCTCGATATGGTGAGCGGCGACGGCATGAAGATCATGCGCGAATTCCGCTGCCACGGCCACGATCTCCTCCATATCGCCGAAACCGACATGTCGAGGCTGCTCGACGGGGCGCGGCGCCTGCACTGGGACGCGGCAGGCGACCCGCCCCGCCCGGAATATCCGCCGCGGCATCTGCTGGTGGAGCATGAGGGCTTCAGCACCGAGCCGCTCGAATGCATCTATGGCGGCGTGGTCCCGAGCGCCAGGGAGCAGCGGCGGACCTTCGACGAGCGGCACGCCCGCGACGCCAAGGCGCAGGTGGAGTGGGAAGCCGAGGCCCGCCGCGATTATGAGCGCCGGCGCGAAGCGGAGCCTGTCCTGAGCCCTGTCGAAGGGCCGCGCATGATCAAGAGCCGGGCCCGCCTGTCCCGAGCGATGCCGAAGGGGCCGGCCAGCCTGCGCCCTCGGGCGACGGGACTGACGTCACGAATTCGGTTCGTGACGGCCCGGCGCCTGAACGACCCAATAGCGCCAGCGACGGGGAAGGCTCTTCGCCATCGTCCCCGAACCAGGAGACCGGACAATGAAATTCTTCATCCCCCGCGCAAGGGACGCCGCTCAGGCGGAACGGGTCTGAACGAGCGTCCGCCGCTTCCTCGCCGATCAGGGTTTCCCCACCACCGGGCGCCGCATCCGCCGCATCGCCTTCTGGAACCGGGGCGATCATTTCGACCTGGAGGTCGGCGGCCATCACCCGGGCATGGAGGACGAGGAGCCCGTCGACGGCCGCGAGGAGGATGACGCGATCCGCTGCACCGTCTTCGTCATTCTCGAAGGGGCGGGCGGCGACTGGTATTATGTCTGCCTCCCCTATCGCGGCGTGCTGCGCAATTATCCGTGGCTGGTGCATCGCGACGAAATGACGGCGATGGAGGAGTTTGAGCCGGAGTCCGCCGAGCCTAAGCGCGCCGGCGCGAAGCGCCGCCGTACTTAGGCGAAGAGCCGGACCAGGCCGGCCAGCCTGCGACCTAGAGGTCGACAGGACTGACGTCACGAATTCAGTTCGTGACGCCTCGGGGGAAAACGCCGGGGACAGTTACTCGTAACTGTCCCCGTTCAAGCGCCCGCCAGCCGCCGGGCATCGCGCCGAAGCGCCGCATAAAGCGCGTCGAGCGCATCGCCATATTCCTCCTCGACCGCTTCGGGCGTTTGGGTCCCGGCATTGGGGGGCCTCCCGCTGTCGTACTTGTTATGTTCTAGCACGCTCAAGCCGATTAAGAAAGCCTATTCCTCCCCCATCCGCAACGCCGCGATAAACGCCTCCTCCCGCGCTCGCCAGGGCTTCGGCGGACGAGGCGGAATCGCTCCTCCCCATCCATAGTGCCTCGATCAAGGACCTCCTGCGGCATCGCCTCCGCGCCGGAGGGGCTCAGCCGAGTGTCACCAACACCGGAATCAGGCCGCGCCCCGCGGCGAGCGGCATCAGCGCCTTGCCGATCAGCGCCCCGGCGGCGGCCGCGGCGGACTTGGCCACCATCGCATGGCCGGGCGTGCCCGACGTGGTGAGCAGGTCGCCGACCGCGATCGGACCATGGCCGGCGTCGGCCCGGCAGCAGACTTTTCCGAGCAAGGCGATCGGCAGCCGGCCGCCGCCATTGCCCTTGCGCCGATCCAGGATGATCGCGGGCTGATAATCACCCGCGCCCGAAACCACGCCGACGACGCGCTTGTCGCATGGTTCCGTGCTGCGCCGCAGCGCCCCGTCCTCGCCGAGCACCATGACCGTCCCTGGTTCGATGGGATCGGCATCCGCCGCGACGTCGAAATCCTCCGCGCAGTCGCCGAAGCCGTGCACGGTGGCTCCGGCCACGAACAAATCGCGTGTAACCTGCACGCGACCCTCGAAATATCCCGCGAAGCCGAATGGGCCTTCCTTCCTGGCGTAGAGGCCGGCGCTGTAGCTGAATTGATCTCTGTTGATCGCCGCGACGGCGGCAAAGGTCCCGGAAGAGGTTATGCCCAGGACACCCGTTCCGGAGTTGCTTGTTCCGAACACACCGATGCCGCCGAAAGAGGTACCGAAGACCCCGCTGCCCTGACTGTTAGTCTCGCCATACACGCCGGCTCCGTATCCGCGGTAGGAGCTGTTGAAGCCCGCGACCCCTGCCATTGAACCGGAGGTTACACCTCGAACGCCTTCACCGAAATGGCTGCCGCCGCCCACGCCCAGTGCTTCTCCCCATCCGACGATTGCTTGGCTGCTGGGATTTGGATCGTATTCGTAAATCATCTCAACCGCTCCTGTGCATCAGCCATGACGGCTAGTCTCGAGACGGAAGTTGAAGCCGAAATAGCAGCCTTACGGGTTAACCGACTTCGATAAACGCCGAGTCGACCTCGGAGAATCGAGATTAGCATGATCTTATTCGCGGAAGAAAGCCGTTATGGAGTCTATTACGGATTGCTTGATCCGAAGTGGAGCGTTGTAGTCGTAACCGCGGCGGGCCGGCGCAGAATGCTACTCCTCCCCCATCCGCAGCGCCGCGATGAACGCCTCCTGCGGTATGCTCACGCTGCCAAATTCGCGCATCCGCTTTTTCCCGGCCTTTTGTTTTTCGAGGAGTTTCTTCTTCCGCGAAATATCGCCGCCGTAGCATTTGGCGGTGACGTCCTTGCGCAGGGCGGCGATGGTTTCGCGGGCGATGACCTTGCCGCCGATCGCGGCCTGGATTGGGATTTTGAAGAGGTGCCTCGGGATGAGGTCCTTCAGGCGCTCGCACAATTGCCGCCCGCGGGCCTCGGCGGCGGCGCGGTGGACGATCATCGAGAGCGCGTCGACGGGCTCGCCGTTGACCAGGATGTTCATCTTGACGAGGTCGCCCTCGCGATGGCCGATCTGGTGATAGTCGAAACTCGCATAGCCGCGCGAGATGCTCTTCAGCCGGTCGTAGAAATCGAACACCACCTCGTTCAAGGGCAGCTCGTAGGTGAGCTGCGCCCGCCCGGCCACGTAGGTGAGGTTCTTCTGGATGCCGCGCCGGTCCTGGCAGAGCTTGAGGATCGCGCCCAAATGCTCGTCGGGCACGTAGATCATTGCCTCGATCCACGGCTCCTCCATCGTCTCGATCCTATTGGGATCGGGCATGTCGGCCGGATTGTGGATTTCGATCGTCTTGGCCGGCTCCTCCTTGGAGTGGCTGAGGTGGATCTTGTAGACGACGCTGGGCGCGGTCGTGATCAGGTCGAGGTCGTACTCGCGGGTCAGCCGCTCCTGGATGATCTCGAGGTGCAAGAGGCCGAGGAAGCCGCAGCGGAAGCCGAAGCCCAGGGCCGCCGAGGTCTCCATCTCGAAGGAGAAGCTGGCATCGTTGAGCCGCAGCTTGGAGAGCGAATCCCGCAGCTTCTCGAAATCGTTGGCGTCGGTCGGGAAGAGGCCGCAGAAGACCACCGGCTGGACCAATTTGAACCCAGGCAGCGCCGCGCCGGTGGGGCGGCGCGCGTCGGTGATGGTGTCGCCGACGCGGGTCTCGGCAACGTCCTTGATCTGGGCGGTGATGAAGCCGATCTCGCCCGCGCCAAGCGCCTCGAACTGCTCGATCTTGGGGCGGAAGACGCCGACCCGGTCGACCAGATGGGTGGTGCCGGCGGCCATGAACTTGATCTGCTGGCCCCTCCCGATCGCGCCGTCGATGACCCGGATCAGGATGACGACGCCGAGATAGGGGTCGTACCATGAATCGACCAGCATCGCCTTCAGGGGCGCCGCGGGATCGCCCGTGGGCGGCGGGATGCGGGCGACGATCGCCTCGAGCACGTCGGGGATGCCGAGGCCGGTCTTGGCGCTGGTCAGCACCGCGCCGCCGTCCTTCCAGTCGCCGCCGGCGGGGAGGCCGACAATGTCCTCGATTTCGTGGCGGACCTTGTCGACGTCGGCGGCGGGCAGGTCGATCTTGTTGATCACCGGGACGATCTCATGGTCGTGCTCGATCGACTGGTAGACGTTGGCGAGCGTCTGCGCCTCCACCCCCTGCGCGGCGTCGACGACGAGCAGGGCGCCCTCGCAGGCGGCGAGGCTCCGGCTCACCTCATAGGCGAAATCGACATGCCCCGGCGTGTCCATCAGGTTCAGGACATAATCCTTGCCGTCCGCCGCGCGATAATCTAGCCGCACGGTCTGCGCCTTGATCGTAATGCCCCGCTCCTGCTCGAGATCCATATTGTCGAGCACCTGCGACGTCATCTCCCGCGCGGTGAGGCCGCCGGTCGACTGGATGAGGCGGTCGGCGAGCGTGCTCTTCCCATGATCGATATGGGCAATGATCGAAAAATTTCTGATACGGCTGAGGTCTGTCATGTCGCCGCGGGCCCTAGCAGGGGGCCCCGGCTCTGGCAAAGGTGCGCGTCAGGGCGCCGGCCAGACCTCCAGCCGCAAATCCGGAACGTCGCAGAAGCCGGCGCCGTTGAGGGTGATCAGGGTGAGGCGGTGCGCGAGCGCGGTGGCCGCGATCATCCGGTCCGGCGTCTTGCGGCGCGAATAGCCGACCGCCGAGAGGATCTCGCGATAGGCGGCGATCGCCTCTTCGTCGAAATCGAGGGTCGTCATCTCGGCGAGGATGAGATCGAGCGTAGCCCGGCGGACGGCCGACCATCTAGGATCGCGGTCGACGCCGTTCTCCAGCTCGACACGCGACACCGCCGACAATGCCGGCCGTTCGTCGAGCGCCGCCAGCCGGTCGAGAAAGGCGGTGCTGTCGCGCAAATGGATGACGACGCTGGTGTCGAGCAAAACCGGCACTGAAGGCTAAAGGCCGGGACGTTCGGGGAATTCGAACGGTTCGCGCGCCTCCACCTCCGGCGGGCGCGGCAACGCTCGCAGCGCCTCGACCAAAGCGGTCAACTTTCGCTTCTCTTCGGCCGGATCCTTGAGCCGGCGGACGGTCAGCACGTCGCCATTCTGTTCGATCAGCATCTTTTCGTCGGGCCCGATGGCGAGCCCTTTGGGAAGCCGCAGCGCGACGCTGTTGCCGCTCTTGAACGTCCTCGTCTCATGCGCGCTCATAAGGCCTCCAAGGATATACGCGTATATACATGGCGGACCGGGCGGCGGCAAGGCGGGCGTGGCTGCGGCCTCGCGCTTCGAAAGGGGGGACGGAACCGGGACGGGGTCCGAGCGCTTGCCCGCCTCATGAGCGAGAAGGTCCGCGTCGGCACCGCCGGCTGGGCGCTGCCGGCGCCGGTGCGCGACGCCTTCCCGGCGGCGGCCTCCAATTTGGCGCGCTATGCCGGCCGCTTCGACGCGGTCGAGATCAATTCCTGCTTCCATCGCCCCCACCGCCGCGCCACCTACGAGCGCTGGGCGGCGAGCGTGCCGGAGGAGTTCCGCTTCGCCGTGAAGCTGCCCAAGGCGATCACGCATGGGCTGAAGCTCCAGAATTGCGAGGCGGAGATCGCGCGCTTCGCCGAGGAGGTCGGAGGGCTCGGCGCCAAGCGCGGCCCGCTCCTCGTCCAGCTGCCGCCGAGCCTCGCTTTCGATGCGGCCCTGGCCGCCGACTTCTTCACCGGCCTAAGCGCCACGCTCGGCGGCCCGATCGTCTGCGAGCCCCGCCACCCGAGCTGGTTCGACCCCGAAGCGGACGCCCTGCTCGCCGCCAACCGCATCGCCCGCGTCGCCGCGGACCCGGCGCCGGTGCCGGCCGCGGCGGTGCCCGGCGGGTGGCGCGGGCTTGCCTATTTCCGGCTGCACGGTTCGCCCAGCATGTATCGCTCGGGCTATGAACCGGAGGCGCGGGCGGAATGGGCAGCGCGCATCCGCCCCCTCGCCGGGGCCGACGCGCCGGTGTGGGCGATCTTCGACAACACCACTCTCGGGCGTGCGACGCCGGATGCGCTGGCATTCGGGGAGGAGGTTGGGGACTGGTGACAGGTACGTAGTGAGGGCGCCAGTAACGGGTGCGCACTGTTACTGCTCGACGTCCCTTCCGATAGGTGTTGCATGTTACAGTTGGCAGGGGCCATGGTGAAGGCGGGGGGATAGAATGCAACCGAATTATAGCTCCATCGGACAAATCTTCAGTGCGCAGACCCGCTATTCCGTGCCGCTTTTTCAACGGCCCTACGTATGGAAGCAGGATGAACAGTGGGAACCACTTTGGGACGACGTCCGGGCACTGGCCGATCGGGTTCTCCATCCGCCCATGCACAAGCCGGTCGCAGGACACTTTCTCGGCACCGTCGTCTTGGAGCAGATACAGGTCCCCACGATTGCCATGCCCCAGCGGCAGGTGATCGATGGTCAACAACGACTGACGACACTCCAAATCCTGTTGAAAGCTGCTCAGCATGCGCTCGAGATCATCGGACATGCGACCGAGGATTCGAACGACAAAAGATCTTTTGAACTCGCCGCGGGGCAGATCTCTCAGCTGACTCTCAATCAGTTCGCAGCAGGGCCCGACGAGCAATACAAAGTTTGGCCGACAAATGAGGATCGCCCGGCCTTCAAGGTGATTATGGACGCGAACGCCGCGTCAGGCATCTCGGCTCAGGATAGTCGCATGGCGGAGGCATATCACTTCTTTCGCGCCGCAATTCTGACGTGGCTGGGCGGCAGCGACGCCGGCCGGCGCGCGCTAGCCTTCGCCTCCGCTTTGAAGGACCATCTAAGGCTCATCGTCCTAGACCTAGATGGCACCGACGAACCGCAGGCGATTTTCGAGACGCTCAATGCGCATGGTACGCCTCTACTTCCGGCCGACCTGATGAAGAATTGGCTGCTCTGGGAGGCAGGCAAGCAATGCCTGAACGCCGGCGCCCTCTACGACCAATATTGGCGGATATTCGATAGCAAGCATGAATATTGGCGGCAGGAGGTAGGCACCGGGCATGCCGCACGTCCCCGCGTGGACACGTTCTTGCAGAACTGGCTGACGGCCGAGATTCTCGAAGCGGTCCCCATCAAGCATCTTTATGACCGGTTCCTAGCCTACGCGAACATGCGCCGGTCAAACATCGCGGCGCAGGAACTCGATGTCGAACAGCTCATGGAGGAAATTCAAGACAGCGCCGTTCGCTTCCAATTGATCGACTGCCCCGAAGGCCAATCCGCTCTCTCCAAGATCCTTCGCCGTCTGCGCAGCCTCGATTACCTCGTGTTCTGGCCGGTTCTGATGGCGCTGATGCGGCGCTCAGCGTCCGATCCCGCCGACCTCGAACGCAGCGCGCTCGCTCTCGAGAGCTTTCTGGTCCGACGCATGGTCTGCGGCCTGCAGACCCGCGGTTACGGTATGCTGGCATTGGAACTCATCAAGGCGATAGCCGAAGCCGATGACGGCATGCCGGCGGCTCCGAAGGTCATCAGGGTCCTGCATGGCCCCGCCGGCGCGACGAACGAATGGCCGTCAGACGAGGCCTTCGGCCATCACTGGAAGACAAAGCGCTTCTACGGCTGGTTTCGGCGCAGCCGCGTGCTGATGATTCTTCAGGCGATCGAGGAGCATTATCAGGCACAGGCTACCAAGGCGGAGCCGATCATCCAGTACGATTTTTCCAAGCTGACCATTGAACATATCATGCCGCAGAGCTGGCTGGAGACATGGCCGCTTCCTCCGGGGGCAGACGCGAATGCGCGGGAAGACGCAATCCAAAGCATCGGCAATCTCACGCTCGTAAGCGGTAAGCTCAACCCATCGCTCTCCAATTCCCCTTGGTTCTTGGAAGGATCGGACGCCTGCAAGCGGGCTGGGCTGGATCTGCACAGCAGGTTGGAACTCAACAGACAGCTCCTGGCGGCGAATCTCGCAAGCTGGAATGAAGCCGCCATCGCGAAGCGCGCCGCGACATTATTCCTGGCAGCGCAATCGATTTGGCCCGCGGCAGTGCATTTCAATTGATGGCTGCGGGCACGATCGAGCTTCATCCACCCCCACCCACCTCTCGATCTCCTTTCGTCTCGAAGGTGCCGGGCGGCATGCCCGAGCACCCCCTCAACCCTGCCCCACCGCCCGCGCGTCGAAATCCACCACCGGCGCCCCCTCCGCATGGCCAAGCGCGTGGGGTGGGCCGCCCTCCACCACCTGGCGCGGCGCGCACATGTAAAAGAGGCCGGCGTTGCTCGCCTCGAAGATGGCGAGGACGGGGTCGCCGTCGGGCGTCTCCTTGTCGACCTCGAGGAAGGTCCAGTCGCCGGAGCGGCCCAGGGCCAACGCCTGGATGCGGCGGCGCGTGGTCGGGAGGCCGATGTCGAGCAGCCTCTCGCGGAGCAGGCCCCAGATCTCCTCGGATTCGGCATGGCTTTCGGCGCGGGCGATCAGGTATTTCATGCCTGCCCCGCCCCCTCGCCGAAATCCACCACCCGCCACCTCACGTCGAGCCTGAGCCCAAAGGGCCTCCTGTCCTCCACGAGCTGGGAGAGCGTGTACACATAGACGAGGCCCTCCACGTCGCTCGCCTCCAGGATCAGCATCACGGGATCGTCCTCCTCCACTTCCGTGTCGCTGCCGACCGCCGCGACGAGAAGGGTCACGCCGCGGTGCTCGAGGAGGAGGGCGCGGATGCGGCGCCAGGTGGTGGGAAGGCCGCGGTCTTCCAATTGCTCCCGGCCATGATCCCAGAGCAGCTCGGATCCCTCCCGATCGGGCATATAGGGCACGAAGAAGCTCATGGCTGGCGCTCCTCCCCCTCAGCCTCTTCGCCGTCCCGGCCTTCCTCGCCCTCGCCCTCGCCCCCGCCCTCCTCTTCGCCCTCCTCCCCCTCCACCCGGTTGCGCCAGGCCTCCGCCTCCGTCGCCGCTTTCTCCTCCCAGAGGCGCTGCGCCTCGGCGCGCTCGGCGGCCAAGGCGTCGCGGCGGCGCAGCCATGATTCGTGATCGCCGTCTTCGGCCGCGCTGTACTGATTGTATCCCGACTCGCCATAGGCGGCATATTCGTCGTGCGGGCCGAGATCGGGGAGCGGGAAGCGGTCGGGCTCGCCTTTTTCGCGCCAGTAATCGCGGCGATGCTTGTCGAGAAGCAGGCTCATCGGCGTCGCGACGGCCTGGAGGGGCGTGAGATCGCCGCGGCTCAGCATCGCGATCAGCTCCTGGACGTTGCAGCCGAGATCGAGCGCGAGCTCAATCATCGTGAGCTGGCGGACGTAGAAATCGGCCTCGACGATGCGGCCTGCGAGGCGGGCCTTGCGCTCCGCCGCCACCTTGCGCCGGTAGAGCTCGAGGATCTTGGCGAAGAGCTCCAGCTTCGCGCGCTCCGCCGCTTCCGGGTCCTCGGGCGCCGGCGCGGGTGCCGGCGCGGCGCGCGCCGGCCAGGCGCGGCCGGAGCCGGCGAGGATCTCGCCGCGCGACGGGCGCCCCTTGAGCACGCGCGGGTTGCGGCGGAGGTGGAGGGCGAGCGCGCCGTCCCAGGCGGCGGCGAAGCCCTCGCCGCCGGCGGCGGAGCGGAGCTTGTAGGCCCCGCTCATCGTCCGTCCGAGCGGGTGCGCGGCCTGCTCGGGATTGCCGGTTTCGGCGAGGCCGACGATGTAGCGGCGCTGGTTGGCCGGGGTCCAGCCGTCGTGGCGCCTGCACTTGCGCACCACCGGCTCGAAATCGAGCAAGGCGGCGATCTCGGGGTCGTCGGTGAGCTTTTCTTCGTCCGCGTCCATGCGGGGAACGAAGCCGGAACATTTCCTACATTACAAGCGTGGGGATGGGGACAGTTACGAGTAACTGTCCCTGCCGTGCCGGGAATGGGGGCAGGACTTGTGACTGTCCCCATTCCGCATTCCGGAAGCCGTCAGGCGTAGGAGCCGCCGCAGGGGCTGGTCGCGCCGCGGCCGTCGGCGCCCCAGCGGCGGAAGCCGTTGGAATCGACGTGGAAGCGCATGCCCGTGTAGAAGCCGAGCCCGGTATGGTAGGCGCGGCCGTCGCGGGCGTGGGCGGCGCAGATCGAGCGGATCATGCCGACCCGGGTGACGCCGGCCGAGAGCGGGGTGAGATCGAGCGCGAAGAACAGGCGGTGGGCGCTGGCCGGGGCGCCGGCCGAGCAGCGGTTCAGCGATTCGTTGCGATAGCCCGAGAGCGCCTCGACCTCGCCGAGCGCCGGCACGACCTCGTCGCGCACGAAGCGCAAGGTGGTGCTGATATGGTCCCATTTGTCGCGCGGCGCGACCTCGAACCGCTCGGCGGCGCACTGGCGCCAGGAGGAGGAGGTGCGGATCAGCTGCCAGATCGGCACCACGTCCTCGAGCCCCTCGGCGGCGAGATGGTCGCGAAAGGCAAGCACCCGGGCGCGGTTCTCCGGCGCGCGCGCCAGCCAGGCATAATAATCCGCCTTGGACTGGCCCGGCGCGAGCTCGCCATGGGATTGCAGGCGCGGCTGGAGCGGCGGCGCGCGGGGCGCCTCGCGCGGCGCCGTCTCGCGGGCGAAAGCGGCGATCGACGGCGTCGCCAGGCGGGGCGCCGCGGTGTCGGCCTGGGCCGCGCACGGCACGAAAAGGAGCGTCACCGCCAAGGCGGCCGCACGAATAAATTGTCGCATTTCAGCCAGATAGGGGACTAGCCCGGGCGTTCAACCGGGAAAATGCTGCACTGCGGCAAACCGGGGCGAGTCTACGGCGGGTGGAGGAACTTCTAGTCGCTGACACGAGAGGCCAGCACGCATTCTCCCTCCATCAGGCCCTGCGGCTCCGAGATCAAATCGTGCAAGCCCGGTCAGCGGGTTTCGCCTCGATAATGATACGATTATGTGACGTCAGGTGTTGATTGTCTGAATTGACACTATATCCATACCAGCAGATTATCGCTGATGTCTCGCACGAGGTTGCCTTGGCCGCTCGCAGGAAAAATTCGCCCAGACCCGCTCCCACAAAGGTGGTACGCGACGGCACTTTTTGCCGCGCTGTCGTGGATCAGGTGGTAGTGATAGATTTGGGACGGGACATGGAACTAGCTTGTATCCAGTTTGGACCCGAGCTTGTGTCGATCACCGACCATGGAGAGCATGAGAAAATTGATTTGAGTCCAGTGTTAACTGAGGTGGCTCGGTTAAGGCTGCCCCTGGCAAGCTCTGTAGCATTGGCTATGCATATTCTTGAAAAAGGCATCAGGGCAGATAAGATACGAGGAGATAATGTAGTAGAGTCCATATCCGGATGGGTCGCGGAGATGAAGGACTCGGATGAGACTGACGGTGAGAACAATGGCAAGTAGATTTTCTAGCCACGTGTATCCGGATGAGGGGGTCTTATCGTATTCTTATTGGCCTAGAGATAAAAGTGCTTCTCTTGAGCAATTCGCATATACTCGTACGCTTTTGACAGTTTTGACAGATGACGAGCTTAAAAACTGCGGACTGAATGTAACGGCTGGCTCGGAAAAAAATGACGTTTGGCTTTCGAAAACTGAATTGAATATCGGTTCTCTCGCTTGGCATCAGGGAAACGAGTGGCTCGTCCCACAGCCCGCCAATGACGCGAAAGCTTCGGCGGCAAAAAGTCCGGCTTGGCTTAATACGCTTTGTGAGAGGATGGATGAGCTCCGTGTGATTGCTGCCGATGAAGGGCTTGGTTTCTCAGAAGACTCGGCAGCATCCGCTGTAGCCTTTGCGCGCAGCCTGAATCGCTCTCGTCAACCCAGCGCCTTCCTGCTCGGCAATGGCAAGGTACGTTTGCTGTGGGTCACGGAGGCGAACGAGCAAATAGGGCTGCAATTCCGCAGCGACGAACAAGTGCAATTCGTGCTTTTCAAACTGAGAGAAAAGCGACTCGTCCATACGATGGGCAGCGACACCTCCTCAGGGGTCCTGCAAACCATCGCTGCGATGGGTCTAATGCACGTGTTGGACGGGTGAGCCTGAAGGAATTACGTGCTCGGCCGCGAGTCTCCCGAGAGGAGAATATCGTAAGGCATGTTGGCGGTTCACACTTCGATGATCGTACCGGCATATTGAATGGAAGTGCCTTCGATCGCGCACCAAAGGACACGGATGGGCTGTCCGTAAACCGCCGCCATATCCTAGCCCAGGACCCCCTGGAGGACGAGGCAGAGATTGGAAAAGTGGTCGGGTCCCACCTTAAAATGGGCGCCACATCCCAATTTGCAGAGCTGAATGTCGGCTTGATGTTGGATGCTCTCGACGATTTCGAGCAGGAGATTTTCGTCTGCGAGGATCCTCTCCCAGCGGTCGGTGCCGCCTTGGAAAATCCAGCTCATGCCCTTGTTGTTGGGCTTCCCTTTGCCGGAGAGGTGGTAGGCTCTCTACAATCAGAATTGGCCGGGGACCGGCTTCGCAAAATAGTCTGCCACATATTTCCTGCCGTGATGAAGGCGCCGGCGTAGGCTGGGCTATTGCGGCTGCGGCTGACCGACCGGAGGCGCCAGAGGAGACACCGGCGTTACCACAACGGCCACCGGCAACGGCGGCGCCTCCGGATCCTCGCCGCGCTCGAGCACCGCGCAGGGACTTTCATTGCCCGCCGGCCCGGCCGAGCCGTAGCGGCGGAAGCTCTTCGTATCGATGTGGAAGCGGGTGAAAGCGTAGAAGCCCAGGCCGGCATTGGCCGCACGGCCGGCCCGGCTGTGCATCGGGCACAGCCGCTCGAACAATTGCCGGCGGCTGAGCGGGTGGAGCGGGACCAGATCGAGCGCGAAGAAATCGAGATGGGCGCTGCCCGCCGAGCCGTGCGCGCACAGGTTGAGCGCCGGGTTGCGATAGCCCGACACCGCCTCGACCTCGCCGACCGCCGCCTTCACGTGATCGCGGATGAAGCGCAGCGTATTGACCATGCCGGGCCACAGCCGGAAGGGCGGCACCTCGAAGGCCGGGCCGTTGCACTCGCGCCACATCGAGGCGGTGCGGACGAGCTGGAAGGTCGGGATCACGTCGCGGACGCCGGCCGCCTCCTGCCAGGATTCGAACGACAGAACCTGCCCGCGCACGTCCGGCGACGAAGCGAGCCAGGCGTCATAGTCCGCCTCGCCCTGGCCGACCGGAAGCTCCTGCGCGGCGGCGGGCGCGGCGGCGAGGAGGGCGGAAGCGAAAAGGGCGGCGCCGGCGATCGAACGAGTCATGGCGCGGGCCTAGCAAAGCCGGCCCCGTCGAGGGAAGCGCCCAGGCCGCATGCCTCCTGTTATGGCCGTCCGTCGCCAGCATCACCGCCTTGGCTGAGGCGCCGCGAGACGGCGGGCGGCGGCTTCAGTTGAATAGCGGCATCGAGATCAGGGCATACGGACTTCGTCAGATATCTGTCGCGGAATGGCAGGGCTTTTGCCCACGGTAATGGCATTACCGATGAAAACGCCAAAAATGCCATCGAGCACGCCTTTTCGAGCGCCGAGATGAGCCTTGGCCATGGCAGGCATGCGGCGGAAATATTCGGGAACCTAAAAGATCCCACCTGGTATGAGGCCGATTCCTGGCGGGATCATTGGAACAACGAGGTGGGTCGCCGAATGGCGGATTGGGCCATCGAGCACGGCTATGGCCCGCAGATCCTCGATCGCCTCATGATGGATGCCTATCTGAACGGCGACGGCCGGGGAGCTGCGCTACGGCTTCAACGGCACCCACACCTATATCAGGGGCGATTGGGACGGCGACGGCGCCGCCGATCTGGTCAGCATTCTGTCCGGCGCGGTGACGCCGCTGGCGGCGGATTTCATCCTGTAGGGCCCGCCTTCGATCCCGGGCGCTCCGCACGCGCGCTCCGTAAATACCCGCAACGTGGCTAAACGCCCGGTAACCATTCCGATTGAGCGCGCCTTAGCTTTAATCTGCGAGATGCACGGTCAGCGAAGAGCCGAAAAGGCCTTTGGAGGACCAGAAGCATGAGTGAATGTGCCAGCCGGAAAGCCGCGACCTCGCGTCGCCGCTGGGGATTCCTGGCCAGGCTGTTCCGCGATCGCCGCGGCAACACGCTCGCCATCGTCGGCGCCGCCATGATCCCGCTCGCCGCGATGATCGGCTCGGGCGTCGACATGAGCCGCGCCTATATGGCCAAGACCCGCCTCCAATCCGCCTGCGACGCCGCCGCTCTGGCCGGCCGCCGGGTGATGCAGAACGATTCGCTCGGCACCAACGTCGAGCCGGAAGCCAGGCGCTTCTTCCACTTCAACTTCCCCAAGACGACCAGCAACGGCGTCACCACCGGCCCCTATCAGACGGCCGAGATCGTCAACCCGACCGTCACCCGGCCCGCCGCCGGGACCGTGCGGGTCTCCGCGTCGACCACGATCCCGACCTCGGTGATGCGGATGTTCGGCTTCACCACGCTGCCGCTCAGCGTGACCTGCGACGCTTCGCTCAATTTCGTCAACACCGACGTCATGCTCGTCCTCGACGTGACCGGATCGATGGACGACACCCTCAACGGCACCAAGAAGATCGTCTCGATGCGCGACGCGGTGATGGCGCTGTACGACGAGCTCGCGCCGACCCAGGCCCAGCTCCAGGCCAACGGCCTCAGGCTGCGCTACGGCGTCGTTCCCTATTCGAGCACGGTCAATGTCGGCCGACTGATTTCCGGCGCCGTACCCGTGCCCGCCGGCGGAGGACTGCCGGGCAATCCGGCCTATCTCGCCGACAACGCCACCTACAGCTCGCGCGTCGCCAATTTCGACGAGGTGCACGCCACCTATGTCGGGACGCCGCAGGCGCCCGAGCCGCCGGTCACGCAGACCTATGGCAGCTCGATCTCGCAATCGGACTGCGACAAATATGGACGCAATGTCGCCTTCACGAACTTCTCGCCCAGCGCCACGAGCGGCGGCGGCCCGGCGCCGACCGCGTCCTGGAGCCGGTCTTTCTCGAACAACGAATCGAGCGGGGTCGATTGGGGCTGGTCCGGCGCGAGCGATACGAGCGGGAACAATCAGAGCTGCCGCCGCCGCTATGTCGAGACCGACACCACCTACCAGACGGTCGTGCATTATGAATCGAGCGGCTGGATCTACAAGGCCGAGTCGATCAACGTCAGCCAGTACAAGCTGGGCAATCCGGTCACGATGTCGAACACCGATGCCGGCCAGTCTTCGGTGGCGGGCGATTTCGACCCGATCGAGCTGCCGGGCGCGGTGACCGGCGAAAGCACCGCGTCGGTGACCTGGAACGGCTGCATCCAGGAGCGCGACACGGCGCTTCCGTCGCTGATCACCTCGACGCTGCCGGCGGACCTCGCGATCCCGTCCACCGCCTACGACCTCAACATCAACCTGATCCCGACCACCGACGCCACGCGCTGGCGGCCGATGTTCCCCGAAGCCGTCTACCGGCGCGCGGCGGGCACCGGCCAGCAATCGAGCGGGACCTCGATGGTCGGCTCGGCCTGCCCCTATGAGGCGCGGCGCCTGCAGGCCTGGACGCGCGCCGACATGCTTGCCTATGTCACCGCGCTGACCCCGACGGGCAGCACCTATCACGACATCGGCATGCTCTGGGGCGCCCGGCTGCTGTCGAGCGGCGGGATCTTCGCGGACAGCCCCGACACGTTCAACTCGATGCCGGTTTCCCGTCACATCATCTTCATGACCGACGGCCAGATGGATACCGACAATTCGATCTATGCCTTTCACGGCATCGAACGCAACGACCAGAAGGTCGCCGGCCAGAACAGCCCGACGGAGGCCGATCTCAACGGCCGCCACATGCAGCGCTTCAGGATGATCTGCAATGCCGCCAAGAGCATGGGCTATTCGGTCTGGGTGATCGCCTTCGGCACCACGCTCACCACCGACATGGTCCAGTGCGCGAGCAATGCGAACCAGGCGTCGACGGTTTCCAATCGCGACGCGCTGATCGACCGCTTCCAGGAGATCGGCAGCAACATCGGCGCGCTGAGGCTGACCCAGTGAGGCGCCTGCTCTTCGCCCAGCGCGCCCGCCGCGCCTTCAAGAAGGCGCGCCTGAGGCGCGACACGAGCGGCGCGACCATCGTCGAGTTCGCGGTCGTCCTGCCGGTGCTGAGCCTGCTGGTGCTCGGCCTGCTCGATCTGGGCTACCGCTCCTACGCGACCTCGGTCGTCCAGGGCGCGCTTCACGACGCCTCGCGCATGGCGACGGTCGGCAATTTCACGCTCGCCCAGATCGACGCGCGCGTGAAAGCCCGCCTGTCCAATTTCGCCACCCGCTCGACGGTGACGACCTCGACGACGAGCTATTACGATTTTACCGGCGTCTCGCAGCCCGAGAAGGTCGTCGGCGATACGGTGCCGCTCAACGTCTACAATGCGGGCGACTGCTTCGAGGACGCCAACGGCAACAATACCTATAATACCGATCGCGGGCGGAACGGCACGGGCGGCTCGGACGACATCGTCCGCTACCAGGTGACGATCACCTATCCGCGCATCGTTCCGCTCGGCGGCTTCATGGGCTGGGGCAACACCCAGACGGTCACCCAGAATACGGTGCTGCGCAACCAGCCCTTCGCTGGACGGTCGATCACCATCAACCGCATCAGCGTTGCGGCGAACGGGACGGTGACACAATGCTGAAGACGAGAGCCAGACGCACCCCCCGCGCCCGCGCCGGCGGCGCCTCGCTGCGCGGCTGCACGAGCGGCGTCGCGCTGATGGAATTCGCCTTCGCGCTGCCGGTGGTGATGGCGCTCGGCCTGATGGGGCTGGAGACCGCCAATTACGCGATGGCGCACCTGCGCGTCAGCAACATCGCCATGCTCACCGCCGACAATGCCGGGCGCGTGCGCGACAGCATCGACGAAGCCGACATCGTCGAATTGTTCACCGGCGCCAAGATGAGCGGCGCCAACATCAATTTCGCGCAGAACGGCCGAATCATCCTGTCGGACCTCGAGCCGACCGGGACGGGGACCAACCAGTGGATCCGCTGGCAGCGCTGCGACGGCGCGCTCAATTATTCGAATCCGACCCCCAACATGCGGCCGCGGACCTCGACCGGCGTGGCGATCACCAACGGCACCGAAATCTACAATGCCGACCGGTTCACCGCGAACACGACCAGCCCGAGCAGCGCCGCCGCCACCCCCGCAATTGCGGGCATGGGATCGGCGACGACGATCGCGGCGCAGTCCGGCAGCGCGGTGATGGTGGTCGAGGTCGTCTACACCTATCAGCCGATCATCCCGAACAGCTTCCTTGGCGGCCGCCAGATCCGCTACGAAAGCGCGTTCAACGTGCGCCAGCGCAGCGATCAGACGCTGAAGAATGTTGGACGGATCACGCCCCGGAGCTGCAACACCTTCGCCGCCTGAGGTTTCGCGCGCGCGCGGCCTGGGCTAGGGTCGCGCGATGAGCGCGCCGATCATCGTCGATCTCCCCCACAAGCTCGGCGCCGCCGAGGCGAAGCGGCGGATCGCGGGCAATCTCGGCCAGCTCGGCGCGCGGCTGCCCGCGGGCGCCCAGATCTCGTCGGAATGGCAGGGCGACCGGCTGAAGCTCGACGTCGGCGCGCTCGGGCAGCGGATCGACGCGCGGCTCGACATCCAGGAAAAGCTGGTCCGGGTCACCGTCCTGCTGCCGCCCGCTCTGGCTTTCTTCGGCGCGGCGATCGAGGCGGGCCTGCGCCAGTCCGGCGGCGCCCTGCTCGAAGACCGGACGAAAAGCTAGCGCCGGCGGCGGCGCGGCGGCGGATCGGCCTGGACCAGCGACATGATCCGGCACCGTTCGCCCTCGACCAGCAGGCTGGAGCTGTTGTCGAGCATGCTCGAAAAACGCGTGTCGAGGCCGACCCGCAAAGCGAAGGGCAGATTGAGGCACGGCCCGTTCAGCTCGGCGCGATACCAGGTGCGCCGGCGCCCCTGGAGATAGACGACGCGGTCGCCGTCGGCGCGGAAGCTGCGGATCGCGCCGAACTGGACGAACGGAATCCGCACCTCGCGGTCGGCCGGCGGCGGCCCGGCAAGAGCGGAAGCGGGGGCGGAAGCGGCCGCGACGAGCGCGAGCAGGGGGAATGCGAGCCTGTTCATATCGTCCTCCTGGCCGCGCGGCGCTGAACCCAGCCTGAGCGACACTCTTGCCTCCCCGTCAACGCGCGCTAAGCATCTTTCGCTCCGGGAAAAGGAGGCGGGATGCGGCATATCGCGGTGATCGGGTCGGGACCCGCCGGCTATTACAGCGCCGAGGCGCTCCAGAAACTCTATGGCGACGAGGTCCGGATCGACATGATCGACCGGATGCCGGTGCCCTACGGGCTGATCCGCTTCGGCGTCGCCCCCGACCACCAGTCGATCAAGGCGGTGTCGCGGCGCTACGAGAAGGTCGCGCTCTCCGACAATGTCCGCTTCGTCGGCAACGTCTTGGTCGGCCGCGACGTCACCGTGCCCGAGCTCACCGGCCTCTACGACGCGGTGATCCTCGCCACCGGCGCGCCGGCCGACGCGCCCCTCGAAATCGAGGGCGGCGCGCTGCCCGGCGTGATCGGCTCGGCCGCCTTCGTCGGCTGGTATAACGGCCATCCCGAATTCGCCGATCTCGATCCGCCGCTCGGCGTCGAGGCGGCGGCGGTGATCGGCAACGGCAACGTCGCGCTCGACGTCGCCCGCATCCTCGCCAAGACGCCGGCCGAGTTCGTCGGCTCGGACATCGTCGCCCACGCCTTCGGCGCGCTCGGCAACAGCGCGATCCGCTATATCCATGTCCTCGGCCGGCGCGGCCCGCACCAGATCGCGATGACGCCCAAGGAACTGGGCGAGCTCGGCCATCTCGACGGCGCCGTGCCGCGTGTCGACCTCGACGATTTCCCGCCTTTGCTCGACGACGCTCTGCTCGAGCCCGGCCAGCGCAAGTCGGTCACCCATTTGCGCGACTTCGCCTCGCTCGCGCCGGGCAAGGCCAAGACCATCCTCTTCGATTTCTTCGCCAAACCGGTGCGCATCGAGGGCTCGGGCAAGGTCGAGCGGCTGATCGTCGAGAAGACCAGGCTCGACGACAGGGGCGCCGCCATCGGCACCGGCGAGACCTATGCCATCGACTGCGGCATGATCGTCACCTGCATCGGCTACAAGACGCCGCCGATCGCGGGCGTGCCCTACGAGGAGGATCGCGGCCGCTTCGCCAATGCCGAGGGGGTGATCGGCGGCGGCCTCTACGCGGTCGGCTGGGCGCGGCGCGGCCCCTCCGGCACGATCGGCACCAACCGCCCCGACGGCTATGAGGTCGCCGACAGGATCGCCGCCGATCTGGCCGCGGCCGGCGGCCGCAAAAAGGGCCGCGCTGGGCTCGACGCCTTGCTGGCCGGGCGCGGCGTCGACGTCGTCACCTTCCAGGACTGGCAGCGCATCGAAGCCGCCGAAGCCGCGCGGGCCCGCGAAGGCAGCCCGCGCGAGAAGTTCGTCGCGATCGAGGAGATGCTGGGCGCGCGCAGGGGCTGAGCGCGGTTTCCAGAGAATCGTTGCCAAATATCGGATGCCGACGGATAGTCGCGCCCGGATGGTCTTCGGGGGAAAGGCGGCGGATGGGCGATCGTGGCTAAGATCCGACTGCCGCCGATCGGCTTCTGGAGCTACGTCCGGCGCGACGACGAGCGCAACCGGGGCAAGATCAGCGAATTGCGCGAGCTGGTCCTGGCCGAGCTGGAAACGCAGATCGGCGGCGACGTCCCCGTCTTCAAGGACACGATCTCGATCCCGCACGGCGTGCGCTGGGAGGCGCTGACCACGCAGGCGCTGAGCGATGCCACCTTCTTCATCCCGATCCTGACCCCGAACTTCCTGCAAAGCGAATGGTGCTGCAAGGAGGTGCGGCTGTTCCTCGAGCGCGAGCAGGAATTGTTCGCGGCCTATCCCGATCTGCCGAAACGCAGCCGCATCTTCCCGATCCACTATGTCGACGTCGAGGAGGATGCGGACACCACCGACGAGACCGTGCGCGACACGCTGATGCAGCTCCAGCACTTCTCCTTCCAGCGCCGGCGCAACCTTCGCTACGACGAGCCGGAGGTGCGCGACTTCGTCTCCGCCTTCGTCACCGACATCCGCAACCTGCTGAAGGCGCGCGTCGAGCAGCCCGAGGCGCCGGCGCCGGCCGCCATTGCCGTGCCCAACGTCGCGAAAGCCGCGCCCAAACAGCCCCGGCCGTCATCGCCGGCGCCGTCGCCGCCACCGCCTCCCCCGCCCGCCGCAATCGTGCCGCCGCCCGTTCCCCTCGGCAGCGACGCGGACGCGCGCCCCGACATGTTCCAAATCGACAAGCGGCACATTCGGATTGCGGCGGCGATATTGGGCGTGGTCGTCCTGGCCGTCCTGCTCATCGTCGTTACGGCCCCTCGTTACGTCCCGATCAACAACGCCGCCCTGTTCGACCCCTGCGCGGTCGATGCAAACGGCTCCGACTGCCTGTCCCTGACGGCAAATGGCGCCGTGGATTCCGAACCGATGCCGGAGGACAATATGGGCATGATGACGAGCTATAATGGGCCGGCAGCCTACAACGCCACGATGGACGAGCCGGGCAATGTCACCGAGTCCACCGCCTATGACCCTTGCGGCGGCAATGCGGCTGCCCCCAACTCCAATTGCCAGTGAGGATGGAGATTTGAACGGGAACGCTTGCCCCAGGTCCGGCTCTTGACCGATCCGCCTCCCCCCGCCCCGCCCGCCAATCCGTTCGCGGACTGGCCGAACGACGACCTGCTGTTCTCGCAGGAGCATCGCGACTTCATCTGGCGGCGGCATCCCCAGGCGGCCGCGATCTTCGATTGGCCCGAGCTGCGCACGCGCTTCGCGGCCCACGATGCGCCCGCCGGCCGCTTCCGCAGGCGCAGCCGGCGGCTCGGCATGAGCGCCGTCCTCCTGGGCTGCGCCAGCCTGATCCTCACCGCCTTCCTGGGCGCGATCGGCCAGGCGGCACCGGCGGCGACGCCCTATCTGGGCGCGTTCGCCGCCTTGCTCGCGGTGACGAGCGGGGTGACCGGCTTCAGCGGGGTGCTGAGCGGCCGCGACAAGGCCCACTGGCTGGCCCACCGTTTCTCGACCGACCGGATGCGCCAGCTCCACTTCCAGCTGATCGTCAACAACCTGCCGTTGGCGGCGGAGGTCGTCGCCGACCCGGCCCGGCTCGACCAATGGGAGGCGTTGCGGCGCGGCGCGCTCGACCGCTTCGAGCATATGCAGCCGGTCAGCGACGCGCTCGAGCGGATGCGCCGGGATGTGACCCTGGACCAGCCCTGGCTCGACGACGCCTGGGTCCGCTTGCCCGACACGCCGGCCCCCTCGCCCGCGGTCGGCGAGCTGTTCGGGATCCTCAAGCAGCAAAGGTTCGGCATCCAGAAGCGCTATGCCTCGTACAAATTGATGAAGGGGCTCCATTCGCCCCGAACCCGATCGCACCTGGTCAGGACCGGCGCCGACGTCATGACCGTGCTGGCGCTGCTCACCGCCGCTGCCCTGGGCATCCTCCACGCCGCGACCCCGCCGGCCGAAGCGGGCACGTCCAACGCGCCGGCCTTGCTGCTTGTCGCGGGCGTCGGCGGCATGCTGGCCGCTTTGGTCCTCGCCTTGCGGGTGCTCGACGAAGGTCTGCAATTGCGCTCGGAAACGGAGCGCTACGAATGGTATCTCGCCGCCATCGAAGCGCTCGAGCGGCGCTTCGACGTCGGCGACGCGCACGCCAAGGTCGGAGTCCTGCGCGAGATGGAGCGGCTCTCCTACCAGGAGCTGCGCTGGTTCACGGTGTCCTTCGACGAGGCCCGCTTCGTGATGTAGCTGCCAATCCGGCGGGAATTGCCGGTTGCCTTAGCCTTTGCGATCCTCGATATTGCCCGCGGCTCCGGGGGGCGCCGTGGACTCGGGACACATCTTCCTCAGCTACAGCACGACCGACCGTCCCCTTGCGGACGACCTGCTGCGGCGCCTGGAATCCAAGAATGTGCGCGTCTGGATGGCGCCGCGCGACGTGCGGCCGGGATCCGATTATTCGGAATCGATCCAGGACGCGATCGAGACGAGCGCGGCCGTCGTCGCCCTGGTCTCGGCCGAGTCGAACCGCTCCCGCCATGTCCGGGCGGAGATCGAGATCGCCTTCAGCTGCGGCAAGCCGCTCTTCCCGGTCCGCTTCAGCGCGATCACGCCGGCCAAGGGGCTGGCCCTGTTCCTCGGCCTCGGCCACTGGACCGACCTGTTCGGCGCCGACGAAGCGGCCAATCTCGAGCGGCTCGCCGCCGCGCTCAGCCATCCGCCGCCCGGGTCCGGCGCGGCGCCCGCGCCGCCGCCACGGCCCCGCTCGCCGCCGGCCGGCCGCCCGCCGCGCAAGGCCAAAGGCAATAAGTGGATGATCGCGGCCATCTGCCTCAGCCTCGCCGTCATCCTCGGCGTGGCCGTGCTCGCGATGCTGCGCAGTGCGGGCGACGGCGGGGAGCGGACCCGCGAGTCGGCGGACGGCCGCGCTCGTGACGATTGGTGGAATCGCCCGGCGGAGACGCCGGCGCCCGATCCCGTCCGCAACGAGGTGAACGTCGCCGTCGCCGCCCCCGAGGTCCCGCCCGAGCCGCAGCCGCCGGCCGAGACCGGCGGCGACTGGATCCTCGGCTCCTGGATCCTGGCCGGCGAAAGCTGCTCGGGGCGGCAGGGCGCGACCTACGGCACCGACCACAATTGGGCGACGGCCGGCGGCGGCGGCACCTGGAGCATCGACGGCACGACGCTGACCAACATCACGTATTACCGGGTCCGCCAGGGCAGCCGCATCCCGCGCGACCCGCCGATGACCGCGCGCTACGAGGCGCTGTCGATCTCGCCGCAGCAGATCCTCCTGCGCTTCCCCGGCGGCAGCGAGCAATGGCTGTACCGTTGCCCTTGAGCGCCGGGCCGCGCCTTGCCGAACCGGAATGTTGCGGATAGCGTCCCGAGACACAGGGGAGCGCATGGCCGGCCACGTCTTCATCAGCCACGGTTCGGAAAATCGCGACGAGGCGAACGATCTCGTCGCGTTCATCGAATCGCACGGCGTCAAGGCCTGGATCGCGCCGCGCGACGTGCGCCCCGGCATCGATTATTCGGAGGCGCTGCAGGCGGCGATCGAGGGCTGCACCGCCTTCGTCGTGCTGGTCACCGAGATGGCCAACAAATCGCCTTATGTGCGCGCCGAGACCGAGATGGCGTTCAGCAATTCCAAGCCGATCTTCCCGGTCCGCACCGCCGACATCAATCCCGCCCCCGGTCTGGCCTTCTTCCTCAAGATCCGCCACTGGACCGACGCTTATGGCAAGGGGCGCGAGGCCAGCCTCGACCGGCTGGCGCTCGAGCTCAAGACGCTGAGCGGCCTGGTTCCGGCGGAAGCGCCGCAGCCGCCGCCGGCCGAGCCCGGCCCGGCGCCGGCGGCGGCGCCGCCCCCGCGGCCGGAGCCGGCGCCGGCGCCCGCTCCGCCGCCGCCTGTCCTCGCCAAGGCGCCGGCCGCTCCGGCCGCCCCTCCGGCCGCCGCTCCGGCCGACGCCGACCGGGCGACCGCGGCGATCGGGACGAACGCGCCCTGGTATCTGGAGCGCTGGCGGCGGATGGACGCGCGCAGGTCGCAGGTCCAGTGGAACTGGGCGGCCTGCTTCGCCAGCCTGTTCTGGTTCGCCTATCGCAAGATGTGGGTGCCGGTGGCGGCTCTGGCCTTGTTCTTGGTCCTGCTCGCCGCGCTCGGCCTGCTGGCCCGGTCGCTGCCGGTGGCGATCGGCGCCGGCGTGCTGGCGATCGCCGCGGCGGTCGCGGCCGGGGCGCTCGGCACCTCCTTCTATCGCCGGCATGTCGGCAAGCTGGTCGCCGGCACCGCCGGGCTCGACCGCGATTCGGCCCTGGCCCGGCTCTGGGTCAGGGGCGGCGTTTCGAAGCAGGCGGTGATCGTCGCGGCGGTGATCGCCGCGGTCGCCGCCGCGCTCCTCGCACTGGTCGTGCTGCTCCGGACCGAGACCGTCCGCCCGGTCAGCGACGATCCCTGGTTCGACGGCGCGACCTCGGGCCCCGGCAGCGATTCCGGCAGCGAGGCGCCGGTCACGGGCTTCGGCACGACCGTCGGGGAAAGCAATGCCGTCGCGCCGCAGCAGCAACAGCAACAGCAGTCGCCGCCGGTCGTCGACGACGGCGCCACCAACGCCAATATCGAAGAGCTGCGCAACCTGCTCGAGGAGAGCGCCGCGCAGCTGGAGCAGCAACAGCAGCAGACCCAGCAGGCGCCGCCGCCCGAAGAGTGAGGGCGCCGGTCTCGGCCGCAGGGGGCGCAAGGCCGCTTGAACTCCCCCCATCCCGTCCTTATAGACGCCGGGCCCCGCCGGCCCCGGAATCGACTTTCGGGGGCCGCGCGTATCGGTCGGGGAGTAGCTCAGCCTGGTAGAGCACTGTCTTCGGGAGGCAGGGGCCGGAGGTTCGAATCCTCTCTCCCCGACCATTTAGCCGTGGGGAGGATGCGGGCCGTCCTCCCCACGGCTAAATCCGCCGGCGGCGCGCAGGCCCGCGCGACCGCCAAATAGCCTGAACGCGCCCTACACCGTAAAACCCGCAAGGCTCCGAAAAGCACAAGTGAAGGCCTGTGCTCTAAGCATAATTCCGCCGCTTGGTTCTGGTCCACCTACGGCGGCGGCGGGTCCCCGGCTTCAGGGTCGGGCCCGCCGCCCTTGGTTTCGCGACGGCGGTGCCGGCCCCCCAAAAGCTACTCCCCGGATCCGCCGGGATGGCGGATGTCCGGATCGATGATGATCGGGATCGTATTTTCCTTATTTGGGTCGTCGCCGTCCGGATAGACGAACTCGACCATGAGATTGAACGGGTGGTTGAAGCTGGGCACCGGGGTCGCCGGCGGATTTGCGTTGAAGTAGATGATTTTGCAGAACTTGTCGTGCGGGTGCTTCTTTGGCGAGCCCTCATTGTCGTCCAGCACGTGGCGCAGCTTGGTGTAGTTCTTGCGGAGATTCGCGTCGATGTCGCCGAGCAGCGCGCCCATCGATTTGCTGCTGAATCTCCAGTTCCAGCGGCTGCTGAGGTAGAACACGAAGCAGGTCGGAACGGCGAGCTTCATGTCGAGCGGACGGAAATATTGGTTGACGGGATAGTTGCGCTGGTACCGCTCCTCCCTGATGCTTTCGATAATATCCGCCAGGTCGTCGATCGGGTGGGATCTGTCCGGCCTGTGGAGCACGAAGGGATAGAGGCTGCCGGGCGGCGCCATGTCGATTTCCCGCACGACGACGCGCTGGGGCGGCGCCGTATTGGCATCGGGCTCCTGGATCTCCCAGGTGTCGGAATAGAGGCTCCCGATGCTGAACTTGACGGAGCCCGGCAACGCGGCCTCCTGCGGCGTGTCGGTCTGCTCCTTGAGGATGGTGGCCATGATCGTTTCTCCCTTGGCTTGGATGGACGCCTACCGGGCGTGGCTCTCCGCGGAAGAGCCGCCTGCCGAGAGAGGCATAGCGCGGCCCGAACGGGACGCGCGTGACCGCCGTCACGGCGGCGTCGCGATCTGCGTCCCGGCGGGCGCTTGCCGCCGGGCCGTGGGCAAAAAAAGGGCGGGGCGTGATGCCGCCCCGCCCTTCCCCCCAGCCCCCGAGCTTCAGGTCGTCGAGCCGCCTGGATGACGGATGTCGGGATCGATCTCGATCGGCAGCGAGCGCGGATTGCCCTCGATGCCCGGATCCTGCTCGAGCTCCACGTTGAAGTTGAAGCCGTGTCGATATTCGCCGTCGGCCGGCGGCGCGGCGGCGAGGTAGATCAGCCTGCAGCGGGCAAGCGGCCGGCTGCTTTCCACACCCTTGGCGACGTGCCGCAGGCCGCCATAATAAGGCCGGTGCTCGCGCTGCTTGTGGGTCATCGCCTTCAGCGCCGTGCTGAACCGCATGTTGCTGGGCTGGGCGAGCATGTAGACGAGCCAGATCGGATCGCCCGACACGTCGAGGTCGAGCGGGGTCTGCGGCGCGGCGGCGGCGGCGCGCCCGGGGCCGAAAGCGAGCATCGCGGCCGACGACGGCGTCAGCAGGCCGGCAACGACCGCGTCGATCCCGCCGCGCGGCAGCGGCTGGGCCCGTCCGTGGCTCGCGAAGGCGAATTGCAGCCTGCCGTTGACCATTGTGAAACCGATTTCGCGGACCGCGTAGCGGGTCGGCACCGCCGGCACGTCCAGGTTGATTTCGGCCCGGTCGTTGCGCGCGGCCGTGGTGATTTCTTTGAGCGCGGTAGCCATGTTCATTCCCCTCCTGGTGGCTTCGTTGGGCGCATACTGGATGGCGCGACTCCCGGCCGTCGGAGGCGATGTTATCGACTCGCGCCGCGGGCGGGCGTGACCGCCGTCACGGGCGTCACGAAATCGACGCGGCCTTGCGCGCGATTTCAGGCGAGCAGATGCTTCTGGATCTTGCCCGCCGAGGTGCGCGGGAATTCGGCGACGAACTCGAAGCGGCGGGGCACTTTGTACGCGGCGAGGCGGGCGCGGCAGAAGGCGGTGAGCTCGGCGCCGTCCGGATGGCCGCCGTCCGGCGCGAGCTGGACGAAGGCGCGGCCGACCTCGCCCCATTTGGGGTCCGCTTCGGCGAGCACGGCGACGCCGACCACGGCCGGATGCGCCGACAGCACATTCTCGACCTCGGCCGGATAGACGTTCTCGCCGCCGGAGATGAACATCTCCTTGCGGCGCCCGGCAATGTGGAAGAAGCCGTCGGCGTCGCGCCGGGCGAGGTCCCCCGAGCGCAGCCAGCCGTCGGCGGTGAAGGCGGCGCGGGTCGCCTCCTCGTTGCGCCAATAGCCCGGCGTCACCCCCGGCCCGGCGAACTGAAGGTCGCCGACCTGGCCGTCGGGCAGTTCGCGATCCTCGGCATCGACGATGCGGGCGCTGCACAGAAGCTGCGGCTTGCCGACCGAGCCGATCCGCTCCCAGGCGTCGGCCGGGCCCATCAGGAAGGCGGTCGGGCCGGTCTCGGTCATACCCATGCCGTTGCAGATGCGCACGCCGAGGTCGCGATAGCGCAAGGCGAGCGCGTCCGGCAGCGGCGCGCCGCCGGATCCCCAGTGGCGCACCGCGTCCAATGGCGCCTCGGCGAAGCGCGGATGATCGAGCAGGCTCTGATAGACGGTCGGCACGCCGAAGACGGTGTCGAGCCGGCGCGCCTCGATCAGCCGCACCAAGGCCTCGGCGTCGAACCCGTCCATGACGATCACCCGCCCGCCCGCGATCAGCGTCGGCAGCGCGTGCAGGTTGATGCCGGCGGTGTGGAAGATCGGCAGGAAGCTGGCCGTGGTGTCGGTCGAGGCGATGTCGATGCAGGTGCCGACATTGACGTAGTTCGCGACCGCCATCCGATAGGTGTAGATGACGCCCTTGGGCCGCCCGGTCGTCCCCGACGTATAGAGCAAATACCAGGTCGAGCCGGCGGGCCACCGCGGGCGCCAGGGCCCGGCCGCGGCCGCGGCGAGGCCGGCCTCGTAATCGCGGTCGAAGTCGATCGCCGGCAAGGGCCCGGCGAGCGCGCGGGCGGCGGCGGCCTCTTCGGCGCCGTGGAAGATCAGCACCGGGGCGGCGTCGGCGACGAGGCCGTCGAGCTCGGCGGGCGGCATCCGCCAGTTCAGCGGCACCAGGATCGCGCCCAGTTTCGCGCAGCCGAACAGGGTCTCGAAAAACTCGATCCGGTTGCGGGTGAGGATGGCGACGCGATCGCCTTTACCGACCCCGCGCGCCGCCATCAGGGCGGCGGCGCGCCCCGCGCGCGCGTCGAGCGCGGCGAAGCTCAGCGTCCGCCCGGTCGCCAGATCCTCGAACGCGATCCGATGCGGCGTCAGTTGGGCGCGCTTGGCGATCAGATCGGGGATTTCGGCGATCACGGCTCGCGGCTCCTCAGCCCCTCCGAGACCAGGTCGATGGCGTGGTCGGCGACCGCGGCCGGATCCATGTCCTTGTTCCAGATCGCATAGCGCATGCCCAGGAACACGCTCATCCCGATCAGCGCCCAGGCGCGCAATTCGTCCGGCCCCTCGGCGATCTCGCCGCGCGCGGCGGCGGCGGCGAGGTTGCGGCGATAGCCGTCGACGAAGGTCAAATAATGCTCGCGATAGACGTCCTCGGCGACGAACTGCGCCTCCTCGATGATCCGGTAGAGCTCGGGATGGGCCTGGGTGAAGCCGATGAAGGCGGCAAGCCCGATCCGCTCCGCCGCCAGCCGGTCGGGCGCGCCGCGCACCGCCTCGGCGACATGCTGGCGGGTCGCTTGGCTCATGTCGCGGACGAGGGCGCGGAACAATTCCTCCTTGCTCTCGAAATAGGTGTAGAAAGTGCCGAGCGCGACTCCGGCGCGCTGGGTGATGCCGGTGATCGCCGCTTCGTGGAAGCCGCGCTGCCCGAATTCCTGGGCCGCCGCCTCGAGCAATTTGCGCACGGTCTTGCGGCCGCGCTCCGTGCGCGGCGCCTTGTCGGCCGAAACCGCGGCCTGGCCCAGATCGTTCATCCATCCCCTCCGGGGCGCGAACTTGAACCGACTTTCAGCTTTGCGCAAGCGGCGCCGCGCCGCCCCGACGAGGATTGGGGGCGCGGCGCGGGCCGAAGGCTTCGTTAGATCATGAGGAAATCGCTGGCGGTGAGCGCCAGGCCCGGCTCCAGGATCGCGAACTGGACCGCGGCGCCGGCGCCGTTGCCGTCGGCGTCGTAGAAGAGCTGGCCGGTGGCGCTCTCGTAGATGATGCGATCGTCGGCGTCGGCCGCCGCGGCGCCGACCACGAAGGCGTTGGCGTTGAGCGTGCCGCCGATCGCGGTGAAGATCGCGTCGTCGAGCCCGATCTTGTCGGTGCCGGCGACGAAGCCGTAGACCGTATCGACATTGCCCGCGCCCAGGGCGGTGGTGAAGGCGAAGGTGTCGGCCCCACCATAACCGACCAGGGCGTCGCTGCCGCCCTTGCCGTCGATGACGTTGGCGCCGTTGCTGCCGAAGATGGTGTTGCCATAGTCGTTGCCGGTGAGGTTGAGCGCCGCCGTCGAGGACGGATCGATCGCCGCCAGCACCTCGATCTCATAGCCGGTTTGCAGCGTGTAGCTGCCCACCGCATAGACCGCGTCGGCACCGCCGCCGGCATATTCGAGGACGACGTCGCCGGCATCCTCGACCCGG
>JAXDPD010000088.1:0-220824 GCA_034668505.1 Sphingomonadales bacterium
GCGATCATCAGATCGGCGACCTCATCGCGGCACGCATCCCAAGTACGACCCTGCGACGTACGATCTTGCAGATCGTAAGCCGTGTGCTGGCAGAAGAGGCTTGCGACATGCGCGCCTTTGGGCGCGAGCGTGTCGTCGAGCGTCGAGGGAATCAGCATTTCGATGATCGGCTGCGTCGACCATCCATGCAGCCGCGCCTGCGCATAAGCGCGATCCATGTAGCGCAGGCTCGGCGCGATGATGATGCCGGCCGTGTGATGATCCCCTGCCCCCGGCAGCACCGAAAAACGCGGCAACTCGGAGAGCGCGACATTCATGCGGAACGTCGCGGACTCGCAACGATAGGCGCCCATGCGCGCACGGAAGTCTGGCGTGAGCGCATCTTCCGGCACAAGCTTTTCATACAGCAATTTGGGATTGACGTTCGCCACGATCGCCTTCGCGCGCGCGATGGCGCCATCGGCGAGCACGACGCCGCAGGCGCGGCCTCTCTCGACGACCACTTCACGCACAGGTGAAGACAGCGATATTTTCGCGCCCGCGCCCTCGGCTGCTTTCGCCATGGCCTGCGTGATCGCGCCCATGCCGCCGATCGCATGGCCCCAGGCGCCCTCGACGCCCGCCGCCTCGCCGAAGACGTGGTGGAGGAGGACGTAGGCCGAGCCCGGCGCAAAAGGGCTGGCATAATGGCCGACGACGGCATCGAAGCCGAACAAAGCCTGGACCAGATCGTGGCTGAAATAGCGCTGGAGGACGTCGGCGGCCGATTTGGTGAAGAAGTCGATCAGATGCCTTTGCTGTTCGAGGCCGAGCCGGCCGACGCCGCCGCCGAGCTTCAGCAAGGCGAAGAGGTCGCCGAGGCCGCCGCCGGCATTGGGCGGCGCGCGCAGCAGCCACTGGCGCAGCACGGCGACGACGCCGTTCAGCGCCTCGGCATAAGCATCGTAATGCCCGGCGTCGGCCGGCGAATGGCGGGCGATCTCGCTCTTGGTCAGCCCGCCGCGGCCCGAGAGCAGATAATCGGGCCCGAGCGTCGGCAGGAAATTGTCGATCTTCCTGAGCACGACCTTGAGCCCGTGCTCGTAGAGCCGCATGTCGCTTATCACCCGGGGGTTGAGCAGGCTGACCGTGTAGCTCGCGGTCGAATTGCGGAAGCCGGGATGGAATTCCTCGGTCACCGCCGCGCCGCCGACCACCGAGCGCGATTCCACCATCGTCACCTCGAGCCCGCGCTCCGCCAGATAGAAAGCGCAGACCAAGGCATTGTGGCCCGCGCCGACGATCAAGATGTCCGATTGTGCCTTCACGTCATTCCCCGCCGGTCCGCCGCCGGCGCCCTCCTGTCACCAAATCGGGGCCGGCGCCAGACGGGGGCGGTTTCTTCCTGCGCAGCACCAGATAGAGCGCGCCGGCGCCGCCGTGGCGGGGATGCGCGTTCCTGACCGCGGCGATGTCGGCGGCGTGGCGCGACGCCGCCAGCCAGTCGCCGACCGCGGCGCGGATCCGGCCGCGCTTGCCCGAGCCGTCCGAGGGCGGCTTGCCGGTGATCAGCAGCAGCAGGCGGGCGCCGTCGGCGATCGCCTGCTCGAGCCGCCGGTCGAGCAAATCCCAGGCATTGGCGAGACCATGGCCGTGAAGATCGAGGCTGCGGTCGGGCGCGACCAGCCCGCGCGACAGCCGCCGGTCCCAGCTGCCGTCGAGCGTCGTGCCGGGCACGGCCTTGCGCGCTGGCGCCGGCGCGGGCGCGGCCTTCGGCCTGGCGAGAGCCGGGCGCGGTGCCTCGTCGGCGGGCGCGGGCGGCAGGGCCGCGCCGTGCAGCGGCCTGACGCTCTCGACGACGCGGCGCCAGAGCGCTTGCTCGTCAGCGCTGAGCCGGCGCGGCACGGGCGCGGATCCTCTCGATCGCGCCGCGCGGCAGCAGGATCCAGGCCCGCCCGCGCGCCGCCATCCCGCCGGCGATCGCGGCGGCCTCGGGCCCGGCGCCCCAGAAGGTGTCGAAGCGGTTGGAGCCGCGGATCGCGCCGCCCGTATCCTGCGCGACCCACAGGCCGTTGGCGCGGGGATTGTCCATGTCGAACATGAGGATCGGCGCGCCCAGCGGCACGAACTTCGGATCGGTGGCGACCGAGCCATAAGCGGTAACCGGCAGGCCGAGTGCGCCCAACGGCCCCGCCCCGGTCAGCTCGCGGAAGAAGACGTAGCTCGGATTTTCGCGCATCAGCGCGCGGCCCGCCTCGGGATTGGCGTGCAGCCATTCAACGATCTTCTGCATGGTGACCGGCGGCGCGACGATGCCGCGCTCGCGCAGCAGCCGGCCGATCGGGACGTAGCCATGGCCGTTCTGGCTGGCATAGCCGATCCGCATCACCGAGCCGTCGGGCAGCCGCAGCCGCCCCGAGCCCTGGATCTGGAGGAAGAACAGGTCGACCGGATCCGCCGCCCAGGCGATTTCCAGTCCGCGCCCGGCGAGCACGCCCTGCTCGATCGCGGTGCGGTCGTGATAGCGGACGTAATTGCCGCTGGCGTCGACCCGCCCCCTGCCCCCGCTTCCGGTGCGCGGGTTGGCGTCGAGCAGATCGGGCGGGCGGGCGTAGACCGGCGTCTCATAGCCGGCCTGGCGGGTGCGCGAGCCCGGGATTTCGGGCTCGTAATAGCCGGTCGCGAAGGCGGCGCCGTCGCCGACCTGGACGAGCTCGAACTCGCGCTCGAAAAAGGCGGCCAGCCCGGCGGGCGACGGATCGGCCGGGGCCTGGCCGCAGGCCGCGCGCCAGTCCTCCGGCCGGGTCAGCCCGCTCGCGTCGCTGCGCCGCAGCAGCGCCGGGCAGGAGATCCGGAAAGCGGCATAAGCGCGCGCGGCCTGCTCCGGATCGAAGGCGAGCCGCGGCGGCCCGGCGCGCACCCCGGCCTGGAGCGCGGTCTCGCCGGCGGGCGCGGGCGGCACAGGGACGGGAACAGGCTGGGGAACCGGCAGCGGCCGGGGAACCGGGACGGGACGGGGCGCCGGAACGGGCGGCGCGGTGCGCGGCGGCGGGATCGTGCGCGCGCAGCCGGCGAGCGCCAGGACGGCCAGCAGGGCAAGGAACGGAGCGCCGCTCATCGCGCCGGCGCTCAGGCGGCTTCTTCGGTCTCGACGAGGCGCCAATTGGGGTCGCGGCTCTTGAGGTCGCGCTGGAAGGTCCAGATGTCGTTGGCGGGCACGGCGTCGCTCATCGAGCCGCCGACCAGGACGCCGTCCTTGTCGCGGGTGATGGCGGCGACGAAGGCGTCGAAGCGGACCTCGATCTCGGCGAACTTGCCGTTCAGCCGCGCATCCTCGATGGCGGCGCGCTCGATCGCGACCAGCCTGTTGTCGAGGACGTGGCCGGCGGCCTCGCGCTCGTCGATCGAAGTCTCGAACGCCTTGCAGACCTTGTCGCCGGCGAGAAAGGCGAGCTCCGCCCGGTCGCCCTTCCAGAACGCCTCGAGCACCATCCGATAGGCGGCCTGCGCGCCTTCGATGAAGCGGGCGACGTCGAAATTCGGATCGGCGGCGATGATCGCGCGGATGCCCGAAGCGGCGCCCTGCTCGTAGGCGAAGCCGGTCGGCTCGGCGGGATTGGCGCTGATGTCGGCGGCAAGCTGGGCCCGCGGCTTCTCGGCCGCCGGCTCGGGCCGGATCACCGGCTGCTGCTCGTGGCCGGTCCGTGTGCCGAGCACGGCATAGAGCCGGAGGCCAACGAACAAGGCGATCATGGCCAAGAGGACGATCTCGACGGTCAACCAAATTCTCCCGGGGAACGCTACCGGCCCTACATAGGCCCGAACCCCTTGCGATTCAAATAAGCATATTCCGCAACGAACGCCGGGGCCGGATGTTGCGCGCTGGGCAGGCTCCTGCTACCCGCCCGCACGACCGGCGCCCGCTCGCGCCGCCACGCAAGCCACCACAATCGAAAGACGACAGAGACATGGCCGAAGACGCGCCCGCCCCCGACACCAACGATCCTGCATCCAACGGCAATGACAGCCTGCCGCAGGTCGGCGTGCTCGCCCAATATGTGAAGGATCTCTCCTTCGAGAATCCGAACGCGCCGGCCGTCTACCAATGGCAGGGCCAGCCGCAGATGGACGTCCAGTTCAACATCGGCACCCAGCCCGTCGGCCAGGACGTGCACGAGGTCGTGCTCAAGGTCGAGATCGAGGCCAAGGGCAGCGAGGGCGTCGCCTTCCGCATCGAGCTTCTCTATGCGGGCCTGTTCGCGCTCCGCAACATCCCGGCCGAGCAGCTCCAGCCCTTCCTGCTCGCCGAAGCGCCGCGCCTGCTCTTCCCCTTCGCCCGCCGGCTCATCGCCGACGCCTCGATCGACGGCGGCTTCCCGCCTCTGCTGCTCGACCCGATCGATTTCGCCGGCCTCTATTTGCAGAGCGCCGGCCAGCAGCCGGGCGGCGAGGGCGGCGGCGGCCCGGTTCCGGACGAGACGGGCCAGGCCTGACCTGCCTCCGGCCGGTCCCCGCTCCGTTCGCCCTGAGCCTGTCGAAGGGCCTTCCTTTCCTTTTCCCATTGGGAGAAGAGTAAGGGAGGGCTTCGACAAGCTCAGCCCGAACGGTTGTGGTGTCCTATCGGCCTGGGAGGGGGGCGACCTCGTGCATAGCGCACCGCTGACGACCGAAAGCGTTCCCCGGCGAAGGCCGGGGTCCAGTCTTGCCGTCGGCGCCGCTGGGACCCGGCCATCGGGGAGCGTGTCGGCATGAGCCTCGTCCGATCCTTCTCCTCGATCGGCATCCTCACCCTGGTCAGCCGGGCGCTGGGCTTCGTGCGCGACATGCTGATGGCGCGCTTCCTCGGCGCGGGCTTTGCCTCCGACGCCTTCCTGATCGCCTTCCGCCTGCCCAACATGTTCCGCGCGCTTTTCGCCGAAGGGGCGTTCGCCTCGGCCTTCGTGCCCTCGTTCAACCGCAAGGTCGGCGAAGATTCGGGCAGGCTCGACCGGGCGCTCAGGTTCAGCGAGGATGCGCTCGCCGTCCTGTTGCCCTTCCTGATCCTGTTCACCGGCCTGCTGATGCTGCTCGCCGGGCCCGCCGTCCTGCTGCTCTCCGGCGGGTTCAACGATGCGAGCGCGAGCGAGTTCGATTTCGCCGTCTCGCTGGCCTGGATCACCTTCCCCTATCTGCTGTTCATTTCTTTGGTCTCGCTGCTCGGCGGCATCCTCAATTCGCTGGGCCGCTTCTGGGTCAACGCCGCGGCGCCGATCCTCTTGAACCTCACCTTGATCGTCGCTCTGCTCTTCTTCCACGGGCCGGACGATGAAGGCACCGCGCGCGCCCAGGCCTGGGGCGTCACCATTTCGGGCGTGCTCCAGTTCCTCTGGCTGTGGCTCGCCTGCCGCCGCGCCGGCGTGAAGCTGAAGCTGCGCCTGCCCCGGCTCAACGACGACGTGAAGCGGCTGCTGAAGCTGATCTGGCCGGCCGCGGCGGGCGCGGGCGCGATGCAGATCAACCTGGTCGTCTCGACCATGCTCGCCGCCCGCTTCCTGCCCGAAGGCTCGGTCTCCTACATTTATTATGCCGACCGGCTGAACCAGCTTCCTTTGGGCCTGGTCGGCATCGGCCTCGGCACCGTCCTCCTCCCCACCATCGCCCGGATGCTCGCCGGCGGCGACGACCGGGGCGCGATCGACTTCCAGAAGAAAGGGCTGCAGCTCGCCTTGTTCCTCACCCTGCCCGCGACCGCGGCCTTGATCGTCAGCGCCGATCCGATCATCCGCGGCCTGCTCCAATATGGCGCCTTCACCGAAGGCGACACGATCGCCACCGCCTGGGCGCTCGCCGCTTTCTCGGTTGGCCTTCCCGCCTACATCTTGATCAAGGTGCTGACCCCGGGCTTCCACGCCCGCTCGGACATGAAGGCGCCGCTCAAATTCGCTCTGGTCGCGATCGCGGTGAACCTGGTCCTCAACCTCGTCCTGATCTGGCCGCTCGCCCATATCGGCCCGCCGCTCGCCACCGCCATCGCCTCCTGGGTCAACGTCACCCTGCTCTACCTCAGCCTGAGGAAGCGCGGCCATTTCGAGATGGACAAGAAGCTCGCCAGCCACATCGTCCGGCTCGCGCTGGCGGCCCTGCTGATGGCGGGCGCGCTGGCCGCGATCAACCCGCTCGTCCGCCCGCTGCTCGCCGGCACGTTCGAGCTTCGGGTCACCGGCCTGGCGCTGCTGGTCGGCGGCGGCTTCATCGTCTATGCGGCGTCGGTCTTCCTCACCCGCGCTTATTCGCTGGCCGAGCTGAAGGCGTTCCTCAGGCGCAAACCGAAAGGGCCGAAACAATAATGCGCGTGGTCTCGGGCATCCAGCCGACCGGCAATCTCCACCTCGGCAATTATCTCGGCGCGATCAAGCGCTGGGTGAAGCTCCAGGACGAGGTGGAATGCCTGATCTTCCTCGCCGATCTCCACGCGCTGACCGTCTACAACGATCCGGCGGAGCTGCGCGCCAACGTCAACGGCATGGCCGCCGCGCTGATCGCCTGCGGCATCGATCCGGACAAGGCCTTGCTCTTCAACCACGCCCGCGTCCCCGCCCATCCCGAAATGGCCTGGATCCTCTCCTGCACCGCGCGGATGGGCTGGATGAACCGGATGACCCAGTTCAAGGAGAAATCGGGCAAGAACCGCGAAGGCTCCTCGGTCGGCCTGTTCGCCTACCCGATCCTGCAGGCCGCCGACGTGCTGCTTTACCAGGGGACCCACGTCCCCGTCGGCGAGGACCAGAAGCAGCATGTCGAGCTGATGCGCGACATCGCGCTCAAATTTAACGCCGATTACGACGTCGACCTGTTCACAATCCCCGCGCCCCTGATCGGCGAGACCGCGGCCCGGATCATGTCGCTGCGCGACGGCAATGCCAAAATGGGCAAGTCCGACCCCAGCGACATGAGCCGCATCAACCTCAACGACGACAGCGACACCATCGCCCAGAAGATCAGGAAGGCCAAGACCGACGCCGAGCCGCTGCCGGAGTCGGTGGACGCGCTGAAGGGCCGCCCGGAGGCCCTAAACCTCGTCACCATCTACGCGGCGCTGACCGACCGGACGGCCCAATCGGTGCTCGAGCAATTCGCGGGTCAGGGCTTCGGTGCCTTCAAGCCCGCGCTGACCGAGCTGGTCGTCGAAACCATCGCCCCGATCCGCGCCAAGCTGAAGGATTTCGAGGCCGACCCGGCGGCGCTGGAGGCGATATTGGCGGCGGGGTCCGCGAAGGCAGCGGCGCTCGCCGCGCCGACGCTGGAGGGGGCGTATCGGGCGCTGGGGCTGCCGCGGTGAGACGGGGTTCTATGATGTGTGGAGCCACGGCAATTGATGTAGGCTGTAAATATCGAGGTTAGGGTGATCACCACAGACATGCTGGAAGCTCTGTTCGTGGGAAACTACGATTTTGAAGAGATAGAAAAGTCGCGGAATGTCTTTTGTCCCTTCGAGGCTGTGGGAATGGTACGGCAGGAGATTCGCCACGCTCACTTTCTCGCGTATTGCTTCGACCCTCAGCGCCCCCACGGGTTCGGATCGGAATGCCTTCGCAGCCTGATGCGGGCCGCCGCGGTCGCCCAGCGGCTTTCAAATGGGGGCGGTACACAGGGTCAAATCACGCCGATCGACGTCCATTTGATGGACTTCGAGAAGACGCAAATACGGCGCGAATGGAACGGCATCGACCTGCTGGTGATCGTCAATGAAGAGAAGCTGATTGCTGCGATTGAACTGAAAATCGATGCTCGCGAGCATAGTGGCCAACTTGGCCGATACCGGAAAATCGTTAGTGAGCAATGGCCGGCCTCGGAGGGATGGCGGCACATATTCATTTTCCTGACCAAGCATGGGGACGATGTGAGCGACGACGGCGGGGACTGGCTTGCGCTTCACCTTACCGCAGTGGCAGGCGAGCTGGACGACGTAGTCGAAAGACAGGTTGGATCGCCAGAGGCGCGCAGCCTGCTCGCATCCTATCTGGCCATGCTACGGAGGCATCACTTGACCGACGATCATCTCGAAGAGCTTGCCGCAAGGCTGTGGAGTCAGCATCGAGAGGCGCTCGATTTCCTCGTGGAACGTCGACCGGACGCGTCCGATGGCATCTCCGGCATGATCTATCACGAGCAGGCTGACATAGCCGCTCGTATGTCAGAGGCCTCCGGTCTTGATATCGTCCCCGACGACAGCTCGGCCCGGTTGATGAGATTCGCAATTCGCAGTTGGGACGACCTGCCCGACTTCCTGACCGCGCGTGGCTGGACGGCCAGCAATCGCCTGATGCTGATCGAGATCCAGCGCAGCAACGACCGTCGTCACCTCAGGATGCGATTCGTATTGGGTCCTGGCGAACAGGCGACCCGGCTGCGTTACTATAGGGCGCTTGAGAATGCGCGCCTTCCCGTGAGCAGCCGCCGAGAAATTACCGGTCAATGGACGCGGCTGGCGACGGTTCGGTTGGCGAGCGATGTCGATGATCAGGTTGATCCGGAAGCGGTGTTCGAAATCGTGAAACGCAAAATCATGGAATATGCGGAAAAGACGGTGCCGGCCTATGATGCCGTTCTGAATGGCCTGCGACAAAGCGTGGACGACAAATAGGAGAATCGTTTTCTACGATCCGTTATCTGCCTTGTGGGGCGGATGGGGATAGTCACTGTTACTGCCCCTTTCTCATCGTCCGCCACCCTCGATCCGCTCCGGCATCGACTTCATCGGCGCCCCGCGTCTGGCGCTTTGGGGGGGGGCTCCCCCCGCGATTCCATGTGACATTCGTGCCGGTCGTGCCACTCGCCTTTTGCCGCTTTTCCTTCGCGCCTTCGCGTCTTCGCGTGAAACGTCAAACAACCGCGTCAGGCCTCCAACCTGTGCCTTTGGAAGGCCGCCATCCCGTCCTTGGCCTAACTTTACCCTAACCTTCGGCGCGTCCCCAACCTCACGGCGCGCCTGGATGCCGCCGCCCCGGCCCGCCCTAGGGGGACAGTTACGTAACTGTCCCCGCCTCAGGTAACTGTCCCCGCCTCGAGATCTCGAATGACCGGGGCCTTCGCAACACCCTCCCTCGTGTATACCTTGTATAGTTTCGTGCCCCCTCCCCGCCCGCGGCCCCGAGCGCAGGCCGCCCGATTCCGCCCCGTAAATCCTTGGTTCAGCGGAACTTTGCGAAACGAGGCAAGTTGTTCTATATTCAGGACAAAGCTTTGTCCGCCCGAAGGCAGAGTCGACCGAAAAAGCGCCCGTACCGAAAGGCTTGGCCCATGTCCCTCAAGAAGAAAATCCTGACGCTCGCCGCGACCGGCGCGCTGCTCGCGCTCGGCGCCTGCACCACGGGCCTCACCACCCGCGTCTCCCGCTTCCAGGCGATGCCCGCGCCGCAGGGCCAGAGCTTCGTCATCCGCGCCGAGGACCGCGCCAAGAATGGCGGCCTCGAATTCTCCCAATATGCCGATCATGTCCGGCGCAACATGGTCGCGCTCGGCTATAGCGAGGCGCGCTCGGAGGCCGACGCGACCCTGATCGTCACCCTGGATTACGGCGTCGACCAAGGCCGCGAGCGGGTGGTCGCCACGCCCGATCCGTTCGGCGATCCGTGGTGGGGCTGGAGCGGCCGCTATCGCGGCTTCGGCTACCGCCCCTATTACAGCCGCTTCGGCTATTATGGCCGCCATCGCAGCCCGTTCTTCTGGGGCTGGCACGACCCGTTCTGGGGCGGCAGCTACGACGTCTCCAGCTACACCGTCTATACGAGCCAGCTCGACCTCGACATCCGCCGTGCCAGCGACGGCCAGTCGGTGTTCGAAGGCCATGCCGAAGCCCGCTCGAACACCAACGAGCTGCCGGCGATCGTGCCCAATCTGATCGAGGCGATGTTCACCGGCTTCCCGGGCAATAATGGCGAGACCGTGCGGATCACCGTGGCGCCGGAACGCGAGCAGGGACGCCGCTAGCGCGAGAATGGGGACAGTTACTTTTCACCGCCGACATGGCCGATCCGGACATGATCGCGCGAAAAAGTAACTGTCCCCTTATCAGCTCTCCAGCTGCCGGGTCAGCAGGCGGATGTCGGAATCGAGTTCCGGATCCTGGGCGCGCAATTTCTCGATCTGCTTGACCGCGTGGATCACCGTGGTGTGGTCGCGGCCGCCGAAGCGCCGGCCGATCTCGGGCAGCGAGCGCGGGGTCAGCTGCTTGGAGAGGTACATCGCCACCTGCCGGGGCCTGGCGACCTCGCGGGCGCGCCGCGCGCTGGTCATCTCGGCCTTGCGGATCCTATAATGGTCGGAGACGCGGGTCTGGATCTCGTCGATCGAGATGCGGCGCTGGTTGGCGCGCAGGATGTTGGCCAGCACCTCGCCGACGAAATCCAAGTCGATCGCGCGGTTCTGCATCGTCGCATAAGCGGCGATCCGGTTGAGCGCGCCTTCGAGCTCGCGCACGTTGGAGCTGATCCGCTTGGCGAGGAACATCACCACCTCCTCGGGCACCGAGATGCCGGGAAGCTGCTCGAGCTTCTTGGTGATGATGTTGAGCCGAAGCTCGAGGTCGGCGGCGTTGATGTCGGCGACCAGGCCCCAGCTCAGGCGCGACAAGATCCGCGGCTCGATGCCGTCGAGGTCCTGCGGCGCGCGGTCCGAGCTGATCGCCAGGCGGCGGCCGGCCGAGATGATCTCGTTCATCGTGTGGAAGAATTCTTCCTGGGTCGATTCCTTGCCGGCGATGAACTGGACGTCGTCGATCATCAAGAGGTCGGCGGAGCGCAGCTGCTGCTTGAACTGGATGGTCTCGTTGGCGCGCAGGGCCGCGACGAACTCGACCATGAACTTTTCGGCCGACATGTAGATGATCTTGGCGCGCGGGCGCAGGCGATGGAATTCGTGGCCGATGGCGTGGAGCAAATGGGTCTTGCCGCGCCCGGTGCCGCCGTGGAGGAAGAGCGGGTTGAAGGCGACCTTGTCGGCGACCGCGAGCGTGTGGGCGGCCTCCCAGGCGACCTCGTTGGCCTTGCCGACGACGAAATTCTCGAACCGGTAGCGCGGCTCGAGCGCGACCGCATAGAGGCCCGGCGCGACCTTGGCCTCGCGCTCGACGGGCGGCGCGGGAATCTCGACCAGAGCGGCGGTGCTGGGCGCGCCGGAGCCGACGCCGATCCTGATCTGCCGGACCAGCGGCAGCTTGGCCTTCCAGGCCAAAGCGAGGCGCTCGGCGAAATGGGTCTGCACCCAATCGGCCATGAATTGCGACGGCAGCTGGAGCCTCAGCGCGCCCGCCTCGGCGTCGAAGTCGCCGAGCGCGATCGGGCGCAGCCAGCCGTCGAATGTGCGGGCGCCGCAATCGCGGCGAAGGCCCGCGCGAATCGATTCCCAGGCCGCCGCGATCGAATCGGTCACGTCCGTTCCGGCCTTCGTCCGCTCTTCTGCAGCCCTCTGCACCGCGCGCGCACCCCTCATCCTGTCGGCCGCTCCCGTGGCGGCTCGTTATTTTCGGCGCAAAATTCCCCCGCGCGGAAAGCCGCCCCCGGCAAGCCGCTGCTCACGTTGATTTTGCTGTTGCGCCGGCAAGGGAGCCCCCTGCCGGAAGGTCGTTGTGGAACCCGGATGCGGCGGGATCAAGCGGAAAAAAAGCGTCATCAAAATTAAACTATATTGACACGTAGAAAACCGCAGAACTGCGTTACTTTGTGATTAAACATGTCTTATTTCAATGATTTACCGAAATCTCGCGCGGAGCAGGCGGTGCGAATCGCCGGAAATCCTAGACTTTCTCGAAACCCCCGCGGCGGGCACCGAAGCGGGCACGAAAAACCCGCCGGCGCGGGCCGGCGGGCGCATGTCCAGACTATAGAAAGGCTTAGCCGAGCGTGGCGAGACGGCGTGCCAAACGCGAATATTTCCGGGCCGCGGTGTTCTTGTGCAGGACGCCGCGGGCGACGCCGCGGAAGAGCTCGGGCTGGACCCGGGCGAGCGCGGCCGTGGCCTGGTCCTTGTCGCCGGCGGCGATCGCCGATTCGACCTGCTTGACGAAGGTGCGGATGCGGCTGACGCGGGCGCGGTTGATCTCGGTGCGCTTGGCGTTGCGGAGGATGCGCTTCTTTGCTTGCGGCGTATTCGCCATCTGGAGGCCTCGTAACTGAAAAGAAAAGGGCGCGGCTTCGAACCGCACCCGCTCAAGCGCCGCCCCTTACTGTGGCGCAGAGGGCGGGTCAAGCTGTCAGCGCTGGCATTTCGGGCAGAAGAAGGTCGAGCGGCCCGAGTCGGTCCGCCGGCGAATCACCCCGCCGCACGACGGGCAGGCCGCGCCCTCGCGCCCATAGACCCGCCATTCCTTCGAGAAATAGCCGAGCTCGCCGTCGGGCCGGACATAATCGCGCAGCGAGGAGCCGCCCGCCTCGATCGCCGCCGCCAGCACCGCCTTCACCGCTTGCGCGAGCCGGTCGAGCCGGGCGCGGGCGATGTGGCCGCCGGCGGTGCCCGGCGCGATCCGCGCCATGTTGAGCGCCTCGCAGACATAGATGTTGCCGAGCCCGGCGACGATGCGCTGGTCGAGCAGCAGCGCCTTGACGGGCGCGGCGCGGCCGTCGAGCGCCCGCGCCAGATAGGCGCCGTCGAAATCCGGGCCGAGCGGCTCCGGGCCCATCTTCGCAAAGGGCGGATAGGTGTCGAGCGCGTCGGCGCGGACGATATCGAGGAAGCCGAAGCGCCGATGATCGTTGAGCGCGAGCCGCCGGCCCTCGTCGGTCTCGACCACGACATGATCGTGCTTGCCGATTTCCGAGGGATCGATCCGCCAATGGCCCGACATGCCGAGATGGAAAATCAACGTGTCGCCCCGATCGGTGTCGATCAGGCCATATTTGGCCCGCCGGCCGAGCCCGATGACGCGCGCGCCGGTCATCCTTTGCCTCAGATCCGGAGGAAACGGCCAGCGCAGGTCTTCCCGGCGCAGATCGAAGGCGGCGATCCTCCTGCCCTCCAGGATGGGGCGCAAGCCGCGCACGGTCGTCTCGACCTCGGGCAGCTCAGGCATTTAGGGACCTGCACATCATCCCCCACCCCTGCTAGAGCCCGGCGCGATGGACAAGGTCTCTTTCGGTCACGAGGATGTGGCGCCCGAGGAAAAGACGCGGCGGGTGCGCGGCGTCTTCTCGTCGGTCGCCGCGCGCTACGATCTGATGAACGACCTGATGTCGGGCGGCCAGCATCGGCTGTGGAAGCACGCCTTCGTCCGCCGCGTTCGCCCGCGCAACGGCGAGGCGATCCTCGACATGGCCGGCGGCACCGGCGACGTCGGCTTCCGCCTCGCCCGCGCCGGTGCGGCGGTCACGATCGCCGACATCAACCCCGAAATGCTCGCCGTCGGCGTCGAACGGGCGAAAGGGCGCGGGATCGGCGGGCTGGCCTGGGCCGAAGAGAATGCCGAGGCGCTCTCCTTCGCCGACAGGGCGTTCGACGCCTACACCATCGCTTTCGGCATCCGGAACGTCACCGACATCCAAGCCGCGCTCGCCGAGGCGCATCGCGTGCTGAAGATTGGCGGCCGCTTCTTCTGCCTCGAATTCTCGCAGTCGCGCTGGCCGGGCTTCCGCACCCTCTACGAAACCTATTCGCGCCGGATCGTGCCCCGGATCGGCGCGATGGTGGCCAAGGACGAGGACAGCTACCGCTATCTGATCGAATCGATCGAGCGCTTCCCCGACATGGCCGCCTTCGCCAGGATGATCGAGGCGGCCGGCTTCGGCCAGGTCAAGGCCGAGCCGATCCTCGGCGGCCTCGTCGCCATCCACAGCGGCTGGAAGACGTGATGCGGCCTGCCGCAGCGCGCCCCGGCGAAAGGGCGCCCCGCAACGTAGCACTTTGCGGGGGCCCCGATGGCCGGGATCCAGCCGAAACAGGGACTCCGGGCCCCGGCTTTCGCCGGGGCACATCCGCATGACCCGCGCCGTCGTCCATGTCTGGCGGCTCCTGAAATGGGGCCGGGTGCTGGCGCGGCACGGCGCGCTCCGGGGCATCGAACGCGATCCCAACACGCCGCCGCCGGTCCGGCGCCTGTGCCGGCTCGCCCGCCTCGGCGCGCGCGTGCCGGACATGCCCACTTATGCCGAGGCCCTCCAGGAGATCGGCCCGGCCGCGATCAAATTGGGCCAGGCGCTGGCGACTCGCCCAGACCTGGTCGGCGAGGAAGCGGCGCACGACCTCGCTCTGCTTCAGGACAGCCTGCCGCCGGCGCCGTTCGAAGCGATCAAGGCGGCGATCGAGCAGGGGCTGGGCCGGCCGCTTGGCGAGGTGTTCCTAGAGGTCGATCCCGAGCCGGTCGGCGCGGCCTCGATCGCCCAGGTCCACCGCGCCGTCACGATCGAGGGCAAGCAGGTCGCGGTGAAGGTGCTGCGCCCCCATATCGAGGAGGATTTCGCGGCAGCGATCGAGACCTATGAATGGGCCGCCGCGCAGGTCGAGGCGATGGGCGGCGAGGCGGCGAGGCTGCGCCCGCGCCTCGTCGTCGCCACCTTCCGGCAATGGACCAATCGCGAGCTCGACCTCAGGCAGGAGGCCGCCTCCGCCTCCGAGCTGCGCGAGAACCTCGTCGCCGAGAGCGGCTTCTTCGTCCCCGAGATCGACTGGAGCCGGACCAGCCGGCGGGTGATGACGCTCGAATGGATCGACGGCATCAAGCTGACCGACCGCAAGGCGCTGATCGCCGCCGGCCACGACCTCAAGGCGCTCGCCGCGATCCTGGTCCGCGCGTTCCTCAGGCAGGCGGTGGTCGACGGCTTCTTCCACGCCGACCTCCACCAGGGCAATCTGTTCGCTCTGCCCGACGGCCGGCTGGCGGCGATCGATTTCGGGATCATGGGCCGGATCGACCGGCAGGCGCGGATCTGGCTCGCCGAGATCCTCCACGGCCTCCTGACCGGCAATTACCGGCGCGTCGCCGAAATCCATTTCGAGGCGCAATATGTGCCGCCGCACCACAATATGGAGGAGTTCGCCACCGCCTTGCGCGCGGTCGGCGAGCCCATGCGCGGATTGCCGGCGAAGGACGTATCGCTCGGCCAGATGCTGGAGGGCCTGTTCAAGATCACCCGCGATTTCGACATGCCGACCCAGCCGCACCTCCTCCTCCTCCAGAAGACGATGGTGATGGAGGAAGGCGTCGCCACCGCGCTCGATCCCGAGATCAACATGTGGGAGACGGCCGAGCCCTTCCTCACCGAATGGGCGCGCGCCGAACTGGGCCCCGAGGCGCGGATCGCCGACGAGATCGTCCGCGGCGTCCGCCTGCTGCGCAAGCTCCCCGACCTCATCCGCCGCATCGATTTCTATTACCCGGCGCCGGGCGCCGCCCCGCCCGCGCCCCCCTTGCGCGAGATCGCGGTCGTGCGGCCGCATTATGGGCTGCTGGTGCTCACGGCGGTGGTGTCCGCCGCGGTCGCAGTAGCTGCCACGCTTTGGCTGACCTGACTTGACCTTCAGACGTCATGCACATATTTTATGCGCATGAATGTCCAGCCCCGCAAAATCGCGGCGCCGAAGCGCGCCACCAATGTCTCGCTTCGGGCCGACCTGATTGACGAGGCCAAAAGGCTGGGCATCAATGTTTCGGAAGCCTGCGAACAGGGGCTGGCCCAGGAAGTGGCCCGGTCGCGCCGGGAAGCTTGGCTCGAAGAAAACCTTCCCGCGCTCGAAGCCTGGAACGAATGGGTGCGTGAAAACGGCATTCCCTATGCCGAATATCGCCAATTCTGATGGCACGATTCGACGTCTATCCGGGCGCGCGCGGCAAAGGATATCTGCTAGACTGCCAGGCGGACGTGCTGGACCATCTGGATACGAGGGTGGTCGTACCCCTCCTGCCCGCAGCCGGCTTGCCGGTGGCGACAGGCCTCAATCCGATATTCGAGGTAGGAACAGCCACGGTTGTCATGAGCCCGCAGCTCATTTTCGCAATTCCGGTCCAGCATCTTGACCGGCGGATCACTTCGCTCTCCGATCATCATTCCGAAATCATGAACGCTCTCGACATGCTGCTGACCGGATATTGAGGGGATGAACGGCAAAAGCATCCTCTTGATCGTCGGCGGCGGGATCGCGGCCTACAAGGCTTGCGAACTGATTCGGCTGGTCCGCAAGGCGGGCGGGAGCGTGCGCTGCGTGCTGACCGCCGGCGGGGCGCAGTTCATCACGCCGATGACGCTGGCGGCGCTCAGCGAGCAGCCGGTCCATACCAGCCTTTGGGACCTCAAGGACGAGGCCGAGATGGGGCATATCCAGCTCTCCCGCGAGGCCGATCTGGTCGTGGTCTGCCCGGCGACGGCGGACCTGCTGGCGAAGATGGCGGCGGGGATCGCCGACGATCTCGCCACCACCTTGCTGCTCGCCACCGACAAGCAGGTGCTCGCCGCGCCGGCGATGAACGTGCGGATGTGGCAGCATGAGGCGACGAGGCGCAACGTCGCCCGGCTGCGCGCCGATGGAGTCATCGTCGTCGAGCCGGACGAGGGCGAGATGGCGTGCGGCGAATATGGGCCGGGGCGGCTGCCCGAGCCCGAGGCGATCCTCGCCGCGATCGAGGCGGTCCTCCCCGGGACGGGGAGGGGGACCGCGCGGAGCGCGGTGGAGGGGGGGCCGAGCCAGGCGCCACCCCCCCTTCACCAGCCTGCGGCCGGTCCCCCTCCCCGTCCCGGGGAGGATCTGCCGCTCGCCGGCAAGCATGTCATCGTCACCGCCGGCCCGACCCACGAGCCGATCGACCCGGTCCGAATGATCGCCAACCGCTCGTCGGGCAAGCAGGGCTTCGCCATCGCCGGGGCGCTCGCGAGCCTGGGCGCGCGGGTGACTTTGGTGGCCGGGCCGGTCAGCCTGGAAAGCCCGGCCGGCGTGGACCGCCGCGACGTCGAGACCGCCGCGCAGATGGACGAGGCGGTGGTCGCCGCCCTCCCCGCCGACGCCGCCGTGCTGGTCGCCGCGGTCGCCGACTGGCGGGTCGAGCCGGCGGCGGGCAAGCTCAAGAAGGAGGACGGCCCGCCCGCGCTCGCCTGGCAGCGGACGCCGGACATCCTCGCCGGGCTCGCCGCGCGCCCCGAGCGGCCGCGGCTGCTCGTCGGCTTCGCGGCCGAGACCACCGACGTCGCCGCGCAAGCCGCGGCCAAGCGGACGCGCAAGGGCGCCGACTGGATCGTCGCCAACGACGTGTCGGGCGACGTGATGGGCGGCGATACCAACAAGGTCCACCTGATCACCGAAACCGGTGCGGAGAGCTGGGACCATATGTCCAAGGCCGAGGTCGCCCGCCGCCTGGCGCAGCGTATCGCCGAGGCGCTTTCATGATCGACATCAGGGTGAAGCGCCTGCCCCATGGCGAGGGCCTGCCCCTCCCCGCTTACGGCTCCGCCCATGCCGTCGGCCTCGACGTGGTCGCCGCCGAGAGCCTGACCCTGGCGCCGGGCGCCCGCCACGCCGTCGCCACCGGCATCGCCCTAGCCATCCCGCACGGCTACGAGGTCCAGGTCCGCTCGCGCTCGGGCACGGCGGTCCAGAACGGCATCACCTGCCTCACCGGCACGATCGATTCCGACTATCGCGGCGAATTGAAGGTGGTGCTCGTCAATCTGGGCGCCGAGCCCTTCGCGATCGCAAGGGGCGAGCGCATCGCCCAGCTCGTCCCCGCGCCGGTGCTTCGGGCCGCTTTTGCCGAGGTCGACGAACTGGACGAGACGGCGCGCGGCGCCCGCGGCTTCGGCTCGACGGGGCGATAGGGATGATGCCCTCGATCCTGCTCGCCTTGCTCCAGGCCGTAGCGGCGCCCGCGGCGCCCGCGCCCGCCGACTGGAGCGCGCTGCCTTCGGTCTACCTGATCCGCCCGAGCGAGATGCCTCCCGAAGTGACGGGCGAAATCATGCGGCTGGCGCGGGTCCGGCGGGAATGCCGGTCGAGCGTCGGCCCGATGCCGAGCCCCGCAGAAGTGGGGGGCGCCCGGATGGTCGGCATGGAGGTCCCGCTCATCGTGCTGGTCGCGCCCGACGGCCGCTTTCCCGACATCCTCGCCGCGCCCGGCCCGTGCGATGCGATCCGCAACTACGCCCGCGCGCTCTTCAACCGTTACAATCGCGGCCGCGTGCGCCCGCCGGCGGGGCCCGATCCGGCCTGGTACCGGTCGCCGATCGGCTTCAGCTGGGAATTGTGAGCCTCTCCGACGCCCAGCTCGACCGCTATGCCCGCCACATCGTGCTCAAGGAGATTGGCGGCGAGGGCCAGCGCCGGCTGCTCGCCGCCACCGTCGCCGTCGTCGGCGCCGGCGGGATCGGCTCGCCGGCGCTCCTCTATCTCGTGGCGGCGGGCGTCGGCACGCTCCGGGTGATCGACGACGATCGGGTGACGCTCGACAATCTCCAGCGGCAGGTGCTGTTCGGCACGGACGATGTCGGGCGCGCGAAAACGGAGGCCGCGCGAGGCGCGGTGGCGCGGCTCAATCCGGACATCCGCTTCGAGGCGCGGCCCGAGCGCCTCGACGCTGCCAATGTCGCGGCCTTGCTCGACGGCGCCGATCTGGTGCTCGACGGCTCGGACAATTTCGCCACCCGGCTGATCGTCTCGGATCATCTCACGGCCGCGCATATCCCCCTGGTCTCGGCGGCGATCGGCCAGTTCCAGGCGCAAATCGGCACCTTCCGCGGCTGGCAGCCGGCGGCGCCCTGCTACCGCTGCTTCGTCGGCGACGCCTTCGACGCGGAGGATTGCGACAGCTGCTCGGAATTGGGCGTGCTCGGCGCGATGGCCGGGATCGCCGGCAGCTTCGCCGCTTTGGAAGCGATCCGCGCGCTTGCCGGCTTCGGCGAAGATCCCGCCGGCAAGCTCCACATCGTCGACGGCCTCAAGCCCGAGATGCGCACCATCCGCATCGCCAAGGACCCGGCCTGCAAGGGGTGCCGCGGCTAGCCGGTAATCCGCTCCCGGAACCACGCGGCAAGCTCTTCCTCCGGGGTCTCACCGGCGGCGAGCGCGAGAAACTGGACGACGAGCTCGGCATCGCTGGCTTCGAGGCGGCAGCCGTTCAGGTTCAGGAATGTCTCGCTGACCACCGCGGCAGTGCGCTTATTGCCATCGACGAACGGGCGGTTTCGCGCGATGCCGAATGCATAGGCTGCGGCGCGCGCAGCGGCGCCGGGTTCGCCATAAGCGGCGAGATTGACGGGCCGAGCCATTGCGGATTCCAACAGGCCCTTGTCGCGAACGCCATCGCCCCCGCCATGCTCCGCGACCTGCACGCGGTGCGCCGCGAGCGCGACATTCTCGTCGACCCAGATCCACATGACCTATTTGGCCAGTTCGCGAAGAGCCTTTCGACGGCGCTGCATGACCTCACGGGCCACAGCGAGCTGGCGATCGAATTCGGGATCTTGCGGGCGAAGCTCCACACCTTCGGGTGTTTCGACGGCTTGAAGGCTGTCCCCCTGCACCGCACCGAGATGCGCCAGCATGTCCTTGGGCAGGATCAGCCCGGTCGAATTGCCGATCGGGATGAGTTTCAGCGGCTTGTTCATACGCCTGTTATAACACAGGCGCGCCGCTTCGCCATCAAATCAGCCGCCGAGGGCGCGCCAGAGCTGGGTGAAGAAGCGGGAGGTGGTGTCGGGCTGGATGGCGAAGGAGAAGCCGATGCCGACCACGAGGCTGAGCAGCGCGAAGCGCCAGCCCAGCATCCGCCCGACCAAGGAGGGCCCGCGCCGCGGCGCGCGCGGCGCGGCGGGGACGAAATGGACCGGGGCCGCGCCTTCCACAGGGTTGGCGGCGCGGCGGCCGAGGATCAGCGCCTTCTCCTCGATGAACTCGTCGACGGTCAGCACGCCCTGCTCGTAGAGCCGGGTCAGGCGCTCGAGCGAGGTCAGCCTATGCTCGACCAGGTCGTGCGGGGGCGGGGCGGGCTCGGGCGCGGGCTCGTTCCGGGCCGGAACCAAAGCGAGGTGCGGCGGCTCGGACGAGGGATGGCCGCGGCTGATGGCGAGCTTGCCGATACGCATGCCCAGGCTCTAGCGGCGTCACGGTAAAGATAGACGGAGGGTCTATCCTTAACAGGCTCTCAACCAATCGCTTTTTTTCAGGGCTGAGCGGGGATGGCGATCAAGTCGATGGTGAAGATCAGGGTGGCGCCGCCGGGGATCGGGCCGCGCCCGGCGGGGCCGTAAGCGAGCGTGTAGGGAATGGCGAATTCGTAGCGGTCGCCGACGGCCATCAGCGGCACCCCCTCCTGCCAGCCGCGGATCAGCCGCGGCAGCGGGAAGGTCGCCGGTTCGCCGCGCGCGACCGAGCTATCGAACTCGGTGCCGTCGATGAAGCGGCCGACATAATGGATGGTCACGGTGTCGGTGGCCGCGGGATGCGGCCCGCGCGCCGGACCGCTGACCTTGCGATAGCGAAGCCCGCTCACTGTCCGCCGCCAGCCCTGCGCCGGATCGAGCCGGTTGAGATAGCGGAAATGCCAATCGGCATTGGCCGGGTTGGGCGGCGGCGCCGGCGGTTCCTGGGCGGCGGCGGCCAGCGCGAGCAGCAAGGTGGTGATCATGATTTCGATGCCTTCTTCTTGGCGGGCGCCTTGCGGCCCCGCGCCTTCTTGGGCGCCGGGCCCTTGGCGGCGCGCTCGTCGAGCAATTGCGCCGCTTCCTCGAGCGTCAGCTGGTCGGGCGCGAGCGACTTGGGCAGGGTCGCGTTGGTGTTGCCGTCGGTGACGTAGGGGCCGAAGCGCCCTTCCATCAACTTGATCTCGAGCTCGGTGCGCGGATGCGCGCCGAGCACCTTCAAGGGCTCGCGCGAGCCCGCCTTGCGGCCGCCGCCCTTGGCCGCGTCGGCGAGCTTGACCACCGCCGCGTTCATGCCGACCTCGAACACTTCGGCGGTCGAGGCGAGCTTCGCATATTTGCCGTCATGGGCGAGATAGGGACCGTAGCGGCCGATGCTTGCGGTGATCGGCTTGCCGGTCTCGGGATGGTCGCCAACGGGGCGCGGCAGCGAGAGGAAGCGCAGCGCGGTCTCCAGGTCCGCGTCGGCCGCGACCACGTCCTTGGGCAAGGAGGCGCGCTTGGCCTCCTTGCCGTCGCCGAGCTGGAAATAGGGACCGAAGCGCCCGGTACGCAGGGTGACGTCCTGCCCCGTCTCCGGATCCTGTCCGAGCAGCTGCGGCCCCGAATCTCCGCCGGCACCCTCTTCGCCCTGGCCGAAGCGGCGGGTGAACTTGCATTCGGGATAATTGGAGCAGGCGACGAAGGCGCCGAAGCGGCCGCCGCGCAGGCCGAGCCGGCCTTCGCCGCAGCTCGGGCAGAGCCGGGGATCGCTGCCGTCGCCCTTGTCGGGGAACAGCCAGGGCGCGAGGAAATCGTCCAGAGCGGCGGTGATCTCGCTCGGCTTCTGCTCCATCACCTCGGCGGTCTTCGGCTTGAAATCGCGCCAGAAGCCCTCGAGCACCTGCTGCCATTGCAGCCGCCCGCCCGAAATGTCGTCGAGCTCGTCCTCCAAATGCGCGGTGAAATCGTAGGAGACGTAGCGTTCGAAGAAGCGCTCGAGGAAGGCGGTCAGCAGCCGCCCGCTCTCCTCGGGGAAGAAGCGGTTCTTCTCGAGCCGGACATAATCGCGGTCCTTCAGCGTCTGCAAGGTCGCCGCATAAGTGGACGGGCGGCCGATGCCGAGCTCCTCCATGCGCTTGACCAGGCTCGCCTCGGAATAACGCGGCGGCGGCTGGGTGAAATGCTGCTCGGCCGCAACCGATTTCTTGGCCGGCGTGTCGCCCTCGCGCAGCCGCGGCAGCCGGCGGCTGTCCTCGTCTTCCGCGTCGTCGCGGCCTTCCTCGTAGAGCGCGAGGAAGCCGGGGAAGAGCACGACCTGGCCGGTGGCCCGCAGGCCGTGCCGGCCGGTGCCGTCGGCGAGCTCGGCGGTGGTCCGCTCCAGCCGCGCCGACGCCATCTGGCTCGCCAGCGCGCGCTTCCAGATCAGCTCGTACAAACGCCCATGATCGCCCGAGCCGGCGCGGTCACGGCCGAAATCGGTCGGCCGGATCGCCTCGTGCGCCTCCTGCGCATTCTTGGCCTTGGTCTCGTAATGCCGAGGCTTGTCGGGCACGTAGCCGGCATCGTAGCGCGTGGCCACGGCCTTGCGCGCGGCCGAGATCGCCTCTCCCGCCATCTGCACGCCGTCGGTGCGCATGTAGGTGATCGCGCCGTCCTCGTAGAGGCTCTGCGCCACCCGCATCGTCTGGCTCGCCGAGAAGCCGAGCTTGCGCGCCGCCTCCTGCTGCAATGTCGAGGTGGTGAAGGGCGGCGGCGGATTGCGGGTGAGCGGCTTGGTCTCGACCGAAGCTACGCCGAACCGGCCCTCCTCGACCGCCCGCTTCGCGGCCAAGGCAATGGCTTCGTCGCCGATCGTCAGCCGGTCGATCTTGTCGCCGTTGTAGCGCACCAAACGGGCCGAGAATTCGGTGCCGTCCGCCTCCATCGAGGCGGTGACGCTCCAATATTCCTGGGCGCGGAAGAGCTCGATCTCGCGCTCGCGGTCGACGATCAGGCGCAACGCCACCGATTGGACGCGGCCCGCCGATTTGGCGCCGGGCAGCTTGCGCCACAGCACTGGCGAGAGGGTGAAGCCGACCAGATAATCGAGCGCGCGCCGCGCCCGGTAGGCGTCGATCAGATCCTCGTCGAGCCCGCGCGGTTTCGCCATCGCGTCCAGCACCGCCGATCTGGTGATCGCGTTGAACGTCACCCGCTCGACATGGGCGGGCAGCGCGCGCTTCTTCGCCAGCACCTCCTGGACGTGCCAGGAGATCGCCTCGCCCTCGCGGTCGGGGTCGGTGGCGAGGATCAGCGACGTGGCGCTCTTGGCCTCGTCGGCGATCGCCTTCAGCTGGCGCGCCTTGTCGGGATAATTCTCCCAGGTCATCGCGAAGCCGTCGTCGGGATCGACCGATCCGTCCTTGGGCGGCAGATCGCGGACATGGCCGTAGGAGGCGAGCACCCGGTAGCCGGGGCCGAGATATTTTTCGATGGTCTTGGCCTTGGCAGGCGATTCGACGACGACGAGCTTCATGGTCCGATCTTGTCCTTCACGCGTACGCGTACAGGGTGGCGAGCCCCGGGGAGCCGCGTCAAGCGCCACGTTCACGCAGGCCGCGGCAGCGCCGCGGGGCGCGGAATCGCGCATGAAGATGACAAGATGACACTTGCCATTGGGGTGTCATCCCCCGGGCAAAAAGAGTGACAGTCGTCGTTTTGGCCGGCGTCGAGCGGGCTCGAAAAAGAGTGACTGTCACTCTTTTCGTCAGGGTTTGCCGGCATCGTCATCGCTCCTTTTTGTCGCGCCAGCCGCGGCGGAGCGGCGCGCCTGCCGGGCAGGATGGCAGGCCAAATCCTCCATTGATCCAACAAAATGCACCGGGAACGCGGCGGGCTTCACGCCTTGTTTATGTCGCGCGGACTAGGCGTGGGCTTGGAGCCATGGTGGAGCGCATGAGGACCAAGACCGGAACCGGCCTTGCGGCCTGCCTTGCCGCGCTGGCCGCGCTCGCCCCCGCCGCCGGCGCGAAGCCGCCGGTCGAGGCGGGGATCGTCGCCGAGATCGACCGGGCGAGGGCCGATCCGCCCGGCTATGCGCGCGAGCTGCGCCGCTACCGGAGCTATTATCGGGGCCGAATCGTCTGGACGCCCGGCAATCCGGTCGGGCTCAGGACAAGCGAAGGCACCGCCGCGGTCGACGAGGCGATCCGCTTCCTCGCCAGGCAGCCGCCCTTGCCGCCGCTGGACCAGGCGTCCCACCTGAGACGCGCCGCCGCCGACCATGTCGCCGACCACGGCGCGAGCGGCCGCCGCGGCCATGCCGGCGGCGACGGATCGAGCCCCGCCGAGCGCATCCGCCGGCGCGGCGGCGGGCTCTACGGCGCCAGCGGCGAGGTCATCGCTTATGGCCCCGAGGACGCAATCAGCTTCGTCCGCGAGCTGATCATCGACGGCGTGCCGGACCGCGGCCACCGCACGCTGCTGTTCAGCCCCCGCTTCCGCTTCGCCGGCGCCGCCTGCGGGCGGCATCCGGGCTGGCGCTTCATGTGCGTGGTGGATCTGTCCGACAGCGTGCCGGGGCGGTGAACCCCGGCCGTCAGCCCCGCTCCGCCGGGGTCACCCGCCAGGCGTGGACGAAGGCGGCGGCGAGCAAAGCGTCGATCGAGGCGAATTCGAGCACCGCCGCGGGTGTCCGCCCCTGCGCCCAGAGGATCAGCACGGGCAGGAAGAAGGCAATCTTGGCGAGCGCGCAGAGCGGCATGAGCGGGCGGAGGCGGACAGGGTCGCGGGCGATGGTCAGATAGACGAGCTGCATCACCGTCGCCGCGCCGAGGAAGCCGTAATAATATTCGGCATGGGGCAGGCCGCCCGGCGCCGCCTGCGCGATCCAGCGCTCGAGGAAATAGAAAGGGACGAGCACGATCAGCCCGTAAATCCCGGCCAGGCCGAAGGTCAGCCGCGCGGTCCGCTCGCTCATGACGCGCTGACCTTGCCGCCGGCATGGCGCTCCAGGCGGCCGGCCAGCTCGAGCTCGAGCAACACCGTCTGGACCGTCGCCGGCGACAGCGAGGATTGCCGGACGAGCTCGTCGACCGGCACCGGCGTCGGCCCGAGCAGATCGGCGACGGCGCGGCGCGCGGCCTCGTCGGCGTCGGCGCTGGGGCCGGGCGCGGCATAATCGAGCTCGCGCTGGCGGAACGGGCGGATGCGCGACGGGCTGATCGCCTCGAGCACGTCCTCGGCGGTCTGGACCAGGGTCGCGCCCTCGCGGATCAAATGGTTGCAGCCCTGGGCGCGCGGATCGAGCGGCGAGCCCGGCACCGCCATCACCTCGCGGCCATATTCGGCGGCGAGGCGCGCGGTGATCAAGGAGCCCGATTTGGGCGCCGCCTCGACGACCACCGTACCATGCGTGAGGCCGGCGATGATCCGATTGCGCCAGGGGAAATGGCGGGCGTGCGGCTCGACGCCGGGCGGCTGCTCGGCGACCAGGAGGCCGCGCTCGGCGATCGCGCGCTGGCGCGGCTCGTTCTCGGGCGGATAGACGATGTCGATGCCGCCGGCGATCACCGCGATCGTGCCGGTGTCGAGCGCGCCGTCATGCGCCGCCGAATCCACGCCGCGCGCCAGGCCGGAGACGATGATCGTCCCGGCCTCGCCCAAAGCGAGAGCGAGCTGGCGCGCGAAGCGGCAGGCGGCGGCCGAGGCGTTGCGCGCGCCGACGATGGCGATTGCGGGCCGGTCGAGCAAGGCGAGGTCGCCCTTGACGATCAGCGCCGGCGGCGCGGTCTCGAGCTCGGCAAGCAGCGGCGGGTAGAGGCCCTGGCCGAGGAACAGATGGCGCGCGCCGAGCCTGGCCACCTGCTCGATCTCGCGCTCGATCTCGGCTTTGGAGGCGAGCCGCGGCGCGCGCCCGCCGCCGCGCGCGGCGAGATCGGGGATGGCGTCGATCGCCGCCTGGGCCGAGCCGAAGCGGGCGAGCAGCTGGAAATAGGTGATCGGCCCGATCGTCTCCGACCGGATCAGCCGCAGGCGGGCGATTCGGTCCGGCGGCGCTGGCATCAGGCCGCCTCCTTGCCCAATTTCGGCTCGGTGCCGCCGATCAGCCGGCCGATATTGGTCCGGTGGGTCCAGAGCACCAGCAGCGCGAAGCCGACGAACAGGATGGCGAGATCGAAGCGGCCGAAACAGGCGGCGGCGACCGGCCCCGAAAGCGGCGCCAGGATGCTGCCCAGCGAGGAATAGCGGGTGAGCCGGACAACCAACAACCAGACGATCCCCGCGACGAGGATCGTCGGCCAGTGCAAGGCGGCGACGATTCCGGCCAGGGTCGCCACGCCCTTGCCGCCCTTGAACCGCAGCCAGACCGGATAGAGGTGGCCGAGGAAGGCGCCGATCCCGGCGAGCGCGGGAAATTGCGGCTGATCGGGCCAGATCAGGCCGGCGAGCAGCACCGCGCCGGCGCCCTTGCCCGCGTCGAGCAGCAAAGTCGCGGCGGCCAGCCCCTTGCGCCCGGTCCTCAGCACATTGGTCGCGCCGATATTGCCGGAGCCGATCTTGCGCACGTCGCCGAGCCCCGCCGCCCGGGTCAGCAGCAGCCCGAACGGGATCGCCCCGAGCGCATAGCCGAGCAAGAGGCAGAGGATCGGCGGCAGCAGGATTTCAAGCGTCACGGACACCCCCAGCCGCATTGACTAGCCACGCCGGAAAATCCGCGCAACAAATTGCGGCAAAAGCGATGGGTTTTCCCCTCATTCGTCATCCCCGGGCTGGCTTCCGCGATTTGAAAGATGCGCGTCACCCGCTACATGCCCGCGCATGACCGCGCCCCAGCCCCTGCTCGTCTTCGATTCCGGCGTCGGCGGGCTTTCGGTGCTGCGCGAGATCCGCGCGCTGCTGCCCAGCGCGCCGATCGTCTACGCCGCCGACAGCGCCGGCTTTCCTTATGGCACCAGGAGCCCGGGCGAGATTGCGGCGCGGGTGCCGGCCCTGCTCGGCCGGCTCGCCGAACGCTATCATCCGGCCGCGATCGTCATCGCCTGCAACACCGCCTCGACGATCGCCCTCGATGCGGTCCGCGCCGCGCTCGATCTGCCGGTCGTCGGCACCGTGCCCGCGATCAAGCCGGCGGCGGCGCGCTCGAAGACCCGGACGATCGGCGTGCTCGGCACCGACGCCACCATCGTCCAGCCCTATGTCGACCGGCTCGCCGCCGAGTTCGCCGCCGACTGCATCGTGATCCGCCACGGCTCGGCCGAGCTGGTCGATCTCGCCGAGGCCAAGCTGCGCGGCGAAGCGGCCGATCCGGCCGCCTATCGGCGCATCCTCGACGGCCTCCTCGCCCGGCCCGGCGGCGACAGGATCGACACGATCGTGCTCGCCTGCACCCATTTCCCGCTGGTCGAGGCCGAGCTCGCCGCAGCCGCGCCGCGCCTGCTCGCCTTCGTCGACGGCAATCAAGGCATTGCCCGGCGGGTCGCCTGGCTGATGCGCGATCATGCCTGGCCGGCCGTGCGCTGCGAAGGCGTGGCCGTCTTCACCGGCGGCGGCGGCGAAGCCCGTCGCGAAGGCCTCGCCGGCTTCGGCCTGACCCGGATCGAGAAACTCTGAGGCAGCGCCGCGCGATCGCCCCCCGCACGCCTTCCGTGACCGCCGTCACGCCCCCGCCCGCCGAAACCAGGCATGATGCGACCAAGGCCGGGGCCCGGCGCAACGCGGAAGGGACGAGAGATGGTCGATCACGATCCGGCGCCGCCCGCGCAGCTCCCGACCATTCGCCTCACCGAAAGCGAGCCCGAATTCGTTCTTTGGGAGGATCGGACGCGTTCATTGATGCTTCGGCGCCGTACCGGCAAAAGCCAGCCGGCCGCCGACGCCCCGCCCACCGTGCCGGGCATCATCCTGCCATCGCTCGCCCTGCAGTTCGTCCTCGACGACGCGACCTACGCCAAGGTCATCGGGCCCTTGACCGCCGCGCTGTACGAGGAGTTCGGACCACAAGCCGATATCAGACCCAGGTGCCGCGAAAACGTGCGCAAGATCGGCATCTGGCTGCAGCCGACCAATCCGCAAGTCAACCAGGGGCGTGAAAACGGCCTTGAGTCCCTCGAGCTGGAAATACCCGCGGGCAGCCAAATCCGTGCGTTCGTCAAGGCCGGCTATGTGCGCAGCGAAGCCGAGGATATCTTCGACACGACTCCGAAACGGCTGAACACGGACGGCGTGCCGGATTCCGGCGGCGCGATTCACCTGACTCGGCTCAAGGTCGCCTTCGCCGCACCGAACATCGTCAGGACGATCGTTTCGGGATGGATCGACATCTTGCCCGACATCGACTTCACCTTCACGCTCACCGACAGGCTCGCGACGTCCTCTTTGCCGCCGGGCCTCGGCGCGCGGACGACCGAGCATTTCGAGGCCGATACGGGCCTGCTGATCGCGCTCGGCGGGTTCGCCGGCGCGTTGGCGGCCGCCGTCGTTTCCGCATTCGTGCCCGGGCTGGGGATCGGGATCGCGGGAGCCGTGGGGGCGGGCTACGGCCCGGGCCTTGCCGCGATCCTGGAGCTCTATCCGATCACCCCGGGCCTGGGAGGCGGGGGCGCGGGCGCGAGGGCGATGAGGAAGCTGCCGTTCGAAGTCATGGTCGGGGGCGGCCAGAAAGTGGTCCTCGACTATCGGCGGGTGTTCGTCAATCTGGCGGGAATCCATGCCGCCGCGGCCTTTGGGCTGGCACAGCGGACGCCCTTTGCCCGGCTCTCCGGGCCCGACAGGGCCCTGGTGCGCGGCGAGGAAAAGACCGTCACCGTCGCCGTGCGCGTCGTCACCGACGATCTGCGGCCGCCGCTGCGGGTGAAGTGGCTGGCCGGCAGCCTGGTCTCCCAGGAGATCCAGAAAAACATCGTCACCGCACGCATCCGGCTCGGCGTCACGCCGGCCAGCCCCGTGAAGGCCGTCAAGGTCCGAATCACCGATGCCGACGGCCTGCAGGCGGAAGCCGCGATCCAGGTTCAGCTTCACATCCTCTCGGAGGACGGCCCCGTCGTGTGCATCAAGCGGCCCTGGCTGCCGGAATGCCAGATATGACGGCGCCGATGGAGGATGATCGGCCCGGCCCGGCCGGAACCGCTTTGAGACAGACGCTTATTGCGAATCGTTCGCACTGGCCTTTCGGGCCCGACATCAATTATTGAAGCTGCGAAGACACCGGGGAAGACACTTGGACTATCAGCGTATCTTTGCCGACGCGATCGAGCGGCTGCATGCCGAGGGCCGCTATCGCGTGTTCATCGATATCCTCAGGAACAAGGGCAGCTTTCCCAATGCGCGCTGCTTCGCCGGCCATAATGGCCCGAAGCCGATCACGGTCTGGTGCTCCAACGACTATCTCGCCATGGGCCAGCACGCCGACGTGATCGCGGCGATGGAAGAGGCGCTGCACGATGTCGGCGCCGGCTCGGGCGGCACCCGCAACATCTCCGGCAACACCCATTATCATATCGACCTCGAGGCCGAGCTCGCCGACCTGCACGGCAAGGAAGCCGCTTTGCTGTTCACCTCGGGCTACATCTCCAACGAAGCGACGCTGGCGACGCTCGGCAAATTGCTCCCCGGCTGCGTCATCTTCTCCGACGCCCTGAACCACGCCTCGATGATCGCCGGCATCCGCTCGTCGGGCTGCGCGAAGGAGGTGTTCCGCCACAACGACCTCGCCCATCTCGAGGAATTGCTCGCCGCCGCCGATCCCGAGGCGCCCAAGCTGATCGCGTTCGAGAGCGTCTATTCGATGGACGGCGACGTCGCCCCGATCGCCGAAATCTGCGACCTCGCCGACAAATATAACGCTTTGACCTATCTCGACGAGGTCCACGCCGTCGGCATGTACGGCCCGCGCGGCGGCGGCATCTCCGAGCGCGACAGGCTCGCGCACCGGATCACCCTGATCGAAGGCACGCTCGGCAAGGCATTCGGGGTGATGGGCGGCTATGTCGCGGCGGAGCGCAACATCATCGACGTGATCCGCAGCTATGCCCCGGGCTTCATCTTCACCACCTCGCTTTCGCCGGTGCTGGTCGCCGGCGCGCTCGCCAGCGTCCGCCACCTCAAGGCCTCGACCGTCGAGCGCGAGGCGCAGCAGCTGCGCGCGGCCGAATTGAAGGCGATCTTCGCCGAGGCGCGGCTGCCGGTGATGCCGTCGACCACCCATATCGTGCCGCTGCTGGTCGGCGATCCGGTCAAGGCGAAGCGGATCAGCGACATCCTCCTGGCCGAATACGGCATCTACGTGCAGCCGATAAACTATCCCACCGTGCCGCGCGGCACCGAGCGCCTGCGCTTCACGCCGGGCCCGGCGCACACGCCGGCAATGATGCGCGATCTTGCCGCCGCTCTGGTCGAGATCTGGGATAGGATGGAAATGCGCTGGGCGGCCTGAGCGGGCGGTAGGCCAAGGCGGCCATGGCGCCGCGTTCGGCCATGTTCTCGCGGACCCGCGCGATCATGCACTGAAGGTTCCGGTCCGCATTCTCCTCGCCGGCATGCCCGGCGCCGTGCCAGGCCGCGAACGCCTCCTCATAGCGACCCTGATCCGGTGCGCATGCCGCGGCGGCGGCGGCGCCGATGTCGTCGGCGGCGCCGATCTCGCCCGCTTGCGCCCTTCCGCCCGCCGTGACGCACGCCGCCAGCGAGGAATAGCTTTCGACCACCTCGTTCCAGGCGGCCGCGGAAGCCGGCGCCGGATCGGCCGCGACCAGAGCGAGAAGCATCAGCATGGCGGCGTCCTAACATGAATTGCGGCGGCGCGCATCAAGCGCTGGCGAATCCGGCCCCGAGCGCTTAGGGCGTGCGTCATGCGGATCGCCATCGCTTCCGATCATGCCGCCGTCGGCCTGAAGGCCGATCTGGTCGCCTGGCTTGCCGAAGGCGGGCACGAGGTCGCGGACCTCGGCCCGGAGGGCGTCGATTCGGTCGATTATCCCGATTACGGCTACAAGCTCGCCGAGGAGATCGCCGCCGGCCGGGCCGATTATGGCGTCGCCCTGTGCGGCTCCGGCATCGGCATCTCGATCGCCGCCAACCGCCACCCGGCCTGCCGCGCCGCCTTGGTCTCCGAGCCGCTTTCGGCGACTCTCGCCCGCCAGCATAACGACGCCAACGTCATCGCCATGGGCGCGCGCCTGATCGGCGTCGAGATGGCCAGGGCCTGTATCGAAACTTTCCTCGCCACGCCCTTCGGCGGAGACCGCCACCGGCGCCGGGTCGAGAAGCTCTCCCACCCCCAATTCGCCAAGGAAAATGCATGAGCAGCCGCCCCCTCAGCGACGTCCAGCCGGACGGCTTCTTCACCGACCGGCTGCGGCAGGCCGACGGCGCGGTCGCCGACGCCGTCGCCGCCGAGCTCGACCGCCAGCAGAATCATATCGAGCTGATCGCGTCCGAGAATATCGTCAGCCGCGCGGTGCTCGAGGCGCAAGGCTCGGTGCTCACCAACAAATATGCCGAAGGCTATCCGGGCCGGCGTTACTATCAAGGCTGCGGGCCGTCCGATTCGGTCGAGACCTTGGCGATCGAGCGCGCCAAGCAGCTGTTCAATTGCGGCTTCGCCAACGTCCAGCCGCATTCTGGCGCGCAGGCCAACGGCGCGGTGATGCTGGCGCTGACCAGGCCGGGCGACACCATCCTCGGCATGTCGCTGGACGCCGGCGGCCACCTCACCCATGGCGCGAAGCCGGCCATGTCCGGCAAATGGTTCAACGCCATCCAATACGGCGTCCGCCGCGACGACGACCTGATCGATTTCGACCAGGTCGAGCGGCTCGCCAAGGAGCATAAGCCGACACTAATCATCGCCGGCGGCTCGGCCTATCCGCGCCACATCGATTTCGCCCGCTTCCGGGCCATCGCCGACGCGGTCGGCGCCCTCTTCCTGGTCGACATGGCCCACTTCGCCGGCCTGGTCGCGGCGGGCGAGCACCCCTCCCCCTTCGGTCACGCCCACGTCGTCACGACGACGACCCACAAGACGCTGCGCGGCCCGCGGGGCGGCATGGTGCTGACCGACGACGAGGCGATCGCCAAGAAGATCAACTCGGCGGTCTTCCCGGGCCTTCAGGGCGGCCCGCTGATGCACGTCATCGCCGCCAAGGCGGTCGCGTTCGGCGAGGCGCTGCAGCCCGACTTCAAGACCTATGCCAAGGCCGTCATCGCCAACGCCAAGGCGCTCGCCAGCCGCCTGAAGGAGCGCGGCGCCGATCTCGTCGCGGGCGGCACCGATACCCATCTCGCGCTCGTCGACCTGCGCCCGCTCGGAATCACCGGCAAGGACGCCGACGAGGCGCTCGAGCGCGCCGCGATCACCTGCAACAAGAACGGCATCCCGTTCGATCCCCTGCCGCCGGTCAAGACCAGCGGCATCCGCGTCGGCTCGCCCGCCGGCACCACGCGCGGCTTCGGCGTCGCCGAGTTCCGCGACATCGCCGACATGGTCGCCGACGTGCTCGACGGACTGCGCCGGAACGGCGAAGGCGGCGACCCGGACGTCGAGGCCGCGGTCAAGGTCCGCGTCCGCGAGCTTTGCGCGCGTTTCCCGATCTATCCGGAGCAATGAGTGCGCTGCCCGTTCTGCGCCCATGAGAACAGCCAGGTGAAGGACAGCCGTCCCACCGAGGACGGCTCGTCGATCCGCCGCCGCCGCCAGTGCGAGGATTGCGGCGCCCGCTTCACCACCTTCGAGCGCATCCAGCTGCGCGAGCTGACGGTGGTGAAATCCGAGGAAAGGCGCGAGGCCTTCGACCGCTTCAAGCTTGAACGCTCGATCGCCATCGCCTGCCGCAAGCGCCCCGTCCCCGCCGAGCGGATCGAGCGCCTCGCTTCCTCGATCCAGCGCCAGATCGAAACGTCGGGCGAGAGCGAGATGCCCTCGGCCCGCATCGGCGAGATGGTGATGGAGGGCCTGAAGGCATTGGACCCGGTCGCCTATATCCGCTTCGCCTCGGTCTATAAGGACTTCCGCGAAGCCAAGGATTTCGAGGATTTCGCGGGGACGGTGGGGGAGTAGGCATAAGTGGATTTCTACGCCTACCTCCTGCGCTGCGCGGACGGTCATCATTATGCGGGCCACACCGATGACCTCGATGCGCGCATCGCGCAGCATCAGGCCGGGGCGATCCCCTATACCCGGAAGCGCGGGCCAGTGACCCTCGTCTGGTCCGGCCGCTTCCCCGAGCGCGATCAAGCCTTCGCGGCCCAACGGCGGATCAGGGGCTGGTCGCGCGCCAGGAAGGAGGCGCTGATCCGGGGCGATTGCGAGGCCGTCAATGCGCTCTCGAAGAAACCGGTCCTTCGATATGACGGTTCGACGCGCCCACCGGCTGCCCAGGATGAGCGGGAGGGGGCGAGCGCCTCCCGCCAACCGCCCGCCATCGTCCTCGTCCGCCCCCAGCTCGGCGAGAATATCGGCAAGGCGGCCCGCGCGATGCTCAATTTCGGGCTGACGGACCTGAGGCTGGTCGCCCCGCGCGATGGCTGGCCCAATCCTTCGGCGGGGCCCGCCGCATCCGGGGCGGATGTGGTGCTGGAACGCGCGCGTGTGTTCGACAGCGTCGCCGCGGCGGTGGCGGATTGCGCTTATGTCTATGCGACGACGGTCAGGAAGCGCGGGCTGGTCGTGCCGGTCGTCTCGCCCGAGGAAGCGGGGCGCGAGGTCCATGGCAATGACGGCCCTTCCGCCTTCCTGTTCGGGGCCGAAAGGTCGGGGCTGGAGACCGAGGAGGTGGCGCTGGCGGGCACGATCGTCACCGTCCCGGTCAACCCGGATTTCCGCTCGCTCAACCTCGCCCAGGCGGTGATCCTGATCGCCTATGAATGGTCGAAGCATGGCGAGGGGCTCGCCGTCCCCACGACAAGCGACATTGTCGAGCCGCGCGCCACCCAGGCGCATCTCGAAGGACTGATCGGCCAGCTCGAAGCGGCGCTGGAGGCGGCCGATTATTTCCACCCGCCCGACCGAACGCCGGCGACGCGGAACACGATCCGCACCATCCTCACCAAGGCCGGCTGGTCTTCACGCGAGGTTCAGGCTTTGCGCGGCATCGTCCGCGCCTTGGCGGAGCCGGCCCGGAAGCGGCGCTGATCGCTTGACTTTTCGGCCGGCCTTCTCATTTTGAGCGCGGCCTTCCGCATTGGAGAAACGACCGTGTATCTACGCGCCCTCGTCGCCGCCATCGCCGTCATCGCCGTTCCGATCGCCGTCCAGGGCGCCGAAGGACCCCGCCAGGCCCAGCCGCGCGAAAAGCGCGTCTGCGAGGTCACCGTGCCGATGGGCAGCCGCCTCGGCGGCGTGCGCCGCTGCCGCAGCGCGCGGGAGCGCGAAGAGCATAAGGCGGAGGCGCGCGACGTCGTCGACCGCGTCCAGCGGATGAAGCCGACTTTGTGTCCGCCTTATTGTTAGCGGCACCGCACCCGCTCAACCTTTAGCGAGACCGCAGATCATGATCGCCCGACTCCTTCTTGCGGTCCTCGCCGTGGCCGCCGTTCCGCTCGCCGTCCACGGCGCCGCGGGCCCGAGCACCGCCGCCCCGCAAGCCAAGCGCACCTGCCAAGTCGAAACCGAGACGGGCAGCCGGCTCGGCGGCGTGCGCCGCTGCAGAAGCGCCGCCGAGCGCGAGGCCCTCAAGCAGGAAACGCGCCGGGTGGTCGATCGCATCCAGTCGTTCAAGGCGACCATGTGCGCGCCGCCCCGGCCGGCCTGCTGAACGGACCGCGCGGCCCTCGCCGGGCGCGCTTCGCCTTGACTTGCGCGCCGGCAGCGGCCATGTGCCCGCCTTCGCAATTGGCCCCGCACCCCTGGTGAAGCGGTGGCCGCGCCGGACGCTTGTCGGTCCGGCGGTGCGGTTCCAGGGATTTTTGCAGCCTTCCCCGAAAAGTGGGAACCGGTTTTCGGACCAGGAAGGCGACAACAAACACGACACGCGAATTGGAGTTTTCTATCATGACGAAGCGCACCAGCGCCAAGTATAAGCTCGACCGCCGCATGGGCGAGAACGTCTTCGGGCGCCCCAAGAGCCCGGTCAACCGCCGCGAATATGGCCCCGGCCAGCACGGCCAGCGCCGCAAGGGCAAGGTCTCGGATTTCGGCATCCAGCTGCGCGCCAAGCAGAAGCTCAAGGGCTATTATGGCGACGTCACCGAGAAGCAGTTCAAGCGCGCCTATACCGAAGCCGCCAAGATGAAGGGCGATACCGGCCAGAATCTGATCGGCCTGCTCGAGCGCCGGCTCGACGCGGTCGTCTACCGCGCCAAGTTCGCGCCGACCATCTGGGCCGCGCGCCAGATCGTCAATCACGGCCATATCCGGGTCAACGGCAAGAAGCTCAACATCGCTTCGGCCAAGGTCAATGTCGGCGACGTCGTCGAGCTCGGCGCCAAGGCGCAGGAGATGGCGCTGGTGATCGAGGCGCAGGGCCTCGCCGAGCGCGACATCCCCGAATATATCGTCCAGGACGGGACCACCAAGATCGTCTTCAACCGGGTGCCGACGCTCGACGAAGTGCCCTATCCGGTGCGCATGGAGCCCAATCTGGTCGTCGAATTCTATTCGCGCTGATCCTCGGAGGCCAGCACAGGCGAAACCGGGGCGGTCCGTTCGGGCCGCCCTTTTTCGTTCGCTTGCGGAGCGCCGGAGAGGCTGCCATGGAGGCGCCGATATCACGGAATCTGGAGGCCCGGTCCGATGCGCCTAATTGCTCTCCCGCTCCTCGCCGCGCTCGCTTTCTGCGTCGCCGGCTGCGTGACTCCATCCGGACCGGCGGCCGGGCCCGCAATCTCGCAGGCGACGCTGCAGCGGGTGACTCAGACCCTCTCCTCCGACGAATATGAAGGCCGCGCCCCCGGCACGCCCGGCGAGCAGCGCACAATCGCCTTCCTGTCGCAGGAGTTCGCGCGCGCGGGCCTCCAGCCCGGCAATCGCGGCGGCTGGTACCAGGAGGTGCCGCTGGTCGAGATCGCCGTGCAGGGCAGCCCGCGGCTCGAGATAGAAGGCGGCCGGGGCGGCGCCCTCGCCTTCAATTACCGGACCGATTTCGTCGGCGCCTCCTACCGCGCCCAGCCGCGCGTCTCGGTCGCCAACAGCGAAATCGTCTTCGTCGGCTACGGCATCAACGCGCCCGAGCGCGGCTGGAACGATTATCAAGGCCTCGACGTGCGCGGCAAGACCGTCGTCATCCTGATCAACGATCCGGACTGGCAGACGTCCGGGCTCCAGGGCCCGTTCAACGGCCGCGCGATGACCTATTACGGCCGCTGGACCTACAAATATGAGGAGGCCGCCCGCCAGGGCGCCGCCGCCGCGCTCATCGTCCACGACACCGCGCCGGCCTCTTATGGCTGGAACGTGGTCGAGAATAGCTGGACCGGCCCGCAGCCCTACATGCAGACGCCGAACGACGGCGCCGACCAGACCGCGATGAACGGCTGGCTGACCAATCAGGCGGCGCGCCGGCTGATGGCGGCGGCGGGCCAGGACCTCGACGCGCTGACCCGCGCGGCCCAGCAAAGCGGCTTCCGCGCCGTGCCGCTCGGCCTTCGGGCGTCGATCGCGATCGACAACCAGATCCGCCGCTTCGCCTCGCGCAACGTGATCGGCGTGCTGCCCGGCCGCACCCGCCCGAACGAATATGTCCTCTACACCGCCCATTGGGACCATCTCGGGGCCTGCACCGAGACCGGCGAGGACCGGATCTGCAACGGCGCCGTCGACAATGCCAGCGGCAGCGCCGCGCTGGTCGCGCTCGCCGAGGCCCATGCCCGCGCCGGCCGCCCCGACCGGACGATCGTCTTCCTTGCCGTGACCGCCGAGGAATCGGGGCTGCTCGGCTCGGCTTATTATGCCGCCAATCCGATCTACCCGCTGGCCCGGACTGCGGGCGGCTTCAACATGGATTCGCTCAACATGGCCGGGCCGGCGCGCGACTTCGTCTCGATCGGCGGCGGCAAATCCGAGCTCGACGCTTTTCTCGCGCGCGCCGCCGCAGCGGCCGGCGTGCGGGTGTCGCCCGAGCCGACGCCGGAGGCCGGCTATTATTTCCGCTCCGACCAGTTCAGCCTCGCCAAGATGGGCGTGCCGATGCTCTACGGCCGCGGCGGCGAGGATCTGGTCGATGGCGGGCCGGCCGCGGGCCGCGCCGCCGCCGAGGATTATCGGGCCAACCGCTATCACGGCGTCAACGACGAATATGATCCCAATTGGAACTGGGCCGGCGCGCTCAGCGACGTCGGCATCTATTACCGGGTCGGCCGCGCGCTCGCGACCTCGCGCGAATGGCCGAACTGGCTCCCCGGCGACGAATTCCGCGCCATCCGCGATCGTTCGAGCGGCGAGCGGCGGTAGCGGCGCGATGACCGCCCGCCAGCCTCCCGAATGGGCGCCGCATCAGGCAGTCTGGATCGGCTTTCCGAGCCACGGCGCCTTGTGGGAGGAGGATCTGAGCCCCGCCCAGGCGGAGGTCACCGCCTTCGCGGCGGCGGTCTGGCAGGACGGCAAGGGCGAGGAGGTCCGGCTGGTCGCCGCCGATTCGGCCTCGGCGGCGCTGGCGCGCGACGCCGCGCCCTTCGCGACCGTCGTCACCCAGGATTTCGGCGACATCTGGCTGCGCGACACCGGGCCGATCCTGGTCAAGGGGCCGAACGGGCTCGAGGCGTTGAGCTTCCCGTTCAACGGCTGGGGCGGCAAATATGATCTGCCCGGCGACGACACGATCGGCCGCCGGCTCGGCGAGAGCATCGGCGTCCACGTCCGCCGCGCCGACTGGATATTGGAGGGCGGCGCGATCGACGTCGACGGCACCGGGCTCGCCGTCACTACCGAGCAATGTTTGATGAACCCGAACCGCAACGCCTTCCTGTCGCGCGGCCAGACCGAGGCGAAATTGAAGGAGGATCTCGGGATCAGTCGGGTGCTGTGGCTCGGCAGCGGCCTGGCCAACGACCATACGGACGGCCATGTCGACAATCTCGCCCGCTTCGTCGGCGTCGGCCGGATCGCGATCCCCGAGCCCGCCGACCGCGATCCCAACGAGGCCGTCTATCGCGACGCGGCGACCCGGGCCCGGCGTTTCGGGCTGGAGGTCGTGCCTCTGCCCTCGCCGGGCCTGGTCCTGCGCGGCGAGGAGATCATCCCGGCCTCCTACATGAACTTCTACATCGGCAATGCGGCGGTCGTGGTGCCCCAATATGGCGCGGCCAATGACGCGGCGGCGGTGGCGGCGCTCCAGGCGCTGTTCCCCGAACGGGTGGCGGTTGGGCTGCGGGCCGACCATATCCTCACCGGCGGCGGCAGCTTCCACTGCATCTCCCAGCAAGTGCCGCGCTGAACGAGGAATGGGATGACCGAACTCAAAGTCGCCGCGCTCCAGCTCGCCTTCACGGACGACGTCGACGAGAATATCGCCAACGTCTCCGCGCTCGTCCGCGAGGCGGCGGCCAAAGGCGCCAAGGTGGTGCTGCCCCCGGAGCTGTTCGAAGGCCGCTATTTCTGCCGTACCGAGGACGAGGCCTTGTTCGCCAGGGCCCGGCCGGTGGACGCGCACCCCGCGGTGCTGGCGATGCAGCGGCTCGCCGCCGAGCTCGAAGTCTATATCCCGACCAGCTTCTTCGAGGCGGACGGGCCGCATCATTATAACAGCCTGGCGATGATCGACGACAAGGGCGCGGTGATGGGCGTCTATCGCAAGAGCCACATCCCGGACGGGCCCGGCTATTCGGAGAAATTCTATTTCCGCCCGGGAAACAGCGGCTTCAAGACCTGGCCGACGCCGGCGGCGACGCTCGGAATCGGCATTTGCTGGGACCAATGGTATCCCGAGACCGCGCGCTCGCTGATGCTGATGGGCGCCGAAATCCTTTTTTATCCGACCGCGATCGGCACCGAGCCGCACGACCCGGACCTCGATACCTCGCGGCTGTGGCGCCGGGCGATGATCGGCCATGCCGTGTCGAACGTGGTCCCGGTGGTCGCCGCCAACCGGATCGGCGACGAATGCGGGCAGATCTTCTACGGCCATTCCTTCATCTGCGACGAGCGCGGCGACATCGTGGCGGAATTCGGCGCCAAGGAGACCGGCGTGCTCACCGCCACGCTCGACCTCGCCGCCGCCAAGCGCCACCGCGCCGCCTTCGGCTTCTTCCGCGACCGCCGGCCGGAGCTTTACGGGCGGCTGACCGAGGATATCTGACATCCGGCAGACGGGAGGCTGCACCGATGAGCGATGCCAAAACACGTATCAAGCGGGGCGCGATCCCTGTTTTGCTCCTCGCCGCGCCGGCCGGCGCCGCCGCCCAGCAAGCGGCCTGGGCCGAAGCGCGGCGGGAGCCGATCTGCGTCTATGACGGGCTGATCGCGCCGGGCGCGGCCGCGGTGGATTCCGCCCGGGTCGGGACGATCCGGTCGGAATGCATGCAGCGCTTCGGCTGGACCGAGGCGCAGGGCAATCGGGGCTTGGGCGGGCAAGTGGCGCGGCGCCTCGTCGAGCGCGGCCTGGCCCCGGCGGCGGCGGGCAAGGCGATCCTGATGCGCATGATGGCGACCCATATGATCGCCGAGTTCGCGCGCGAGGTGATGGCGTCACCCGGCGGCTGAGGGCAGCGCGCCGATCCTGACCTCCCAGCGCGCGACCCGCTCGGTCTCGAGCACGCCGTTTTCGGTCCACGGATCGGCGGCGATCCGCGCCTCGGCCTCGCTTTCGCTCACCGCGCGAACGATCAGGAGCGCGCCCTCGCGGTCGCCGAGCGGACCCGCCAGCAGCAGCATGCCCTCCCGTGCGAGCGCCATCATGAAATCCGCGTGCGGCCCCCAGGCCGGCTGGCCCTCGACCGGCGCGGCGGGATCGAAGGCCGGGCCGCGGCGGCGCAGGATCGCGAAAATCTCCATGTTCAGCTCCTCAGCTCCAGCGCGCGGGCGAACACCGCTTCGAACATCGCCGCGTTCAGCCGCCCGGTATTCTGATTGTAGCGCGAGCAATGATAGCTATCGATCAGGATGCGGCCGCCGGGCAGGACATGCTCGGCGAGATGGCCGAACCTGAAGGCCGAGAGCGCGCCGCCCGCGGTCCGCACCGCGTTATTATGGGCGATCTGCCCGAGCGCGACCATGACGCGGACGTCCGGCAGGCGGGCCAGCGCCGCCTCGTAATAGCGACGGCAGGTCGCGACCTCGACGGGCAGCGGCTTGTTCTGCGGCGGCAGGCATTTGACCGAATTGAGGACGACGCAGCCGTCGAGGCGCAGGCCATCCTCGCGCGTCTCGCGATAGTCGCCCTCGGCCAGGCCGAATTTGAGCAGGGTCCGAAAGAACAGATGCCCGGCATGATCGCCGGTGAACGGCCGCCCGGTCCGGTTGGCGCCCCACATGCCCGGCGCGAGGCCGACGATGGCGAGCCAGGCGCCCGGATCGCCGAAGGCCGGCACCGGCGCGTTCCACCATAAGGGATGCTCGGCCCGCAGCCGCTCGCGGAAGTCGACGAGCCGCGGGCACAGCGGACAGTCGCGCGGCGCTTCGACATCGGGGACCGGGCTTTCGATCGGCATTCCTCGCCCACTCTTTCGTCATTCCCGCGAAAGCGGGAGTCCAGCCCGCCCGCTATCCGGTCTGCTGCCGGGAAGAAAGCTGGACTCCCGCTTTCGCGGGCGTGACGGAGTGTTTCAATGACGGGCTATGGCGGGTAGGTCGGAAAATGGCCAAGACAAGCTACGCGATCGCTTTGGGCTCCAACCGCCGCAGCCGCCACGGCTCGCCGGCGCAGACATTGCGCGCGGCGCTCGCCGGCCTCGACGGCGTGCAAGCGGTCTCGACGATCCGGGCCACCCCCGCCCTCGGCCCGGCCGGCCGCGGCTTCGCCAATGCCGTCGCGATCGTCGAAAGCAGGCTGGCGCCGGACGCATTGCTCGCCGAATTGAAGGCGATGGAGCGCGCCTTCGGCCGCCGCCCGGGCCGCCGCTGGGGCCCGCGCGTGCTCGATCTCGACATCATCCTGTGGTCGGGCGGCGCCTGGGGCGGCCCCGGCCCGATCGTCCCCCATCCCGAATATCGCAAGCGCGCCTTCGTCCTCCAGCCGCTCGCCGAAATCGCCCCGGCCTGGCGCGACCCGCTGACCGGCGCCACCATCCGCCAGCTCCTCGCCCGGTTGACCGCGCCCCGCCCCGCTCCTAGGTCGGACGACGGTCAGGGCCCATAGCTCAGTTGGTAGAGCAACTGACTTTTAATCAGTAGGTCGCAGGTTCGAATCCTGCTGGGCTCACCATGGCTGCCCGCCATGGCCTTGGCAAAGGCGGGCACTCTCCCATCCTGGGACGAAGCCGATGACGCGGCGCCGAAGCGGGCAAGTCGCCGCGCCGTTCCGCCGCCCTTTCCGGCCGAAATAGGGCGCTAAATCTTTTCTTCGCCAATCCATGCTGCGGCCCTGCTTGCGGCCGCCACGGCGACGCCGGCCTTCGGGCAGGTCTTCAACGGCGGCAGCGTCACGGTGATTGGCGGCGTCGATCACGCCGAATTCGCCGGCGAGAGCGGCACTGGCGCCATGTACGGCATCGGCGCGGGCTACGATTTCCAGAGCGGCGGCACCGTGTTCGGCATCCAGCTCGAAGCGTCGGATGCGACGACCAAGAATTGCGATCTCGGCGTCTGCGTCAGGGCGGGGCGCGACTTCTATGCTGGGGGCCGCTTGGACGGTCGCGGTCAGGCCCGGGCCGGTGCTAGTTGGGCGTCAAGGATGTAGCTAAGCGATGGACATGGAGCGGAAAGACCGGACCTTCCAGATGCGCGCCTCCGACGAGTGGCTTCGGAAGGTGGACGATTGGCGCCGAGTCCAGCCCGACATCCCCGCGCGGGCCGAGGCTGTTCGCCGGCTGGTGGAAAAGGGGCTGAGCGAGAAATAACGCTCAGGCGCCAAGTCTCTCCCTGACGCTCACGCCCCCGTCTGTCCGTGCGGGGCAGCGACCGCCTTGGATTCCGGCGATTCCCGCTGCCGCAGGAAGATCGTCAGGACGACCAGCACCGCGGTCGACAGGAACTCGCTCTGCCAGTTCTGGAAGCTCTCGAACCAGAGCTGCGCGTCGAACAGATATTGGCCCATGGTCATCGGCGCCTCGCCATGGCTGATCGCCTCCTCGGCGGCCTGGGCGGCGCTGTATTTCCAGTGCATCAGGAAGGAGCCGACGAACAGCAGCAGCAGCGCGATGCCGAGCGAATTGGCGTAGAGCCAGCGCACCACCGGGCCGCGCTTGAGGATCGCGGGCGCGCCCTTCCGGCGGGCCTGGGCCGCGAGGTCCGCGTCGCGCGGCGGCTCGTCCGGATCGCTCGATTCCGCCGAGCCCTTCTGGAACAGCCAGCAGGTGAGCAGCACATAAGCCGACATCTGCAGGAACTCGCTCTCCCAATTCTCGAACACGGTCGAGATGAACTGGGGGTTGGCGGTATATTGGCCGAGCGTCAGCGCATGTTCGCCATGCTTTGCCAGCTCCGCATTCTCGAAGCGCCAGCCGGTCAGCAATTGGCCGACGATGCTGAACGCGAACAGCAGCATCAGCACGATTGTGAGCCCGTTATTCTTCAGCAATCGCCGCATGTGCGCCTCCATCGAAGCAGGCAATCGATGCAGGCCGCGATGGTTCCGGGGGCGAACGGACAATACCGATCCGGATCGGCACGAAGAGGGCGTTCAGCGCTCCCGGATCGCCTCGGCGCATTTGTCGATGTTCATCGCGCCATAATCGAAGATGTGCCGGCTTCCGTCCGAGAGGGTGAGGACCGCCTTCTTGCTGAACAATTTCTTCTGGACCTCGACGTCCCGGATCTCGTCCTTGGCGATCTCCAGATAGCCCTCGCTTCCCCATTTGTAGGTGAGCGCCTCGGCGACCAGCCCCTTGAAGCTCGCGTCGAACTTGGCGTCGTAGAGCAGCCGCTGGTTGGTGATCGTGAGCTTGCCGTTATATTTGCCGCCGTTCGGGGGCAGATAGAAGAGCGTCCAGGTATCGATCACCCGCTCGCCGGGCTGAAGCGTCACGTCCATGGCTGTTATCCTCCCAAGTCTGAAAATCGAGTCGGTCCCGCGCGACCCTCAGCCCGCCCGGGTCAGCCTGAACATCGGGTATTTGCCATATTCCTTGGCGAGCTGGATCCGGCCGACATAGCGGCAGACGAAGCGGTCGGACGCCTCGAGGGCGAGGATCGCGGCGAACGGCTCGGTGACGAAGACGGCGCCGGTCGGCGTCACCGGCTCGATCCGCGCCGCCATCGAGACCTCGTTGCCGTAGAAGGTGATATGCCCGGTGATATGATCGATGGCGCGGTAGGCGGGGCCGTAATGCGCGCCGATCCGCATCCGGCCGCCCGTCCCGTCGAGGCCGAGCGTGCGATAATCGAACCTGTCGAGCGCATCCTGAAGCTGGAGCGCGATCTCGGCGGCGGCGGGCGCGCTGCTCATCACTCCGTAAAGCGCATCGCCCCAGCTGTTGCGGGAGACCACCGCCTCGCCATGCGCGTCGAGAACGTCGGCGATGATCTTCATCACCCCGTCCCAGAAGAGCGGGAGGACGACTTCGCTGAGCTTGGAGAAGCCCTCGAAATCGGTGAACAGGATCGCCGCCAGCGCGCGCTCGGCGGTCGAGACCACGCGCGGGGGCGGGCGAACCAGGCCGCGCCTGACCGCGCCCGGATCGATCGAGCGGGTGCGCCCGCCGGCCCGCTGCCAGGAGAGGACGTCGGCGCCGGTGCCGGCCGGCCCCGCCGGCGCGACGCCGTCCCAGATCGCGATCTGGATCGGCTCGGCGGCGAGATGCTCGGCGCGCAGGCAGGTGAGCCCCATCGCCATCCGGCTCGAATAGCCATATTGGTCGGGATTGCCGAAATAGGCCATCGGGCTGGAGAAGATGGTGCGCTTGGCGCGCTGCCGGCAGGACCGGTAGCGGGCCTCCCAGCCCGGCCCGCCCGGAAGCACCGACTGGGCGAGGAAATCCTCCTCCTCGAACGGCAGGATCAGATGGAGCTCGACGCCGCGATCGAGCAGCGCCTCGGCGGCGACGATGTCGGCGCCGCAGGCGAGCGCGCCGTAGGCGAAGCCGACATCCTCCTCGTCCAGCACCGCATCGACCTGGGCGCGGACCCGCGCCTCGGCGGCTTCGTCGGCGCCGAACATATGGCCGCAATAATGGGCGATTCGGGGCGGCGCGAGCGGCGCGAGCAGGGTGGCGCGCTCATGGTCGGTGAGCCCGAGATGGGCGGCGATCATGCCGAGCTGGCGCAGGGTGCTCGAACGGCCGCCGAGATCGGCGCTGCCGGCGATCGCGTCGCTGCCGAGCGCCTCGGTCACCTCCGCCGTCCGGCCGAGCAGCAGCAGCGCCTCGGCGCGGGTCGCCGCCTTGTAATAATCGGCCGCCGCGGCGATGGTCGGATCCTCGAGCAGGGCGCTGGCGAGCGCGCGCGAATCCGCCTCGCGCCCCGCAAGCAGGGCCAGGGTCGCCGCGTTGATGCCCGGAAAGCTGTCGCCGCTCTCGCGGTAGACATCGTCATAGGCCTCGAACGCCCGCTCCATCGCCTCCTGCCGCGCCGGGCCGGCGGGGGTGTTGAACGCCCGGTCCTTCCAGATCCGCGCGCCGATCGTGCGCTCGTCGACATTGGTCGAGAGGTCCAGCCCGTAAGCCGCGAATCGGTCCATCGCCCGCTCGGTGTCGCCCATCCGCGCCAGCGCCAATATCTGCTGGTGGCGGATCGCGCCGGAGGTGTCGCCCTCCGCGATCGCGGTGACGGTCGCGTCATAGGCGCCGATCAGATCGCCGCGCGACAGCGCTTTCTTGGCAAGGTCCGCGGCTTCGCTCATCGCCGGTCCTTATGGCGCCTGACATATCGGGACACAATTCAAGACATTTGGCGACAGCTTGCCTCTGGCGCCGCCCCCCTCTTGCCTCCTAAAACGCCGCTCATGGCCAGCGACCCGCACATCCTCCTCGTCGACGACGAGCGCGACATCCGCGATCCGCTCGCCACCTATCTCGCGCGCAACGGCCTGCGCGTGACCAAGGCCGAAAATGCGGCGGCGGCGCGCCAGCTGCTGACAGCCTATGCGATCGATCTCGTCCTCCTGGACGTCATGATGCCCGGCGAGGACGGGCTGAGCCTCGCCGGCTTTATCCGCGCCACCACCTCGATCCCCGTGATCCTCGTCACGGCCAAGGCCGAGGAGATGGACCGCGTCGTCGGCCTCGAAATCGGCGCCGACGATTATGTCACCAAGCCCTTCTCCCCGCGCGAATTGCTGGCGCGGATCAAGGCGGTGCTGCGCCGGGTCGGCGAGAATGGCGCGCTGGTGCGCGCGCCCGACACCGACAGCTACGGCTTCGGGCCGTGGATATTGAAGAGCGGCGAGCGCGAGCTGGTCGGCGATGACGGCGTCGCCATCCCGCTTTCGACCGGCGAATATAATCTGCTCCACGCCTTCGTCACCCATCCGCGTCGGGTGCTCAACCGCGAGCAATTGCTCGATCTCAGCCAGGGCCGCGAGCTCGCCGCCTTCGAGCGCAGCATCGACAATCATATCAGCCGCCTCAGGAAGAAGATCGAGCTGAGCTCCGCCGATCCCAAGCTGATCAAGACGGTCTGGGGCGGCGGCTACATGCTCGCCGCGGACGTCAGGAAATTGTGAGGCGCAGAGCGTGAGGCGCTTCGTCCCCAGGAGCCTGATCGGCCAGATCGCTCTGGTCATGGCGCTGGCGCTGCTGGTCGCCCAGGCGATCAATTTCGGCCTGGTCTTCAACGAGCGCCAGCGCGCCACCCGCAACCAGATCGAAGGCCCGCCGATCGCGCGCCTACTCCGGGTCGCCGCTTTGTCGCCGACGGACCAGGCGGCCGAGCTTGGTGGACGGGGCCGCCGCGGCCGCCTCTCGATCGACTCGGCCAGCATCGTGTCGCCCCAGGAGAATGACGAGCGGATCGCGGCGCGGCTGCGCGACCAGGCGGCCGATGCCGGCCTGACGATCCGCGACGCGCGCGGCGCGGTCAGCGACGAGGTTCAGCTGCCGCCGCGCGCCCGCGAGCGGATGGGGCCGGAGCAGCGCGAGCGTTCGGAAGAGCGCATGCGCCGCTTCCAGACGCTGCGCCTCTCGATCCAGCTCGCCGACGGACGCTGGCTCAACGGGCAGATGATAACGACGCGGCCCAATCCCTGGCTGGCGGTCCGCCTCGCCGGCTCGACCCTGCTCATCTATGTGCTGCTGCTCGGCGCGATCGTGCTGATCGCAATGCGGCTCGGCCGGCCGCTCCGGGACCTCACCGCCGCCGCCAAGAGCTTCGAGGGCCGCGGCGAGGCGCCGCAGGTCGCGCCGGGCGGGCCCGCCGACGTGCGCCGCGCCATCCTCGCCTTCAACGCGATGAGCGCGCGCGTCTCGATCATGCTCGACGAGAAGGACCGGATGCTGGGCGCGATCGGCCACGACATGCGCACGCCTTTGGCGTCGCTGCGCATCCGCGCCGAGAATATGGAGCCCGAGGCCGAGCGGAGGAAGATGATCGCCACCATCGAGGAGATGGACGCGATGCTCGAGCAGACTTTGGCGCTGGCCCGCGCCGGCCGCGCCACCGAGCAGGTCCGGGCCGTCGATTTGCATGCTTTGGCCGATGCCCTGGTCGAGGAGTTCCGCACCTTGGGCCAGCCCGTTACGATGGAGCCGGGCGCGCGCCATGTCGCCGCCGTCCAGCCCAATCTGCTGCGCCGGGCCTTGCGCAACCTGATCGAGAACGGCGTCCGCCACGGCGGCGGCGCCCGGGTCGCGGTGCGGGCCGAGGGCGATGCGATCGCGCTCGACGTGACCGACGGGGGCCCCGGCATCCCCGAGGCCGATCTCGAACGGGTGCTGGAGCCGTTCGTCCGCCTCGAAGCCTCGCGCAACCGCGAGACCGGCGGCTCCGGCCTCGGCCTCGCTCTGGCCCGCAGCGCCGCGCAGGCGCACGGCGGCAGCCTCGTCCTCGCCAACCGCGCGGAAGGCGGCCTGCTGGCGCGCATCCTGCTGCCGGCGGGGACGGCACAGCAAGCAGAAAGCTGAACCAGAATCCCAATTCGTCATGCCGGGGTGACGATCTAGCCGTCCCGAGGCGGAAAGATGCGGACCTTGCGCTTGCCGCACCACAATTCGAGCGCCTGGCGGCCGCAATGGACCTCGGCGAGGCGCGAGGCCTCGACATCGTCGAGCGCTTCGATCTCCTCGAAGCCGATGAACCTGCCGCCCGGTTCGGCCAGCCGATAAAGCCTGTAATAGGCCACCTTGTCCCCCACCTCGCCCCATAGTCCCGGAGAAGCGCGACTTCTGTCGCACAAACGGCGCCGAAACGACTTGAGCGAAATCAAATCCACCGCAAATCCATCCGAAATCGCACCAAACCAGGTTAAGAAAAAGGCGGGCCCCGTGGAGCCCGCCTTAGTAAACCCTGGGTAGGGTATTCAGTTCGGCTCGCCGCGCCGGTCCTGCCTGTGCTGCCGCCGCTGGCCGCGCATGGCCTGGCGCTCGGCGGCGGTGACGGTGCCGTCATGATCGGCGTCGACGCGGTCGAAGCGGGCCAAAGCGCGCTCGCGGAACTGCTCGCGGGTGACGAAGCCCTGCTCGCCGAACATGCGCTGGCCGCGCATGCCGTGACCGCCCGGACCGCCGGGTCCGCCCGGACCGCCGGGGCCGCGATGACGCATGCCGGGCCCGCGCCGCCGGCCTTCGGCGCCGGGTCCGCCCGGGCCGCCGCGATTCGCATGCGCCTGCGCCATCTCCTCGCGGGTGATGCTGCCATCATGGTCGGCGTCGAAGCGGTCGAACATGCGGGTCATGCGCTGCTCGCGGCGCTGCTCGCCGCGCGCCCGCGCCTCGTCGGGGGTGAAGCGGCCGTCATTGTCGGCGTCGAGCCGCGCGAACGCCCGGTCCGTGCGTTCGATCACCTGCGCGCGGGTGAAATCGGCATTGCGGTCGGGGCGCTGCCCCGGCCCGGAATCCGGCCCCTGGGCGGCGGCGGCGGCGCCCGCAATGGCCAGCAAGGCGGCGCAGCCAAGAAAGCTCAACTTGTTCATCGGGACATCCCTTCCATTCGCTCGACGGTCCATGCCGCCGCTATGCGGGCCGCCTGTCGCCCAACTATGTCGCAAGCCCAAAAAAGTGTCGCCGATTGTCGCAGCCGCCTGCCCGAGCGACGAACCGGTCGCCGGGTGCGACGGGAGGTATTGATATACTATATCCTGTCTCTACAAAGCGGGCCTGACAAAGAAGGATCATCGTGTTCCGTACCCTGTTGCTGGCGAGCGTCTCCCTCGCCTCCCCCGCTTTCGCCGCCGCGCAGGCGCCCCCGTCCGCTCGGGCGCCGGCGCCCGACGATCTCCACGCCCCGGAGGATGCCGAGATCGTCGTCACCGGCTTCCGGCGCAGCCGCGGCGACATCCTGTCGGGGATCTCGGTGGTGGCGGGCGACGAGCTGAGCCGCGATCTGCGGCCGACGATCGGCGAGACCCTGGCGCGCCAGCCCGGCGTCTCGGCGACCTCGTTCGGCCCCAATGCCTCGCGCCCCGTCCTGCGCGGCTTCCAGGGCGAGCGCGTGCGCGTGCTCACCGACGGCATCGGCAGCCTCGACGCCTCGAGCACCAGCGTCGACCATGCGGTCGCGATCAACCCGCTCACCGCCGACCGGATCGAGGTGCTGCGGGGGCCCGCGGCCTTGCTGTTCGGCTCCTCGGCGATCGGCGGCGTTGTCAACGTCATTGACGCCCGCATCCCGCGCCGCGTCCCAACCGAGCCGGTCCATGTCGACGGCATCCTCACCTACGGCTCGGCGGCGAACGAACGCTCGGCCAATGCCGCTTTCGACGTCCCGCTCGGGCCCAATCTCGTCTTCCACCTCGACGGCAATTACAGCAAATCGGACGATCTGGAGATTGGCGGCTTCGTCCTCAGCCGCGCGTTACGCGCGCAGGCGGCGGCGAGCCCAGACCCGGACATCGCGGCCCTCGCCAACCTCAAGGGCCGCCTCCCCAATACCGACGGCCGGACCTGGGATGCCGCCGCCGCCATCGCCTGGATCGACGGCGACAACAATGCCGGCTTTTCGGTCACCCGCTACGACAGCCTCTACGGCGTCCCGATCCGCTATTCGCTCGACCCCGCGATCGGGGCGGAGGGGCCGCATATCGACATCAGGCAGACCCGCCTCGACGCCCGCGCCGAACTCGACGCCGGTTCGGGCTTCGTCGATTCGGTGCGCTTTCGCGGCGGCTATTCCGACTATCGCCATTTCGAGATCGAAGCCACGGGCGACATCGCGACGACCTTCTTCAACGAGGGCTGGGAGGGGCGGATCGAAGCGCGCCAATCGACCCGCAACGGCTGGGGCGGCGGCTTTGGCGCCCAATATTTCCAGCGCGATTTCCGGATCGAGGGCGAGGAGAAGTTCCTGCCGGCCAATCTCACCCGGCAGATCGGCCTGTTCGCGCTGCAGACGCTCGATCGCGGCGCGCTCAAGGCCGAAGCGGGGCTGCGCTACGAACATAGCGCGCTCCGCGCCGACGCCGATTCGGATCTCGGCAATCCGGCGCTCCGCCGCGGCTTCGACGCCGTCTCTGCCTCGCTCGGCGCCAGCTACGCCTTCGCGCCCGATTGGCGCATCGGCCTCAACGCGACCCGCAGCGAGCACGCCCCCTCCGCCGAGGAATTGTTCGCCAACGGGCCGCATGCCGGGACCCAGTCGTTCGAAGTCGGCGATCCCGATCTCGGCACAGAGCGGAGCTGGGGCGTGGAGGCAAGCCTGCGCCACACCGGCGGCGGCTTCACCTTCGGCGCATCGGTCTTCCACAGCTGGTTCGACGGCTATATTTTCGAGGCGCCGACCGGCCTCGTCGAGGACGGCCTTCCCGTCTTCCAATACCGCCAGGACGATGCCCGTTATTTCGGCGTCGAATTCGAAGCCTCGGCCCATCTCGCCCAGATCGGCGATTTCCTGATCAACCTGGATGGGGTCGCCGATTATGTCCGCGCGACCATCGCCTCGGCCGGCCCGGCGCCGCGGATTCCGCCGCTTCGGCTGCTCGGCGGGATCGAGGCCCAGTCCAACCATGTCACCGGCCGCGTCGAGGCCGAACGGGTGAGCGCGCAGGACCGGGTCGCGGCCTTCGAGACGGCGACCGACGGCTATACGATGGTCAACGCCTCGCTCGCCATCCACCCCTTCGGCCGCGCCAACACCAGCGCAATCATCCTCTCGGCCAACAATATTTTCGACGTCGATGCGCGCCGCCACGCCAGCTTCCTCAAGGATTATGCGCCGCTCGCCGGCCGCGACCTCCGGATCAGCGCCCGCTTCACCTTCTAGACAGGCGTGCGCAGTCGCACCGGGATGACGAGGCGGTGGCCCATAACGTCATGGTTAATACGATATGGATTCGCTCCATCGCATCCGCGACACGATCCGTCTTTCGGCGGGCACTCTCGGGCTGACAGAAACGGCGCGCCGATTATGACCCAAATCCTTGGGGTAGAAGGTTTTAGGGAGTCGAGATGCGGGGCTGGACAATAGCGAGGCGGATGCGCTTCCTGGGCATGGCGGGCGCGCTGGCCGCCGCCTGCATGAGCACGGCCCAATCGGCCCAGCCGCCCTCCCGCGCGGAATCCTACGCCCGCAGCGGCGCCGAGCGCGTGCTCGAAGACCGGATCGAAGCGCTCGGCCGCGGCTTTTCGGGCGAAGTCGGCATCGCCGTGCGCGAGGTCGACGGCCGGACGATGGCGAGTTGGAACGGCGAGCGCTTCTTCCCGCAGCAGAGCGTCAGCAAATTCTGGGTCGCGATAACCGCGCTGCAGCGCGTCGACGCCGGCGCGCTCGACCTCGATCAGCGCGTCACCATCACCCGCTCGGACCTCACTTTGTTCAACCAGCCAATTGCCGCCCAGATCGGCCCGAACGGCTATACGACCACGCTCGGCGACCTCCTGTTCCGCGCCCTCACCCGAAGCGACAATACCTGCAACGACATCGTCCTGCGCCATGCCGGCGGCCCCGCCGCCGTGCGCGCGATGATCGAGCGGGCGCGGCTGACCGGCGTGCGCTTCGGCCCCGGCGAGCGGCTGCTCCAGTCCGGCATCGCCGGCCTGCAATGGACGCCGGCTTTTTCGGTCGGCAACGCTTTCTACCAGGCGCGCAATGCGGTTCCCGCCACCCGCCGCCGGCAGGCGTTCGAACGCTATATCGAGGATCCGATCGACGGCGCCACGCCCGAAGGCCTCACCATGGGCCTCGCCCGGCTGCAGCGCGGCGAATTGCTCTCGCGCGCCTCGACCGCCCGTTTGCTCTCGATCATGTCGCAGACGCGGACCGGGCCGCAGCGGCTGACCGGCGGGCTCGCCCCGGGCTGGCGGATCGCGCACAAGACCGGCACCGGCCAGGTGCTCGGCGGCACCCAGGCCGGCTATAACGATATCGGCATCCTGACCTCGCCCGAAGGCCGCCATTATGCGGTCGCGGTGATGATCGGCCGGACCGCGACGCCGCTGGGGACGCGGATGAGCCTGATGCAGAACGTCACCAGGGCGGTGATCGCCTATGACGCGGCCCAAAGCGACGGCGGCGGCCGCTACCAGCGCCGCTAAGGGTCCGCGCCAGCGTCTCTGCCGCAACATTCGCGTCACCCCGCGAAAGCGGGAATCCAGAACCAGCGCCCAAAGCAACAAGAAGCTGGACTCCCGCCTTCGCGGGAGTGACGATGGGAATATGGCCCGGCCGCAATCCCCCGATTACGACAAGAGGCGCGAGTCGCTCCTCGCGGCGGCCGCGCGGCTTTATGCGGAGAAGGGCTTTCCGGGCGCGTCGGTCGCCGAGCTCGCCAAGGCCTGCCGCACGTCCAAATCGCTGATCTACCACTATTTCCCGTCCAAGGACGACATTCTCTACGCGGTCATGGCCGAGCATCTCGATGCGCTGACCGAGGCCGCCGAGACGGCGTGCGCGAGCGGCAGCGCGGACGACAAATTGCGGACGCTGACGGTCGCCTTCATGCGGCTCTATGCGAGCGCGCAGAACCACCACAAGGTGCTGCTGAACGAATTGGACAGGCTCCCCCCGAAGCGCCGCGCCGAGGTCATCGCCAAGCAAAGGCGGATCATCGCGGCGGCCGAATCGGTCATCGCCGAAATCGCCCCCGGCGGCGGCGCGCGGGTGAACACGATGCTGTTCTTCGGGATGATCAACTGGACCCACACCTGGTTCGATCCCGGCGGCCCGTTCATGCCCGAGGCGCTGGCGCTTCGCGTGGTCGAGATCATGCAGCGGGGCGTGACGCCTCAGGCGTCGTAATCGAGCTCGACGCCCTCGCTCTTGGGCACGGACTGGCAGGTCAGCACATAGCCCGCCGCCACCTCCTCGTCGGTGAGGCCGTAGCGCGCGGCCATCTCGACCTCGCCGGAGACGACGCGCGCCCGGCAGGTGGCGCAGACGCCGGCCTTGCAGGCGAAGGGGGCCGGCAGCCCGGCGGCGCGGGCCGAATCGAGGATGTTGCCGGCGGCGGCGTCGAAGGCGACCCGGCGCTTGCGGCCGTCGAGCGTGACCAGCAAGGTGAGCCCCGCCGCTTCCTTGGTCAGCGCCTGCATCTGCGCCTCGAGCGCGGCGGACGGGCGCCCGGCGGTGAAGCGCTCCAGATGGATGCGCTCCTTGGCCAGGCCCTTGTCGAGCAGCGCCGCCTCGGCCGCGTCCATCATCGGGCCCGGGCCGCAGATGAAGAAGGCGGCGATGTCGGCGGGATCGATGAGGATCTCCAATATCTCGTCGCATTTGGCCCGATCGAGCATGCCGTTGAACAGCTCGAATTCCTCGGCCTCTTCGGCAAGGAAATGATGGACTTGCAGCCGGTCCATGAAGGAGTTTTTGAGCTGCGCCAGCGCTTCGAGGAAGATGATCGAGCTGCTGTCGCGATTGCCGTAGAAAAGCGTGAAGCGGCTGCCGGGCTCGGTCAGCAAAGCGGTCTTCAGCAGCGAGATGACCGGCGTGATCCCCGAGCCGCCGGCGAAACCGACATATTGATTGGCCGCGCCCGGGTCGAAATCCCAGGTGAAGCTGCCGTGCGGCGCCATCACTTCGAGCGCCATGCCGGGCTGCAGATTGTCGTTCGCCCAATTGGAGAAGGCGCCGCCGGCGATGCGCTTGACGGTGACCATCACTTGCCCGTCCTGCGGCGCCACGCAGAGCGAATAATTGCGCCGGATTTCCTCGCCCCCAATCTCAGCCTTGAGCGTCAAATGCTGGCCCGGCTTGAATTTAAACGTCTCGCGCAAATCCTCCGGCACCGCGAAGCGGATCGAGCGCGCCTCCGCCGTCTCGTCGACGACGTCGGCGACGGTGAGGGTGTGGAAGCTCACCGACATCCACGCCCCTCCCGCTCCCGGGAACGGTGGAGGACGGCGCTCATCAGTGGCACTTGAACCGGTCGAACGGCTCGAGGCAGTCGCGGCAGCGCCATTGCGCCTTGCACGGGGTCGAGCCGAAGCGGCTGACCTCTTCGGTCTGCGTCGAGCCGCATTGCGGGCAGGCCGCGGTCGGCGCCAGGCTCGGTGGCGCGATGCCGTAAGCGTGCAGTTTCGCCTTGCCGGCGTCGCTGATCCATTCGGTCGTCCAGGGCGGCGACAAGGTGGTTTCGATCGCCACGTCGCGGAAGCCGGCCGCGTCGAGCGCGTCACGAATGTCGCGCTCGATCACCTGGGTGGCGGGGCAGCCGGTATAGGTCGGCGTGATCGTCACCCGATCCGGCGAAACGCCGCGAACGATGCCGAGGTCGACCACGGAGACCACGGGAATCTCCGGGTCGGGAACGCTCTCCACCACCCTCCAGATGCCAGCCACCGCCTGTTCAATGGCTGCCGTCGCTACCATGTCGCGTCCGGATAGGTGCGGGGCAGATATTGCATCACCGCCAGGATGTGGCCGAGATGCTCGCCATGGTGGCCGCGGCGGCCGCCGAGGATCGGGCGCTGGTCGGCGGGCGCGTCGAGCGTCGCTTCGGCGAGGATCGCGCGGATCCGGACGTCATAATCGTCGCGGAAGGCCGCGACGTCGGCGCCGATGCCGCGCTCGGCCGCAGCGGCGGCGATCGCGTCCATTTCGAACAATTCGGGCACGAATCGCCAGTGCCAGTCGAGCCCCGCCGCCATCCGCCGCCGGCTCTCCTCGGTGCCGTCACCGAGCCGGATCACCCATTCGGCCGCCAATTCGGCATGGTAGCGCACTTCCTTCACCGCCTTGGCGGCGATCGCGGCAATGGTCTCGTCGGACGAGCCCTCCAGATGGCCGAACAGCATCTCCTGCCAAGTCGAGAACAGGAATTGGCGCGCCATGGTCTGGGCGAAATCGCCATTGGGCTGCTCGACCAGCCAGCAATTGCGGAAATCGAGCACGTCGCGCCGGAACGCGAGCGCATCGCCGTCCCGCCCCTTCCCTTCGGCGGCGCCGGCGGTGTTGAGGAAATGCGTCGCCTGACCGATCAAGTCGAGGCCCATGTTCGCGAGGCTGAGATCGACCTCGACGCTCGGCGCATGGCCGCACCATTCGCCTAAGCGCTGGCCCAGGATCAGGCTGTCGTCGCCGAGCCGCAGCAGCGACTCGAACAGGATTTGGTCGTCGGTCGCCACGCTCGCCATCAGATATGGGTGATCCCGTCGGGGATGTCGTAGAAGGTCGGGTGGCGGTAGATCTTGTCCAAAGCGGGCTCGAAATTCGCCGCGTCGTCGCCGGGATCGGAGGCGGCGATCGAAGCCGAGGGCACGACCCACAGGCTCACCCCCTCCATCCGCCGCGTATAGGTGTCGCGGGCGTGGCGCAGCGCGATCTGCGCGTCGGGCGCGTGGACGGAGCCGACATGGCGGTGCGACATCCCGCTCTTGGCGCGGACGAACACTTCCCAGAGCGGCCAATCCTTGCTCATCTCATCCTCCCCGGCACGGGGAGGCGGACCGCGACGCGAAGCGGCGTGGTGGAGGGGGCACCGAGCGGGGCGCAGGCCCCCCTCCACCAGCCTTCGGCTGGTCCCTCTCCCCGTGCCGGGGAGGATCTCATCACGCCGCTTCCCTCTTCGCCGCATGCTTCTCGGCATAAGCGACCGCCGCCTCGCGGACCCAGGCGTTGCTCTCCCAGGCCTCGCGGCGCGCCTTCATCCGCTCGCGGGCGACCGGGCCCTCGCCGCGGACGACCGCGTAGAATTCCTCCCAGTCGACCGCGCCGAAATCATAGCCGCCTTTGGCCTCGTTCCAGACCAGGTCGGAGTCCGGCACGGTGAGCCCGAGCGCCTCGGCCTGCGGCACGCTGATGTCGACGAACTTCTGGCGGAGCTCGTCATTGGTGTCGCGCTTGATCCGCCAGCGCATCGACTGGGCGGTGTTGGGGCTGTCGGCGTCGGGCGGACCGAACATCATCAGGCTCGGCCACCACCAGCGGTTGAGCGCGTCCTGCGCCATCCGAATCTGGTCGGGCGTGCCGGCGGAAAGGTGCATCATGATCTCATAGCCCTGGCGCTGGTGGAAGCTCTCCTCCTTGCAGACGCGGACCATGGCGCGGGCATAAGGCCCGTAGGAAGTGCGCTGCAGGGGCACCTGGTTCATGATCGCGGCGCCGTCGACCAGCCAGCCGACCGCGCCGATATCGGCCCAGGTCAGCGTCGGATAGTTGAAGATGGTGCTGTACTTGGCCTTGCCGGAATGGAGCGCCTCGATCATCGATTCGCGGCTCGTCCCCAGCGTCTCGGCGGCCGAATAGAGATAAAGGCCGTGGCCCGCCTCGTCCTGCACCTTGGCGAGCAGGATCGCCTTGCGCCTCAGCGACGGCGCCCGCGAAATCCAATTGCCCTCGGGCAGCATGCCGACGATCTCCGAATGCGCGTGCTGCGAGATCTGCCGGGTCAGCGTGCGGCGATAGGCTTCGGGCATCCAGTCCTTGGGCTCGATGAACTCGTCCGCGGCGACCCGCGCCTCGAAGGCGGCGAGCTTTTCGGGATCCTCGGTCGAAACGACCCTGGCGATCTTCTGCAATTCGGTCGTGTACATGCAGCTCTCCTGAGACCCTGTCTTAGCATTAACCGACCGATCGGTCAACGAATTCCTGGCCGCGTGCTCGGCCCGTCAACGCGCGAACGCGCTTCCGAGTCGCACGCGTCGGAAGTTGATGAGGATGACAAAGATGACACTTGCCATCAGTTCCGGGTGACACCGCCAAAAGTGTCACGTTCCTGAGTCCGACGAGGCTGAGACGAGGACGGACGACTGCCATAAGGCAAGCCTGGCACGAAGCGGCCGTGTAGGAAAATCCTGTTTCCCCGTCATGCGAGACCGATCGCCGGCGCCGGGCGGGGTTCAACCCGAACTTGCGCCCGTCCATGGCCGGGCTTAGCTGGGCCCATGAAGGTGATCGGCGATTATCACGGCAATGGCTATGCGCATATCGAAGGGCTGATCGACCCCGAGATCGCGCAGGCCTTCCTCCAGGGGATGAAGCAGGACATGGGAGCCGCCCCGATCCCGCTCAGCACCGTGGAGACCCATGTCAACCTGCTGACCCGGCCCGCCTTCGAGGCTTACGGTCATTTCTACAAGCCGATGCTGTTCTTCCTGTGGGGGCTGACGCCGACGGTGAGCCAGATCGTCGGCCGCGATTTGCTCCCCACCTACGATTATTTCCGCATCTACCGCGCCGGCGACGTCTGCCGGGTCCATTCGGACAGGCTGTCCTGCGAGCACAGCCTGTCGCTGACCTTGGGCTATAGCGACGGCGAAATATGGGATCTCGAAATCGGCACCGTCCGGGTCGATCCGAGCGCCAGGGTCGACGAGGATTTCGGGGCGGAGGATTTCGCCTCGGTGCCGATGCGGATCGGCGACGCCGCGCTCTACCAGGGCGTCCACCACCGTCACGGCCGCACCCGGCCCAACCCCAATGGCTGGTCCGCCCACCTCTTCCTGCACTGGGTCGACCGCGACGGGCCCTATCGCGACCAGGCTTTCGACGGCCGGCTGGACCCGGCCAGCGTCGACTTCATCTTCAGTTGAGCCACGACCCGACGATGCGGGCCGCCGAGGCCCTCGCCGCGCTGGAGGACCTAAGCGAGGCGCGCATAAGAGACGGTCTAGGCCGCTATGGCATCGTCACCCAAGAACGCGTGATCGGCGTGTCGATGGCGGCGATCCAGAAGGTCGCGAAGTCCTTCGGCCGCGATGCCGGGCTGGCCGAGGCGCTCTGGGCAATGCGGGTCTACGAGGCGCGGATGCTCGCCGCTCATCTCGGCGATCCCGCCCTGCTGACGCCCGGGCAGATGGACCGCTGGACCCGCGAGGTCGACAATTGGGCGACCCGCGACACGCTCTGCTTCAAGCTTTTCGACCGGAGCCCCCACGCCTTCGCGATGGTCGATCGCTGGGCGGACGATCCGGCCGAGTTCGTCAAGCGGGCCGCTTTCGCCCTCCTCGCCAGCCTCGCTTTGCACGACAGGAAAAGCGGCGACGAACCCTTCCTGGCGCGCCTGCGGCTGATCGAGGCCGCCGCCACCGACGAGCGCAACTTCGTAATGAAAAGCGTGAGCTGGGCGCTGCGCGCCATCGGCGGCAAAAACAGCCCGGCCTTGCGCGCCGCCGCCCGCGAGCTGGCGGACCGGCTGGCGGAATCATCGGACAAGAGCGCAAGATGGATCGGCCGCGACGCCCAAAAGGCCTTCGCCAAGGCGGCCTAGCGTCGATTGCCCCGGATGAAGCGGGCCGCCCGGGGAAGCGCGCGCTCCTGGATCACGCGGATGTCGATCGGGTTGCCATAGGCCGAGCGGAGCGCGTTCCTGGCGCTTCGCGAGTCCCGCAATCCCCAGAGCCGGACCTCGATCCGGCGCGGCGGGAGCTGGACGATCTCGTAGGAGGGAAAGCCCGACCGGTCGAGATTGGCCGCCCAGATGTCGGCGAACCCCTGAGCCGAGAGCCTGCTCATCGCATTGGGCCCTTCCAGCAGGAGGGCGATGCCGCCGGTCTCCGCTCCGGGATTGCGGGACACGAGCGGGCCGGTTTCGGCATTCGTCTTCTCAGTGGCGGACTGGCCGGTCGGCCCCGCCGCCGGGCCGTCTGAACAACTAGCGAGCAGAATGCAGCAGACCAGGGCCAGAAAGCGGGGCCGCATGCGCTAGACCCGCTCGATCACCGTGGCGATGCCCTGGCCCACGCCGATGCACATGGTGCACAAAGCGTAGCGGCCGCCTTTGCGGTGGAGCTCTTCGGTGGCGGTCAGGATCAGGCGGGCGCCGGACATGCCGAGCGGGTGGCCGAGCGCGATCGCGCCGCCGTTCGGATTGACCCGGGGATCGTCGTCGGCGAGGCCGAGCTGGCGCATGACGGCGAGGCCCTGGGCGGCGAAGGCCTCGTTGAGCTCGATCACGTCCATGTCGTCCATTTTGAGGCCGAGGCGCCTGAGCAGTTTCTCGCTCGCCGGCGCCGGGCCGATGCCCATGATCCGCGGCGGCACGCCGGCGACGGCGGCGCCGAGGAAGCGGACGCGCGGGGTCAGGCCATTGCGTCTGGCGGCCTCTTCGGTGGCGACGACGAGCGCGGCGGCGCCGTCATTGACGCCCGACGCATTGCCGGCGGTGACGGTGCCGTCGGGGCGGACGATGGGCCTGAGCTTGCCCAGCGCCTCGACGCTGGTCTCGCGCGGATGCTCGTCTTTCTCCACCACGAGGGCGTCGCCCTTGCGCTGGGGAATCGAGACGGGAACGATCTCCGCCGCCAGCCGGCCATCGGCTTGCGCGCGCGACGCCTTTTCCTGGCTGCGCACGGCAAAGAGATCCTGGTCGGCGCGGCTGACCTGGAAGTCCTGCGCGACATTCTCGGCGGTCGAGGGCATCGTGTCGTCGCCATAAGCGTCACGCATCTTCGGGTTGACGAAGCGCCAGCCGATCGTGGTGTCGTACATTTCGGCGTTGCGGTCGAAGGCCGAGGTCGCCTTGGCCATGACGAAGGGCGCGCGGCTCATGCTTTCGGAGCCGCCGGCGATCAGCATGTCGGCCTCACTGCCGCGGATCACCCGCGCCGCCATCGCCACCGCGTCCATGCCCGAACCGCACAAACGGTTGAGCGTCACCCCGCCCGACGTGTCGGGAAGGCCGGCGAGCAGGCCGGCCATGCGCGCGAGGTTGCGATTGTCCTCGCCGGCCTGGTTGGCGCAGCCCATGATGACGTCGTCGAGCTCGGCCCAGTCGACCTGCGGGTTGCGGTCGATCAGCGCCCGTATGGGGATCGCGGCGAGATCGTCCGCGCGGACGTGGGCGAGGCTGCCGCCATAGCGGCCGATCGGGGTGCGAACCGCGTCGCAGATGAAGGCTTCGGTCATTCATGCTCTCCGATCAGGGCGCCGCCCAGGCTGCGCGAATAGCCGGTGAATTCGGCGACCGCACGGCCGTCCTCGGTGCGGACGCTGACATGGGTGACGCCCGAGCGGCCGACAAGCGCCTGCTCCCGTGCTTCGGCGATCAGCACCTCGCCTTCCTTCGCCTGGTCGAGGAAGGTGATCGAAGCCTGGGCGGCGACGCTCCTCAAATTGCGGCCGTTGCAGACATAGGCAAAGGCGGTGTCGGCGAGCGCGAAGACGATCCCGCCATGGGCGATGCCGTGGCCGTTGAGCATGTCCGCCCGCAGCGTCATCCGGAGCCGCGCATAGCCCTCGCGCGCCTCCTCGATCTCGATGCCCCAGGCCGGGCCGGTGCCCTCGGCCGCCAGCATCGAGCGCGCCACCTTGTCCGCCAGTTCGTTTGGGGTCATGGGGGCGCCATGGCTTACGAAACCATCGCGTTCAAGGTCGAAGGCGGCATCGCCCGCCTCACCCTCAACCGCCCCGACCGGCTGAACAGCTTCACCGTCCGGATGCACGAGGAGGTCGCCGACGCGCTCGCCAGCCTCGGCGAGGCGCGCTGCCTGGTCCTCACCGGCGCCGGCCGCGGCTTCTGCGCCGGCCAGGACCTGAACGACCGCGCGGTGGCGCCGGGCGAGGCGGTCGATCTGGGCCAATCGGTCGAGCAACGCTACAATCCGTTGATCCGGACTTTGGTCGCGCTGCCGATGCCGGTCATCGCCCGGGTCAACGGCGTCGCCGCCGGCGCGGGCGCCAATATCGCGCTGGCCTGCGACATCGTCATCGCCGCCAGGAGCGCCAAGTTCATCCAGTCCTTCGCCGCCATCGGCCTGATCCCGGACAGCGGCGGCACCTGGGTGCTGCCCCGCCTGGTCGGCCAGGCCCGGGCGCTCGGCCTGGCGCTGACCGGCGAGCCGCTGGGCGCGGAGCAAGCGGCCGAGTGGGGCCTGATCTGGAAAGCCGTCGACGACGAGCAGCTCGACGCGGAGGTCGACGCGCTCGCCGCCCGCTTCGCCGCCGGCCCGACCAAGGGCCTCGCCCGGATCAAGAAGATGATCCGCGAAAGCTGGGGCCAGACCCTCGACGCGGAACTCGACCGCCAGCGCGACGCGATGCGCGAGCTTGGCTATAGCGACGACTATCGCGAGGGTGTCGCCGCCTTCGTTGAGAAGAGGAAGCCGATCTTTACTGGGAAATAACAAGGCAGCGAATATTTTTCCGTAAGCCAGTAATCCCACTATACGCGCGCCACAAGATGGCGTGATATGCTCGATCGCGACTCGAGCTCTACTTGAAAAGAGCGGAAGGCGACGCGAGCAAACTAAGACTACGGGAGGGGAGCATGCTCAAACGAATCGCCATTTTTTCGGTGACCCTGGCCACGCTGCTGGTGGGTCCGACGCAGGCCGTCGCGCAGCCCAGTTGCTTCGAGCTCATTCTTACCCGCACCTATAGCGATGCCACGCATCAAGTGCAGGTGGGATATATCTATGGCGAGTGCACCGGAAACGGCGCGAACTATCATCTGGTGGGGACCTTCACCTACTTCCAGGAAGATGAAGTGGTCGGCTATTGCGGCTATTGCGGCTGACGACGGGACGGGGAAGGCGGGCGCGCAGCCCCCTTCCCGCTCCCCTGTCGAGGGCCCCGGTCGCCGCCTGACGGTCTGACGTTCGATGCTCTCGAAGTCGATAACGCGGCCGAGGGCGCCCGCCGTCTTGCCCGCGACCCGCTCCTGCAGCGGTGCCAGTCGTTCCAGCGAGAGCTGGAATCTATTTCCTTTTGAAGGCAGGGAGGGTCCTGCCCTTCGACGGGCTCAGGACATGCTTTCGCTGGAATGACGAGGCCCCGATGAAGACCCTCAAGCTCCTCAACTACGCCGCCGACCGCTGGGTCGCGGGCGATGGCGGCTTGGCCGAGGTCCACAGCGCCGTCACCGGCGAGGTGATCGCGCAGACGGGGAGCCAGGGTCTCGATTTCGCGGCCATGCTCGATCATGCCCGCAAGCTTGGCGGGCCGGCTTTGCGCAAGCTGACCTTCCACGAGCGCGCCTGGATGCTCAAGGACCTCGCCAACGCGGTGATGGCGCGCAAGGAGGAATTGTACGAACTCTCCTACGCGACCGGGGCGACGCGGACCGACGGCTGGATCGACATCGAGGGCGGCGCGGGAACGCTCTTCTCCTTCTCCTCCAAGGGCCGGCGCGAATTGCCCAATGGCCGCGTGCTGATCGACGGCGCGATGGAGCCGCTGTCGAAGGGCGGCAGCTTCGTCGGCCAGCACGTCTTCACCCCGATCCAAGGCGTCGCCGTCCATATCAACGCGTTCAACTTCCCGGTCTGGGGGATGCTGGAAAAGCTCGGGCCGACCCTGCTCGCGGGGGTGCCGGCGATCGTGAAGCCGGGCTCGTCGACCGGCTATCTGACGGAAGCGGCGGTCAGGATCATGATCGAGGCGGACGTCCTGCCCAAGGGCGCGCTGCAGCTGATCATGGGATCGACGGGCGACCTGATGGACCATCTCACCTGCCAGGACGTGGTCAGCTTCACCGGCTCGGCGGCGACGGCGATGAAGCTGCAGTCTCACCCGGTGATCGCGCGGGAGAGCGTTCGCTTCGTCGCCGAGCGCGACAGCCTCAACGCCTCCATCCTCGGGCCCGACGCCGGCCCGGATACGCCGGAATTCGACCTCTTCGTGAAGGAGGTCGCGCGCGAAATGACGGTCAAGGCGGGCCAGAAATGCACCGCCATCCGCCGCGCCATGGCGCCCGCCCAATATCTCGACGCGGTCCAGGAGGCGCTGTCCGCACGGCTCGCCAGGGTCAGGATCGGCGACCCGCGCGAGGAAGGCGTGCAGATGGGCGCGCTCGCCAGCCGCGGCCAGCTCCATTCGGTGCGCGAAGCGGTCGAGGAGCTCGCCAAGTCGGCGCGGATCGTCTCGGGCGACCCGGACGTTTCGCCGGTCGCCGGCAACGGCGCCTTCATCGCGCCGATCCTGCTTCGGTCCGACGATCCCTGGGGCTCGCCGGCGATTCACGACGTCGAGGCGTTCGGGCCGGTGTCGACTTTGATGCCCTACAAGGACCTCGACGACGCGATCGCGCTCGCCAATCGCGGCATGGGCAGCCTCGCATTGTCGCTCTTCACCTTCGACGGAGCGACCGCCGAGGATTTCGTGCTCGGCGCCGGCGCCTATCATGGCCGCATGGTCATCCTCGACCGCACCTCCGCGAAGGAATCGACCGGCCACGGCTCGCCCCTCCCGGTCCTCGTCCATGGCGGCCCCGGCCGCGCCGGCGGCGGCGAGGAGATGGGCGGCGTGCGCGGGGTGAAGCATTATATGCAGCGCACCGCGCTCCAGGGTAGCCCGGCGGTGCTGGCCAGGATCATCGGCCAATATCTGCCCGGCGCCGACCAGATCCCGGCCGATATCCACCCCTTCCGCAAGCGCATCTCCGAGCTCGAGATCGGCTACACGCTGAAGACGGCGAGCCGGATCGTCACGCTCGACGATATCGAGCATTTCGCGCATTTCACCGGCGACACTTTCTATGCGCATATGGACGACGAAGCGGCCAAAGCGAGCCCGATCTTCGGCGGCCGCGTCGCCCATGGCTACCTGATCCTGAGCTTCGCCGCCGGCCTGTTCGTCGATCCCGATCCCGGCCCCGTCCTCGCCAATACCGGCCTCGAGAGCCTGCGCTTCCTGACGCCGCTTTATCCGGGCGATGAGATGCGCGTCGAGCTGACCGTCAAGTCCAAGTCCGTCCGCGACGAAGAAAAAGGCGAGGTGCGCTGGGCGGTCGTCGTCTACAACCAGAAGGACGAGATCGTTGCGACCTACGAGCTGATGACGATGAACGTGCCTTAGGGGGAGAGACGCATGATCGACCTGATCGCCGCAGCCGCACTGGCCGCGCAGCCGCCGGCGCCGGTCGCCGCCGAACTTGGCAATATCCGCATGCGCCTGTTCTACCGCGGCAGCGGGGAGCTTTCCGAGAACATCGCCCCGCCCGCTCAATTCGCCGGCTGGAACACGCTGTTTTCAGCGGACGACATGGTCGTCGTCGCCGAGCTTCGCACAGCGGGCGAGCAACATATCGGCCAGCCGCTGCGCATCGTCGCGCGCGGGCGCAATAATCGCGTGCTCGCCCAGCGCACCTTCCGCTCCATCCTGACCTCGTCCGAGGGCCGCGCTTTTCTGCCGCTCTACCTGAACGACGTCGCCTGCGCCGGCACTATTCAGGTGACCGTCACCTTCGGCCGGCAGAGCCGCGCCGAAACCCTGACCCTCGAATGCGGAGAATGAACCACGCCATGCGCATTCCCTTCACGCTCGCCCTTCTCCTTGCGCTGACCACGCCCGCCTGCGGCGCGGCGCAGGCGCCCGTCCAGAACGCTGCGCCGGCCGCGGCCGCGCCGGCCCCGCCGGTCTACAATTACCGAATCGTCGCCACCTATCCGCACGATCCGCGCGCTTTCACCCAGGGCCTCGTCTTCCTCGACGGCCAGCTCTACGAAAGCACCGGCCAGTTCGGCCAATCGACGATCCGCCGGGTGAGCATCGCCGACGGCCGCGTCCTCCAGTCGGTGGCGCTCCCAACCGCCCAGTTCGGCGAGGGCATCGTCGACTGGGGCAATCAGCTCATCTCGATCACGTGGCAGGGCGGCACCGGCTATCGCTGGGACCGCGCCACTTTGCGGCAGCTGGGCGAATGGAGCTATGAAGGCGAAGGCTGGGGCCTGACCCGCAACGCCACCGACATCGTCATGAGCGACGGCACGCCCGAGCTGCGCTTCCTCGATCCGGCGACGCTCGCCGAGCGGCGCCGGGTGACGGTAACGCTGCAGGGCCAGCCGGTCCGCAATCTCAACGAGCTCGAATGGATCCATGGCGAGGTCTTCGCCAATATCTGGCAGACCGGCCTCATCTACCGCATCGATCCCGCCAGCGGCCGGGTCACCGGGATCATCGACCTGCGGCCGCTTGCCGCCGAGAATGGCGACAATGCCGACAGGGTGCTGAACGGCATCGCCTACGATTCCGCCGGCGACCGCCTGTTCGTCACCGGCAAATATTGGCAGCGGCTCTACGAGATCGATCTGGTGCCGGCCGCGCCGGCACGGCGCTGACGCGTTCCCCGGCGAAAGCCGGGGTTCAGCTGCACGGAAGAAGGGCTGGGCCCCGGCCTTCGGGTCCCTTCGCCGGGGAACTAGCGCACCACCACGTCCTTGTCCGCCCGGTAGTTCGCCAGATCGCCTTCGAGGAAGCGCGTATTCTCCTCGCGCAGCCTGGCGCCTTCATCGTCGTAGAGGAAGGGCAGGAAGCAGAAGCGCCGCCCTTTGGTCACCGGCATCGCCTGGTGGAGCAGCGAGCAGGAGAAGACGATCGCGCCGCCGGTCGGCGCGCGGTAGGTGCGCGGGCCATATTCGGGGAAGTTGAGGTCCCCGCCTTCATACTCCCCGGCATTGAGGTTGATCGTCACCGCGAAGCGGCGATGGGCGGTGCCCAAAGCGGTGTCGTCGCGATGCGCGCGGAAATGGCCGCCCGTCTCCGCCTCGTAGCAGCCGACCAGCAGCCGCTCGACCCGGGTCGCCTGATATTGGAAGACCCGCTTCACCATCGGCAGCAGCCGGTGGACGATACGCAGATTGAGCTGCCGCGCCAGCTCCTCATCCTCGATCAGAAGGTCGCGGCGGACCTTGTGGCGCGGATCGAGCAGCAATTTGGTGATTCCGCCGACGTCGCGCATGAAGCCCGAATCCTCGCCGCCATCGGCCTCGTAGAGGTCGATCAGCCGGCGGCAGAGCGCGGGCTCGAAGACTTCGGGCACCGCCACCACCGGCGCCCAGTCCGGCAGCGGCTTCTGGCCCGCGAGCGCGGCCAGCGCGTCGAGCGCCGCCGCCCCTTCGGTCAGCCGGAACTGGCCACGCACCCGCAAGGCGCGGTCGAGCAGCAGCCAGTGGCCGCGATAGGCGTTGGACGGCCCCTCGTCGGCGGCGCCGTAAGCGCGGCTCACCGCCCAATCGTAGTCGAGGAAGTAGCGGATGCCCGGAATGCGCTTGCTTATCCGCTTTTCGGCGGCGTCGGTCGGATCGACGGTGACTCCGAAAAAGCTCGCATTGTCGTCGTCGAACAAATCCGCCCGCCGCGCCATCTCGGCCAGCGCCGCCGCGACCGCCGGATTGGCCGCGCTGCCGAAGAACAGCATCAATATCGCCCGCCCGCCGGCGGAATCGAACGCATATTGATCGTTGCCCTCGAGCGTGGCGCAGCGGAACCAGGGGGCCGCCTCGCCCAGGCTGAGAGGAGATTTTCGCGCTTGTGCCATGGCTTAGGCTAGCCGCTTCGCCTTCGCGCGGCAATCCGACCCGCGCAATAGGTCCCGGCGCTTGAGCGGCGGGCGCTTCGGCCATAGGCTCGGGGGATGATCGACGGAATCGAGCTGGATCCGGATTGGCCGCGCCTGAGCCTGGCCGAGGTCGATGCCCGCCTCACCGCGCCCGGCATCCGCTTCGAGATGGACGAGGCGGTGATCCGCGGCGTGCCGACCCGCGTCTGGAAGAACGCGCCGCCCTCGCTGCCGATGCTGGCGCGCTTCTCGCGAATCCATGGCGGGCGGCTGATCACCGTCTACGAGGACGAGCGTGTCAGCTTCGAGGCCTCGTTCCGCGCCAGCGCCGCGCTCGCCGCCGCGCTCCAGGAGCGCGGCATCGGCAAGGGCGATCGGGTCGCGTTGGCCATGGTCAATCTGCCCGAATGGCCGATGGCCTTCTTCGCGATCACCGCTCTGGGCGCGATCGCGGTGCCCTTGAACGCCTGGTGGACCGGCGCCGAGCTCGAATATGGCCTCGCCGATTCGGGTGCCAAAGCGCTGATCTGCGATGCCGGGCGCGCCGAACGGATCGCGCCGCACCGCGCCGCTTTGCCGGCGCTCGAGCACGTCATCGTCAGCCGCGCGGATTCGGGAGACCGCCTCGAGGATCTGATCGGCCCGCCTCCGACCTGGAAGGACCTGCCCGCGGCCGATCTGCCCGCGGTCGACGTGGATCCCGACGACGACGCCGGCATCTTCTATACGAGCGGCACCACCGGCAAGCCAAAGGGCGCGCTCGGCACCCACCGCAATCTGATGACCAACATCCTCTCGACCGGCTATGTGACCGCGCGCGCGGCTTTGCGCCGGGGCGAGGCGCCGCCCGAGCCCACGCCCAGGGTGGGATTGATGGTCATCCCGCTGTTCCACGTCACCGCCTGCTCGGCGAGCCTGATGGGCTCGATGGTCGCGGGCAACACCACGATCTTCATGCGCAAATGGGACACGATCGAGGCGATGCGGATCATCGAGCGCGAGCGCGTCCAGGTCACCGGCGGCGTGCCGACCATCGCCTGGCAGATCCTCGAACATCCCGACCGCGACCAGTTCGACCTCTCCAGCCTGGAGCTGATCACTTACGGCGGCGCGCCCTCCGCGCCCGAGCTGGTGCGGCGGATCTGGGAGGAGTTCGGCGCCTTGCCCGGCAACGGCTGGGGGATGACCGAAACGATGGCGACGGTCACCGCCCATATCGGCGAGGATTATGTCAACCGCCCCGAAAGCGCCGGCCCGCCGGTGCCGGTGGCGGATCTCAGGATCGTCGCGGCGGACGGCGTCACCGCCTTGCCCGCGGGCGAGGTCGGCGAGCTCTGGGCGCGGGGCCCGCAGATCGTGAAAGGCTATTGGAACAACCCGCACGCGACCGCCGAGACCTTCGTCGACGGCTGGGTCCGCACCGGCGACCTCGCCCGGCTCGACGATGAAGGCTTCCTCACCATCGTCGACCGCGCCAAGGACATGATCATCCGCGGCGGCGAGAACATCTATTCGATCGAGGTCGAGAACGTCCTCTACGAACATCCCGACGTGATCGACGCGGCCTTGGTCGGCATCCCCCATCACACGCTCGGCGAGGAGCCCGCCGCGGTCGTCCAGCTCGCCCCCGGCGCCAGCGCGACCGAGGAGGCGCTCAAGGCCTGGGTCCGCGAACGGCTGGCGATCTTCAAAACGCCGGTGCGGGTGCTGTTCCTGGACGAACCGCTGCCGCGCAACGCGAACGGCAAGATCCTCAAGAAGGACCTGAAGGCTTTGTTCGGCTAGCAGGTACGCGCTCCCACCTGCTACCTTCGTGATGCCGGACATGATCCGGCAGCCACCTTCTCTCTGCCCGGATCGAGTCAAGGCGGGCCCGGATCAAGTCCGGGGGGACGAGTGGACGGGCTTGACTCATCCGTAAGCCCTACTAACCGTAAGCCATGGCTAACGCTCCTGCCTTCGCCGCGCTTGCCGAGCCGACGCGGCAGGCGATCGTCGAGCATCTCGCCGCGCGGCCGATGGCGGTCGGCGAGCTCGCCGCCTTGCTGCCGGTCAGCCGTCCCGCGGTGTCGCAGCATCTCAAGGTGCTGAAGGAGGCCAAGCTGGTGCGCGACGAGGCGCGCGGCACGCGCCGCATCTATTCGATCGACCCGGCCGGGCTCGGCCGGATCCGCGCCTGGCTCGACGGATTCTGGGACCGGGCGCTCACCAGCTATGCCGAGGCCGCCGAAAAGGAGGAAAAGCCATGAACGTCGAAGCCCAGCGCATCAGCCCCGCCCCGATCCGCAAGAGCCTGCGGGTCAAGGCAGACCGGCAAAAGGCGTTCGACACGTTCGTCGCCATGGGCGGCTGGTGGATGAAGAACCACAGCATCGCGCCGGCGGGCCAGAAGGACGTGATCATCGAGCCGCGCGACGGCGGCCGCTGGTACGAGACCGGCAATGACGGCGCCGAGCGGGACTGGGGCAAGGTCGTCGCCTATGAGGCGCCGGGCCGGCTGCTGCTGATCTGGTCGCTCACCGCCGACTTCGCCTACGACCCCGATTTCGAAACCACCATCGAAGTCCGCTTCACCGCCGACGGCGACCACACGATCGTCGACTTCGAACATCGCGACCTGGAGCGCTACGGCGACAATGCCGAGGCGGTGCGCGGCGATTACGAGAGCGGCATGGACGGCGGCTGGGGCGCCTTGCTGGCGGAATATCGGGCGGCGGTGGAGGCTTAGGGGACGGTTACCTTCAACCGCCGAGATCGAAAATTCGCACGGGGCAGCCGAAAGTAACTGACCCATTCCGTCACTCCACCGGCCAGCCCTCCAGCACCTCGACGAACCGCGTCAGCCAGGCATTGGTCTGATGCCCGTCCACCACCCGATGGTCGATGGTCAGCGAGACATAGGCCATCGGGCGGATCTGGATCGCGTCCTGGCCGCCAATTTCGCGAACGACGACGCGCTTCTCCAGCTTGCCGACGCCCAAGATCGCCGATTGCGGCTGGTTGATGATGATCGGCGCGGCGAAGAGCGAGCCCGAGACGCCGTGATTGGAGAGGGTGAAGGTACCGCCCTTGATATCCGCGCTGGTCAATTTCTCCTGGCGCGCTTTTTCGATCAGCGTGTCGAGCCCGGCGGCGACGCCCTTGAGCGAGAGCTGCTGGACCTTGCGCAGCACCGGCACGATCAGGCCCCTGGTGCCCAATGCGGTGCCGACGCCGATATTGATGTCGTCGTAAAGCTCGAGCCGGTCGGCGTGCCAGCGGCTGTTGATCGCGGACGCGACCTTCATCGCCTCGGCGGCGGCGGCGACCAGATAGGCGGTGTAGGTGAGCTTGACGCCCTTCTTCGCCCAGGCCGCCTTGTGCGCCTCGCGATGGGCGATGATCGCCGAGAAATCCGCCTCGAACACCGCGGTCACGTGCGGCGCCTGGGTGACCGAGGCCTGCATGTTCTGGGCGATGGCGAGCCGCATGCGGTCGTGGGGCACGGAATGCGAGCGGATGTCGCCCGTCGCGGCGGGGATGACGCCCTCGACGGGCCGCTCCACCCGCGTCGCCTCTTCTACCGCGCGGTCGACATCGGCCCGGGTGATGCGCCCGCCCCTTCCGGTACCCTCGATATGGCCGGGGTCGAGATCGTGCTGGAGGACGGCGCGTTTGACGGAGGGAGAGAGCCTTGCTTCCCTATGCGGACCGTTGCCCGGCGAAGGCCGGGGCCCGGGCTTTTCTTTGATAGGCTGGGTCCCGGCCTTCGCCGGGACACGATCCGCGCCTTCGTCTGCCTCCAGGGAAATCCGCCCCAGCACCGCCCCCGGCACCGCATCCGCGTCCCTCTCCAGCAGAATCTCGCGCAGCACGCCGGCGGCCGGCGCGGGGACCTCCATCGCCACCTTGTCGGTCTCGAGCTCGACCAAAGGATCGTTCTCCTCGACGCGGTCGCCGATCCGCTTGAGCCAGGTGCGGACCACCGCCTTGGTGCCCTCCTGCTCTTCGGGGACGAGCACGTCGATCATGTCAGAATCCCACCAATTCGTCGATCTTCGCCCGGATCTTCGCGACCGAGGGCACCGCCCAGTCGAGCAGGACCGGAGCATGCGGGCTCGGAATGTCGGGCATGGTGACTCGCGCGACCGGCGCGTCGAGGTCGAGGAAGGCCTCGTCCGCCACCACCGCGGCAATCTCGGCGCCGAAGCCGCCGGTGCGCAGATCCTCGTGGACGATCAGGCAGCGCCGCGTGCGCCGCACCGAATCGAGCACCGTCTCGCGGTCCCAGGGCATCAGCGTCCTGAGGTCGATCACGTCCGCCGACACGTCCCTGGCCGCTTCCTCACACCTCGGCACCATCGCGCCCCAGGTGACGATGGTGATCTGATCGCCCTCGCGGGTCTTCCTGGCGCGGCCGAAGGGCAGGACATAATCGTCGCCGGGATAGGGCCGGCGCGCCCAGACGTCGTCGAGCATCGCGCGATGCTCGAAGAAGACGATGGGATCGTTGCCGCGCAGCGCCGAGCGCAGCAGCCCGACCGCATCCTCGGCATTGCTCGGCGCCGCCACCAGCCAGCCGGGATTGTGGACGAACTGCACCTCGTTGGTCTGGCTGTGCCAGGGATCGCCACATTTGAAGAAGCCGACCGGCATCCTGAGCACCATCGGCGCGGCGAAGCGGTTGGCGGTGCGCCAGCGCATCGTCCCGCAATCGTTGATCTGCTCGAGCGCCGGCTCGGCATATTTGCGGAACTGGATTTCGGGCACCGGCATCAGCCCGGCGAGCGCCATGCCGACCGCGCGGCCGATTATCCCTTCCTCCGACAGGCTGGTGTCGAACACCCGCTCGATGCCGAACTTGTCCTGCAGGCCCAAAGTCACCGCGTGGACGCCGCCCTTGGGCCCGATATCCTCGCCGAACAGAAGCACGCGCGGGTTGATCTCCAGCTCATGATCGAGCGTCCGGCGGATGGCGGTGACCATGTTGATCCGCTGCCCCTGCGGGCGCGGAGTCTCGGTCGAGGCGGGCGCGCGATAGCCCCGCGTCCATTGCCCGCCGCGCGCCTGCATCGCGCCGTCGTAGAAGACGTTGTCGGCGCAGCGCTCGGGATCCGAAACGCCGCGCGCTTCCGCCTCGATCCGCGCCGACTCGACCGCGGCCTCGGCATCGCGCGCGATCGCCTCCCATTCGGCCTCGTCGATCGCGGCGGGGACGAGATAAGCCTTGAGCTTGGGCAGAGGATCGCGCGCGACTTCGGCGGCGACGAAGTCCGCGCTCTTATAGGTCTGCGTGTCCTGGAAGCTGTGGCCTTCGAGCCGCGGCACGGTCAGCCGAAGCAAGGCCGGCCCGGCGCCGCTGCGCACATAAGCGACGGCATCGGCGACCAGCCCCGCCGCCTCGCCCGGCTCGGTGCCGTCGCCCGACAATATGTGGAGGTTCGCGAAGCTCGCCAGATTGGCGGCGATATTGCCCCCCGGCGTCTGGTAGGAGGAGGGGACCGAGATGCCGTAGGCGTTGTCTTCGATGTAGAAGAGCATCGGCAATTTCTGCGTCGTGGCGATGGTCAAAGCCGACCAGAAGCCGTTGGTGGCGACGCTGGCATCGCCGCCGAGCACGACCGCGATCGCTTCCTCGTAGCTGTCGTCGCCGAGCACCGCGCGGTGATAGAGGATCGCCTGCGCCCAGCCCGCGGTCGGCGTATATTGCGCGCCGACGCCGCCGCACATCGGCAAAGCCGGGCAGCCGCCGGGATTGGGATAATTGAAGACGACGCCGATGTCGCGCCCGTCCGAATAGCCGCCTTCGCGGCCCATGTTCGAGCCGAGCGCCTCGACCGGCTCGACGCCGAGCGCGAGCAGCAGCGGCCGCGAGCGATAATAGCCGCAGGCGCCGTCGCGCGGATGATCGAGCCGGCTGCCGAGCAGGATCTGCGCCAGATCGTGGCCGCGCGCGCTGAACTGGTAGAGGATCTTGCGCTCGGGGACGAGCCGCTCCTCCTCGAGCCGGTCGAGCGCCCGGCTGACATGGACGAGCCTTGCGATCTCGCGCCAGTCGAAATCGGGGTCCGGCGCGTCCGCGGCCTCGCCCGCGCGGCCCTCGCGCTCGCGGGTCGGCGCCTCAGGCATCCAATTTCTCCACCACCGCGGCGGCGAAGCGGTCGACATTGTCGTCCGCCAGGCCGACGACGTTGAACCGGCCCGAGCCCGCCATGTAGATGCCCTTCTCGGCGCGCAGCTCCAGCACCTGGGCCGGGGTCAAGGGCAGCATCGAGAACATCCCTTTCTGCCCGCCGATATAGGACAGCCTGGGATCGAAGGCGGCGAGCCGGGCGCGGATCGCGCGGATCCGGGCGCCCATCGCCTCCACCTCGGAATTCCAGAGCGCGCGCAATTCGGTATCGTCGAGGATGATCCGCGCCACCGCCGCGCCATGGTCCGGCGGCATCGACCAGGAGGTGCGCGCGAGCCCGAGCAGGTTGCCGAAGGCGATCTCGGCGCCGCGCGCGCTCGTCCCCTTGACGAAGAGGTTGCCGAGCCGGTCGCGATAGCAGCTGAAATTCTTGTCGCAGCTCTGCGCGACCAGCGCCTGCTCGGCCGCCTCGACGACCAGCCGCGTGCCCGCGGCATCGGCCTCGAGCCCGTCGCCGAAGCCCTGATAGGCCAGGTCGACGAACGGGATCAGCCCGCGCGCCGAAATGAGGTCGGCGACGGCGCGCCACTGGTCCATGTCGAGATCGGCGCCGGTCGGATTGTGGCAGCAGCCGTGCAGCAGCACCAGATCGCCGGCCTCGGCCCGCCCCAGCGAGTCCATCATCCGGTCGAAGCAGAGCGTCCGGCTCTCCCGCGCATAATAAGGATAACCGACCAATTCGACGCCGGCGGCGCCGAGCAAGGGCGGGTGGTTGGGCCAGGTCGGCTCGCCGACGAAGATGCGCGCCTTAGGGTTGGCCCGCGCGATCAGATCGGCGCCGAGCCGGAGCGCGCCGCAGCCGCCCGGCGTCTGCAGGCCGACGATGCGATCGTCCTGCGCGGCCGCGGCGCCGAACACGATCGGCTTGATCAGAGCGGTGAAGCGCGGATCGCCCGCCGAGCCCAGATAGGCCTTGGTCTCCTGGGTCTCGACCAGCCGGCGCTCGGCCGCCTTGACGCTCTTCAGGATCGGCGTGTTGCCGGCGGCGTCGCGATAGACGCCGACGCCGACGTCGATCTTGGTCGCCCGCTCGTCGGCGGCGGCGAGCGCGATCAGGGCGATCAGGCTGTCGGAGGCCTGCTCCTCGAGCCGGTCCAGGAGTTTGGGCGTCTCGCTCAAGATGAACCCCTGTTCCATATCCGCGCCTCCGCACAAGCCTGACCCCTAATCCTAGCGCGGGCGCCGCGCAAAGGCTCATCAAATCCGGCACGTTCCGCTTTGTTTGTGAAACGAACGTTTCATGCTATGAGCAAAAGATGAGCGAGGAATTTCATCTCGACGAAATAGACCGGCGAATCGTTCGCGCCCTCCAGCGCGACGCCAGCCTCAGCCACGCCACGCTCGCCGAGAGCGTCGGCGCCTCGGCGGCCTCGGTCTGGCGCCGCGTGCGCAACCTCGAAAAGGAGGGCGTGCTCGGCGCCTCGGTCCGCTTGGCCGACCCGGCCCGGCTCGGCCGCGCGGTCAACGTCCTCTGCCAGGTCCGCATGCAGCGCCAGACCGTCGACGCGCGCGCCGATTTCGAGGCCTTCATCGCGGGGCGCGAGGAGATCGTCGAATGCTACGCCATGTCGGGCGAGTGGGATTATCTGCTGCGCATCGCGGTCCGCGACGTCGCCGATTACGACCGCTTCATCCGCCAGGGCGTGCTCGCCCATCCGAGCGTCGCCAACGCGGCGAGCAACTTCGCGTTGCGGCAGGTCAAATATACGACGGAGATCCCGGTCTGAAACCGCCCCCGATCAGCGGTGGCGGCCGGCACGGGGATTGAACATGGTCTCCAATATGCGATGCAGCCGGCGGGCGGCCGTGCTCCAGCAGGTCAGGCCGTCTGGCGGAGACAGGGTGCGCCCGCCACGCGTCAGCCGCAGGCTCGGCATGCCGCCATTGCCGATGACGACCTCGTCGGGCCGCACCCCGCCCCGGCACGCCGGATTGTCCAATCCCTCCGAGACGGCGCTCCGGTAGGCGGCCCGAACCGCCGCCAGATCGCCGCCGGCAAGCACGGCGGTTCTGACGCGGCTGCGATAAGGCGGCCTGCGGCAGGTCCGCCAGGTGCGCGGCGCCGTCACCGTGTAGCGGCCGGTCCCGATGTCGAGCCGCACGGTCCCGGCCGGGCACCATTCCGAATGCCCCACCGTGGCGAAGACTGAGGCCGAACGGCCTGGGCCCGGTTCGGGGGCGGAGGCAGGGACTGGGGCGGCGGCGCTGGCCGCCGCAACCGCCCAGGCCAGAAATGCAGTTCGCAGACGCATGCGGGCATATTGCTCCAACCGTCCGCCGTTCACAAGGCACCTGTCACGCGCCGGCGTTGCGGCAGGTCGGGCACATGACGGAGATCGGGCCTGATCTGCGAATTGATATTCGGTGACTTGACTGGCGAAGGCCAAGCCCAGTCATTCCGGATAGAATTCTGCCACGGCGGTGCCTTGACTCCGCTTTTTCTTCAAACGATGAATATGAGGACAAGGTCGTTGGTTTCCAGTGATTCGAAGTGGGCCGCAGAGGCCACTTGAGATAGATCGAGAGGGGTGACGTTCGAAGGTTTCGATGCCGCCATGTTGATCGAAGTTCAGCAGGGTCCGCTGCTGCTCCTACCTGCGGACTCGCAGGGCGGGCCGACTTTAGAGGATGCGCTCTCCGACCGCGGCCTGACTGCACTCCGCCCGCTCAGCCCGGACGAGCTGCTGCTCCTGGCGGGCGGCAACGGCTCGGAATTCACCGTCATGGGACCGGATCCTTGGGACGATCCCTGGGACGACCCCTGGTATCCCGGTTTGCCGAATGATCCGGGCGACGGAGGCGGTGGTGGCGGCGGCGGGGGCGAAACTCCGGGCGACGGGAGCGAGGGTGAGAATCCGACCGTTCCCTTCGACGACCGGGTAACGATCGATCCTTCGGTTCCGCCCGACCAATTGGAAAGAGCGCATCAAGCCGAATTGCAGCTCCAGGCGCAGATGAGCGACCTTGACGCCAAAATCCAGTCTCTGCCGGATAATGCTCTCGTAACGATAGGTGATAAGTCGTATACGGGAGCCGAAATCAAGGATTTATGGGCAGACCTTAGCGTTGTTATCACATGGCAAGACAACTTCGGCCCAGTCGGTTCGGCTATGAATTTTGACGGGATGATTAGAATCAACTTATCTGATTTGGAAATAAGATTAAGTAACTATGGAAGCGCTACTGAATGGGGAGTGGATGATTTCTTGATACATGAGCTATCTCATGTGCTCCCTGCAGATCGAGAATATCTGGAATCTCAATGGGCATCTTATTTAGCCTCTGGAGGAATCGCAGATAGAAATAGTTGGCAACAGAGTTCTTATTTCCAGAATACAGAAAGCTATGCTCATAGCTGGGGTAGAGCAATTGGGGCTACGATAGGCCTTCCAGGGTATAATCCACAATTACCTCCAGATGATAATGATGAAGATGACCACGACCTTCCACTTCCGTTATAATTGGTTGGAAGTAGAGTTATGACGCCAAAAATGCTTCTCGCTTTTGCCATTGTCGCGCTTTCGATTGAAAGCTATCCAGCAGCCTCAAGTCAATCCACTGAGTCTTCGCCGTCCCGACCCGCGCGAGATCTTGCGCGGCCAGCGCGACACAGGGCGCAAGATTTCTTTCCGCCGTGGGAGGGGTCCGGCGTCTATGCCTTTGGCTGGCTGCTGCTGGATCTCAATCACAGAGCCGAACGCTGGGTTCCCGACCGAGCCACTCCCCTTGTCGATTGCTCGAATGAAGAGGTCTATTGCCTGACCGCGCGCCGCGGCCATAATTATGGAATTGTCGCGTTCGCCGTGCCGCGCTGGTGCGGCAACCCCGCCGTGGGCGACCGGTGGAGCAGCGCCGAGGTGCGAACGTTCGTCCTCGCCAAGGTCGAGCCATCGAACGAACCGATCAGGAATGCGATCGATTATCACACGCGGCGAACCGGCACCGTCTATTATCTCGGCGACGACTCCAATCCCGAGATCGTCTACGAATATGCTCAGGGAAGCGGCATCATCGCGATCCTCAATGGCCGGACGCGCTATCCCGACCTCGTCGGTCGCATCAGGGGAGGCATGGACCCGGCATCGTTGCGGTCTCCCTACAGAGACGAGATTTCGACTTTCGACCGACTCGCTCCATGCCGGCAGCCAGGACGCTAATGTCTCATTCCGGCACGCCGAAGAGCGCGGCTCCGTTGCGCCATGTCCGGGCGACAATGAATGCTCCAGCCTTTTCGGCCATCCCGGATAGGCTGGGAGCCGAATTGATCGAAGCCTCGACAATGCTGCGGAGGCTCATCCCCATCGAACCCGAGGCGATCGACTCCGCGCCCGACGACCATTTCGGCGCTCTCCGGCATGAGCTTTCGGCCCATTACACCGCGCTCCATCCGGACGGCGGCAATGCGGGACGTTCGCGGCTGGAGGCGGAGGCGCTGGCCGCCTTCGAAGTCGGGCCGGACGGGCTTTGCACCTCGTCCCCGCGCGGCTTTCGCGAGCGGCTCGGCGTCCTGAACCGGACCCTCACCGACGGCGAAGGCGGCTGGCGCAGCGGCTTCGTCAAGCTCAGCGACGACCGGGCCGGCAACCGGATCTACTTTCCGCCCGTCTCGGCGGTGCCGGGCCAGCTCGAGCATTTGCGGTCGTTCGTCGCGGGCGGCGGCGCCTCGCCTCCTCTCTTCACGGCCGTCGCCGCCGCGCTGCTGCTCAACTGCCATCCCTTCACCGACGGCAACGGCCGGACGGCGCGGCTGCTCTTCAACCATCTCCTGCGCCGCGGCGGGATGCCGGCCAACGTCTACCTGCCGCTCCACGAGATCGGGCGGCGCTCGCACGGCGGCTACGAGATCGCGCTCCGGATCGCCGAGCTGCGCGGGGATTGGGAGCCGTTCCTGCGCTGGTTGCTGGCCGCGATCCGCTGCTGCCGCGACCTGGCTCCGACGAAGGGCGACATCCACGCCGATTAACGAGACGGAACCCTCCCCTCTCCCACCCATTGAATCGCCCGCGATACGATCGGGGAGACGAAGCATGGCCGCGCGGCCTTATTGGAAGGGGCAGATCAGGCTCGCTCTGGTCTCGATTCCGGTGGAAATCTATTCGGCGACACGCTCGGGCGCGACGGTGGCGTTCAACCAGATCCACGAGCCGTCGGGAAAGCGCATCAAATATGAGAAGGTCGTGCCCGGGATCGGCGCGGTCGATCCCGACGACATCGTCAAGGGCTTCCAGTACAGCAAGGACAGCTACGTTTTGCTCGACGACGACGAGCTCGAGGCGGTCAAGCTGGAGAGCAAGAAGATTCTGGAGCTCACCCAGTTCGTCGACGCCCACGAGATCGACCCGCTTTATTACGAGCGGCCTTATTACGTGGTGCCCGCCGACGACCTCGCCGAGGAGGCGTTCGTCGTGCTGCGCGAGGCGCTGCGCGAGACCAAGAAGGTCGCGCTCGGCCAGCTCGCCCTCAGGGGCCGCGAATATATCGTCAGCCTCAAGCCCTGCGGCCGCGGCATCTTGCTGGAGACTTTGCGCTATGCCGACGAGGTGGTGAAGGCGCAGGGCTATTTCCGCGACATCCCGGACAGCAAGGCGGACCCGGAGATGCTCGAGCTCGCCGAGGCGCTGATCGACAAGAAGACCGCCAAGTTCGACCCCGCCCGATTCCACGACCGCTATGTCGACGCGCTCCGCGACCTGATCGAGAAGAAGCGCAAGCTCAAGGGCGGCAAGATCCACGCCGAGGCGGAGGACGCGCCCAAGCGCGGCTCCAACGTCATCGACCTGATGGCCGCGCTCAAGAAATCGATCGAGCGGCCGGGCGCGAAGGCGGCGGCCAAGCCCGCGGCGAAGAAGGCGGCTCCGGCGAAGAAGGCGGCGCCGGCGCGGAAAAGAGCATGACGGTTGCGGCCTCAAAAGCCCTCCCCCTTGATGGGGGAGGGTTGGGTGGGGGTGGAGGCTCCGGAAAAGCTCCGCCCTTCATTGACGTTCACCCCACCCCTACCCCTCCCCATCAAGGGGAGGGATTTTAGGTCATGGCCAAAAAGTCCGATCCGCTCGCCACCTACAACAAGAAGCGCGACTTCGCGAAGACCGCCGAGCCCGCGGGCAAGGTCGCGCCGCGCAAGGGCAAGAAGCTGACCTTCATGGTCCAGAAGCACGACGCCTCGCGCCTCCATTACGATTTCCGGCTCGCCCTCGAAGGGACGCTGAAGAGCTGGGCGGTGCCGCGCGGGCCCAGCCTCGATCCCGCCGACCGCCGCCTCGCCGTCCGCACCGAGGACCATCCCATGTCCTACGCGACCTTCGAGGGAATCATCCCCAAGGGCGAATATGGCGGCGGCACGGTGATGCTGTGGGACCGGGGCGAATGGCTCCCTTATCCCGGCAAGGATCCGGCCAGGACGCTCGCGGAAGGCCATCTCCACTTCACCCTCGAGGGCGAGCGGATGAAGGGCGAATGGGTGATGTTCCGGCTGAAGCCGCGGCCCGGCGAGCGCGCCGAGAACTGGATATTGAAGAAGGTCGAGGACGAATATGCCGGCAGCCCGACCGGGCTCACCGAGACCTATCTGACCTCGGTGAAGACCGGCCGAACGATGGACGAGATTGCGGCGGGGCATCCTCCCTCGCACGGGGAGGGGGACCGCGGCGCGAAGCGCCGTGGTGGAGGGGGGTCTGCGACTCGCACAAAGCCCCCTCCACCACGAGCCTACGGCTCGCGGTCCCCCTCCCCGTCCCGGGGCGGAGCTAAATTCCCCAAGTTCCGCGAACCGCAGAAAGCGACCCTCGTCGATGCCGTCCCGGCCGGCTCGGCCTGGCTGCACGAGATGAAATATGACGGCTATCGCTGCCTGCTCGCGCTCGCCGGCGGCAAGGCCAGGATCTACACTCGCACCGGCCTCGACTGGACCGATAAATTCCCGGAGATCGCCGAGGCCGCCGCCGCCATCCAATGCGAGACCGCCTTGCTCGACGGCGAGATCGTCGCGCTGGACGCCAAGGGCAATACCGGCTTCTCGGCGCTCCAGCAGGCGATTTCGGAGGGCGGCCGCGGCCTCACCTTGTTCCTGTTCGACGCGCTCGAGATAGACGGCGGGACGCTGGAGAAATTGCCCAATGTCGCGCGCAAGCAGCGCCTCGCCGCCCTGCTCGGCGAGGGCGTGCAGCCCTTCATCCTCTACGCCGACCATATCCTCGGCAAGGGCGAGCAATTGTTCGATGCGATGTGCGCGGCGGGCCAGGAGGGGATCATCTCCAAGAAGGCCGACGCCCCCTATCGCCACGCGCGGACCAGGACCTGGCTCAAGGTCAAATGCACCCACCGCCAGGAATTCGTGATCCTGGGCTGGTCCGAGAGCGACAAGAAGGGCCGCGGCTTCCGGGCGCTGCTGCTCGGCCTCAACGAGGGCGGCAAGCTGCGTTATGCGGGCAAGGTCGGCACCGGCTTCTCGCAGGCGGTCCAGCTCGATCTGCGCGCACGGCTGGACAAGCTCTCGGCCGCCAAGGCCCCCGCCCCGGTCCCCCGCGCCGAGGCGCGCGGCGCGCATTGGGTGAAGCCCGAGCTGGTCGCGGAGATTGCCTTTGCCCAGTTCACCGCCGACAATGTCGTGCGCCATGCGAGCTTCCTCGGCCTGCGCGGCGACAAGAAGGCGAAGGAGGTGGTCGCGGAAATGCCCCAAGCAGCGCCCGAGCCCGTCGCGGACGACGTCAGGATCAGCAATCCCGACCGCGTCATCTTCCCGGACTCCAAGGTCACCAAGGGCGAGCTGGCCGCTTATTACCGCGCCGTCGGCGACATCATGGTGGAATGGTCCGCATATCGCCCGATCAGCCTGGTCCGCTGCCCGCAGGGCCGGGCCAGGAAATGCTTCTTCCAGAAGCATGACAGCGGCACGTTCGGCCCCCACGTCCATCATGTGCCGATCCGCGAGAAAGACGGGCACAAGGAGGATTATCTGTACGTCGAAGACAAAGCCGGCGTCCTTGCCTGCGTGCAGATGGGGACGATCGAGTTTCACGGCTGGGGATCGAAGGTCGCCGACGTCGAGAAGCCCGACCGCATCGTCTTCGATCTCGATCCCGACGTCGGCCTCGATTTCGCGCTGGTCAAGAAGGCGGCCAAGGACATCAAGACCCACCTCGCCGACATGGGCCTCACCACCTTCCCGATGCTGACCGGCGGCAAGGGCGTCCACGTCGTCGTGCCGCTGACGCCCGAGGCGGAGTGGCCGCAGGTCAAGGATTTCGCGCAGCGTTTCGCCCTCGCTCTGGCCGAGGCCGAGCCCGAGCGCTTCACCGCGGCTCTGGCCAAGGCCAAGAGGACGGGGCGCATCTTCATCGATTATCTGCGCAACCAGCGGGGCGCGACCGCGATCATGCCTTATTCGGCGCGCGCCCGCGAAGGCGCGCCCGTCGCGGCGCCGATCAACTGGGAGGAACTGGACGAGATGAAATCGGGCGGGCGCTTCTCGGTCAGGGACGCCGAGCTTCTCCTCGAGCGGGCGTCGTCGCGCCTGCTCCAGGGTTGGGGCGAGGCCGCCCAGATCCTGCCGAGCGTCTGAGCCAGAGCCAGGCGCCGAGCCCCGCCACGACGGGAAGCCCGACCGCAAACGCCCCCGCGAGCGCAAGCGGCGCGGTACCGGCGAAGGCGTAGACGGCGCCGATCGCGAAATTCGCGGCCGCAGCGGCGGCGAGCGCGGGGCCGAACGGCGCCCGGCCCGCCCCGGCGGCGACGATCGAGGCTTCGCCCAGCACGGGCACTGCCCGGCAGATCAGGATGAAGACGATGCCGTGGCGGGCCGAGGCCGCCGCGAAGCGCGCGAACGGGCCGTGGCCGAGGATGTTGCGGGCGAGCGGCGAACCCGAGCGGCCGAGCAGCAGCCCCGCCGCGCAGCCCAGAGTGAGCCCGGCGGCATTGACCGCTGTCCCGAGCCACGGCCCAAGCGCGGCGCCGATCGCGGTGGCGAGCAGGCTTGAGGGCACCGGCAGGACGATGTCGAGCGCGAGCAAAGCCGCGCCGCCCAGGGCGATCGCGCCCTGCTCCCCCGCCGCCAGCGCCGCCGTCCGCGCCTCGATCGCGGGGCCGAACAGGAAAAACGGGATCAGGATCAGCGCCAGCAACAGAAGGATTGCGGAGCCGATCCTGAACAGGGAAAGAGAGGAAATATTCGAAGCCATTCCGGCCTTTTCGGTTCTTTGCGGAGCAAGAATAGATGCTGCTGGCATTGGCACAAGTCCTCGCTGCCGCCGCCCCCGCGCCGCCGCCCGAAACCGGCGAGCCGATCGTCGTCACCGCCTCGCGCACCGCCGACGGGCCGGTGGCGGGGCTCAGCGAAGTCGGCGCCGACGAGATTGCGCGGCTGCAACCCGCCTCGCTGCTCGAGGCGCTCGACGACATCGCCGGAGTCCGCGCTTTCTCGACCGGTGGCATCGGCGGCGGCAGCTTCCTGTCGATCCGCGGCGGCGAGCCCAATTTCACCATGGTGCTGATCGACGGCGTCCGCCTCAACAACCCGACCAACAGCCGCGGCGGCGCCTTCGATTTCTTCGCCGTCGACCCGCTGCTGGTCGAGCGGATCGAAGTGGCGCGCGGCGCGGTCTCGGCCGTGCACGGCGCCGACGCTCTGTCGGGCGTGGTCAACATCCGGCTGCGCGCGCCCGTCGCCGGCGAGACCGGCCTTGCCGCGCGGGCAAGCGCGGGCAGCGAGGGCGATGTCGGCCTGGGGCTGGCCCTCAACCATGGCTGGCGGGACGGCGGCCTGCTCGTTTCGGCGGGCTGGTATGACAGCGGCGGGCTCGACGTCGGCGCCGACCTCGAGCGACGCCAGGCGCTGGCCCGGATCGACCAGCGCATCGGCGGCTTCGAGGCGCGCGCGCTCGGCCTCTACGCGCATGCCGACCGCGCCACTTTCCCCGAGGATAGCGGCGGGCCGCTGTTCGCGGTCAATCGCGAGCGCGAGACCGGCGACTATGAATTGCGCGCCGCCGCCCTCTCGCTGCGCCGGCCGCGGGACGCCGCGCTCCGGCCGGGATTCACATTCTCCTGGTCCGAGCAGCGCGACGACAGCGTCACCCCCGCGATCGCGGCCGGCGCGCTCGACGCCGTTCCCGCGCTCGCCGCCGACGCCCGTTTCTCGCGGGTCGAGGCGATCGGCGAGATCGGCTTCGGCAAGGGCCCGCTGACCGCGACCCTCGGTGCCGCTTACCTGCGCGAATCCGGGCGCAGCGGCGGCGTCATCGATTTCGGCTTCCCGCTGCCCGTCGCCTTCGCTCTGGTGCGGACCACGCGCAGCGCCTTCGCCGAGGCCGCCTGGCGCCCGAGCCCGATCGTCGCGGTCAACCTGGCCGGCCGCTATGACGACGTCGCCGGCGGCCCGCATTCCTGGACCGGCCGGGCCGCAATCTCCTTCCAGCCGAGCGCCGCCGGCCCGGCCTTCTTCGCCCGCATCGGCGAGGGCTATAAATTGCCGAGCTTCTACGCGCTCGGCCATCCGCTGATCGGCAATCCGGCGCTGCGCCCGGAGCGCAGCCACAACATCGAGGCCGGGGTGGAATGGACCCCCGCCGGCGGCGACCTCGTGCGCCTCACCATGTTCGACAACCGGTTCAGGGACCTGATCGACTTCGATCCCCTGCTCTTCACAACCGTCAACCGCGACCGGGTCCGCGCCCGCGGCGCCGAATTGGAGGCGCGCCGGACGATCCGCCCCGGCCTGGCCTTCGCCGGCGCGCTGACCTGGCTCGATCTGGACTCGGCGACGCCGCTGCGCGGCCGCCCGCGCTGGCAGGGGTCGCTGCGCCTGATCTGGCGCGCGGCGGACGCGCTCGAGCTCAACGCCGCAATCCGCGCAAATTCGCGCTTCAACGATTCATCGATCCCGACCGGCCTGATCGGGGCGCGCGGCCATGCCGAGGCCGATCTCGGCCTGCGCTACCGGCTGACGCCGACCCTCACCCTCGACGCCGCGCTCAAAAACCTCACCGGCAGCCGCCACCAGGACGCCGTCGGCTTCCCCGCCCCCGGCCGCCTCCTCCGCGCCACCCTGAGCGCGGGCTTCTGATCGGGGCAGTTACCTGGGACAGTTACCGGTAACTGCCCCAGGTAACTGTCCCCCTTAGTCCGGCATGACGAGGGTGGGTCCGCTTACCGCCGCCGCCGCGGTGCTGCCCGCCAGCGGCCGATATGGGCCCAGGTCGGCGCCCGCGCCGGGGTGGCGCCGAGCAGCCGCGTATTGGCGGGCGGATCGAACAATTGGCAGGCCGGCAACGTCCGCGGGTCGAGCCCGGCGACCTGGTCCCAGGTCCGCCGCGGATCGGGCCGGGTCGGCGCCCAATCACTGTAATTCTGGCTGACCACCGGCGCGTTGGCGGGCGCCAGCGGATAGCCCGAGAAATAGAAGCTCGACGGCTCCATCCTCCCGCCCCGCGGCGCGAAGGCATAGCCGAACAATATCGCCTGGTTGCCGGTCTGATCCGGGCTGGCGCCGACCTGGACCGGCCGCCCGGTCGCGCCCGAGACCCAGAAGGAATAGCCTTGCGCGCCAGCCCCGAGCTGGCGGCTGTCGCCCAGCGCATAAGGCAGATGCTTGATGAAGTCGCGGCGCGGCGCGTGGTTGAGCGGCGAGAACAGGCAGACCGGCGGCATGCCGGCGGGCCGGTCCTGCTCGTAGGTGACGAAATAGGCAATGTTGCCGAGCGAGATGAACGAGCAGGTGAAATTGTTGGGGATCGGGAAGATCGGCAGGCAGCGCCGCTCATAATGCTCCATCATCGCGCCATTGCCCTCGCCCGAGCGGCCGCGCCAGGTCGAATCGTAATAAGTGGCGCCATAGGAGACTTCATAGTCGCGGCCCGGCCTCAGCGGCAGCGGCGGGCGGCCGTCATAAGGCGGCATGTGCCGCTGATAATTGTTATAGACCCGGTACATCGTCCAGCGCGACTGCCAGAAGGGCGGATATTGCGGATCGGCGGGCTGGCCGCGGGTGCGCCGGTAGACGCAGGTCGGCGGCGCGCACGGGCTGGCGCCGGGCGGATTGTGGACGCCGTAGGTGGAATAGACCGGCCCGGCGGCGTTGCCGCTGCCCTGATCCTCGGCGGCCGCGTTGGCGGTACAGCCGGCAAGCGCGAGCGCCAAGGCAAGCGGCGCGGACGAGGCATGGATCCTGGACGTCATGGTTCGAATCCCCCTTTTTTTCTGCAGCGGGTCGAGACTAGCGGCAAATCCCAAAGCTGTAACGCCGGTTATTTGCAGCCATAATATTGCGTTACGTTTTGATCTTCCAAACCCGCGTGAATCATGCATTGTCCCAATATCCGGCAAATAGGGGGAGTCGCATGATCCGCCTGGAATTGAAGCCGCTCGAGACGATCCAGGATGCCTGGACGATGCTCGAGCAGGCGATCGGCGTCGAGTTCGGAACGCTCCCGCCCTATCTCTACGCGATGTTCTCGATCCCGCCGGGGCAGAATGTGCCGTCGGCCAGCCGGATCAAGTCGGTGCTGCTCCAGGAAATGGTCCACATGTGCCTGGCCTGCAACATCCTGAACGCGATCGGCGGCGCGCCGGCGCTGAAGCCGCCTTCCTATCCGGGCTTCCTGCCCGGCGGCATCGGCCCGGACGGCAAGCCGCTCAAGATCCGCCTGCTGCGCCTCTCCAGGGAGGCGATGAAGCAGGCCATGGACATCGAGGAGCCGGTCGACCCGCTCGATTTCCCCGACGCGCCGCTGGAGGCGCTGGCGGCGGGGCCGACGGCGGTGACGATCGGCGAATTCTATGCCGCGCTCGACGCCTTCCTGGCGACGCTCCCCGGCCAGGCCTGGAAATCGAACCGCAACCAGATCACCGACGACCAGTTCTTCGCCGGCCAGTTGTTCGCGGTGAACGCCTATCCGGACGCCCATCGCGCGATCTCGATCATCGTCTCCGAGGGCGAGGGCGCCAAAGACACGCCGCTCGATTTCCAGGACGAGCTCGCCCATTTCTACCGGTTCAGCGAGATCTACCGCGACAAGGTGCTGACCAAGGCCAAGAACAAGCAGGGCTATCAATGGGGCCCCAGGAAGCTCGGCGTCGACTGGACCAAGGTCTTCCCCTGCATCCCCGATCCCGGCGTCCACGATTTCTCCAAGGAGCCGGCGGAGGCGCAGGCGGCGCAGGCGGCCTGCAACCTCGCCTACAGCAGGATGGTCGATGCGCTGCAAAGCGCGATGACCGGCACCGCCGGCCAGCTCGGCGTCGCGGTCCGCGCGATGTTCGATCTGCGGCTTGCCGCGCAGGTCGCTCTGCGCACGCCGCTCAGGGACCCCAAGCTCGTCGCCGGCCCGGCCTTCGTCTACACGCCCACCAGCGGAGGAGCATCGCAATGAGCGTCCTCGAAACGCCGCGCATCTATTTCCGCGGCGAGATCGCCTGGGATCCGATCACCACCAACAACGATCCCGATTTCTACAACGAGAACACCGCCGAATCGGTGATATCGCCCGGCGAGACCGTCCAGGCCTATCGCGAATCCGCGATCCAGGCGGTGCCGACGGGCCTGTGGAACCCGCACGGCACCCACCGCTCAATCTTCTTCGACACCGAGATCAGCGGCGCCGACCTCGGCGCCGGCACGATCACCGACGATCCCTTCGTCGGCTCGCCCTGCGGCTTTCTCGGCATGCTGGTCGATTGCGAGCCTTATGGCGCCTGGAGCTCCCAGCAATTCTTCGATTCGATGCAGTTCGGCATCGCCGGCGGCTGCCAGATCAGCTGCGCGCGGACGATGCGGGCGGTGGCGCGCTACATCAATTTCGTCCGCAACAGCCACAACCGGATGATCGCCGGGGTCGGCTCGGTGATCTGGCAGACCAGCTTCCCCAAGGCGGCGCTGCAGCTCGACGCGCATGACAGCCCGGCCTTGATCGCGCTCAACAAGGCGATAGCGGCCAAGGACGTGCTCGGGCTCACCGTGCGCTGGAACACCTATCGCACGATCTATTACGACAATCCCTGCCTCAGGAATGGCTCGGCGGCGACCGCCGCGGCCGCCGCCGCGCTCGAAGCCAAATTGAACGAGGGCGGCTTTCAGCCCAACCCGGCCCGCGGCCTCGTCGTCGGCGTGATCGGCCTGTGGCGCAAAAGCGAGCCGGCGCAGGAGCCCGGCGACCGCGCCTTGCTCGCCGCTTTGCCGGGCGAGGTCGTCGCCAGCGCCTTCGCGCGGCTCGACAGGGACCGGCTGACGATCGACCTCGGCAATTCAATCCCGGAAGTGGACGAGCTGCTCAGCAAGCAGGATTTCGGCGACCTCAAGGCGGTGGCGGTGGCCGCCGACGGCGTCACCGTGCTCGCCAAGCTCGGCAGCCTCGATTATCATCAATATGACCGCAATTCCTACGAGCGCGCCTCGGGCATCGTCACGCTGCGGCTCGACGCCAAGGCGGCCAAGGCCGCGAAGGGCGCGAACATCCAGATCCGCACCGGCGACGGCGTCCTCGTCCTCGCCGAGCAGGCGCTCAGGGCGCTGCCGACCGACCACAATCTCTATCTCGACGAGGGCAAGAGCGCGCAGAGCTTCATCCAGGTGTTCAAGCACGGCGCGCCGGTCGGCGCCGGCACGCTGGTCACCATCTATGACGGCAACAGCCTCGCATCGGTCGGCAGCGCCACCACCAATTCGAGCGGGGTCGCCGCCTTCACCATGAGCAGCATCGCCGGCGGCGCGGTGGAGCCCTATATCCTGGTCGCCGGCCCGAACCCGGTCGCCCCGGCGCAGCTCGACCCGCAGACCACGCCCTATATGTACGTCCGCACCCTGCCGGCGGACGCGGCGACCGCCGCGCTGCCGCCGACCTGGGACAATGTCTATGCGAAGGTGCTCGCCAATTGGAACGCGATGGCGCCGTGCATGGACAATTGGCTGCGGCTCAACGACGAGGCGCAGGTCCGCGCTTATGCGCCGGTGCTCAAGCAATTGACCGATCCCGGCAATTTCGAAGCCTATCGCTTCATGCCGGTCACCCGCGACATGACGCCGGGCGAGAGGACCCTGCTCTACGCCTTCCTCGACTCAGCCCCGGCCGCGGCGCTGGAAATGGCCGAAGCGCCCGCGCAGAAGCCGCGCCTCAGGAACCTCGAAAAGATGAGCCGCGCCATGCGCAGCCGCTAGGCTAGCTCGCCAGCGCCCGCCTTTGCCGCGTCCACAGATGCGGCGGCGCGCCGTAATGGCGGCGGAAGGCGTGGCTGAGCGCGACCTGGTCCGAATAACCGGTCGCCTCGGCGGCGGCGGCGACCGAGCGGCCGCTTTCGAGCAAATCGGCGGCCCGCGCCAGCCGCAAATCGCGATGATAGGCGATCGGCGCCCGCCCGAAGGCGGACTTGAAATAGCGGGCGAGGTGGAATTGCGAGAGGCCCGCGACCGAGGCCATTTCGGCCAAGGTGACGCCGCGGTCGTCATGGTCGTGGAGGAAGCCGCGCGCCCGCTCCAGCCGCCGGTAGAGCTCGCGCCTGGTCGAGGGCTTGGCCGCCTTCAGGCCGGCGATCGCGGCGCGGCTCTGCGCCAGCGGCTCGGCGATCGCATATTCGACCCGGGCCACCAGTTCGTCGGCGAGCCGCGCGCCGAGCAACGGCTCGCGCGCGATCCGCCAGGCATAATCGTGGAGCGCCCGGCCCATCGCGCTCGCCTTGGTCGACAGAACGAGCGAGCGGCCGAGCACCGGATCGTGCCCCAAAGCGGGCTCCCCGCCGCCCGGCGCGGCGCCGGGATCGTGCGGCAGCAGCAGGCACAGGCCGGTCATCTCGCCCCGATTGGTGCCGACGCATTCGCTGCCCGGATCGAGATAGAGGAACTGGCCGGGGCGGACGTGGATGGTGCGCCCGTCAATCTCGTAGCGTTCGTCGCCCTCGAGCACGATCTTGAGCGAGGGCGCCGGCGCGCCGATCGGCGAGCTCCCCGATTTCAATGTGCACAGCACCAGCTTGCCGGCCGGCGTCGGCCCGCGCGGCGCCTCCAATTGCCGGTCCATCACCGTGAAATCGCAGCCCATTTTCACCCCGTGTCTTAGCCCGCTAGGACAGTAGAGCATGGCGAAACTGAATGGAAGCTTACAACAATCGCACGATCGCCAGCGTCGCCCCGGCGGCCAGCGCCGCCGCGATCAGGAAGCGCCACCAGGGCGCGGGCGCCATCGCCGCCGCGTCCTCGCCCGCCGCCACCCCACGGCCGGTCACCATCGGTGTGATCAGATCGTCGCGCTTGAACAGCCGGTAATAGAGGATCGCCGCGATATGGACGGCGATCAAGGCGAGCAGGATGTAGAAGACGGTCTCGTGGCGATGGGCGAGGATGCGCGCGCTCTCGTAGCTGACGCGATGCGAGAGCGGCCCTTCGTAGAGCGAATCCTCGTCGATGGCGAACAGGCCGAGCCCGATCTGGGTGATAAGGACGAGCAGCATGAGCAGGACGCTCCACCCGCCGAGCGGATTGTGCCCGAAGACCGGGCCGCCGCGGCCGGCGAGGTAGCGCGCCACCGCGCGCGGCCCGCGCACGAAGCCGGAAAAGCGCGCCGTCGAGCTTCCGATCAGCCCCCAGATCAGCCGGAACAGGATCAGCCCGAGCAGGATCTGGCCGAGCAGGATGTGGAGGTCCATCCGCTCAAATTCGTGGGTGGCCCACATCGCCGGGACGATGAGGACGAGCGCCCAGTGGAACAGGCGGACCGGCAGATCCCAGATCCGGACCTTCTCGCCGCTCAATGTTCGGGCGCCCGATAGTCGTCGTGGCAGGCGCTGCAGGCGCGGGTGAGCGCCGGGATGGCGGCGCGGACCGCGGCGAGGTCGCCGCTCCGCGCGGCCTGGTTCAGCGACCGCGCCGCGACCAGCAGCCGCGCGCCGGCCCGCTCGAAGCCGCCCCAGTCGGACCAGATTTCCGGCCGCGCCCGCGTCTGCACGCCGGCCTGCGGCCCGCTCCCGTGCGGGAACCAGCGCAGCACCAGCAGGGCATGATGGGCGAGCAAGGCCGCGCGCGGACGGATCGCGGCGAGATCCGGGCTGCCGCCGCGCAGCTGGTCGTTAATCCCCTTCACCGCCGCCGCCATCTGCTTGTAATTCGCCTGGCGCGCCTCGACGACCGCCGCGGCCGGCCCATGAGCATGAGCGGCGGTGGCGATGGCGGCGAGCGCCGCGGCGCCGAGGAGGACATGCTTCACCGACCGACTCCGTCAACAGGGCCGGCCCTCCATAACGCCCGCGGTGAGGCCGTCCAGACTTCCTTGTTCCCGGGCGAAAGCCGGGGTCCAGCGGCACGATAGGCAGGTCTGGGCCCCGGCCTTCGCCGGGGAACACTCCAAAGCTCTTAGCGGCAGCGCTGGTCGTTGGCGCTGCGCTCGATCGCGCTGCCGACCACGGCGCCGGCGATCGCGCCGATGATCGTGCCGGTGCCGCGCCTGCCGTGGCTGTCTATGCCCCGCCCGACCAGGGCGCCGGCGCCGCCACCGACGATCAGGCCGGTGGTGCCGTCGCTGCGCCGGCAATAGCTGCGCCCGTCCTCGCCCTGCCAGGTCGCGCCCGGATCGCCCGCGTCCCGATCGGCGTCTTGATCCACGTCCTGATCGACATCCTGGTCCACGTCCTGATCGGCGTCCTGGTCGACATCCTGATCGGCGTCCTGGTCGGCGTCGTCCCGATAGCCGTCCTCGGGCGGCGGCCCGGCGCCTTCAAAGGCGCCCTGATCCTCGGGATCGGCCGACATGTCGGCGGCGTCCCCGGCCATCTCGTCAGCGGCGTCCCTTATATCGTCGGCCGCCTCGCCGGCATCCTGGCCCGCGTCATTATCTTGGTCGATCTGGTCGTCGGGGTTGCCGCCATATTGGGCGTAGGCCGGTGACGAGGCGGTCGATATCGCCAGGATCGCCGCGGCGCTCCCGATCAGGATGCTGCGCATGAAACCCGCTCCTCTTCTTTCGAAAAATTCCGACTCGGTCCTGAGCGCGGTCACCTGAGCCCAGTCTGAACGCGGCCGCGCCAATCGCCATGTCTCGGAGAAACAAGAAAAACGCCCCGGCCAAGGGGGTGGGCCGGGGCGTCCTTCGCAACCCCGGTCCGGCGATACGCGACAGGCCGGACCGGAAACTGTCTGGCCCTTCTGGCAGGCGCCTCCTGACCGGTTCCTGACCGGGACTGTAATCTCGGGTTCAACATCATGGCGGATTTGCGGCAGCGTGTGTTGTCGAAATAATACACTTTATCCCTTGCGCTCGCGCCTGCGAAACCCCAATCTCGTGTCGACCTATTCTTTGCGGGGAACGACATGGCCACCAAGACCGAAACCGACAGCGGCACCACCCTGACCCTCGAGCCGCCGGCGCCGCTCCAGAACGTCCAGGCCGAGCAGGCCGCGGGCCTCGTGCCCTTGAAGGAGGAGCAGAAGACCCAGCTCCAGTCGAAGGTCGATTCCTTCGTCGACGAGCTGGTCGCGCTCGACGCCAATTCGCCCGAATTCGGCAAGAAGGTCGATCAGCTGACGACGATGGGCCGCAAGGAGATCGCCGAGGCGGCCGGCGCCTCCAACCGCTTCCTCGACCGGCCGGTCAAGGCGATCGACAAGGATACCGGCATCGGCGCCGATCTGACCGCGCTCCGCAAGACCGTCGAAGATCTCGATCCCGGCCGCGGCGGCGCGCTCGCCAAGCCCCGCAAATTGTTCGGCTTCATCCCCTGGGGCAACAATCTGCGCGGCTATTTCATGAAATATCAGTCGGCGCAGAGCCACATCGCCGCCATCCTCGCCGCGCTCGCGTCCGGCAAGGACGAGCTGCTCATGGACAATGCGGCGATCGACGTCGAGCGCGCGAACCTGTGGAAGACGATGGGCAAGCTCGAGCAGATGATCCACATCTCCAAGGCGCTCGACGCCAAATTGGAGGAAAAAGCCAACGAGCTCGACGCCACCGATCCGGCCAAGGCCAAGGCGGTGCGCGAGACCGCTTTGTTCTACACCCGCCAGCGCACCACCGATCTGCTCACCCAGATGGCGGTCACCGTGCAGGGCTATCTCGCGCTCGACCTGGTCAAGAAGAACAATGTCGAGCTGGTGAAGGGCGTCGACCGCGCCTCGACCACCACCGTCGCCGCCTTGCGCACCGCGGTCACCGTCGCCCAGGCGCTGACCAACCAGCGCCTCGTGCTCGAGCAGATCACCGCGATCAACACGACCACCGCCAACATGATCGAATCGACCGGCGAATTGCTCAAGTCGCAATCGGCCGAGATCCACAAGCAGGCGGCGTCGGCGACCATCCCGCTGGAGACGCTGCAGCGCGCCTTCCAGAACATCTACGACACGATGGACACGATCGACCGCTTCAAGATCGAGGCGCTCGGCAACATGAAGCAGACCGTCGACACGCTCGGCAAGGAGGTCGAGAAGAGCCGCGGCTATATCGCCCGGGCCGAAGGCGTCGAGCAGAACCGCCTCGCCGGCGGCAGCAGCGGCGGCACCAACCCCCTCTCCGCGATCGAGGGGTGATGCGTGGCGCGGATATGAGCGAATGAGCACGTCCCAGCAGGTCGTCCAGACCATCGCTCGCGTCGACGAGATCACGGCGCGGCTCGACCGCAACGCGCATGCGCGCGGCCTGCGCGAAGCGCCCGCGGCGCGCGGCCGCTCGGCGAGGATCCTCAGGCTCACCGCGCTCGGCATGGTGCTGGCCATGGTGATGATCGTCACCGCGCTCACCGGCGCGGTGCTGGGCGGAATCGGCGCGCTGGGCCTGTGGAGCGCGATCGCGATCGCCCTGGTCGCGGTCGGCCTGTTCGTCTTCTGGCCGCGTGAGAAGCCGGCGGTGGATTATAAGGAAGACATGCCGACCAATGCGGTGGTGCGCCGGCTCGGCGACATCCTCGCCCGTAAGCGCAACGCCTTGCCCGCCCGCGCCGCCTTGCAGGTCGATGCGATCAGCCGGCAGCTGCCGATGCTCGAAAGCCAGCTTGGTGAGAGCGACGCGCTCGATCCGCTCGCCCAGGACGCGCGGCGGCTGATGGGCCGGCATTTGCCCGACCTCATCGAGCGCTACGAGCGCGTGCCGCCGGCCTATCGCGGCGAGCGCGACAGCGAGGGCGTGACCCTCGACGAGCGCCTGGTCCAGGGCCTCGACGCCGCCAAGACGGCGCTCGACGATCTCGCCCGCAAGCTGGTCCGCGACGACATGGACGCCTTCCAGACCCAGGGCCGGTTCATCGAAAGCCGCTACCGGGAAGAGAACGGCCCCGTCCAGGGCGATTGATCATGGCCTTCGAGCTCGAGCGCGTCCTTGAAGAGACCGAGGATTTCCTGCGCCGCGCGATCGGCTCGCCGAGCCTGCGCGCCGCGAAGAAGCGCCGCTTCCAGCGCAAGCTCGAGGAGTTTGGCCGCCGCGCCCGGCGCTCGGCCTTCGTGCTGATCGGCCTCGTCGCGCTCTTGCTCGCCGTCTCGATCTATGCGGGCGGGATCGGCTTCTTCGCCTGGCTGGTGGCGGTGCCGACCGCCTTGGCCTTCGCCTTGCTGCTGATGTTCCAGCCGACCCGCCACCACAAGCGCCGCCAGGCCGAAGCGGCGCCCGGTGCGGAGGCGCCGCCGACCTCGCCGCTCGGCAACCTCGCTTTGCGCGCCGAGGAAGGCCTGCTCGACCGCTGCGACGAGCTGCCCGGCCGCGCCCTGCCCGCCGCCGACGCGATCGTCGCGCGCCTGCGCGAGCTCCAGCCCCATCTCGCCTCGCTCGACCCCGCCGACCCTTTGGCCGGCGACGCCCGCCGGCTGATCGGCCAGCACCTCCCCCGCCTGGTCGATTCCTACCTCCAGCTCCCCCACGCCGCCCGCGCGCCGGGCGCCGAGAGCAGCCGCCGGGTCGCCGAAAGCCTCGACATCGTCGCCGCCGAGCTCGGCAACCTGCTCGACGCCTGCTGCCGCGACAGCCAGGCCAGCTTCGACACCCACAGCCGCTTCATCGAGACGCGGTATCGGGATGGCGACCTGCGCGGCGGATAGCAGCCGTTCCCCGGCGAAGGCCGAGGAACACCGAATCAATGTCCCCGCCGCCCCGGAAACCGCGCCCTGATCCAGTCCGCGACCGTCCGCAGCACGACCGGCGCCATCGTCTCCTCGATCTCGGCATATTCGCCCAGGCCGCCGGTGCGCGCGGTCTGGAAGAGGTGGTTGAGGCCGGGCAGCTCGGTCAAAGTGACGTCGCGATTGCCGGCGGTGGCGGCGCGGATGCCGGCGAGGTTGGCGGCGGGCAGCACCTGCCGGTCGAGCGAACCGTTCAGCGCCAGCACCGGCATCCTGAGGGCCCGAAGCGCCGGCGCCGGATCGTAGCGCAGGAACCAGCGGAACCAGGGATCGAGCGTGCGCCGGATCAGCATGTCGCGCTGCGCCGGGACGATGCCGCTGCCGGCCAGCGCCGTCTCGCTCATCGCCGCGCGCATCGCCGCTTCCGCTTCGGCCTGGGAAAGGTCGCCGGCGGCAATCTCCATCAGCCGCGCCTGCAGCAGCCCGGCCTGATCGAGCTCGGCTTCGCTCATCCCCATGGTCTGGCCGATCGCCCGGCGCTGCGCCTCCATGAGGTCGCGGGTCCGCTCCCCCGGCCCGGCGAGCAGCACCATGAAGGCGGCGCCCGGGCTGTCGGCGGCGGCGAGCGGGCCGACCATGCCGCCTTCGCTATGGCCGATATAGCCGATCGCATCGCGGTCGATTTCGCGCCGGCCGCGCAGATAGGAGAAGGCCGCCGCCGCATCGGTCGCGAAATCGGCCGAGGTTGCGCCCTGGTAGCGGCCGATCGACTGGGCGGTGCCGCGGTCGTCGTAGCGCAGCACCGCGATCCCCGCCCGCGTCAGATGGTCGGCGAGCACGGCGAAGGGCTTGTGCCCCATCAGGCTCTCGTCGCGATCCTGCGCGCCCGAGCCCGAAACCAGGATCGCGGCCGCAAACGGGCCCTCGCCGGCGGGCAGGGTCAGCGTGCCCGCCAGGGTCACGCCCGGCGCGCGGGGATTGGGGATGCGCACCTCCTCGCTGCGATAAGGGAAAGGCGGATGCGGCTCCTGCGGCCGGCGCGGCGCGGCCTCGGCCGCGGCCTCGCGACGGGTGAACACCACCTCGGCATCGGGATAGCCGGCGCGGCTCCAGCGCCCGCTCAGCCGCGCGCCGTCCGCGCTCAACAGGCCCTGGAAGGAGGATTGGCCCGCGGGCACGGCGAAGCGCACCGCCTGCCCCTCGCGGGCGAGGCCGGTCACGGCAAGGCCGTTCGCCATCATGTCCGGCGAATCGAGCAAGGCGATCGTGCCGAGCGCGCTGGTGGCGACGCGCAGGATCAGGCGGAGCTGGACGCCGTTGCGCTCGATCCGCGTCTCCCAGCTGCCGTCGAGCCCCGGGACGGTCGGCTGCGCCGCCCCCGCGCCGCGCGCCAGATCGAGCGGCAGCGGAGTCCCGTTCTGGGTGAAGATACCGGCGAAAAGGTTGCGGGCCGGATCCCAGCGGCCCTCATAGCTCGCGCGGATCGCCGGCATGGCGAAGGTCATGCGACCGTCGGCGATGGCGATCGCCGCCACCGGGATCTTCTGTCCGGGCGCCTGGTCGACGCTTTCGGCCTCGGCCGCGAGCGCGCCATCGGCGCCTTGCCGGATCGTCAGCAGCAGCCTGAGCGCGCCGATCGGCGTCGCCAGCGTGCCGTGCCAGTCGCCGGTCCAGCTCTCTTGCGCGGCGTGCGCCGCCGGCGCGAGCAGGACCGCCAGCAAAGCGGCGAGGGTCGCAAGCAGCCGGCTCATGCCCTGTTCTCCCGCGTCGCTCTGGAGGAGGCTATCCGAAGCGCGATCAGCGCCAGCCCGGCCGCCAGCGGCACCATCGACCACAAGGCCGCCTGCTTGACCGGCGCCAGCACCCAGATCGCCGTGTTGGCGAGGCCGGCGAGCACCAGCACCCAGCCGGAATAGCGCTGCAGCTTCTGCCGGCGTCCCGCGTCCGGCGAGGCGGGATCCACGCATGTCGTCTTCTTGGGCGCGAGATTGCCGAAGAAGACGATGACGAGGCCGCAGGCGATGCCCAGCGACCGCAAGGCGACCGATTCGTCCTGCGCCGCGATCGCTCCGGTGGCCCGCGCGATGGCGAGCGCTTCGGCCAGAGCGAGCGTGATCGCCGCATAGGAGATGCCCCAGCGCAGCGAGCGCCGGTCGCGCCTGATGAGCTCGACCCCGGCCCACAAAGTCGGCATGGTCAGCCCGGCGATCAACCAATAGATCCTTTTCTCGGGCACGATCAGGAACAGGGCGATGGCGAGCGCCTCGACCAGCGCCACCGTGACCACGGCCGCCGCCAGGCTGTTGAACCCACGCCTCATAATGTCTCTTCCTTTCCTGTCGCCGCGGCGCCGAGATCGAGCCCGACGGTCTGGGCGAGCCCCATCAGGGCCTCCTCCAGCACCGACATCCTCAACCGGTAGATGATCGATTTGCCATGCTTGGCGGCGTCGATCAGGCCGGCCTCGCGAAGCACCGTGAAATGCGCCGACATCGTCGGCTTGGAGACGTCGAACTGCCCGGCCAGCTCGCCCGCGCTCATCGGCTTCTCGCGCAACAGCGCGAGCACCCGCCGCCGGGTCGGATCCGCCAAGGCTCTGAAGACGCCGCTCATGATTCGATATTTAGCTATCTATCAAAATGAGTCAAGCGGGCACGGCTTTCAATGTAGGATTTCCTCTGTCACCCCTCCGGCGACTCGGCCTGTCCCGAACAGGACCGAGCGGCTCTTTCTCACCGTCGGCTGCCAGCCCTGGGCGAAGGCCTGGGCGCTTTGCCTTGCCCGGCTTAGGGCGCTTTGGGGGGTACACCCCCCCGCGAATCCATGTGAAGTCGTACCAGTCGGCGCTTGTTTTCGAGCTCTTGGCCTAACCTTAGCCTAACCTTAGGCGCCCGCGAACAGCGCCCGCGCCTTGACCAGGCCGGCGACGCCCGCCGCGATCGTCTCGGGCTTCTTGGCGAAGCACAGGCGAATCACGTTGGTGACCGGATCGCTGGCGTAGAAAGCCGAGAGCGGGATCGCGGCGACGCCGCATTCGGCGACGGCGCGGTCGCAGAAGGTGGCGTCGTCGGCGGCGATGCCGGACGCTTCGAGGTCGACACAGGCGAAATAGGTGCCCTCGGCCGGCAGCACCCTATAGCCGGCCGCCGCCAGCGCCCCGGCCATGGCGTCGCGCGCGGCGGCGAAGCCGGCGCGCATCGCGGTGAAATAGGCCTCGTCCTTGGCGAGGCCGTAGGCGACCGCGCTCTGGAGGTTGGGCGGCGTCGCGAAGGCGATGAACTGGTGCGCTTTGGTGACCGCGGCGGCCAGATCGAGCGGCGCCGCGATCCAGCCGACCTTCCACCCGGTCAGCGAGAAGATCTTGCCCGCCGAGCCGATCTTGACCGTGCGCTCCGCCATTCCGGGCAAAGACGAGAGCGGGACATGGACGCGGCCGTCGAACAGCACATGCTCCCAGACCTCGTCGGAAAGCGCCACCGCGTCCGCCGCGACGCAGGCCTCGGCGAGCAGGGCCAGTTCCCCGGGCTCGAAGGCGCGCGCGGTCGGGTTGTGCGGATTGTTGAAGATGACCATACGCGTCGCCGGCGTAAACGCCTCGGCCAGCGCCTCGCGGGTGATCCGCCAGCCGGGCGGAGTCAGCCGGATCAGCCGCGGCACTCCGCCCGCGCGAAGCACCAAAGGCAGATAGGCGTCGTAGAGCGGCTGGAACAGCACGACCTCGTCGCCGGGCGAGATCAGCGCCATCAGCGCCGCGGCGATCGCCTCGGTCGCGCCCGAGGTGACGATCACCTGCTCGGCCTCCAGCTCCACCCCCTGGTGGCGGCGATAATGGGCGGCCACCGCCGCGCGCAATTCGGGAAGCCCGCGCATCGGCGGATATTGGCTCGCGGCGCCGGTCAGCGCGGCGGCCGCCTTGGCCACCACATCCTCGGGCCAGCCGAAATCGGGGAAGCCCTGGCCGAGATTGACCGCGCCATGCGCCCGCGCCGCCATCGACATGGTCTCGAAGATCGAAGTGGAGAGCGTGGCGAAGACCGGATTCATGCCGGCCGCTTTGTCCCAACGCCCGTCCGTCTTCAACGGCAAAGACGAAGGCCCGGGGCGCGAACCCCGGGCCTTTTGGCGCGGCGGAGGAGGAGACGCCGCCGTCGCCTCGCCACAGCCTAGCGTTTGTCGATCGGCTGGCGGCCGCTGCGGGACCGCTGCCCGCGCGGCTGCCGGCTTGGCTGGCTCGCTTGGGCGTTGGCCGAGGCGCTGCCGCCGACGCTGACGCTGCCCGAAGCGCTGTCGGCGGCATTGCCGGCGCGATTGCGGGTGTTGGCCAGCGCGGTTTCAGCGCGGTCGCGGGTGTCGGCCATGGCCGTCCCGGCCCGGTCGCGCGTGTTGGCGACGGTGTCGCGGACCTTGTCGGTGCCGACCAGATCGGCGCCGGCGCCGGTATTGGCCGAGCCGCCCAGCGAGCCGAGCGCGCCGGTGCCGCGGGCATTGCCCGAGGCGCGGGCATTGGCGCGGCCGCGGCGGCGGTCGATTGTGCGGTCGACGCGGACGTCGCCGTCGAGCGTGGAGCGCGCGGTCCGGTCGATGCCGCCCATCGACCCGCCGAGGCTTCCGCCCAGATTGCCGCCGAGGCTGCCCCCGGCGCCGCCGAGCGAGCCGCCAAGGCCGCCGCCGCCGCCCAATATCTGGGCCGAGGCCGGCGCGGCGATCAGGATCGCGCAGCCGGCGGCGAGGGTGAGTGCGAGCTTCATGTCCGTCTCCTTTGACTCGAACCCGGAAGGACGTGGGTTCTCGCGCAGGAAAACGTCGCTGGCGCGGGGTTTAATCCCCGGCGGCGGGGCTAGCGCCGCGAACCGTGCGAAACCGGCGTTCGGCAGTTGCCGCAGATGATGCCGCGGCCGAGGCCCCTGCCGCCGCGCTGCACTGCCTCGCGGTCGAGCGCGGCGACCGGATTGGGAGCGCGGACGTGCTGAGCCAGCCGCCCCGCCACCAAAGGCACGGCGAAGGAGGTGCCGCGGACCGGCACCAGATTGCCGCGCGGCCCGGCCGCGGCCATGTCGGCGCCGGGCGCGGCATAATCGAGGTGGAGCGCGCGGCCGGCCTCGATCAGCACCCGGCCCCGCCCGTCGACCCCGGTGACCGCGATCACCCCGGCATAGGAGGCGGGATAAGCGGGCGGCGCCGCGCGGCCGTCATTGCCGACCGCGGCGATCACCCAGGTCCCCCGCGCCCGCGCCTCCCGGACGGCGCGCTCGACCAAAGGATTGGCGCGGCCGACCAGGCTGACCGCCACCACCGGCACGCGCTGCGCCACCATCCAGCCCAAGGCCCGCGCCAGCGCCAGCGCGTTGCCGCCGGCCGGATCGCTGCCATAGACGTCGGCGATCAGCAAAGCCGATCCCGGCGCGGCGCCGCGCACCGGCCCTTGGCCGGCGATCAGCGAGGCGATGGCGGTGCCGTGCCCGCTCGGCCTGGGCGCGCCCGCCGCGAAGCCGCGCTGCTGGACGGAACTCCGGAGCGACGGATGGGCGGCGACGCCGCCGTCGATGATCCCGATCGCGGCGCCGCCGCCGCCCTGCGCGAGCGTGGCCGTGACATCGACGACGGCCGCGCCGCCGCTCTGCTCATGGAGGCTGTTGGCGGTGAACGCGCCCGACGGCGCCAGCCGCCGCAGCCGCGAGAGCGCCCGGTCCACCGACCAGCCGCGCGGCACGGCGAGCGTCACCGACCGGATGTCGAGCCCCTCGATCCGCTCCTCGGCGATGCGGGTGAAGCCGGCCTGCTCGGCGGCGGCCAGAGCGGCCGGATCTGGTTCGATCGCGATCACCTGGCCGCGCACCGCCGGCCCCAGATCGGTCATCTCCAGCCGGTCGCGATTGGCCCGGACCAGCGTCTCGAGCCGGGTCTCGCGCGCAGCGGCAAGCTCGTCGACGGTGGCGCGCAGCGGATCGGCCGCATTGCCGGTGCGCTCGAGCGTGTCGCGCGCGCTTTGCCCGACCGAGCCGATCGTGCCGCCGACATCGGGCACCGGCGGCAGCAATTGCGCGCCCGCGCCCGCGCAGGTCGCGAAGGCGAGCGCCGCGGCCAGCGCCGGCCGCCATCGGGGCGGGATGGTCATGTCCGTATCCTTGGCATATTTTTGGTCGCTTGGGGATGAAACGGGTGAGGCCATCCGTTTCCTCCACGGAACAAGGAGTCGCCTGTTGCAGGCCTTCGAGCGTGAGCTGCTGACGCTGCTGCCCCGGCTGCGCCGGTTCGCGCGCGCGCTCGCCCGCGATGCCGCGGACGCCGACGATCTGTTGCAGGTGGCGCTGGAGCGCGCTCTGAAGGCGCGCGATCAATGGACGCCGGGAACGAGGCTGGATTCGTGGATGATGAGGATCGTGCGCAATTGCTGGATCGACGAGATGCGCAGCCGCGCGCGCCGCGCCCGCACCTTCCTGCCCGAGGAGGAAGGCGCCTCGGTCGACGCCGACACCCATCGTGAGATCGAGGCCAGGATCGAGCTGCACGCGGTCGACAAGGCGATGAACGCATTGTCGCCCGACCAGCGCGAGGCGATCGCGCTCGTCCTCGTCGAGGGCCTCGCCTATCGCGAGGCGGCGGACCTGCTCGACATCCCGATCGGGACCTTGACCTCGCGGCTGACCCGCGGCCGCCAGGCGCTGGTCCAGATGCTCGAGCTGGAGGCGGCATGATGGCGATCGAGGACGACATGCTGATGGCCTTCGTCGACGGCGAGCTCGACGAGATCGGCCGCGCCCGCGTCGAACGCGCGCTGGCCGCCGATCCGGCCCTGAAGGCGCGACTCGACGCCCAGCAGCGGCTGCGCGCGCGGCTCGCGGCGCATTATGCGCCCGCCGTCGGGGAGGAGGTGCCCGAGCGCTTCCGCGCGATGCTCGAAACCCCGGTGGCCGATCTTGCGGCGGCCCGCGCGCGCCGCGCCCGGCCGTTGTGGCAGAGCCTCGCCGCTCTGGCCGCGACTCTGGTCCTCGGCCTCGCCATCGGCCGCACCCTGCTCGTCCCCGGCGCGCCGGTGTCGGGGCCGATCGCCATCGAGGGCGGCGCGATGGTCGCGCGCGGCACGCTCGCCGAGGCGCTCGATGGCCAGCTCGCCTCCACCCAGGCCGCCGATTCGGCGACGCGGATCGGGGTCAGCTTCGCACGTAGCGACGGCCGCCTGTGCCGAACCTTCGACAGCGCCGCCGCCGCGGGCGTCGCCTGCCGGACCGGCACCGGCTGGCAGGTGATGATGACCGCCGCCGGCTCGGGCGGGCAGCGCGGCGAGTTTCGCCAGGCCGGCAGCGAGAGCCTGCTCGTCCAGCAGGCCGCGCAGGAGATGATGACCGGAGAGCCCTTCGACGACGCGGCCGAGCGCCGCGCCCGCGATTCGGGCTGGCGGCAGGGCCGAGCTTCCCGCTAATCGGGCCCGATGGTCGGACGCGTCGCGCTCAACATATTGCGCTGGATCGGGATCGGGATCACCGCTTTCCTGGCGCTGAGCCTGCTCTGGGTCCTGCTTTACCGCTTCGTCGCGCCGCCCTTCACCTTCACCCAATGGGGCGACGCCAACGGCGCGGCGCGGACCTGGGTGCCGATCGAGCGGATCGACCGCAACATGATCCGCGCCGTCATCGCCGCCGAGGACGGCAAGTTCTGCGAGCATCACGGCTTCGACCGCGACGCGATCGAGGCGGCGATGCGGCGCAACGCGGCCGGCGGCCACACCATCCGCGGCGGCTCGACGATCAGCCAGCAGACCGCCAAGAACGCCTTCCTCTGGCAAGGCGGCGGCTTCTTCCGCAAGGGGCTAGAGGCCTGGTTCACCCTCTTGATGGAAACCACCTGGACCAAGCGGCGGATCATGGAAGTCTATCTCAACGTCGCCGAGACCGGCATCGGCACCTATGGCGTCGAGGCCGGCGCCCAGCGCTATTTCGGCCATGGCGCCGAGCGCCTCACCCCCGAGGAAGCCGCCCGCCTCGCCGCTATCCTGCCCTTGCCCAAGCGCCGCGAGGCGGTCGACCCGGCGGGCTTCACCCGCCGCTACGGCGCCATCATCGAGCGCCGCATGGCCCAGGTGGCGCGCGAGGGCCTGGACGCCTGCGTCTACGAATAACCTAAAACGGCATCTGGAAGCCGGGCGGCAATTGCAGACCGCCCGTCGCCTCGCGCATCGCTTCGGCGGCGGCCACGTCGGCCTTGGCGCGGGCGTCGTTGATCGCGGCGGCGACGAGGTCCTCGACCATCTGCTTTTCGGACGGCTGGAGCAGGCTCTCGTCGATGTCGACGCTGATGATCCGGCCCTTGGCCGAGGCGCGGATGCGGACCAGGCCGCCGCCCGAGACGCCCTCGACCTCGACCTTGTCGAGCGACTCCTGCGCCTCCATCAGCTTGGTCTGGGCCTCCTGGGCCATACGCATGATTTCATTCATATCGGGCAAGTCACGCACTCCCTCGTTCGTCGGTCCTGTAGCCTGCCAGCTCGGCTTCGGGGAAGGCCTCGAACGCCGACTTGACGATCGGCGCGTCGAGCACCTCCTGGCGCAGGCGGTCGGCATCGGCCTTCTGCTGGTCGAGCAGGCTCGGCTGCGCCTCCTCTTCGTCGGCAGTGCGGACCCGCCAGGCGGTTCCGGTCGCCGCCTTCAGCGCCTCGGCGACGTTGCGGATGAAGTCGCCCGGCAAGGGCTTGAGCGGCCGCAGGGTGAGCTCGGGCGGCGCGTAACCGACCAGGCCGACATAATCGTGAAGCTGCTGGGCGATATGGGCCTTGCCCTTGTTGCCGAGCAGCTCGACCAAGGCGGCGAAGCTTGCCGGCAAGTGCAGCAGCGCGCCCTGGCTCTCCGCCTTGGGCGCGCCGGGCGCGGGCGCCGCGACGGCCTCGCCGCTCGCCAGCCTTTCCAGCACCGCGCCGGGATCGGGCAGGTCGGCGGCGTGGATGACGCGCAGCAAGGCCATCTCGGCGGCTTCGAGCGGCATCGGCGCGTTGTGGACCTCGTTCAGGCCCTTCAGCAGCAATTGCCAGAGGCGGTGGATGGCGCCGTGCCCGAGCCGGTCCGCCCAGCCGGCATAAGAGTCGCGCTCCTCGGCCGATTGCGCCGGATCCGGCGCGCCGCCGACCTTGGTGCGGGTGACGCCGTGGACGGCCTCGAGCAGGCCGCGGATCAAAGCCGAGGGCTCGACCCCCAGATCATATTGGTCGCGGACCGCGGCCAGGGTGCCCGGCGCGTCGCCGGCAAGGATCTGCCCCAATATCGCGCGGGTGGCGCCGCGGTCGGAGAGGCCGAGCATGGCGCGCACCTGCTCCGCGGTGACCGCGCCGGCACCATGGGCGATCGCCTGGTCGAGGATGGAAAGGCCGTCACGCGCGGACCCCTCCGCCGCCCGGGCGACCAAAGCCAGCGCCTCGGGCTCGACCGCGACTCCTTCCATCTCAGCGACATGGCCGAAATGGGCGGAGAGCAATTGGGCGGGGATGCGCCTGAGGTCGAAGCGCTGGCAGCGCGACAGAACCGTGACCGGCACCTTGTTCACTTCGGTGGTAGCGAACAGGAACTTGACGTGCGCGGGCGGCTCCTCGAGCGTCTTTAGGAGCGCGTTGAAGGCGTTCTTCGAGAGCATGTGCACTTCGTCGATGATATAGACCTTGTAGCGCGCCGAGACCGCCGAATAGCGCACCGCCTCGATGATCTCGCGGACGTCGTCGACGCCGGTATGCGAGGCGGCGTCCATCTCGATGACGTCGATATGGCGCCCCTCGGCGATCGCCCGGCAAGGCTCGCACTGGCCGCAGGGCTGGATGGTCGGCCCGCCGGTCCCGTCCGGGCCGACGCAGTTCAGCGCCTTGGCGATCAGCCGCGCGGTCGAGGTCTTGCCGACGCCGCGCACGCCGGTCAGCAGGAAGCTATGGGCCAGCCGGTCGCGCGCGATCGCATTGGCCAGGGTCTTCACCATCGCCTCCTGCCCGATTAGCTCGTCGAAGCTCTGCGGGCGGTATTTGCGGGCGAGGACGCGGTAGGGCTGGGGGGATTCGGAAGGCATGAACCTATCCTAAAGAAGCCGGCAGGCTCATGCCAGCTATAGCCTGAAGCGCGCGCGTCCGAGACTCAGGCGAAGGCGTCGGTGGCGCCGTCTTCGTCCAGCTGGCGCCTGAGCCTTTGCCGCTCCACTTCGTCCTTGAGCGAGCGAAGATTGGTCTGGGCGTTCTCGACCGCGACCGATCTGACCACTCTCAGCAGCTCGCGGCCGGCAACGAGGTCGGCCTTGATGCTGTCCTTGATCGCCGGCTCCAGCGCGCGGCTGATCGCGAAAGCGTCCTTGGCATGGAGCAGCGTCTGCAAGGCGGCATCCGTCGCCACGACCGCGGCCCGGCCGAGCGCCGCAGCCCGCGTCCGCTGCTCCGGCTCGGACGCCCTGGGCAGGCCGGCCGCGTCGATATAGGCCTGGAACGCCCGCTCGTCGGCGTCGGCGTCGGCGGCGAGCGCGTCGGCGAGACGCACGAGGTCCGCGTCGACGGCCGCATAGGAATCCCGGTCCTCATTGCTGCGGATCGAGATTCGCAGCGCCTTCAGGATCAGCGCGATGCCGAGCATCCCGCAAAGCGCGGAGACGGAGCCGCCGCCGGGGGTGGGGGCGGTCGAGCTGGCCTGTTCGAAGATGTCGCCGACCGGGCGGCGGCTCAAGGGGGGCGGGGTCATGGCCGGGATGCCTCCGCCTGCTGGAGATGGACGGCGCGCAGCAGATTGGCGAAGAGCATCGCGTTGGTCACCACGCCGACGCCGCCCGGCACCGGCGTGATCGCGACCGACGGCTCCGCCACCGCCGCGGCATCGACGTCGCCGACCGTCCTGCCCTCGATGAAGGAAATCCCGCAATCGACCACGATCTGCGACGGCCTCAGCCATTCGGGCTGGACGAAATGGCCGCGCCCGATCGCCGACACGACGATCTCGCTCTCGGCGACGAGGCGGTCGATGCCAAGACTGCGGGAATGGCAGATGGTGACCGTCGCATCGCGGTTCACCAGCATCGCGGCCACCGGACGGCCGACCGTCCGCCCCCGGCCCAGGACCGCGATCCGGCGTCCGCCGAGGCTGGTCATCCGTTCCAGGATATGCACGGCCGCGATCGCCGTGGCGGGCGCCAGCGCCAGATGCTCCTGGTTGGTCGCGAGATAGGCCGTATTGTCGGAGCCGAGGCCGTCAATGTCCTTGTTGCTCGCGATCGCGTTGGCCAAAGCTTCCTCGTCGAGATGCTTGAACAGCGGCATGCCGAGCATGATCCCATGAACGTCCGCGGCAAGGTTCAGCGCGCCGATGGCGTCGAGGATCTGGCCGTTCGACACGGACCGGTCGAAGCCGATCGTCCGATAGTCGACGCCGAGGGCGTCCGCCTTCTTCTGCTTGGTGCGGACGTAGGAATGGACCGCTTCATTGTCGGTCGCGACGATCTCGCGCACCGCCGGCACGACGCCGCGCGCCGCCCAGTCCTGGATGGCCGAGGATGTGGCGATGTCCAGCTCCCTGGCGATCGCCCGGCAATCGATCAGCATGATATCCTTCAATCGGGCAATGCGGTCACGGCCGCAGGTCAACGGACCAAGGCGCATAAGGAACGCCCCCAATGTGCGCAAGGGCGCGCTCCAACAAGGTCAGCGCCTGCAGGGGGCCGACTCCGCCCGGGACCGGCGTATGGTAACGGGTCAGCGCCGTCAGCGCGGGCGAAAAGTCTCCAAAGGCCAGATCGCTGCTCTCCTGATAGGAGAAGCCGACGTCGATCGCGAGGCCGCAGCCGTCGCAATGAGCGGGGGTGATCAGATGCGGGACGCCGACGGCCGAGACGATCACATCGTGGCCGCGCAGGGCGTCCAGCGGGTCGCCGATGTCGAGCCCGGTGCTGGCCAGCCCCTTGCTGTCGAGCCAGCGCACGACGTCGCGGCCGACCGACCCGCGCGCGCCGACGACAGCGACGGCCTGCCGCTCCAGAGCGGGCCAGGCAAGCAGGATCCGGGTCACCACTTCGACCACGGCCGAAACGACCGGGCCGTCCGCGACGAGCCGCTCCAGATCGACGGCGTCGGGATGGATGAAGGCGAGGCATTCGGGGTCGGCCGGCCTTTGCTGGACGAACAGCTCGCCCGCCCCGACGCCGCGCCCGCTTTCCGCATCCCGGAGCCCGGCGATGGTGCGGACCTGGAAGCCAGCGGCTTCAAACAGCTTTTTCTTCTGGCGTGCGGAAATATAGGCCTCGGCCGCACCTTTGGCAGCCGGGGACGGCAAGATGATCGCCAGGGAATGACGCGACGTCCGCGAAGAATAAGCGCGCACGCGCCCAATCGCGGCCGATACAATAGGGCCGCCTTCGATCCGCATGCTCGACGATTCAGACCCCGCGTCCAATCAATCTCTCCTGAGCTCGGATAGACGGGACAGAATTACATCTTTAGCGGGCCGAGAACAGCCATGTCGGCGCATCGGGCCGGCGGGCGCGGCGCTGGAAACTCCACCCCAGCCCCCCAGGCGGCGGCGACAGGGCGCGCGCAGGCGCGCCAACTAAAATGGGGACAGTCACTTTTCCGCACGGCAGCGCCAGCTTTCGAAGGCGGTGCGGAAAAGTGGCTGTCCCCTCGGTGGGAGCCGGAACGACCCGGCACGGAAACTCGTTACGGCTGCTTCCTTCCGGACCTGACCGGGTTCGCGAGAGCGCCGTCCGCCCGACTCCCGGGCGCCATGTGGCCTCGAACCGCGCGCAATGCAAGGTTCGCCGCATCACCCGCCGGAGAATCCGTGCGTTCTTCGATTACGCCGTTTCGGCAAGCTCAACGGCTATTCAGGATGAGCGGGGTGGGGCGATCGCAGCGCTCCCTAGCGCGCCCTCCCGCGCGCCGCGCGCTCGACCTCCGCGATCCGCCGCGCCGCAAGTCTCCCGACGTCGGCGATCGCCGCCTCGGCCCGCGCCGAGGGGATTGTCGGGCGGTCGAGATAGACGGCGAGCATATAGTCGCGCCCGGCTGGGCTGACGAGGAAGGCGACGTCGTTATAAGCGGTGCCGCAGCTGCCGGTCTTGTCGCCCGCCTGCCAGCCCGCCGGCAGGCGGGCGCGGATGCGGCGCAGGCCGGTGCGGCTGGCGGCCATCCAGCCGCGCAGCTGCGCGCGCCAGGCGGGGTGCAGCAGATCGCCGAACACGAAGCGGCGGGCGGTCCGCGCCATCGCCGCGGGGCTGGTCGTGTCGCGCGGATCGCCGCGGCGATTCTCGTTCAGCGCCAGCTCGTAGCGGTCGAGGCGGGTGACGGTGTCGCCGAGCGCGCGCAGCCGCCGGGTGAAGGCCCCGGGCCCGCCCATCCGCCGGAGCAGCAGATTGGCGGCGGTGTTGTCGCTTTCGACGATGGCATGCTCGGCCGCGAAGCCGACGCGCATCTGCCCCGAACCCACCACGCTTTCGGAATAAGGCGAATTGGAGAGCAGATCGGCGCGGGTGAAGCGCATCGGCTGCCGCGCGCCGTCGGTCTGCGCGTGCATCGCGCCGAGCAGCAGCTTGAAGGTCGAGCACATGGCGAAGCGCTGGCCGGCGCGGTGGGCCATCAGGGTGCGGCCCTCGCCGTCGATCAAGGCGACGCCCAATCGCCCGCCGGCGCGCCGCTCGATCTCGGGAAGGCGGGGCTGGGGATCGGGCGGGGCCGGCTGGGCCACCGCGCCGGAGAAAGCGAGATTCAGCATCGCGGCGACGAGCCAGGACAGCATGTTCGAAAGCCTCCATATACGAGACGCCAAGCCTAGCCGCGCTCCGGCCGCCCCGCACCCGCAGAAATCCTCGGGTCAGCCTGGAGCGATCATCGCCCCTGCATGTTGTGGAAGCCCGAGGGCATGCGCACGGTCAGCGTCTCCATCCCCTCGGTCAGCCAGATCTGGCAGGCGAGGCGCGAGTGGCGGGAGACGTGGGCGGCGAGATCGAGCATGTCCTCCTCCTCCTCGCTGGCGCGGGGGAGCGAGGCGAAATCGCCGGCATCGACGATGACGTGGCAGGTCGAGCAGGCCATCTGGCCCTCGCACGTGCCTTCGAGCGGCTGGCCGGCGGCCTGGGCGACGTCGAGCAGGCGCTCGCCGGCGGGGGCCTCGACCTCCTGGATGCGCTCGCCGTCGGCCGAGACGAAGCGGACTTTTATCGTTTTCGGGGTCATGCCTGGCGCGCCGCGGCTTCGTTGATCAGGCCGAGCGCGGCGCGCAGCTCCTCTTCGGTCGTGTAGCGGCCGAAGCCGAGGCGGATGCTGGAGGCGGCCGCCTTGCGGTCGAGGCCGAGCGCGGCGAGGACGTGGCTCGGCCGGCCGGAACCGCTCGCGCAGGCCGAGCCCGCCGAGAAGGCGACGCCGCGCACCTCGGAGATGAGGCGGGCGGCGTCGATGCCGTCGCGCCTGAGGTTGAGATTGCCGTGATAGCGCCGGCCTTCGGCGCCGTTGAGCGTCCAATCCCGCATCGATGCGCGGGCGATGCTCCAAAGCCGTTCGACATGGTCGCGATCGCCCGGGCCGAGCAGGGCCGCCGCCGCGCCGAAGCCGGCGCACAGAGCGGGCGACAGGGTGCCGGATCGCAGGCCGCCTTCCTGGCCGCCGCCGTGGAGCAGGGATTCGAGTTTGACGCCCTCGCGGACCCAGAGCGCGCCGACGCCCTTGGGGCCGTGGATCTTGTGGGCGGAGAGCGCGATCATGTCGCAGGCATTCGGCGGGATCGGCACGCGGCCGAAGCCCTGCACGGCGTCGCAGAAGAAGAGCGCGCCGCCTTCATGGGCGATGCGGGCGATCTCGGCGACGGGCTGGATCACCCCGATCTCGTTATTGACCAGCATCGCCGCGACCAAGCCGGTATCGTCGCCGACGGCGGCGCGGAGCCGGTCGAGATCGACCAGGCCGTCGGCGCCGACCGGCAATATCTCGACGTCGTGGCCGCGCGTACCCAGCCATGAGAGCGTGTCGAGCACGCAGGCATGCTCGGTCGCCAGCGCGACGATGCGGCGCCCGCTTATCCCCTTCAGCGCCCAATTGGCCGCCTCGGTGGCGCCCGCGGTGAAATAGAGCTTGCCAGGGGGACACACACCTGTGTGTCCCCCCGGGGACACACAGGTGTGTGTCCCCATCAGCGCGTCGAGGATTTGCGCCCGCGCCACCTCCACGGCCGCCGCCGCCTCGCGGCCGAGCTTGTGGGACGAATGCGGGTTGGCGAACCTGTCCTCGAGCCAGGGCAGCATCGCCGCCAGCGCCTCCGGCGCCAGCGGAGTGGTCGCTTGATAATCGAGATAGACGGTCACGCGGCGCGGCGGCGGGCGTAGAGCGCGCGCCACTCGGCGAGGAGCGCCTCGATGTCGCTCGCGCGGGTTTGCGGGCCGAAGCTCACCCGGATCACTTCGCGCGCCACCTCCTCCGGCACGCCCATGGCGGCAAGGACGGGGCTGGCCTTGAGGCTGCCCGACGAGCAGGCGCTGCCCGCCGAGACGGCGATGCCGGCGAGGTCCAGGTGCATCATCTGCGCCGCCGCCGGCACGCCGGGCATGCGGTAAGCGGCGATGGTGGCGATGCGCGGCGCGGAGCCGGCGACGATCTCGCCGCCCGTTGCGGAGATTTCCGAGTCCAGCCTCGCCCGCAGCCGCTTGGCCTCCTCGTACCAGCCATGATCGGCCTCGCAGGCGGCGGCGAAGCCCATGATCATCGGCACCGCGGCGGTGCCGGGGCGATGGCCGCCTTCCTGGCCGCCCACGGCTTCGAGGGTCGCCAGGTCTTTGACCAGCAGCGCGCCGATGCCCGGCGGCCCGCCGAATTTGTGGGCGGCGATCGAGATGAAATCGGCGCCCGGAAGCGGCAGCTTGCCGGCGCTCTGCGCGCAATCGACGAGCAGGAGCCCGCCGGCGGCGGCGACGCGCGCGGCGACGTCCGCGACCGGATGGATCACGCCGGTCTCGTTGTTGACCGACTGGACCGCGACCAAAGGCCGCTCCGCCGCCGCCAGGGCCGCGTCGAGATCGGCGAGGTCGAGCGTGCCGTCCGCCTTGGCCGCGACCTGCCGCGCCTCGGGGGCGGCGCGCAGCACCGCCGGATGCTCGACCGACGAGACGATGCGCGGGCCGGCTTTGGCGCGGCGCATGACGATCTCGATCGCCTCGGTCGCGCCCGAGGTGAAGATCAAAGTGCCGTCCCAGCCGAGCGCGGCGCCGATCCGCCGGCGCGCATCTTCCATCGTCGCGCGGACCGCGCGGCCCTCGGCATGGGCGGAAGACGGGTTGGCCCACGCCTCGCAGGCCGCCCCGATCGCCGCCGCCGCCTCGGGCAGGATCGGCGTCGTCGCGGCATGGTCGAGATAGATTCGCCTCGTCACCCGCTTCGTCGCCCTTTCAAATTGCGGAAACGCGCCCGATCCCTATATAGGGCGCCAGCACGCAATCGCGCGCTTCCCTTTGAATATTCCAGATGCAGGTGCAATGCCCGAAGTCATCTTCCCAGGGCCCGAGGGCCGTCTTGAAGGACGATTCAGCCCCGGCCCCCGTCCCCGCGCCCCGGTCGCCCTGATCCTCCACCCCCATCCCCAGGGGGGCGGCACGATGAACAACGGCATCGTGCTGGCGCTCTACAAGACCTTCGTCCGGCGCGGCTTCGCGACCCTGAGGTTCAACTTCCGCGGCGTCGGCAAGAGCCAGAGCGTGTTCGACAACGGCATCGGCGAATTGAGCGACGCCGCCTCGGCGCTCGACTGGGTGCAGTCGATCCACCCGGAGGCCGAGACGACCTGGATCGCCGGCTTCTCCTTCGGCGCCTGGATCGGCATGCAATTGCTGATGCGCCGCCCCGAAGCCCGCGGCTTCATCTCGATCGCGCCGCCCGCCAACATGTACGATTTCAGCTTCCTTGCGCCCTGCCCCTCCTCGGGCATCATCATCCAGGGCGAAGGCGACGAGGTGGTGACTCCGCTCGCCACCCAGAAGCTGGTCGACAAGCTCAGGACCCAGCGCCACATCACCATCGAGCACAAGACCATCCCGCAGGCGAACCACTTCTTCGTCAACGAGATGGATTTGCTGATGAAGGCGGTCGACGATTATCTCGACTTCCGGCTGGATCCGGGCTGTCCGATCCGCTGATCCTTCTCCCCTCCCGCGAGCGGGAGGGGAATTACAGCGTCCACACCAGCACGTTGCCCAGCGCCACCGCGGCGGCGACCAGCATCAAGATGCCCTTGGTCCGGTCCTTGCGCCTGACCAGCAGGTGCACGCCGCCGGCGGCGAGCGCGAAGGCGGCGATCATCAGGATCGACAGGAAGGTGGCGCCAAGGCCGCTGGTCGGCATGGCCGCCTGATCGCACGAACCGGCACGCTTCACCAAGCCTTAAGCATGCCGGTCTAGGCAGGATGCGATGAGCGTCCACAACCACCGCCAGTTCGACCGGGCGCTGGACCGGATCGACCAGGCGATCCTGCCCAGCCTGTCGCGGCTGCTCGACAGCCTGCTCGACAGCGCGGCGCTGGCGCGGCCCGGGATCGACGCGGAGGAACATGCCGCCGGGCTCAGGCGGACGGCACGGCAGATGGGCGAACTCACCTTTCTGGTCGGCGCCGCCGCTCAGCGGCCCAATATCCGGGCGTAGAGCTTCGGATCGACATTCCCGCCCGAGACGACGACGACGCTGCCCTCGGGCGCGTCCACCTTCCCCGAAATCAGCGCCGCCAGCGCGACCGAGCCGCCGGGCTCGGCGACGATATGCAGTGCGCGGAAGGCGAAGGCCATCGCCGCTTCCACCTCCTCCTCGCTCACCCAGAGGCCACGCGCGCCGGCCGCGCCGAGCGCGCCGAAGGTGAGCGGCGAGACCGATTTGGTCTGCAGCGCGTCGCAGCGCGTCGGCGGCGCGGGCTCGACGACCGGCACGATATGGCCGAGCGCGAGCGAGCGCGCCATGTCGTCCCAGCCCTCGGGCTCGACCGCGATCACCTGCGAATCGGGCAGGGCCAAGGCGATCCCGCCCGACAATCCGCCGCCGCCGCAGGGCACGATCACCATCGGCGGCGGCGCCCCCAATTGCTCCGCGATCTCCACCCCGACGCTGCCCTGGCCCTCGATCACGTCGACATCGTCGAACGAGGGCACGAGGGTGGCGCCGCGCTCCGCCGCCAGCCGGGCGCCGATCGCCTCGCGGCTTTCGGTGGCGCGGTCGTAGAAGAGGATCTCGGCGCCCGCCGCCCGGGTCGCCTCGATCTTCACCGCCGGCGCGTCGGCGGGCATCACGATCGCCGCCGTCATCGCCAGCCGCCGCGCCGCCAGCGCCACGCCCAAGGCATGATTGCCCGAGGAGAAAGCGACGACGCCGCGCGCCCGCTCCGCCTCGCTGAGCAAGGCCAGCCGGTTGCTCGCGCCGCGCAGCTTGAAGCTGCCGCCCTGCTGCAGGCATTCGGCCTTGATCCAGATCCGCCGGCCCGCCCAATCGAGCGGCAGCAGCGGCGTTCGAGTCACCCGGTCCGCGATGCGCCCCGCCGCATCCGCGACACCCTTCGCCGTTGGCCGTCTCTCAGTCACGCAAACCTCAAGAATTCAGTGGGAAAGCATAAGTCTTTACACAGGGGTCCAACGAACATATATCCCGCGCCGCAGCCCCATGGGGGACTTCCAAACCGCAAGGCTGCCTTGTCGTCAACTATCTCCCTGGAGGTCCCTTGAGTTGCACATCCATCATAGCGCGCTGGGGCTAGCTTCGCTCCCGTCCGATGCCGGCAACGGCATCGCTATTGCAATGCAGCGCCCGGTCCAGCCGGTCACGCTCATTCGTCCGCACGCCGCCCGGCGCGCCGCCCGCTTCTTCGTCGAGAAGTTTCCGGGCCGGTCGCTCTATGCGGTCAAGGCCAATCCCTCGCCGGATCTGCTCCAGATCCTGTGGGAGGAAGGCGTGACCCATTATGACGTGGCGTCGATCACCGAGGTGCGGCTGGTCGCCGAGACCCTGCCCGAAGCGATGCTCTGCTTCATGCATCCGGTGAAGGCCGAGGAAGCGATCGCCGAGGCCTATTTCAGCCATAATGTGCGCACCTTCTCGCTCGACACCGAGGAGGAGCTCGACAAGATCGTCCGCGCGACCGCGAGCGACGGCGTCGCCGCGACCGACCTCAACCTGCTGGTCCGCATCCGGGTCTCCTCCGACCACGCCAAATTGAGCCTCGCCGCCAAGTTCGGCGCCGACCCCGGCGAGATGAAGGCGCTGCTGATGGCGACGCGCCAGGCCGCCGACGCGCTCGGCATCTGCTTTCACGTCGGCAGCCAGGCGATGACTCCGGCGGCTTATGCAGAAGCGATGGAGCGGGTGCGCGCGGCGATCGTCGAGGCGGCGGTCACCGTCGACATCGTCGATGTCGGCGGCGGCTTTCCCTCCTGCTATCCCGGCATGGAGCCGCCGCCGCTCGAGGCCTATTTCGACGTCATCCACCGTGCCTTCGAGGATCTTCCCGTCTCTTATTCGTCGGAATTGTGGTGCGAGCCGGGCCGGGCTTTGTGCGCCGAATATGCGAGCCTTCTGGTGCGCGTCGAGAAGCGCCGCGGCGACACGCTCTACATCAACGACGGCGCCTACGGAGCCCTGTTCGACGCCGCCCATATCGGCTGGCGCTTCCCGGTGAAGCTGCTGCGCGCGCAAGCGTCCGACGCGCGCGACATGGCGTTCAGCTTCTACGGGCCGACCTGCGACGATCTCGACCATATGGCCGGGCCGTTCATGCTGCCCGCCGACACCGAGGCCGGCGACTATGTCGAGATCGGCATGCTCGGCGCTTATGGCTGCGCGATGCGCACCGGCTTCAACGGCTTCGGCTCCGACCTCAAGGTGATCGCCGAGGACGAGCCGATGGCGACGCTCTACGGCGAACCCGTGCGGGAACGCGCGGTGCCGTCGAACGTCGTCACGCTGTAGCGGCCTTTCCTTTTGCAATGCGTCACTCCCGCGAAAGCGGGAGTCCAGCGACGCGCGCTGATGCCGGATTCCCGCTTCCGCGGGAATGACGAGAAGTTGGAGACTGACATGACCACCGCCCCCATCAACGACACCCGCAAGGCGGAGCTGCTCGGGACCGAGGTCGAGCATATCGACATCAAGAGCTTCGACGCGCGGCCGATCGTCGAGGCGATGAAGAAGATGAGCTTCACCTCGCGCGACCTCGGCCGGGCGGCGGACCTCTACAACCGGATGCTCGAGGACAAGGACTGCTCGATCATCCTGGTGATCGCCGGCTCGACCTCGGCCGGCGGCTGCATGGACCTCTATGCCGAGCTCGTCGCCAACAACATGGTCGACGCGATCGTCGCGACCGGGGCGACCATCGTCGACATGGATTTCTTCGAAGGGCTCGGCCACAAACATTATCAGGCGCTCGAAATCCCCGACGACGACACGCTGCGCTCGCTCTACATCGACCGCATCTACGACACCTATATCGACGAGGAGCAGCTCCAGGATTGCGACCACACGATCGGCGCGATCGCCGATGCGCTGGAGCCGAAAGCCTATTCGTCGCGCGCGTTCATCCGCGAGATGGGCAAATATCTGGTCGAGAACGGCAAGAAGGCCAACAGCCTGGTCAAGCTCGCTTACGAGCATGACGTGCCGATCTTCTGCCCGGCCTTCGTCGATTCGTCGGCGGGCTTCGGCCTGGTCAAGCATCAGGTCGACCGGATGAAGGCGGGCGAGGCCTATATGGTGCTCGACGCCATCGCCGATTTCCGCGAGCTCACCGACATCAAGATCAAGGCGGGCACCACCGGCCTGCTGATGATCGGCGGCGGCGTGCCCAAGAACTTCACCCAGGACACGGTCGTCTGCGCCGAAATCCTCGGCCATGACGATGTCGAGGTCCACAAATATGCCGTGCAGATCACCGTCGCCGACGTCCGCGACGGCGCCTGCTCCTCCTCGACCCTTCAGGAAGCGGCGAGCTGGGGCAAGGTCTCGACGGCGATGGAGCAGATGGTCTTCGCCGAAGCGACCTCGGTGCTGCCGCTGCTGGCCAGCGACGCCTATCACCGCGGCCATTGGAAGACCCGCGCCAAGCGCGCCTTCGCAAGGATGTTCGACTGATCGGCGGAGTGATTTTCTCCGTCTTATTCTTCTTCTCGGCCGGGCTGATGGTCAAGTTCGGGCAGCAGGTCGGCGCCGCCTGGCCGTTGCCGCCCGGGGTGCCGGTGCCGGGGAGCCATTCGCCCGCCGTGCTTGGCTTTGGCCTGGCAATCTCGCTGCTCGTCTGCCTCGCCTTGTTCCGCCAGAGCGGGATGTTCGCGGCCAAGGAGGACGACGAACCGTCGCCCCCCGGGCGCCGCCGCCAAATCGCGGCTTACGGCAAGGTCTTCGATTGAGGCGCGCGCGTCGCGGCGATTGACCGCGGCGATGCTTGCGCGCAGATTTCCCCTTCAGGGGGACTTCAGCCATGCACAGCCAGATTCTCGCGCCGGTGGTGGCGCTCGTCGCCTGGACGATGTTCATGATGCTGTGGCTGTACGCGACCCGCTTCCCGGCGATGCGGCGCAAGGGCATCAGCCTGAAGGGCCGCGTCGGCGGCCGGGGCGCGGCGCTGGACGGCGTGGTCGAGGACCAGGTCCAGTGGAAGGCGCACAATTACAACCATCTGATGGAACAGCCGACCTTGTTCTACGCGATCGCGATCGTGCTGGCGCTGCAAGGCGGCGGCGACATCTGGATCAACGTCTGGCTGGCCTGGGCCTATGTGGGCTTTCGAATCCTCCACAGCCTGATCCAGGCGACGACCAACGTCGTACTCTGGCGCTTCCTCGCATTCGCCCTCGCCTCGATCTGCCTGATCGGCCTCATCGTCCACGCCGGGGCGCGGGTGGTGCACGGACACTGATCCACGCATTTCGTCGTTCCGGCGCGTCGTTTCGTCGCGCTTCCGCAGATTTGACGACGAGTCGGCGGCCTTCGACGCGGCGCGAAAGCGCTGCGCCGCCGAAACGATATCTGTCCTCCCAAGACGAACGGGCGCCCCGCCATATCGGAACGGTGAGCCTCCCGCGTCGGGGAGATGAAAGATGAAGTTCGGGAAATCCTTTTTCTTGCGCACCAGCATCGTCGCGTTGACGCTGAGTGCGCTTCCGGTCGCATCGGCGGCCATGCAGCCGCCGGCGGCGGCGTCCGCCGACGCCGCTGCCGTCCAGCCCGCCCCGCCGGTCATGGTCCTGCCGACCCTGCCCTCGCCCGCCGAGATCGCCCGGGTGAGCGCCCAGGTGCAGGCCCAGACGCAGCTCGCCGCCGACGCGGCCGACCTGGATGCGGGCGAGTTCGTCTGGCGGCCGGAGCTGGCCACGGCTGGCAATGTCGAAATCGTGGTGAGCCTTCCGCAGCAGCGGGCGTACATCTATCGCGCCAACCGGCTGATCGGCGTGACCACGGTCTCGACCGGCCGCGCCGGCCACCGCACGCCGACGGGCCGCTTCCCGATCATGGAGAAGCACCGCACCCACTTTTCCAGCCTCTACAACAATGCGCCCATGCCCTTCATGCAGCGGCTCACCATGGGCGGGATCGCGCTCCATGCGGGCCAGATTCCGGGCTATGCGGCGTCGCACGGCTGCGTGCGGCTGCCTTACGAGATGGCCCGCAACCTGTTCGGCGCGACCCAGGTCCGGACGGTGGTGCACATCGTCGCGGGCTCGCCGACCCCGCTGACCGCGCTGCGGATCGCCCGCGGCGAGCGCCCGGCGGCGCCGCTCGAGCAACCGGTGCGGGGCACGCGCTAATCGCGCTGGAAGGCGGCGGCCAGTTCCACATGGGTCGACCATCGGAACTGGCCGACCGGCTTCACCCATAAGAGCCGGTAGCCGCCTTCGGTCAGCAGCCTGGCGTCGCGCGCGAAGGTGTTGGGATTGCAGGATATGTAAGCGAGCCGGGGCACGAGGCAGGCGGCCAGAAGCGGCGTCTGCTCCTTCGCTCCGGCGCGCGGCGGATCGAGGATCACGGCCTCGAAGCGGTTCAGCTCGGCGACGTCGAGCGGACGGCGGAAGAGGTCGCGATGGTCGGCGAACACGCCCCTGCCCGCCCCCGCCGCCTTGAGCGCCAGCACCGCGTCGCGCGCGCCTTCGGCGGCGTAGACCTTGCCGGACAGAGCCAGAGCGAAGGTGCCGAGCCCGGCGAAGAGATCGGCGACGAGCTTTGCCCCGCCGACCGCCTCGCGCATCGCGGCGACCAAAGCCGCCTCGCCCTCCGCCGTCGCCTGGAGGAAGGCGCCGATCGGCAAGGCGACGGGGATGCCGGAGAGGGTGATCGTGACCGGCTCGGGCTCCCAGAGCGTCTGCGGGCCGTAGCCGTCGTCGAGCGCGAGCCGGGCGAGCCCTTCTTCCCGCGCGAAGGCGATCATGCTTTCGGTCGCCTCCAGCCCTTCGGCGCTGACGCCCTCGAGCAGCAGGTCGACGCCCTGATCGGCCAGCGTCATCGTCGCGCCGGCGCGGCCCTTGAGCAGCCGCCTGAGCGGCGCGACCAAAGCGAACAATTCGGGCCGCAGGATATGGCATTCGCGCATGTCGACGATGCGGTGGCTGGCCTCGGCGTTGAAGCCGATTGCGCCGCCCAGCGCCTTCAGCGCGGCGCGGCGGCGGCTGCGCGGCGGAGAGAGATGCGGTTCCAGGATGTCAGGCGCTGGAAGCCCCTGCGCGGCAAGGCTCGAGGCGATCCGGTCCTTCAGGAAATCGGCATAGACCGAGTCGTCGACATGCTGGAGCTGGCAGCCGCCGCATTCGGGGAAGTGGCGGCACGGCGGGCGCTGACGGTGCGGGCCGGGGGTGACGGCGCCGTCCGCGGCGACCAGGTCGCCGGGCGCGGTCATCGGCACGAAGCGGCCGCTTGCCGTCACCCCCTCCCCCCGCGCGGCGAGGCGGACAATCTCCTCGTTTGCGGTCACAGATTTGCGATCAGGTCGTCGGCGATCAGGCCCGGGCCGGCGCGCCGGGCGGCGCGGCCGTGCAGCCAGACCGCCTCGCAGGCCGCGTCAAAAGGATCGCCGAGCGCGGCCAGGCGCGCCGCGACGATGCCGGCGAGGACGTCGCCGGTGCCGGCGCTGGCGAGCCAGGCGGGGGCCGGCGGCGCGATCGCGGCGCGGCCGTCGGGCGCCGCGACCACTGTGTCGGGTCCCTTGTAGACGATGATCGCGCCGCTCTGCGCGGCGGCGGCGCGGGCCTTGTCGACCTTGCTCCCGGTGAGCGCCGGGAAGAGCCTGGCGAACTCGCCTTCATGGGGGGTGAGGATGGCGCTTGCGGGGATGCGCCCGGCGGTCAGCGCGTCGGCATCGAGGACGAGCGGGCGCCCGCAGGCCAAAGCGAGACCGAGCAGGCGCTCCGCTTCCGCGCCCTTGCCAAGGCCCGGGCCGATGACGACGGCGCCGATGCGCGCGTCGGCGAGCAGCCCGGCGGCGTCGCCCGGACCCTGGACGATGGCGTGCGGCAGGCCGGCGACAGGGGCCCCGATCAGCCGGACATAGCCGGCCCGCGCCCGGAGCGCGGCGGCGGCGGCGAGCGCGCTCGCGCCGGGCATCGCGCCGGCGAGCAAAGCGACATAGCCGCGTCTGTATTTGTGGTCGTCGGGGCCGGGATCGCGCAAGCTCGGGCGGCCGATCTCGGTCAGGTCGCTTGCAGCGGAAATGCCGATGTCGGCGACGACGATCCGGCCCATGTGGCGGGCGGCGGGCTGGAGCAGGTGCGAAGGCTTCAGCGTCTGGAAGGTGATTGTGAGGTCGCAATCGGGGACCGGCGAGAGGATCGCGCCGTCGTCGGTGGAGACGCCGCTGGGAAGATCGACCGCGATCCGCGCCTGCGCGCGCCCCGCCAGATCGCGCAGGCGCGCGCTGACCGCCGCATCGAGCGGCCGGGCCAGGCCGGTGCCGAACAGCGCATCGACCAGCAAAGCCGCCGGGCCCGCCTCCTCCAGCGCCTCGACCGGGCCGTCCCACGCCTCCCGCGCGGCGCGGGCGGCAGCGCCTTTCGGCTCGGCCGGAGCGGCGACGCGGACGGCGATGCCGCGGGCGCGAAGCGCGCGGGCGATGACATAGCCGTCGCCGCCATTGTTGCCGGGCCCGCAAAGGACGAGCGTGGGCAGCGGCCCGGCATAGCGCCAGGCCGCCTCCGCCGCCGCCAAACCGGCCCGCTCCATCAGCGCCTCGACCGGGGTGCCGGCGGCGATCGCCGCTTCCTCGGCGGCGCGCATCCCGGCGGCGGTCAATATGAGACGGCCGCTCACCGGACCGCCGCCGGCAGGCGAAAGCGGTCGCCGCCAATCTCGACCTCGATCCGGCTGTCGGGCAGGGCCGTCACGGTGGCGCGCTCGGCGCCGTCGGCGGCGACGATGCCGCGCCCGTCGCTTGTGACCAGCAGCCGGCGGAAACCGCCATCGGCCTTGCGAAGGGTCAGCACCCGGCCGCGCGGGCTGTCGGCGCCCGTCACCGAGCAGGCGCGTTCATAGGCCGCGGCGCCGGCGAGGCGGCATTCGATGCGGTTGTCGGGCACGCCGGGCGGCGGCGCGGCGGCGCCGTTGGTCGGCTGCGCGACCGGCGCGGCGGGGCCGCAGGCGGCGGCGAGCAAAAAGAGGGCGGGGGCGATCCTCCTCATGTCCGCTTTCCTATCATTTCCGGCGCAGGGCTTCGAGCCGGCGCGCCATTTCGTCGCCGGCGACGAGCGTATCGAAGCGACGGTCCATGCCGGGATCGCTGCCGACGCCCGCGCCGGCCAGCGCGATCTGCTGCTTGAGCAGGCGCAGGCTCTCCGGATCGTTGGCGAGGATCGCTTCGATCACGTCGGATTCGGGGTGGCTGTAATGATCGACGAGGCCGATCCTCTTCGCCTCCTCGCCGCCGATCGTCTCGGCGGTGAAGAGCAGCCGCGCCGCCTGCCCCGGCCCGACCATCGCGACGAGCCGGCGGACGTCCTCCTGCGGGAAGGCGATGCCGATCCTGGCCGGGGTGATCGCGAATTTCGAGCCGAACCGCGCCAGCCTGACGTCGCAGGCCAGAGCGAGCGCGACGCCGGCGCCGTAGCAATGGCCGTCGATCGCGGCGAGCGTCGGGATGGCGAGCGCCCGCAGCGCATCGAGCGCGGCGCGCATCTCCTGGCGGAAGCGGGCGGCCGCCTCCTCGCTGCCGCGCATCGCGGCGAAATCGCCGAGGTCGGCGCCGGCGCAAAAGGTGTCGCCGGCGCCGGTCACGACCAGCAACCGGACGTCGCTCCGCGCGACCGTTTCGAGCGTCTCGGACAGGGCCGCCCAGGCCGCGGCCGGAATGGCGTTGCGGACCTGTGGCCTGTCCAGGGTCAGCCGGGCATGTTCGTCATTGCGTTCGAGGCGGAACATGGCGGGAGGCTTGCCGGGAGCGGCGGCCTTTGTCGCGCAAAAAAAGGCCGGGCAGCCCGATACGCGGCGGCCCGGCCATGTTGTTCCGCGGCGCCCCGTCCGGTGGAGGCGGGGGGCCGCGGGCGAATGTCGGCGCAAGCACGGCTGCGCCTCGACCCGTCGGCCCATTACAGAGCAAGGGCCGTGCCAGAACGGATTTCCGCGGCTTGCGATGGTTAACGGCCGTTAGGCCCTGTGCCGCCATGGGACTCGCGGGTCAGCGCAGCCTGGTTTGGGACAGCCACCAGCGCGGACGGGCGGCGGCGATCCGCGCCGCGGCTGCATCGCGCGCGGCCTCGCCGTCGAACAGGCCGAAGCAGGTCGCCCCGGAGCCGGACATGCGCGCGATCCGGGCGCCGGCGAGCGCGCGGAGGGTGTCGGATATCTCCGGCACCAGCCGTCGGGCGGGCGCTTCCAGGTCGTTGCGCCCGCTTTCCCAGTCCCCGAGCGGGCCGCGGTCGACGCCGTCCCACGCCGCGAACACCGCCGCCGTCGGCAGCGCGATGCCGGGATTGACCAGCAGCACCGGCATGCCGGCAAGGCCAGGAAGCTCGACCGGCTCGATCCGGTCGCCTTTGCCCTCGCCCCGCGCGCCGCGGCTGACGAGGCAGGCCGGAACGTCCGCGCCGAGCGCCGCGGCGATCGCCGTCGATCCGCCGAACATCCTGAGCACCGCCCCCGCGTCCGCCGAGCCGCCGCCCAGCCCCGCCGCCACCGGCAGCCTCTTGTCGAGCGTCAGCGCGGCACAAGCGCCGACGGCCCTGGCGGCACGAAGCACCAGATTGTCGCGCTCTCCTTCCAGGGCGCCCGCGAACGGCCCGGTCACGGCGAGGCTCAGCGCGTCGGCGGGCGCGGCGGTCAGCACGTCGCCATCCTCGCAAAAGGCGAACACAGTCTCGATCCGGTGATAGCCGTCCGGCTCCCGCGCCCGCACGTGGAGCGCGAGATTGAGCTTGGCATAAGCGATTTCCCGCATCAGCGCGCGGCGATGTCTCGGGTCAGGCCGCGCTCCATCTTGGCGGCGATGCGCCGGGCCACCGGCCCGGTCGCGTAGACCGAGGCGGCGCGCCAGGCGAAGCGCGCCTCGACCCGGCGGCCGGATGCGAAATAGGCGTCGCCGAGATGCTCGTTAATCTCGACGTCGGCGGGCTCGCCCACGGCGGCCTGTTCGAGCAAGGCGATCGCCTCGGGCAGCTGGCCCTTGAGATAGAGCGCCCAGCCGAGCGAATCGGTGATCGCCGCATTGTCGGGCGCGAGCCGGTGGGCCTCGCGGATCAGCCGCTCGGCCTCCTCGACATTCTCGCGCCGGACGAGCTGGGCATAGCCGAGATAGTTGAGCACGAAGGGCTGCTCGGGCGCGAGCCGATAGGCCTGCTGGAGGGCGCTGCGCGCTTCCGGCCAATTGTCGGCCTGATCGAGCGCGCCGCCGCGCATCAGGTACAAGGTCCAGGCGGGCTCGCCGGCCTCGCTCTCGCGGCGGAGGGCCAAAGCGCGGCCGAACGCCTCGGCCGCTTCGGCCTGCCGGCCGAGCTCGCCATAGACCTGGCCGAGCCGGATCCAGTCGGTCATCGTCGCGGCGCGCGCCCGGGTCGCCTGCAGCGCCGCCGCGAGCGCGCCCTCGCGGTCGCCGCCGCCGACGAGCAGCCGGACCCGCGCCTCGCGCGCGGCGGCCGCGAACGGATCGTCGGCGCCGACATTGGCGAGCAGGGCGACGGCGAGCCGGTGCTGGTCCTGCTGGCCGAGCAATTCGGCGGCGACGATCCAGGCCTCGCTATTGCCGGCGTCGAGCCTGGTCGCGAGCCGAGCGAACATCGTGCCGAGCGCGGCCAGCTCCTGCCCGCCCAGATCGAGCGCGAGCCGGACCATCAATTCGCCGGCGCCGGCCTCGGCGCTGCCGATCGCGCCGGGAATTGGCCGGCCGGCGAGGATCAGGGCGCGGGCGGCGAGGTTGGACGGTATGTCGCCATCGAGCAGGGCCAAAGCCGCCTCGCGCTGGCGGCGGCCGGCAAGCAAAGCCGCGCCGGCGATGCGCAGCCGCGCCGCCCGGACTCCGGCCGAACGGGCGGCGCTGATGAGCTCGGCCGCGCCGTCGTCGCGGCCCAGAGCGAGCTTCAGCAAGGCGCGATGCTCGGCGGCATAGCCCGCCGCCGGCCCGGTCTCGCCGGCCGCGTCGAGCGCCGCCAGCGGATCGCCCTCGCGCGACCCGAAAGCGAGCCAGGCACGCAGCACCGGCACCGTGAAGGCGAAGGCCTGCTCGCGCTCGATCGCGTCGATCTGGGCGCGGGCGGCGCGCCAGTCGCGGGTGCGGAAGGCTTCGGCGACGAGCAGGAAGCGGCCGTCGGGCAGCAAGGTGTTGCGGCGCTCGAGCGAACGCGCCGCATCGAGCGCGAGCCGCCAGTCGCCGGCGCGCACCGCATGGGCCAGCGCCTGGCCGGCGATCAGATCGCTGTCGGGCGCGGCGGCGAGCGCGGCGCCGAAATCGGTGCTCGCCCGATCGAGCGCGCCCGCCGAGGCCGCGGCGCGCGCCTCGGCATAAGCGAGCAAGGGGGAGCGCCGGTCGACCCGCGCCACGGCCGGGGTCGCGGCGAGGACGAGCGCGCCGAGCGCGCCAAGGACGAGCGGGGCGATTAGCCTACATGTTGGGATAATTGGGTCCTCCTCCGCCTTCGGGGACGACCCAGTTGATGTTCTGGGTCGGGTCCTTGATGTCGCAGGTTTTGCAGTGGACGCAATTCTGCGCGTTGATCTGCAGGCGCGGGCCCGCCGCTTCCTCGACGAATTCGTAGACGCCGGCCGGGCAGTAACGCTGCTCGGGCCCGGCATAGAGCGCGAGGTTGACGTCCACCGGGATCGTCGGATCCTTCAAAGTCAGGTGGACCGGCTGGTCCTCCTCGTGATTGGTGTTGGAGAGGAAGACCGAGGAGAGCCGGTCGAAACTGATCACGCCGTCGGGCTTGGGATAATCGATCGGCCGCGCCAGGTCCTTGCGCCACAGCCCTTCATTGTCGGCATGGTGCTTCATCGTGAAGGGCAGGCCGATCCTGAGCTGGCGCATCCACATGTCGGCGCCGGCGAGCAGGGTGCCGGCCGCGCCGCCATATTTGGCGACGAGCGGCTCGACGTTGCGGACCATCTTCAGCTCCTTGGCGATCCAGGAGGCGCGCAGCGCCGGCTCGTAATCGGCGAGCGTGTCGCCGGCGCGGTCCGCGGCGATGGCGGCGAAGGCGGCTTCGGCGGCGAGCATGCCCGATTTCATCGCGGTGTGGCTGCCTTTGATCCGGGGCACGTTGACGAAGCCCGCCGCGCAGCCGATCAAAGCGCCGCCCGGAAAGGCCAAGGTCGGCACGGATTGCCAGCCGCCCTCGTTGATCGCCCGCGCGCCATAGGAGACGCGGCGGCCGCCCTCGAGGAACTGGCGGATCGCCGGATGCTGCTTCCAGCGCTGGAATTCCTCGAACGGCGAGAGCCAGGGATTCTTGTAATCGAGCGCGACGACGAAGCCCAAGGCCACCTGCCCGCCCGCCTGGTGATAGAGGAAGCCGCCGCCCCAGGCCTCGTCCAGGGGCCAGCCCTGGGTGTGGACGACGCGGCCGGGCTCGTGCCTGTCGGGGTCGATGTCCCAAAGCTCCTTGAGGCCGATGCCGTAGACCTGGGGCTGGCTCTCTTTCTCCAGCGCGAAGATCCGCTTGAGTTCCTTGGTGAGATGGCCGCGCGCGCCTTCGGCGAACAAGGTGTAGCGGCCGTGCAGCTCCATGCCGGGCTGGTAGTCGCTTTTGTGGGTGCCGTCCCGCGCGACTCCCAAATCCCCTGTTGCCACTCCCTTGACCGAGCCGTCCTCGTTGAACAGCACCTCGGCCGCCGCGAAGCCGGGGAAGATCTCGACGCCGAGCGCTTCGGCCTGGCCCGCGAGCCAACGGCAGAAATTGCCGAGGCTCAATGTGTAGGTGCCCTTGTTGTTCATGAAGGGCGGCATCAGCACGTGCGGGAAGGAATATTTCTTCTTCGCGGTCAGCACCCAATGCTCGTTCTTGGTCACCGGGACGGTGAGCGGGCTGTCCAGATCCTTCCAATCGGGGAGCAGTTCGTCGAGCGCCCTGGGGTCGACGACGGCGCCCGAGAGGATGTGGGCGCCGACCTCCGAGCCCTTTTCGAGGACGCAGACGCCAAGCTCGCGGCCGGCTTCGCTGGCGAGCTGCTTGAGGCGGATGGCGGCGGCGAGGCCGGCCGGGCCGGCGCCGACGATCACCACGTCATAGGGCATGGACTCCCGTTCAGCCATTCACGCACTCCCGTCGTCGCACAGAGCCAACCGTCCGGCAGATAAACAGCACTTATACGATTGACCAGCCCGGGGGCCGGGTGACTCAATCGCCACTGGATTCGCGGGGGTGGAGCGATGGGGTCGCGTTGGGCGGAAAGCGCCTTGTCATGGTGGCAGGAAGCCGGCGTCGATACCCTCGTCGCCGAAGCGCCGCGCGACTGGCTCAACCCGAAGCCTGACGCCATCGCGGCCGCGAGCCCCGCGCCGGCTCCAATTCCCACCGAGACCCTCCCCGACAGCCTCGCCGCCTTCCAGGATTGGCTGGCGACGACCGACAGCCTGCCCTTCGCCTCGCCCGCGGCGACGCGGATCGCGCCGGCCGGCGATGCCGCCGCCGGGCTGATGGTGCTGACCGACATGCCGACCGCCGAGGATGCCGCGGCGGGGACGATCTTCAGCGGCGAGGCCGGCGCCTTGGTCGAGCGCATGCTGGCGGCGATCGGGCGCAGCCGCGAGACCATCTATCTCGCCCCCTTCTCGCCGATTCGCCCGCCCGCCGGCCGGATCGATCCGGCCGGCGTCAGGATGCTGACCGGGATTGCGCGCCACCATGTCGGGCTCGCCCAGCCCAAAGCCCTGCTGATCTTCGGCGACAGCTGCGCGCGCGCTTTGCTCGGCCAGCCGATGACGGCGGCGCGGGGACGCTGGCACGATCTCGAAACGCCGACGGGTCCCGTAAGGGCTTTGGTAACCATAAGACCGCAAGAGTTGCTGACGCAGCCCAAGCTCAAGGCGCATGCCTGGGCGGACCTGCAGATGCTGATGGAAGGACTGAAGCCATGAAGACGCTCGCCGGCCTCGTGCTCGCCGCCGGCCTCGCGCTCGCCGCAGCCCCGGCCCGAGCGGAGGACGATGTCGACGCGCGGCCGAACCTGGCCCGCGCCTTCGCCGCGCCGTCTCAGCTCAGCGCCGCCGAGCGCGAAAATTACCGCGCGGTCTTCGCCGCCTTGCGCGCGGGCGACTGGGCCGGCGCCGCCGGCCGGCTCGACGGCATGCGCGCGGGAGCGCTGCACGACATCGCCCGGGCGCAGCTCTACACCATGCCGGGTTCGCCCCGGGTCGAGCTCGAGCCGCTGGCGCAATTGCTCGCCCGGGCGCCGGATCTGCCGCAAGCGGGCGACCTCGCCCGTCTCGCCCGCGCGCGCGGCGCCGAGAGCCTGCCCGCTTTGCCCGACGCGAGGCGGCTCTACGGCCTCCCCGGCCAGCCGCGCCGCGCCCGCCCGCGCAATATCCGCGGCGATGCCGTCGCCGACGCGCTCGAGCCTTTGATCCGGCCCTTGATCCGCGACAATCAGGCGGTCGAGGCCGAGGCTTTGCTCGAAACCCGGATCGCCGAGCTTTCCGACGAGGCCCGCACCGCCTTTCGCCAGCGCATCGCCTGGGCCTATTATCTGGCCGACAACGACCGCGACGCCCGCCGGATCGCCGAGGCGGCCCGGGGCGGCCCGACCGAATATGCAATCCTCGCCGAATGGGTGGCGGGCCTCGCCGCCTGGCGGATGGGCGATTATCCGGCGGCGGCCGAGCATTTCAACGTCGTCGCCAGCCGCTCGACCGACGTCGAGCTGGCCGCGGCCGGCCAGTTCTGGGCGGCGCGCGCCGACACCGCCGGCGGCCGGCCCGAGCGGGTCCAGGCCAGGCTCCAGACCGCCGCCCGCCTTGGCGAGACCTTCTACGGCCTGCTCGCGCAGAGCGCGCTCGGCATGACCAGCGCGCCCGCCAACATGGTCACCTTCACCGAAAGCGACTGGCGGGCGCTGAGCGGCAACCGCAACGCCCGCACCGCGATCGCGCTCGCCGAGATCGGCGAGGACCGGCTCGCCGCCGATTTCATCCGCCATCAGGCGCGGATCGGATCCCCGGGCGACCACGCCCACCTCATCCACCTCGCCGCCCGGCTCAACCTCACCGCCACCCAGATGTACCTCTCCCATAACGGCCCGCGCGGCAGCCGCTTCGGCCCGGCCGAGCGCTACCCGACGCCGTCCTGGCGGCCGGCGCGCGGCTGGCGGGTCGATCAGGCTTTGGTCTACGCCCACGCTTTGGCGGAATCGAACTTCCGGACCGACGTGGTGAGCCCGGCCGGGGCGCGCGGGCTGATGCAGGTGCTGCCCGGAACCGCCGCCGACATGGCCCGCGCCCGCGGCGAGACGGTTTCGACCGCCCAGCTCAACCAGCCCGTGATCAACATGGAATATGGCCAATCCTATATGGAGCTGCTGCGCGACCGCAGCGCGACGGGCGGGCTGCTGCCCAAGGTGATCGCCTCCTACAATGCCGGGCCGGTGCCGATCGCCGCCTGGAACACGCGCTTCGACCAGAGCGATCCGCTGCTCTACATAGAATCGATCCCCTATTGGGAAACCCGCGCCTACGTGCCGATCATCCTCAGGAATTACTGGATCTACGAGGATCGCGGCGGCGACCGCTCGTCGAGCCGCCGCGCGCTGGCGGCCGGCCTGTGGCCGCGCTTCCCCGGCCTTCCGGGCGCGAGCGCGGTCCGCATCGAACCCTCCAGCCGCCAGGTCGCGATGGGGCAGGATTAGGGGGCTCGATCAGCCCGCAAACCCCCGATTTCGTCATGCCGGACTCGATCCGGCATCCACGTTCCTTTTGCCGTTGGGTAAGAAGGTGGACCCCGGATCAAGTCCGGGGTGACGAACGTCGGCCGAAATCAAATCATCGTTCTTGATATGTTCCGAGCTTTCGCCTAGGTTCTCTCGATGACCCGGCCCGACCTCCGTCCCGGCCGGGGCGCGCCCGAGAATCGCACCCCGGACCGTTTCAACCTGCCCCGGCGCGAGGCCGACGGCGACTGGCTCGACGCCAGGGATGAGGTCGACGGCGCGGCGCCGCCGCTCAGGACGACGGTGACGGTCGAGCATCCGCGCACGATCATCATCCGCAATTCATCGCCCGACATCGGCTTCGACCGCTCGATCAATGCCTACAGGGGGTGCGAGCATGGCTGCATCTATTGCTTCGCCCGGCCGACCCACGCCTTCCACGATCTCTCGCCCGGGCTCGATTTCGAGAGCAAGCTGTTCGCCAAGCCCGACGCGGCCAGGCTGCTGCGCGCCGAGCTCGGCAGGAAAGGCTATCAGGTGCGGCCGATCGCGATGGGGACCAACACCGATCCCTATCAGCCGATCGAAGCCGAATGGCGGATCACCCGCGCCGTGCTGGAGGTGCTCGCCGAGACCCGCCACCCGGTGACGATCACCACCAAGTCGGACCGGGTGCTGATGGACCTCGATCTGCTTCAGGCGATGGCGGCGGACGGGCTGGTCAGCGTCGCTCTGTCGGTGACCTCGCTGACCCCGGCGATCGCGCGCACGCTGGAGCCGCGCGCGCCGGCGCCGCGCAAGCGGCTGGCGGCGGTGAAGGCGCTGAGCGAGGCCGGCGTGCCCGCCTGGGTGGCGATCGCGCCGGTCGTCCCCGGCATCACCGACCATGAGCTCGAGCATCTCGTCGAAGCGGCGGCCGAGGCCGGCGCGCTCGGCGTCTTCTATCTGCCGGTCCGCCTTCCCTTCGAGGTCGCGCCTCTGTTCCGCGCCTGGCTCGACGAGCATTTCCCGGACCGCGCCGGCAAGGTGATGGCGATCATCCAGTCGCTGCGCGGGGGCAAGGACAACGACCCCAACTGGTTCAGCCGGATGCGCGGCTCCGGCCCCTGGGCGGATCTGCTCAAGGCGCGCTTCGAGCGCGCGGTGAAGAAGCACGGGCTGAACGTCGAGAAAAGGCCGCTGCGCCGCGATTTGTTCGAGCCGCCGCAGGGGGCGCAGCTCAGGCTGCTTTAGGGCCCCGGGGCGCTCGGACTTACCCGCTCATCCTGTAGGGACTGCGCTTGTCCTTCGATACGCGTCATCGCCGGGGTCAAGTCCGGGGTCAGCCGCTACTCAGGACGAGCGGGTGGGTTTCAATCTAATATTTGCAGGGATTTGGAAAAGCGGGCGCCCGAGGGGGGCGGGCGCCCGCTCCCCCCGGTCAGGCGGCGAGCGCCTCGGGCGCGCGCCAGCTGCTCCTGAACAGGCCGGCCCCGGTCATGCCGCCGTCGGCGAGCGGCAGCGCGGTCGCGCAGAAGGCGCATTCGGCGAGCAGCCGGCCGACGATCCACTGGCTGCGGCCGCAGCCCGGGCAATGGTTGCACTGCTGCGGCCGGTAGACCGCATGATAGCCGCGCCGCGCCGGATCGTGCGGAAAGACGCCGCCGCGGATGGGGTGGGCAATGGTCAACATGGTCGTTCTCCTGTTGCCCGATCCGTAACGGCGGCCGCGATCCGCCGCGCGCCCGCTTCGACGAATCCGCGAAGGCGCGCGACCGGGGCGCTCGGCCATCGACGAAAGCGACGGCGCGCGGGACGAGCGGGCGGCGGGGCGCGGAACTATACAAACTAAGCACGAGCGAGGGTGTTGGGCGCCGCGGTCGAAAGGTTCGAAGGTTCGGGTTCCCAGAAGCGGAAAAGGGCGTTTCGCGGATGGGCGCGGAAGGTGACGAACTATCCGCAAATCGCGCGCGAAAATCCTTTGTTCTCGGTGCCGGGAGATTTCATCCGGAATCCAGTTCAAGACAGGCGCAAAGACGCGAAGGCGCGAAGCTGGTGTAGACGGGTCAAAGAGCCAGCCGAATCGCGAAGCGGACGACGGGCGGCTGGCAGGGGAAATCCTATTTGTATCCAACAAAAGGGGGCAGCCTACGCGAGCCAAGTCGGATGGCATTAGAAAGCTCGAGGTCTCAGCGCTAATGGTCACATGCGACAAATGTCTCGCCTAAACGCGCTGAGTTCAGAGCGGAGCTGAGTGCACAATGCCTGACCCATTGATAGAATTGTGGAGGCTGAAAATTGGGTTTCAGCAGACGCATTGCTTCTAGATCGAGAGGTTCGATTAGCGGGGCAACTTCGGAAAACATCAAGGCCACGCCTCGCGAAAGCTTCCCAAAGTATCCATCGAAGGCGTTCTGCTCCAAGCCAGCGCAGTGTGAAAACCGATGCCAAAGGGCTTCAGGAGGCGCGAGGACCACCTCCTTCAATAGGCCGACGCCAACGACCTTACCTACGGGAAGGGTGCTGTAAAACCAGACACGCGTCCCAGGCTCGATCCCCGGCTTCCGACGTCGAAGTTCCACGCACTTGGATCCAGTAAGCAACGCGTCTGCAAAGCGGGGCCTCACCGAAATCATGGCCGCCTCGGCGTCTCCATCAGCCATCACTCATACCCATCTTCAAGAGGCTTCCGAGCGCTTCAGCCCTAAGTCGACGAGCTGTCACGAGATTGGCGTTGTCGGCGCAGTCAATCTCCTTGAGTCTTGAAAGGGGGATATCCCTTTTCAAGAGCTTCAAGTTATCGAATTCAATTACGCAAATCTCATTTCGTTGCGCCATCGCTCGAATGGCTTCAGGCGAGAGAACGCCCTTCTGCTGTGACAGCCCTCGCGCGGCCGCCTCGTCAGCAAGATACCGCCGCCTTATCCTCGCCACCGCGATCGCCGCTGACCTTCCGTGCCCCAGATTGCCTCTGGATTCGTAGAAAACTAGGACCCCTTCCTCGGGGATTGTGCGATAGATTTGGCGACCACCAAAATAGCGCCTCTCGTTGAGAAGCGACGCTTGTGGGCCTTCAAGAAATGAAGGTTGCCTCGATCCTCGAAAAAGGGCCTCTGTGTGGTCTGGAGTAATTGGGATGATCGCGCCGACACGGTCGCCCACCGCAAAGATCGCTGGCGACAAGAGATCCTCAAGAGCCCCGATTGACGTCACCGCATGCCGGCCGCCCTCGTACACAATCCGAATACCCTCATGTGGCGTATCGAAGAGTGGAGCGGCGGCCGGCAACGAAAGCCCCACTGATTCCTCGATCGTAGACCGAACGCGCGCCCAATTTTCATCGGTGACAACCGCATTGAGACAGATTTTCTCGAGCCTGCCGGTACGAGCAGATTTCCCAATCCTTGGCCGAAAGCCAAACCGAATGGCAGATTGCCTGACAGTCGTGTCATCTGGGGACGGCGTCACCCGCAGCACTGAGGGTATCTCCCCGGCGGTGTCCGCAATGGCCGTATTCAGTAGGTGGTCAATAGCCAGCTCGGCAGCTGAGTCGTGGCTATCAGCGAAAAGATAGAGCTTTCTATCAATCTCGGCCGGCTTTGGCGTGTCCCACGAGGCGAAGGCTATGATATTGTCCGGAGCCCTCACAACGACCCGTCGTCGAGGCGAAACCGAGTTACCTGGCGCTACAGCCTGTCGGAGCACGTGCTCCGGGACCTCTTGTCGTTTCAAGAGAGCCGCGATTTCTACCTCGTCAGAAGTAACCACGCTAGAACAAGAGATTGGGCGATCCTCAATTCTAACGCGATATCCTTCAGACTGCTGAACGCCCGCCGTATAATGCTTGCCTAGCGTGACCGGTGAGATCACGTCGAAATCATACCTCTCCCGTAGCGTCTGTGCGGCTGCCAATATGACCTTTTCCGAGGTGACAAAGCCCTTGGCGCCCTCGTGGAGGGCCGTAGCAACATGAGCCAAATCCGATCGATCCTGCGGAGTTAACCGGTCCGACGCCCGTGTCGGGAAGAAAACGGGGGCAAGCTCAATAACCAACTCTTCTAGGAATTCGCGGGTCGGCTTGCGCAAGCGCGGGAGCACCCTGGAGAGCTCCAAAGTTGGGTCTGGCATTCCTGGTGTGGCAGCCCGCTCTAGCTCTTCAATAAACTCCTCAGAAACGGCCAAGTTAATCGAATTGTCCAAGGCTGCAGCGAAGATTCGGCCTGCGGCCAATGCCCTCCCTCGCCGCTTCGTGACATCGAAGAGAACATTCAAATCGATCAGATACAACGGGGGCTTCGTGCGCGTCGCAAGGCTAAGTGGTAACGCTGGTCCATGAATGTCGCCATAGGTGGCGAGGTCCAGCAAGCTCGGCGTCGTCAGCTCCCGCACCCGGCTTATGATTGTTCGCCCGGTAGTAGCTCCCCCTTTTCTGCGCCGAACGGTTCTAAACCCAAGATTTCGATAGAAGCGGTTCGCTTCGATAAGGTCTTCGGCAACCTCGGCCCGAATACTTAGAAAGGCGGACGCTTCCGATCGCCGAACGACCTCCTCAACGAGCGCTTTTCCAACACCTGAGCCGCGAACGTCGGAGTCAACATAGGTTTGAAAAATGCGAGCCTGAGGAAATGTCCCGCCGACAATGATGTACCCAAGCAGCTTGCCACTATCGCGCTGCCGCGCAACGATAAGTCGTCCCTCTAGAGAAACTGTGTGATAGGCCGGGTGAGGCATAAACCCGAAGGATTTCCGCTCTCGATCAGCCGCAGCAATGATGTCCCCAAGGAGGGACTTTACCTCTTTGTGGCCAGAAATTATTTCAAAGGAAGGCTTTAGCCCCTTCATTTCCCTCGCTCGACGCAGGGCTGCTATACGTGACGAAGCTGACAAATGTATAGCGCTTGGGCTTCCGGCGCCGGGAATTCGATCAGCAACCTTTGCCAATGGGCAGTTCACCCCAAAGCCTTCTTCAGCAACTCATTCACCACTCCGGGATTCCCCTTCCCGGCCATCGCCTTCATCACCTGCCCCACGAAGAAGCCGAAGAGCTTGTCCTTGCCGGCGCGATATTCGGCGACCTTGTCGGCATTGGCGGCCATGATTTCGGCGATGACCGCTTCGATGGCGCCGGTGTCGGAGGTCTGCCTGAGGCCGCGTTCCTCGACGATCTTGTCGGGGTCGTCGCCGGTCTCCAGCATGATTTCGAAGACCTGCTTGGCGAGCGTGCCGGAAAGGGTTCCGCCGGCGACCAGCGAGAGCAAGGCCGCGCCCTGGACGGGGGTGACGGGGCTTTCGGTGATGTCCTTTCCGAGGCGGTTGAGCGCGCCGAACAGGTCGGAGATGACCCAGTTGGAGGCGGCCTTGCCAATCTCGGCGCCGGATTTTCCGGTGGCAGCGAGCAACTCCTCGAACCAGCGGGCGGTGGTGACGTCGGCGGTGAGGACCGCGGCGTTGTAGGCGGAAAGGCCGAGCTCGCCTTCGTAGCGGGCGCGCTTGGCGTCGGGGAGCTCGGGCAAAGACGCGCGGCAGGCCGCGAGGAAGGTATCGCTCAGCTCCAGCGGGAGCAGATCGGGATCGGGGAAATAGCGGTAATCGTGCGCGTCTTCCTTGGAGCGCAGGCTGCGCGTCTCGCCTTTGTCGGGGTCGAACAGGCGGGTTTCCTGGACGATCGCGCCGCCCTCCTCGATCAGGTCGACCTGGCGGCGCGCCTCATGCTCGATCACCGCCATGATGAAGCGGACCGAATTGACGTTCTTGGTCTCGGTGCGGGTGCCGAGCGGCGTTTCCTTGCTAATGGGGCCCGGCTTGCGCACCGAGACGTTGACGTCGGCGCGCATCGAGCCCTGCTCCATATTGCCGTCGCACGAGCCGACATAGCGCAGGATCGCGCGCAGCTTGCGGACATAGGCGCCGGCTTCCTCGGGGCTCCGCATGTCGGGCTTGGAGACGATCTCCATCAAAGCGACGCCCGAGCGGTTGAGGTCGACATAGGAATGGCTCGGGTGCTGATCGTGCATCAGCTTGCCCGCGTCCTGCTCGACATGGATGCGCTCGACGCCGATCGTCTTGGTCGTCCCTCCGTCGAGATCGACGACGATCTCGCCCTCGCCGACGAGCGGGTGGTAGAGCTGGCTGATCTGATAGCCCTGCGGCAGATCGGCGTAGAAATAATTCTTGCGGTCGAAGCGCGACCAGGGGTTGATCCTGGCGTCGAGCGCCATGCCGGTGCGGACCGCCTGGCGGATGCATTCCATATTGGGCGTCGGCAGCATGCCCGGGAAAGCGGCATCGACCAAAGCGACATGGGTGTTGGGCTCGGCGCCGAACCCGGTCGAGGCGCCGGAGAAGAGCTTGGCCTCGGAGGTGACCTGGGCGTGGACCTCGAGGCCGATCACGACCTCCCACTCGCCGGTGGCGCCCTGGATTCGATAGTCAGTCATGTCGGCTTCCATATCCTTCTAGATCGTCGGCGCAACCTGCTCGGTGGCGTCGAGGCGGCTTCTGGCGATCCGCTCCGCCCAGCGCCGCGAGCCGTTGCGGAACGGAAGCTCGACCAGCCGGTAGGTGACGGAAGCGGTCGCGACGACCAGCGCCAGGCAGGCCAGGACGAGCAGATCCGGGACCGCGCCGCCGCCGCCGATCAGCCGGATCGGCGCCCCTTGCCAGGTTCCGCCGGCGATGAGCTCCACCCCCAGCCAGCGCCCGGCGACCGGCAAAAAGTGAAGGAACAGGGTGATCACCGGCAGATGCACCATGTAGATCGAATAGGACCACATCCCAAGGCGACGCACGGGCCGCGCTTCAGGAATGCGCTCACCGCCCCCTGCTCGCGGGCCAAAACGAGAATCGCGAGCGCGAACAGGACCGGGCAGGCCAGGACCAGGAGATCCGGCGGGGCGAACCAGATTGCCGCGGCGCAGGCGAGGAGGATCGCCGCCTCGGCCAGAGTGGCGGCGCCGCGGCGAAGGCCGAGGCGCAGCCGGCCGTGCAGCTCGAAGGCCAGCATGCCGATCGCAAAGCCGAACAGGCTGCGCAGCAACGACCATTGGTTGCTCGCCGGACATTCGACGTTGAAGGCGCCGAGCGCGAGCGGGGCGAGCAGCACGATGAAGCACAGGACGATGCGGAAGCGGTCCCTGAGCCAGAGCAGGCCGAGCGCGGTGAGCAGATAGGTCCACATCTCGGCGGCGATGCTCCAGCTGACGGCGTTCCAGCTTAGCGGCCCGCCCGGCACGAAGATCTGAACCAGGAAGAGATTGGCGAAGAGATAGGAAATGCCGCGATCGCCGGTGAACGGCGCGGCGCCGGTGATCGCGGTCCGATCGAGCAGGATCAGGCCGACATCGTAGGCGGCCAATATGAGGATGACGAACAAGTGCAGCGGATAGATGCGGCCGAGCCGCAGGATCAGATAGGCGCTGAGCGGAAAGCCCCGCTTCAGCTTCTCGCCATAGCTCGCCGCGATGACGAAGCCGCTGAGCACGAAGAAGAAATCGACGAACAGCCAGCCGTTGCGGACGATCGGCAGCTCGCTCAGGATGCCGGCCGAATGCACATGGTAGAGCGCGACGCCGCAGGCGGCGATGCCGCGCAGGCTGTCCAGGGCTTCGTAACGGGAGCCGCCTGGAGCGCCTGCCTTTTCGGTCACCACCAGGGATCGGCGCGGTGGGTGAAGCCGGCGCGTTCCTCGAAGGCCAAAGCGGCGTTGAGCACGCCTTGCTCGTCGAGCGCCCGGCCGATGATCTGCAGGCCGAGCGGCAGGCCCTGGCCGTCGAGACCGGCGGGGACCGAGATTGCGGGGAGGCCGGCGAGGCTGGCGGGAACGGCGAAGACGTCGTTCAGATACATGGCGATCGGGTCGGCGCTCTTCTCGCCGAGGCCGAAGGCGGCCGAGGGGGCGGTCGGGGTGAGCAGGAGGTCGACCTCGGCGAAGACATTGTCGAAATCCCGCGCGATCAGCGCGCGGACCTTCTGCGCCTGGTTGAAATAGGCGTCGTAGAAGCCAGCCGAGAGGACGTAGGTGCCGATCATGATCCGGCGCTTGACCTCGGCGCCGAAGCCGGCGGCGCGGGTCGCCTCGTACATGTCGTCGAGGCCGCCCTGCTCGGGCTGGACGCGCAGGCCGTAGCGGACCCCGTCATAGCGGGCGAGGTTGGACGAGGCCTCGGCGGGCGCGATGATGTAATAAGCCGGCAGCGCATATCTGGTGTGCGGCAGCGAGACCTCGACGATCTGCGCGCCCGCGTCCCTGAGCCAGGCGATGCCCTGCTCCCAGACCGCGTCGATCTCGGCGGGGACGCCTTCGATGCGATATTCTTTGGGGATGCCGACGCGCTTGCCCTTGATGTCGGCGGCGAGGTTCGCCTCCCAGGCGGGCACGTCGAGCTGGAGCGAGGTCGAATCCCTGACATCGAAGCCGGCCATCGCCTCGAGCAGGATCGCGCAATCGCGGACGTCGCGGGCCATCGCGCCGGCCTGGTCGAGCGAGGAGGCGAAGGCGACCATGCCGTAGCGCGAGCAGCGGCCGTAGGTCGGCTTGATGCCGGTAATGCCGGTGAAGGCGGCGGGCTGGCGGATCGAGCCGCCGGTGTCGGTGCCGGTGACGCCCGGCGCCAGCCGCGCCGCCACCGCCGACGCCGAGCCGCCCGAGCTGCCGCCCGGGGTCAGCGCGACGTTGCCCCCAAGTCCATTGGCGTCGTTGCGCCGCCAGGGCGAGAGCACCGGGCCGAAGGCGCTGGTCTCGTTGGACGAGCCCATGGCGAATTCGTCCATGTTGAGCTTGCCGAGCATGCCCGCGCCGGCGGCGAGGAGATTGCCGGAGACGGTGGATTCGTAGACCGGCGTGTAGCCCTCCAGGATGCGGCTGCCGGCCGTGGTCTGCACGCCCTTGGTCGAGAACAGATCCTTGATGCCGAGCGGCACGCCGGAGAGCGGCTTGAGATCGCCCGACGCGCGCGCGGCATCGGCGGCGTCGGCGGCCTCCAGCGCGAGCTCGGGCGTTTCGACGACGAAGGCGTTGAGCGCGCGCGCCTGTTCGATCGCGGCGCTGAAGGCCTGCGCGACCTCGCGGGCGGAGAAGCCGCCCGCTTTCACGCCATCGCGGATTTCGGCGACGCCCAGGTCGGTGAGGGCCGTCATCGCGCCGTCACCCCGGCGAAGGCCGGGGTCTCCGGGAGATCCGCCGAGACTTTCCGGCCTGGGATCCCGGCCTTCGCGGGGATGACGGGAGGGGGCGCCATCATTCGATCACCTTGGGAACGGCGAAGAAGCCGTGCTCGGCGAGCGGCGCGTTGGCGAGGACCGCGTCGCGGATGTCGCCTTCGGTGACGATGTCCTCGCGCAGGCGCAAAATGTTGGGGATGACCGCGGTCATCGGCTCGACGCCGGCGACGTCGACCTCGGCGAGCTGCTCGATCCAGCCCAAGATGTTGCTGAGCTCGGGCGCGAGCGCCGCCACCTCGGCATCGCTGACGGCGATCCGGGCGAGCTTGGCGATATGGCGGACGGTCTTTTCGTCGACGGACATGAGGAACCTTGCTGTCGGGGACCGGCAAGCGATCCGCGATGGCGCGGCTAGCATCCCTGCTGCACTGCGGCAAGGCGGGGTCGGGCGACGAGCGGCGCCGAAGCGGCTCAGCAATTGGCGTCGCGGCTCAGCTCGCGGTGGCGGACGATGCGCGGCGCTTGCGTCCAATCGATCGTGATCTCGGCCGACGAATATTGCGTGCCGCAATTGATGTCCGTGATTCCGCCGCTGGCGACCACCAGCCGGTCGGGGGCGCTGATCCGGCCAAATTCGGTCAAATATTCGATCGGCAGCAGCTTTGGCGCCGAGCCCCGCCGCACGTAGATGACGGCGCCGTTGTTCGCCACTCCGGACTCTTGCGCCAGCACCAGCAGGAGCTGCTCGCCGGTCGGAAAGGACCGCGAGCCGACCAATATCGGCAGCCCGTCATATTCGCCGCCGCATTCGAAAAAATAGGGCGATGTGCCGAGGTCGTGCGGGCCGACGAACAGATGGGGCCGGCCGCGCACGCACCGCGCCTCGAACCGGCCCGCGAAGGTATCGGGCGACGGCGGCCGATACGCGTCCTCGATCATGGCGGCGGGCGGCGGAGCGGGCGGAACGGCGCCTGCGGGCCTGCTTTGGCCGGCATTAGCGCCGGCGGGCAACAGCAGCGAAACGAGAACAGATGCGCGCAACAGCCACATGGCCGGTGTCTCCCGCCGACGACGATCCGCAGACTGGCAGGCGTGCCCGGCGCTGGCAAGCGCAGGCGGCGGCGCCGCCACGGTCAGGCGCGCGGCGGCGTCTCGTAATGCATGGCGCCAACGTCATTGCCCTCGGTGTCGAGGAAGCGGACCAGGGTGCCGACGGTCGGGATTGGCGATTTCGGCATGGTGACGCGGCCGCCATTGGCCTCGACCGCTTCAAGGATCGCATCGAGGTCGTCGACCGAGAAGGTCGGCTCGAAGCCGTTGAGGCCGGCGCCGGTGCGCGGCTCCTGGCGCTTGTGCATGAGGCCCTGGACGCCGGGCGCCTCGTCGGTGCCGGTCTGGATCAGGTAGAAGCCCGGCGGGCCCCAGGGCTCGAAACGCCAGCCGAACACGGCTTCGTAGAAAGCGGCGGCGCGGCCGACATCGTCGGCGTGGATGGCGAAGGCGGCGAGATTGGCTGGCATGAAGGAAGGCTAGTGCACTGGCGCCGCCGCCGCAATCCCGCTAGAACGACGTATTATGACGCAAAAACGTCGCACGCGCGCCGACGAGCCGTTCCTGCTGGTCCGCAGCCTCGCCTCCACCTTCGCGGCCGGGCGGACGATCGCGCGCCACGCCCATGACTGGCACCAGCTCATCTACGCCTCGGCGGGCGTGCTCACGGTGTGGACCGAGCGCGGCTCCTGGGTGGCGCCGCCGCACATGGCGATCTGGGTGCCGGCGCGGGTCGCGCATTCGATCCGCTTCGCCGGCGACAGCCAGCTGCGCACGCTCTATTTGCGAGCGGACCGCGACGCCGGCCTGCCCGAGCAATGCACCGCGATCGCCGTCTCGTCCTTGCTGCGCGAGCTCATCCTGCGCACGGTGCGCGCGGGCATGCTCGACGCGCGCGATCCAGCCGAGGCCGCCATCGCCACCCTGATCGCCGACGAATTCCGCCAATCGGGCGCGCCGCCCTTCGAGCTGCCGCAGCCGACCAGCCCGGCGACTCGGCGGGCGGCCGCCCTGATCGCGGCCGGCGCGCCCGAAGCGGCGGGCATGGCCGCGCTCGCCCGCGCCGCCGGCCTCGGCATCCGCGCGCTCGAGCGGCGCTTCCTGGCCGAGACCGGGATGAGCCCGGGCCGCTGGCGGCGGCAGCACCTCCTGCTCGGCGCGCTCGAGCTTCTGGCCGGCGACGCGCCGATCAAGGCAGTCGCCGCCGCCGCCGGCTATGCCACGCCCAGCGCCTTCACCGCCGCCTTCCGCGCCGCCTTCGGAATCACGCCGGCGCGCTACTTCCAGCCGCGCGAGGGGGCCCAAGCTTGAAAGATCGGCGCCCATGCTGTTGAGGGCGACGGTGGCAAAACGAAAAAAATCCCCGGCGGTCATATTCCTCTGGATCATCTTCTGGCTGACCTTGGCCGTCATCGCGGGCGCGATCGGCTACCGCATCTTCGAAAAGCAGCTGATGCGCTGGGCGCTGGTGCCGAGCGTCGAGTTCAGCGAGGTGCCGCTGCCGCGCGGCGCTTCCTATGCGCAAGGCGCGATGTGGATCGCGCGGCCGGACATATCCGGCAATCCGTCGCTGTGGACGCCGGCCGGCTTCCGCCCGACCCAGGCGCCGCGCGCCTCGGTGTTCTTCGTCCACCCGACCAGCTTCCTCGAATCGCGCGGCTGGAACGCGCCGCTGGACGACCGCGAATCGCAGGACCGCGCCGCCTTGTTCGTGCGCAGCCAGGCGAGCGCCTTCAATTCGGTCGGCGCGATCTGGGCGCCAAAATACCGGCAGGCGACGTTCGGCGCCTTCCTCGCCAATCAGGACAATGCGCGGCGCGCGGTGGATTTCGCCTATCGCGACGTGCTCGCCGCTTATGAGGAATTCCTGCGGCAGGCGCCGGCGGACCGGCCGATCATCCTGGCCGCGCACAGCCAGGGCAGCCTCCATCTGATGCGCCTCATTCGCGAGCGGATCAGGGGCGCGCCCGAGGCGGGGCGGATCGCGGCGGTCTACCTGGTCGGCTGGCCGGTGTCGGTCACCGCCGATCTGCCCGCCCTCCCCTTCCCCGCCTGCCAATCGCCCGATCAGGCGCGCTGCATCCTTTCCTGGCAAAGCTATGCCGAGCCCGCCGATCCGAGCCAGTTCGTGGAGGTCTATGACGAGACGGCCGGCCCGACCGGAATCGCCCGGCGGGGGACGGCGATGCTCTGCACCAACCCGCTGACCGGCGCGCCCGGCGGCGGCGCGGGCGCGGACCGCAATCTCGGCACCCTGATCCCCAACGAGGCGATGACGGAAGCGGAATTCCGCCGGGCCGCGGTGCCGGCGCGCTGCGAGGGCCGCGGCATCCTCGTGGTCGGCCCCCCCGAGGGGCTGCCGGACATGGGCCCGTACGGCCTGCCCGGCAACAATTACCACGTCTACGATTACGCCTTGTTCTGGGCCAATGTCCGCGCCGACGCCGAACGCCGGCTGGCCGCGTACGAGCGGGCGCGATGAGTCTGGCCCGCTCCGCTCCCCGGCGAAGGCCGGGGCCCAGCGGCACCGCCGGATGGCCTGGGCCCCGGCCTTCGCCGGGGAACGGGGCGGTCTCGTGATAACGGACAAGGCCCCCGACTTCCGCGACGCCCTCCCCGGCGGGCGGCTGCTCGGGCTCGACGTCGGGACCAAGACGATCGGCACCGCTTTGTGCGACGCCCAGTGGACGATCGCGACTCCGGCCGCCTTGGTGGTGCGCGGCAAATTCGCCAGGGACCTGGACAAGCTCAAGGCGACCATCGCGGCGCAGGACGTGGCCGGGATCGTCGTCGGCCTGCCGCTCAACCTCGACGGCACCGAATCGCCGCGCACCCAATCGATCCGCGCCTTCGCCCGCAATCTGGAGGCGCTGGGCCTGCCGATCCTGCTCTGGGACGAGCGCTGGTCGACCCAGGCCGTCACCCGCACCCTGATCGACGCCGACGCCAGCCGGGCGCGGCGCGCCGCGCTGGTCGACAAGATGGCCGCCGCCTACATCCTGCAGGGCGCGATCGACGCGCTCTGCATGGGATGAGGCGTCAGCTTCTTCCATCGAACGTCCCGGCGGAGGTCGAGACCCATGAGCAACATTATCGACGAGCGGAGCGGCTCTTGCTCATGGGCCCCGGTCTTCGCCGGGAAAGTTCAGCGGCCTGCCTTCTTCCCGGGAGCGGCGCCGTCCTTGCGGTCCGGCTCCAGGCGTTCGGGGCGATCGGGCCTGGGCTGGCCGAACAGGCCCTGGCTGAGCTGAAGCGTCCGGTCGGGCGCGCGTTCTGGGGACATATACACTCTCCTTGTCGACGCCTGGCGACCATGAGAGAGCGCCCTGCCGCCGGCAAAGGCGATGCGGCCAACACGACATATGCGTCGGCGGCGCGGCGAAGCCGACATATGCGTCGACCAAGATGGCGGCAGATTGGCTGCGCGGCGGGCTGGACAGGACGAAGGACGTGATATAGCAGACTAACACACCATGAGGAGCACCCGATGACGATTCGCTTTGCCGCCATTTTGCTGGCCACCGCCTGCGCCCTGCCCGGCGCGGCTCTCGCCACGGAGTCGGGCGCCGAGGGACAGGCCCCGGCGGCGTCGCACCCGGCGGCGCAGCCGGTCCGCTACACCGCCCGGCAATTTTACGAGACGACCAGCTTCAACATGGCCGCGTCCGACGGCATCGCTTTCTCGCGCGACGGCCGCAACCTCCTGATCGGCTCCGACAAGAGCGGGGTCTTCAATGCCTATGCGCTGCCCGTCGCCGGCGGCGATCCGGTGCAGATCAGCCAATCGACCAGCAACGCGACCTTCGGCATGAGCTATTTCCCCAATGACGACCGGGTCCTCCTGACGTCCGACCAGGGCGGCAACGAATTGCACCATGTCTATGTCCGCCTCGCCGACGGCAGCGTCCGCGATCTGACGCCGGGCGAGACGCTCAAGGCCGGCTTCATGGGCTGGAACGCCGACGGCCGCACCTTCTACATTTCGACCAACGAGCGCGATGCGCGCGCCTTCGACGTCTATGCCTATGATTCGACGAGCTACGAGCGCCGCCTGATCTTCCGCAACAGCGGCGAATATCAGCCGGGCGAGGTATCGCGCGACGGCCGCTGGATCGCGCTCGGCAAGGCGAACAGCAGCGCCGACAGCGACGTCTATCTGGCCGAGGCCGGCAGCGAGTCGGCGCCCAGGCTGATCACCCCGCACACCGGCAATGTCGCCTTCGGCTCCTACGGCTTCACCCCGGACGGGCGGGCGCTGATCTACGGCAGCAACGAGACCAGCGAGTTCGACCAGGCCTTTCGCTACGACCTCGCCAGCGGCGCGCGGGCGCCGCTGCTCCAGGCGGACTGGGACGTGATGTTCGTCATGTTCTCCAATTCGGGCCGCTACCGGGTCCACGCCCTCAACGAGGACGGATCGACCCGGCTCACCATCACCGACACAAGTTCGGGCCGGCCGGTGACGCTGCGCGGCGTGCCCGAGGGCGATCTGGGCGGAGTGCGTTTCAACCGCGACGAGACGATGATCGCCTTCACCGTCGCCTCGGACACCTCGCCCTCCGACATCTTCATCGCCGACCTCGCCACCGGCCAGGCGCGGCGGCTGACCCGCGCGCTCAACCGGGCGATCGACGAGCGTCAGCTGGTCGCCGCGACGGTGGCCCGCTTCGCCTCCTATGACGGCATCCAGGTGCCCGGCATCCTCTACCGCCCGCGCGGGGCGAGCGCCGCCCATCCGGTGCCGGCGATCGTCATGATCCATGGCGGGCCGGGCGGGCAGAGCCGGCGCGGCTATTCGGCGATGATCCAGCACCTCGTCAACAATGGCTATGCGGTCTACGCGATCAACAATCGCGGTTCCTCGGGCTATGGCAAGACCTTCTACCACATGGACGACAGGCGGCATGGCGACGTCGATCTGCGCGACGTCGTCGCCTCGCGCGACTGGCTCGCCGGGCAGGACTGGATCTCGGACCGGGTCGCGGTGATGGGCGGCTCTTATGGCGGCTACATGACCGCGGCGGCTTTGGCCTTCCATCCGACCACCTTCGATGTCGGCATTAACATCTTCGGCGTCACCAATTGGGTCAGGACGTTGAACTCGATCCCGGCCTGGTGGGGCGCGCAGCGCACCGCTCTGTTCGACGAGATGGGCGATCCCGCCACCGACGGCGAGCGCCACCGCGCTATCTCGCCGCTCTTCCACGCCGCCAATATCCGCCGGCCCTTGCTCGTCGTCCAGGGCGCCAACGACCCGCGCGTGCTCAAGGTCGAGAGCGACGAGCTGGTCGCCGCGGTTCGGACCAACAACGTGCCGGTCGAATATGTCGTCTTCCCCGACGAAGGCCACGGCTTCCTCAGGAAGCAGAACCGGATCGACGCTTCGGAAGCCTATCTGAGGTTCCTCGACCAGCATCTCAGAAGATAGCCGTCACCCCGGCGAAGGCCGGGGTCTCGTGGAGACCCCGGCGGCATCTCGACCCGTCATCCCGGCCTTCGCCGGGATGACGGTTGAGGTTGCCGGATAGTCTGGCTAGGACGCGGCCTCGATGCCCGCTTCTTTCCCTCACCCCCATCTGCTCGGGATCGAGGGGCTTTGCGCTGCCGACATCCTGGCGATCCTCGACGCGGCCGAGCCCTGGATCGCCTTCAACCGCGGCGCGCGCAAGGCCGACAAGAGGCTGGCCGGGCTCACCCAGATCAACGCCTTCTTCGAGAACAGCACGCGCACGCTCTTCTCGTTCGAGATCGCCGGCAAAAGATTGGGCGCGCAGGTCTCCAGCTTCCACCCCGCCGCTTCGAGCGTGCGCAAGGGCGAGAGCCTGACCGACACCGCCTCGACGCTGAACGCGATGCGGCCCGACATCCTGGTCATCCGCCACGAGGCCGAGGGCGCCGCCGCCGACGTCGCGGCGATCATGGATTGCCCGGTGATCAATGCCGGCGACGGCACCGGCGAGCATCCCACCCAGGCCCTGCTCGACGCCTTGACCATGCGCCGGCGCTTCGGGCGGATCGCGGGGCTGACGGTCGCGATCTGCGGCGACGTCGTCCACAGCCGGGTGGCGGGATCGAACATCAAGCTGCTGCCTTTGCTGGGCGCGCAGGTGCGGCTGGTCGGGCCGGCGGGCCTGCTGCCGGCGGGGACCGGGCTGCCGCGCTTCACCGATTTCGACGAGGGGCTGGCGGGCGCCGACGTGGTGATGATGCTCAGGATCCAGCGCGAGCGGATGGAGGAGACCTTCCCCGATTCGCTGATCGACTATCATGCCGGCTACGGCCTCACCCGCGCCCGGCTCGACGCTCATGCGCCTGGCGCGATCGTCATGCATCCCGGGCCGATGAACCGCGGCATCGAGATTGACGGCGAGCTCGCCGACGATCCCACGCGCTCGGCGATCCTCGAGCAGGTCGAGCTCGGCGTGGCGGTGAGGATGGCCTGCCTCGATCTGCTGACGAGCGCCCGGCGCGGCTGAACAAAAGCGGCCGAATCAAAAAGGGCGGCGGTATAGGCCAATCCGCCGCCCTTCAGAGGGGACCTGCGAGGGTCCTTTAGCTCAAAAGATCATACGTTGCGCTGGCGCGGATTGGTGTAGCGGGCGGCCCAGCGGATCGAGGCGTCGCCGGCCGCGCCGCGGACGAAGCAGACGCCGCCCGTGCCGCGGATCTGGCTGCACAGCCGCTGGGCGTCGGCATTCGAGGCGAAGCCCGAAACCGAGACCCGATGCAGCGTGCGGCCGCCATGATTGAAGGTGGTGGTGAGCGGCCGGCGGCCGGAAAGGCCGTAATGCCGCGAAAGCGCCACCCAGGCGCGCTCGGCATTGGCCTCGGAGCTGAAAGCGCCGATCTGCACGACGATCGGCGCGTTGCCCGAGCGGACCGCGCGCTGACGCTCGATGATCGGCCGGGGCAGCGGCGCCCTGGCGGCGGCGCGGATGTAAGCGGCGCGGCGCGGCGGGGCCGGAGCGCGGGCGGCGACGGCCGGGCGCGACGCGGCGGCCCGGCGGGCGGGCGCCTGGAAGGACGGCAGGACCGGGGCCTCCGGCGGGGGGCCGTCCTGGCCCGAGATTGCCGGCATGTCGTAGCGGGCCTCGACGGCATTGGACTCGGCCTCCGGGACGCGCGCCACGGCGCGGGCGACGCGGCTGCGCCGCGGCGAGGGCGCGCGGGTGCGGACCGCCTCGGGCGCGACGCCCTCGGCGATCGCCTCTTCCTGGAAGGTTTCGGGGGCCACCCAGAAGGCCGGCGCTTCGGCGGGCCGCCCCGCGAGGGCGGCGACTTCGATCGGCTCCGGGGCCGCGGTGCGCGCCGGCGCGAACTGCGCGCGCGACGGCGGCGGCGCGTCGGCCTGGGCGGCCTGGGCGGCCTGGTCGGGGACGGCCTGGGCAAAAGCCGCGACCGGGGAGCTGCCGGACGACGCCAGAGCGAGGCGCGCGGGCTGGCCGGCATCCGCGCCGGGCGCCGTGCCGAGCAGGCTGGCGACCTGGAGGGAAGCGGCGCCGGGGCGCGCGAGCACGGCCCATTCGGCCATGCGGGCGTCGATGTCGGCCGGCGAGATGTCCTGCGCGGCGATCGCGCGGGCGCGCCGCCAATCGCCGGCGAAGGCGTAAGCGAGCGCGAGATTCTGGCGGGTGCGCGGCGTCGCCATCGGCGAGCGCGCCGCCGATTCGAGCAGCTGCACGGCCCGTTCGGACTGGCCGGCCAGAGCATAAGCCAGGCCGACGTCGCCGGCCGGGGCGCGGTCCGCGATGGCGTCGAGGATGCCCACCGCGGCGGCCGGGCGGCCCTGCGCGATCTGGATCAGGGCGACGCTGAGGCTGGCGCGCACGTTCGACGGATCGAGCTCGATCACGTCCGCATAAGTGGCGCGGGCCGAATCGAAGCGGCCGCTCTTCAAATAGGCGTCGGCGAGCAGGATCCTATAGCCGGCGTCGCGCGGGCTCAGGGCCACCGCCTGCTCCATCAGCGTCACCGCCTGGGCGAGCTGGCCCTGCTGCAGCGCCCGCGAGGCCTGGTCGTAGAGCTGCGCCGCCGCCCGGTCGGTGCGCGATTCGGCCCGGACCGGCCCGAAGCCGCGCGTCGCGGCCGAGGGCGAGGTCACACCGGCCACGGTCATCGCGACGATGGCGGCCGACGAGGCGATCTTGAAGGCGGTGCGGTTCATGTCTCGGCCCTTCCGGGGTTCAGTTCCGCTTCGCCGAGGCGGGGGGTACCCGCTCGGCCAGCGCTTCGAGTTCGGGGATGGTCGCGAGCAAGGCGTCGAGCGCCCCGGTCACGATCTGCTGCGCCGAACGGCCGGTCACCGCGGTGGCCAGCCTCAGGCGCAGATGACGCTCGGCGTCGAGCCTCAGCGTGAAGGCGGCCTTGCGGCCCGCGGCGACGGCGGGAAGCGCCTGGCGCTTGGGCAGAGCGACGACCCGGGCCGGCGCCGGCGGCGCATCCTCCTCGGCTTCGGCGGGGAAGCTCTCGGCGATGGCGCGCTGCTGCGCGACCACTTCGGGCTCGGCCGGCTCCTCGGCTTCGCTCGGCGCCGCCCGGGCCAGCTTGGGCGCGGGGGTCAGCGCGGCGATCGAGCTCGGCACATGCTCGGGCAGATCGCCTTCGAAGACTTCCTCGGGCGCCGGCTCGTGATGGCCGCCATGGCTGCCCATGTCGTTCCAGCCGAGATCGTCGAAGCCGGCATGATGGCCGAAGCCCTGGGGGCGCATCGCCGGCTTGGCCGCGCCCTTGCGGGCGAGCAGGCCGGAGGAGAGCGAAGCGTAGCTGCGTGCGTCGTTGATCATCGCGCCCTCCCTCACTGGCCGACCACGCGCCGGCCGAAGCCGGACGCGGGACGCTGCATGAGGCTCTGCGGCACCGGTCCGCCGGGCGCGGAGAAAACGGTGCGGCGGAAATTCTTCTCGAGCCGGTCGGCGATATAGTCCCACAATTCGGCGACCTCGCGGGCCGACTTCGAATTGGGATCGCATTCCATCACCGTGCGGCCGTCGATCATCGAGGCGGCGAAATCGGTGCGGTGGTGGAGGGTGACCGGAGCGACGGTGCCGTGCTGCGACAAAGCGACCGCGGCCTCGTAGGTGATCTTGGCCTTGGGCGTGGCGCCGTTGACGACGAAGATGAGCGGCTTGCCGGCGCGGTCGCACAGATCGACGGTGGCGCCGACCGCGCGCAGATCGTGCGGGCTCGGGCGGGTCGGGATGACGACCAGCTCGGCGACCTGGATGACCGACTGGATCGCCATGGTGATGGCGGGCGGCGTATCGACCACGGCGAGGCGGAACCCCTGCTGGCGGAGCACCTCGAGATCGGCGCCAAGCCGCGCCACCGTGGTCTGGGCGAAGGCCGGCATCTCGTCCTCGCGCTCGTTCCACCAATCGGCGAGCGAGCCTTGCGGATCGATGTCGATCAGGCAGACCGGGCCGTAGCCGACGCGCTGCGCCTGAACGGCGAGGTGCCCCGACAAGGTGGTCTTGCCCGAGCCGCCCTTCTGAGAGGACAATGCCAATACCCGCATGAATTTTCCCTCAATTCCCTCGCTTCAAGCCGGGTTTTGCCCCCCGGCATGCTAAAATCTGGTTAACGAGGAGGTCGGGAATCTCAGCCGGTCAGGAGAGCAGCCGATCTGGCCGGCTTAAGCGATTCTATGCTAATCCCGCGTTAAGCAATCGCCTCTAGGCTCAGCGCCGAACGCATTGCCGACCCGAGGGGATTTTTTCGATGAAGATTGAGGCCCGTTTGTGGATGCTCGCCGCCGCGGCCGCGCTCGCGGGCTCCGCCGCTTTCGCCCAGCGGCCCGATCCGACCGGCGCCAACGACGCCCGCGCCGGCGTCGAGGCCTGGCGGGCGCAGGATTACGAGACAGCGGTGCGGATCTGGCGCCCGCTCGCCGACCGCGGCGATGCCGACGCGCAATTCAATCTCGCCCAGGCCTATTTCCTCGGCCGCGGCCTGCCCCAGAACATGACGCTCGCCGAGCAATGGTATGCGCGCGCCGCGCGCGGCGGCCATGAGGAGGCGCAGGCCAATTACGGCTTGCTGCTGTTCCAGAACGGCCGCCAGCGCGAGGCGATGCCGTGGATCGAGCGGGCCGCCAATCGCGGCGATCCGCGCGCGCAATATGTGTTCGGCACCGCGCTCTTCAACGGCGATCTGATTCCCCAGGATCTGCCCCGCGCTTATGCGCTGATGACCCGCGCGGCGGCGCAGAATCTGCCGCCGGCGGTGACCCAGCTCGCCGAGCTCGACCGCCGCCTGTCGCCGCAGGACCGCGCCCGCGGCGTCGAGATGGCGCGCAACATCGCCACCGCGCCGCCGCCAATCGAGGTCGCCGCGGCGGTGCCGTCAAGGCCGGCGCGCGTGCGCCCGCAGACGCCGCCCCGCACCCGTCCCGACTCGGTTCCGCCGCGCACGCGGCCCGACGACGTCCCGCCGCGCACCCAGGCCGCCGCCGCGCGGCCGGCGCGCCAGGCGCCGGCGCAGGCCGCCGCCACCCCGGGCGGACGCTGGCGGGTGCAGCTCGGCGCGTTCAGCAGCGACGCCAATGCGCGCCGCGCCTGGGGCGCCGTCGCCGGCCGCCTGCCCGGCCTGCGCCCTTCTTATGTCCGCGCCGGCGCGCTGATCCGGGTCCAGGCCGGGCCGCTGCGCGACCGTGCCGCCGCGCTCAGGGCCTGCGCCGCGGCGGGCCACGGCTGCTACCCGGTCGCGCCTTAACCGAATGTTTGTGCGGCTCTGCTAGGCGCTCCTTCAGTCTGGGAGAGCGGCACATGGCGGCGACGGCAAGCCTCAAGGGGCATATGGGCATGGCTTCGCGCTGGCGGCGCCGGCGGATGTGCGTGCTGATCGCCGAGCATCCGGCCCCGGCCGCTTTGCGCCACGTCTCCGCCGCCGGCGCCTTCCTCGAGACCAATGCGCGGCCGGCCCTGGGCGCCAGCGTCGAGCTTCATCATCCCGAAGCGGGCGCGATCCGGGCCGAGGTCAGGAGCCTCGCCGACGACGGCATCGGCATCGCCTTCCTCTACGGCGAGCGCTCGGTCGCCTTCGCGCTGGCGGCGATCGCCGCCGACATGAGCAAGCCGGCGGCGTGAACCGTCACCCCGGCGAAGGCCGGGGCCTCGGGACCAGAAGTCGCGGCTGCCTCGACCAGATCCCGGCCTCCGCCGGGATGACGAGACCCTATTCCACCCAATCCTTCCGCGCATAACCCTGCGCGTAGAGCAGCGCCGTGAGGTCGTTCGCCTCGATCCGCGCGTCGGCGGCGTCGGCGGCGGCGGGCTTGGCGCGAAAAGCGATGCCGAGCCCGGCCGCCTCGATCATCGGGATGTCGTTGGCGCCGTCGCCGACGGCGAGCGCCTCGGCGAGCGGGATGTCGCGCGCGCTGGCCGCCTCGACCAGCGCCTGCTTCTTGCCCGCCGCGCCGAGGATCGGGCGGCCGACCGTGCCGGCGATCCGGCCGCCTTCGATATGCAGGCGGTTCGAGACGGCGGCGTCGAAGCCGATTTCGGCGGCGACCCGGTCGGCGAACCGGCTGAAGCCGCCCGAGACCAGCAGTGCATAAGCGCCGTTCGCGCGCATCGTCGCCACCAAAGTCCGCGCGCCGGGCGTGTGGCGGACGCGCTCGGCATGGCAAAGGTCGATCATCGCCTCGTCGAGACCGGCGAGCAAGGCGACGCGGGCGTCGAGCGCCGCCTCGAAATCGAGCTCCCCGCGCATCGCCTGGCCGGTGACCGCGGCGACCTCCGCCCGGCGCCCGGCATAATCGGCGAGCTCGTCGATGCATTCCTGCCCGATCATCGTCGAATCCATATCGGCCACCAGCAGGCGCTTGCGGCGGCCGGCTTCGGGCTGGACGACGACGTCGACGCCCGCGATCAGGCCCTCGAGCGCGATGCGCGCGCCTTCCGGGCCGCCGAGCCGGAGGTCGCAGGCCCGGCCCTCCTCGACCCAGTCAAAGCCCGGCGACCCGCCAAGCGCGTCCAGCGCGGCCGAAATATCGCCGCGCGCCAGCCGCTCCTTTGCTATCAGGGTCGCGATGAACACTTATGCTCCTTCCGGATATCCGGTCGCGCTTATCGCGGGGCCGACCGCCAGCGGCAAGTCGGCGCTCGCGCTGGCGCTGGCGGAACAAGCGGGCGGCGTGGTGATCAACGCCGACAGCACCCAGGTCTATCGCGACCTCGCCATCGTCTCGGCGCGGCCGGGGCCGGCGGAGACGGCGCGGGCGCCGCACCGGCTCTACGGCACGCGCGACGGCGCCGATCCCTGCTCGGCGGCGGAGTGGGCCGCCGACGCGCGCGCCGAGATTGCGGCGGCGCACGAAGCGGGCCGGCTGCCGATCCTGGCCGGCGGCACCGGCCTCTACATCCGCACCCTGATCGAGGGGATCGCGCCTGTGCCCGAGATCGACCGGGCGGTGCGCGCAGCCGTGCGCGCGCTCGGCGCAGGCGAGGCGCATGCGGCGCTGGCCCGCGAGGATCCCGGCGCCGCCGCGCGCATCCGCCCGGGCGACACCGCTCGCGCCCAGCGCGCGCTCGAAGTGGTGCGCGCGACCGGGCGGACGCTGAAGGACTGGCAGGCGGAGAAGGTCGGCGGTATCGGCAAAGCGGTAAAGCTGCGCCCGCTCATCCTGCTGCCGCCGCGCGACTTGCTCCACGCCCGTTGCGACGAAAGGTTCGAGAAAATCTTTTCCGATGAGGGGATTGAAGAAGTTGGCTTATTGCTGGAGCGAAGCCTGCCCATGCTCGCCCCGGTGATGCGCGCGATCGGCGTGCGCGAGATTGCGGCCTTTCTGCGCGGCGCGATGACCCGGGAGCAGGCGCTGGCGGCCGGGAAGATCGCGACCCGCCAATATGCCAAGCGCCAATATACCTGGTTCCGCCGCCAACCGCCGGCGGATTGGCCAAGGGTCGAGGCGGCGCTCGATTGCGATAGGGTGGCGGATGCCCTAGCGCTGATCGGCTTCTGAAAGGGTGCCCATGCGCGTCTATTTCGATGCCGATGCCGATCCGGGGCTCATTCGGGCGCGGCGCGTGGCGATCCTGGGCTATGGCAATCAAGGGCGGGCGCAAGCGCTCAACCTGCGCGACAGCGGCGTCGCGATCGTCGTCGCCCTGCCCGAAGCATCGCCGAGCCGCGCGCGGGCCCAAGGCGACGGCTTTGGCGTCATGACGGCGGCCGAGGCCTCGGCGCGGGCGGATCTCGTCGTGATGCTGGCGGCCGACGAGGATCATGGCCGCATCTACGCGCAGGACGTCGCGCCCAATTTGCGCCGGGGCGCCGCGCTGGTCTTCGCGCACGGGCTTTCCATCCGCTTCGAATTGATCCGGCCGCGGCCCGACCTCGACGTGCTGCTGGTCGCGCCCAAGGGGCCGGGGACGGCGCTCAGGCGCGATTATGAGCGGGGCTCGGGCCTGATCTCCTTGTTCGCGGTGGCGCAGGATGCGAGCGGCGGGGCGCAGGCTTTGGCCCTCTCCTACGCCGCTGCGCTCGGCTCGGGGCGGGTCGGCATGTTGCCGACCAGCTTCGCCGAGGAATGCGAGGCCGATCTGTTCAACGAGCAGGCGGTGCTCTGGGGCGCCATCCCCGAATTGATCCATGCCGGCTTCGAGACTTTGGTGGCGGCGGGCTTCTCCCCTGAAATCGCTTATTTCGAATGCCTTACCGAAGTGAAGCTGATAGCCGATCTCATCTACGAGCGCGGCATAGCCGGGATGCGCGAGGCTATTTCCAACACCGCCGAATTCGGCGCGCTCGAGGGCGGCACCAGGATCGTCACCGACGAGACCCGCGCCGAGATGCGCCATATCCTCGCCGAGGTCCGAAGCGGCGCCTTCACCGCCAGGCTGATCGCCGACGCCGCGGCCGGCTATCCCCGCCTCACCGCCTCGCGCGCCGAAGCTGCTTCGCATCCGATCGAAGCTGTTGGCCGTAAATTACGGAATTTAAAAACTTAACTCTTCCCGGTTATCCTGAGCAGGATTGACCCCGGGACCCCAAATTCTAATTTCCCACCGGCGCCGGCCGCTCCGCGCGAGGCTGGCCGGGCGCGAAGCGGTCGCCGAAGAAGTCGCCGCGATACCAGAGCGGGCGGGCGTCGGCGTCGGCCAAAGCGCGGGCGATCAGATAATTGAGCCGGGCATAGCGGGCGCCGGCCTCCCAGTGGATCGCCTGGCGCATGTCGTCATTGACCTGGTGATAGGGGCCGCCGAGGAAGGCCTGCCAATGCGCCGCGCCGCCATTGGCGAAGCCGGTGGCGAGCAGGATCGCCGGCACGCCGCGCTTGACGAACTCGTAATGGTCGGAGCGGACGAACAAATTCTGCTCGGGCATCGGATCGGGCGAGACCGCCACCCCCATTTGCCGCGCCGCCTGCGCCACCGTCTCGGCCACGGTCGAATGATCGGCGCCGAACGCGATCACGTCGGTGAAATCGTAGAGCAGCATCGGCATGTCGAGATCGACCGCGGCGACGATGGAGCCGATCGGCACGGTCGGGTGGTCGGCGAAGGAGGCGGCGCCGAGCAGGCCCTTCTCCTCGCCGGTATTGGCCATGAACAGGATCGAGCGGCGCGGCCGCGCCCGCGATTCGGTAAAGGCGCGGGCGGCCTCGAGCATGGTGGCGATGCCGGCGGCATTGTCGAGCGCGCCATTGTAGATATTGTCGGCGCCCGGCGCGGCGTCCGCCTTGAGGCCGAGATGGTCGAGATGGCCCATCAAGACGACATGCTCGGCGCGGAGCGCGGGATCGGCGCCGGGCAGCAGGCCGATCACCTGGCGACTGGTCGTGGCGGTCCAGGCGCTGGTCCGCTGCAGGCGGATTCGGGCGGAGAGGGGAAAGCCGCGCGGCCGGGCGCCGGCCCGGGCCGCCTCGGCGCGGACCTGCGCATAGGAGCGGCGCGCCCCGGCGAAGAGGGTCTCCGCGGCCGGATCGTTGAGGAAGGCGGCGAAATCCGCCCCCGATTCCGCGGCAAAAGGCGTCCCGGCGGCGTCGAGCCAGGTCATTGCGGGCTGCGCGACATAGGAGACGGCCGCGTCCCAGGAGACCATTGCCGCGAACTGCTCGGTATAGACCATGACCATGCCGATCGCGCCGCGCCGGGCGGCCATCGCCGCCTTCTGGTCGCCGAGATAGGCGCCGAGCTCGCCGGCGAGGCCGGTCGGCGTGCCGGCGAGCAGGACGACGATCTTGCCGCGCACGTCGAGGCCGCGATAATCGTCCAGCCCCTGGGCCGGCGCGTCGAGGCCGTAGCCGGCGAACACCGCCTGCGCGGTGACATCCGATTGCTCGGCGCTGAGGCTCGGGAAGAGGATGATTTCGCTGCGGTTTGCCCAGCGGCGCGTGCCGGCGGGCCCCGAAATGGTGAGCGCGCCGCCGGTCAGGCTGGCCGAGCGGAAGCGCACCTCCTGAAACCAGCCGCCACTGTCGCCGCCGGGCGTGAGCCCCAGCGCCCTGAACTGGTCGGCGACATATTGGGCGGCGGCGGCCTCGCCGCGCGAGCCGGTGTCGCGGCCCTCCAGCGCATCGTCGGCGAGGAAGGCGACATGGGCGCGAAACCGCTCGGCCGAGAAAGGCGGGCCCGCCGGCGGCGGCACGGTCGCCGGCGGCTGCGCGGCCACGGGCGCGGCGAGACCGAGAATCAGCGCCGCAACGAGCCAGAATCGCATGATCTTCTCCCCCCGATAATCGTGCGTCTTGGCTATGCGGACGCCGGGCGGCGCGCAAGGGCCGGCCGATTTAGGGCGCGCAGCCGAAACGAAGCTGCTACGCAGGGCCCTAGTCGGCGGGAGGGGACGCTTGCCGGACGGGGGGATTTGGAGCCAATATTGGCGCTACGACCGCATCGCGTCGTGCTTCGACGACGCGGGCCGGGCGAATTATGACGACAGCATCGCCGGCGGCTGGCGCGCCTTTTTCGCCGATCTGCCGAAGCGGGCCTGCATCCTGGACCTGTGCACCGGCAACGGCGCCGCCGCCTTGATCGCGGCCGAGGACGGGAGGGCGGCCCGGATCGTCGCCGTCGACCAGGCCGATATCGATCCGCCCGCCTTCGTCAGCCGCCATGCCGAGCTCTACGCCGCGATCGATTTCAGGGGCCGGACCGATGTCGAGGCCCTGCCCTTCGGCGACGGCGGCTTCGACGCGGTGGTGAGCCAATATGGCGTCGAATATTCCGACCTCGCCAAATCGCTCCCGGAGGCGGTCAGGATGCTGGCGCCGGGCGGACGGATCCGCCTCGTCGTCCACGCCGCCGAGGGCGTGGTGGCGCAAAATGCCAAGGCGGTGATCGCCGATGCCGACCTGTTGCTGAAGGAGATCGACCTCCCCCGCATTGCCGCCCGCTGCTTCGAAGCCGTGCTCGCGGTCGAGCGCGACGGCGGCGACGCCGCTTTGGCGGGCGCAAGCTTCGCCGCCTTCCAGGAGGCGCTCGCCCGCACCGCGCGCCATGTGCCGCGGGCGGCGGACCGGACGATGTTCAAGAATTCGGGCGCCGTCCTGCTCGACACCTTCCAGCGCCGCGGCCATTTCGACGTCGCGCAATTGCTCGCCAAGGCCAAGCAGGTGCGCGACGAGATCGCCGCCCATCGCGGCCGGCTGGCGGCCTTGGTTGATTCAGCGCTCGACGCGAAGCGGGCGGCCGCGCTTGCCGAGCGGCTGAGCGCGCTCGGCGGCATCGCCGCCAGCCGCCCGCTCCAAGGCCCGCAGGGTCTGATCGGCCACGTCGTGGCGGCGCGCTTTCCGGCTTAGTCGGCACGCCCGACCAGCGCTTCGGCCCGGCGGAGCTGCGCCAGCACCTCGCCCGACATCGGCACGCCCGTGGCGACGCTGATCTCCGCGTCCAGATCGGGAATTTCGTAATTGAGCCGGAGCGTGACCTGATGCCGGTTCAGCACGGTGAGACCGGCGAGCCCGCCATAGCGGCCATAGGCCTGATCGCGCACCTCGACATAATGATTGTGCCCGAAAAATTCGTCGTCCGCCGGATCGTCGGTCTCGGGCAGCGTGATCAGGATATATTCGGCCTCGTTGCCGGGCAGCGCCCAGCCGACCTGGAAGAAGCCGCCCTCGTCCCGCTCGCAAATGGCGGTTTCCGCTTCGAACTCCATCTCCGCTCCCCTCCCCGCCGGCCCTTCATTTCCGCCCGAACAATTTCTCGATGTCGCCATGCGCCAGCTTCACCCAGGTCGGGCGGCCGTGATTGCACTGGCCCGAATGGGGCGTGACCTCCATCTCGCGGAGCAAAGCGTTCATCTCGGCGACCGAGAGCAGCCGGCCGGCGCGGACCGAGCCGTGGCAGGCCATGGTCGCGGCGACCAGGTCGATCCGCTCCTTGAGCGAAAGCGCGGAATCGAAGGCGGCGAGCTCGTCGGCGAGGTCGGCGACCAAGCCCTTGACGTCGCCGGCGCCAAGCATGGCCGGGGTGGCGCGGACCAGGATGGCGCGCGGGCCGAAGCGCTCGACTTCGAGGCCCATCTCCTGGAGCTCGGCGATGCGCGCCTCGATGCGGTCGCAGGCGGGCTCGTCCAGCTCGACCACTTCGGGGAGCAGCAGCGCCTGGCGGGCGACGCCGCCATTGGCCATGGCCAGCCGCATCCGCTCGAGCACCAGCCGCTCGTGGGCGGCATGCTGGTCGACCAGGACGAGGCCGTCCTCGGCCTCGGCGACGATATAGGTGGCGGCGACCTGGCCGCGGGCGACGCCGAGCGGGAAGCTCTGCGCCCGCGGCACGGCTTGGACCGCGGCCTCGGCACGCCCCTGCGGCGCGTAATCCAGCCCGCGATCTCGAACCCCTTCCCCCGTCACGCCCGCGAAAGCGGGGGTCCAGTTTCCCTGCCCGGGTGCAAAGAAAGAAGGTGGATTCCCGCTTTCGCGGGAATGACGGAGGTCTTGCTCGCTCTGCCAATTGCCGAGCGCCGACATCGAGGGCCGCTGGGCGGAACGGTGGCCGGCCTCGTCGAGCGCGTGGCGGAGGCCGCCGACGATCAGGCCTCGGATCGCGCCGGGATCGCGGAAGCGGACCTCGGTCTTGGCCGGGTGGACGTTGACGTCGACCTCGTCGCCGGGAAGGTCGATGAAGAGCGCAAGCACCGGGTGGCGGTCGCGGGCGAGCAGATCCTGATAGGCGGCGCGGACGGCGCCGATCAGCAGCCGGTCCTTCACCGGCCGGCCGTTGACGAACAGATATTGATGGTCGGCGACGCCGCGGTTGAAGGTCGGCAGGCCGGCGACCCCGCCGAGCCGCGCCGAGCCCCGCGCATAATCGATGGCGAGGCTGTTTTCGACGAGCGCGCGGTCGGTGAGCGCCGCGACCCGGGCCGGACGGTCCTGGCCGGGCTGAACGCTAAGCGTGCGCCGGCCCTCATGCTCCAGGGTGAAGCCGATATCTGGCCGCGCCATGGCGAGCCGCTTCACGACGTCGAGGCAGGCGCCATATTCGCTACGCTCGGAGCGCAGGAATTTGCGCCGGGCCGGCACGCGGGCGAACAATTGCTCGACGGCGACTCGGGTGCCGGGCGGCAGCGCCGCCGGCCCCTCCCCTTCGAGCCGGCCATTGTCGACGATCCGCGACCAGCCGTCCTGCCCGCTCGGCCGGCTCTCGATCGTCACCCGCGCGACGCTGGCGATCGACGGCAGCGCCTCGCCGCGAAAGCCCAAAGTCGCGACCTCGTCGATCGAATCGGTCGGCAGCTTGGAGGTGGCGTGGCGCTCGAGCGCCAGCCCAATCTCGTCGCGGGCCATGCCGGCGCCGTCGTCGGCGACCTCGATCCGGCCGATTCCGCCGCCGGCCAAAACGACCGCGATCCGCGTCGCGCCGGCGTCGATCGCGTTTTCCACCAGCTCCTTCAACGCACTGGCCGGCCTTTCCACCACTTCACCGGCGGCGATACGGTTGACAAGATGCTCGGGGAGGCGCCGTATTGACATGGGATGTGTCTCTATACGATGCGGCCCGCGACCGCGACATGTGTCTCACTCTTTGGTGGACCCAAGGCGCGGCCCCATCCTATACGCAAGGTCCGGGGAGGGCCGCCCTTTCCCGCCAACCCGCGCGACCGGCAAGCGAGCTTAAACCATTATGGCCTTTTTCAATTTCCTGAGTTTCCCCTCGCACGACATGGCGATCGACCTTGGCACCGCCAACACCGTCGTCTACGTCCGCGGCCGCGGCGTCGTGCTGAACGAGCCGTCGGTGGTCGCGATCGAGACGATCAACGGCGTCAAGCGCGTCAAGGCGGTCGGCGACGACGCCAAATTGATGATGGGCAAGACGCCCGACGCGATCGAGGCGATCCGCCCGCTTCGCGACGGCGTCATCGCCGACATCGACGTCGCCGAGCAGATGATCAAGCATTTCATCCAGAAGGTGCACGGCAAGCGCCGCTTCCCGCGCTGGCCGGAGATCGTGATCTGCGTGCCGTCGGGCTCGACCTCCGTCGAAAGGCGCGCGATCCGCGACGCCGCCTCCAATGCCGGCGCCCGCCAGGTCTGGCTGATCGAGGAGCCGATGGCGGCCGCGATCGGCGCCGACATGCCGGTCACCGAGCCGATCGGATCGATGGTCGTCGACATCGGCGGCGGCACCACCGAGGTCGCCATATTGTCGCTGCGCGGCATCGCCTACAGCACCAGCGTGCGCGTCGGCGGCGACAAGATGGACGAGGCGATCACCTCCTACGTCCGCCGCAACCACAATCTCCTGATCGGCGAATCCACGGCGGAGCGGATCAAGAAGCAGGTCGGGGTCGCCAAGGCCCCGGCGGGCGGCGCCGACGGCGAGACCGTCCACCTCAAGGGCCGCGACCTCGTCAACGGCGTGCCCAAGGAGATCACGATCACCCAGAAGCAGATCGCCGAGGCTTTGTCGGAGCCGGTCGGAACGATCGTCGAGGGGGTCCGGATCGCGCTCGAGAATACCGCGCCGGAGCTTGCCGCCGACATCGTCGACCAGGGCATCGTCCTGACCGGCGGCGGCGCGCTGCTGAAGGGGCTGGACGAGGTGCTGCGCGACGAGACCGGCCTGCCGGTCACGGTCGCCGACGATCCCTTGACCTGCGTGGCGCTCGGCACGGGACGCGCGATGGAAGAGGAAATCTTCCGCGGCGTGCTGCAGACCGCGTAGCGGGGCGGAGACGGACATGGCGCCGCCGGGCAAACGGCGCCCCGGATTCTCCCGCAGGGCGCAATATGGGGTGTTCATCGGCTATGTCGTCGCCATTGGCGGCGTCATCCTTGCCGTGATCCTGCTCGCCATCGCGATCATCGACCCGACGGGCTTTTCCGCCCTGCGCGGCGCCGCGCTCGACGTCACCGCGCCGATCAGCAGCACCACCCGCTCGGTCGCGACCTTCTTCGGCAATGTCGGCGAGGGGATCGGCGATTATTTCCGCGCCGGCTCGCAAAATGCCGAGCTTCGCCAGCAGCTCGGCGAGGCGCAGCGCGAGCTGAACCGGCGTCAGGCGCTCGAACAGGAGAATAGGCGCCTGACCGCCTTGCTCGGCCTCGCCCAGCAGACCGACGACGAGGTGACGGTGGCGCGGATCGTCGGCTCCTCGTTCGAGGCGCCGCGGCGGCTGGCGACCTTGTCGGCGGGGAGCGCGTCCGGAGTCGCGCCCGGCCAGGCGGTGCGCTCGCCCGACGGCCTCATCGGCCGGGTACTGGAGACGGGCCGCTGGGCCTCGCGCGTCCTCCTCGTCACCGACGCCGCCAGCAACGTGCCGGTGCGCCTGACCCGCGACGGCACGCCGGCGCTGGCGGTCGGCCGCGGCGACGGCACGATCGAGCTTAGGACGCTGGAGGTCGGCCAGAATCCGTTCCGGCGCGGCGACCTTCTGGTCACCTCCGGCATTGGCGGCCTCTATCCGCCCAACATCCCGGTGGTGGTGGTGACCGGCCATGACGGCGAGCGCGCGATCGGCCGGCCGCTCGCCGATCCGGCGCGGATGGATTACGCCATCGTCCAGCGCATCTACCAGCCCGCCGCCGCCGGGCCGCTCGACCGGGCGCCGCCCGGGCGGCCGGCGCCGCCCGTCGCCGCGCCCCCCGCGCGCGCCCAGCCGCGCGCTGCCGCGCCCGCTCCCCCCGGAGCGCGGCGATGAGCAAGATCGCCGGCTCCGAGACCGAGGTCGCGATCCGCGACCTGCGCCGGCGCTTCGTGCCGTTGGTCTCGACCGTCGCCGCGATGCTGATGGCGCTGCTGCCGATCGTGACCAACGCTTTGTGGATTCCCAATATCGGCTTCCTCATCCTCATCACCTGGCGGCTGATGCGGCCCGAAATCTGGGCGGCGCAGGTGGCGCTCGGGCTCGGCCTGGCCGCCGACCTGATCAGCGGCGCCCCGCTCGGCCAATCGATGCTGCTGTGGACCCTGATCTTCCTCGGCATGGATTATGCCGATCGCCTGCTCGGCGTGCGCGATTACTGGCTCGACTGGCTGCTCGCCGCCGCCGCCATCGCCTTTCACAGCTTCGGAATCTGGACCATCGCCCTGCTGATGGGCGCCAAGGTCAGCCCCTGGCTGATGGCGCCGCAGCTCTGCCTGACCATCCTGGCCTATCCGCTGGCGGCGCGGTTCGTCCTCAGGCTCGACCGCTGGCGGCTGGCGCGATGAAGCGCCGGCTGTTCGGCGGAGGCCCGCCCGTCACCGAGACGGGCCAGGCGCAGAGCTTCTCGCGCCGCGCCTTCGTGCTCGGCACGCTGCAGAGCGGAGTCGCTTTGCTGCTCGCCGGGCGGATGGGCTATATCGCGATCGCCCAGAACGAGCGCTATCGCGGCCTCGCCGAATCGAACCGCGTCCAGACCCGCCTGATCCCGCCCCGGCGCGGCTGGATCATCGACCGCCACGGCCGGCCGCTGGCGATCAACCGCTACGACGTCCGCGTCGACCTGATCCCCGACTTCATCGAGGACAAGGACAGGCTGATCGCCGAGCTGACCCGGCTGCTCGCCTTGCCGCCCGAGGAGGTCCAGCGGATCCGGGCCGAGCTGGAGCACGGCCAGGGCTTCCAGCCGGTGCCCGTCGCCGAGCATCTCAGCGAGCAGCAATATTATTCGGTCAAGGTCCACGAGCCGGACCTGCCGGGCGTCTCGGTGCTCGAAGGCTATTCGCGCTCTTATCCGGCGGGCGCGGCGGTCGGCCATCTGCTCGGCTATGTCGGCACCCCCAACCGGCGCGATTACGAGGCCGAGAATCGCAACGCCTTGCTGATCACGCCCGGCTTCAAGGTCGGCAAGGAGGGGCTCGAGAAGGTGATGGAGCAGCGCCTGCGCGGCCGCCCGGGCGCGGCGCGGGTCGAGGTCACGGCGCGCGGCCGGCTGGTCCGCCAGCTCACCACCCTGCCCGACGTCAGCGGCGGCTCGCTTCGGACGACGATCGACGCCGGCCTGCAGGAATTTGCCGCGCGCCGGCTCGGCGAGGAATCGGGCAGCTGCGTCATCCTCGACTGCAACACTGGCGACATCCTCGCCCTGGCCTCGATGCCCGCTTACGATCCCAACAGCTTCTCCGACGGCATCAGCCATTCGGAATGGTCGATGATGCGCGAGGACGAGCGCCATCCGCTGATCAACAAGACGCTGAACGCGCTCTACCCGCCGGGCTCGACCTTCAAGCCGGCGGTGGCGATGGCGCTGCTGGAGGCGGGCGTCGACCCCGACGAGACGGTGACCTGCACCGGCGGCTACACTTTGGGCTCGCGCCGGTTCGGCTGCCTCGGCGTGCACGGGCCGATGAACCTCCACCGCGCCATCGCCAAGAGCTGCAACACCTATTTCTACACGATGGGCCGCAGGATCGGCATCGAGCGCTTCTCGGCGATGGCGAAACGGCTGGGCCTCGGCCAGCGCTACGACCTGCCGGTGGTCTCGCAAAGCTACGGCACCATTCCCGATCCCGCCTGGAAGCGGCGCCGCTACCGCCAGGAGTGGAGCCAGGCCGACACGCTCAACGCCGCCATCGGCCAGGGCTATGTGATCCTCAATCCGCTCCAGCTCGCGGTGATGGCGGCGCGCGTCGCTTCGGGCCGCGACGTCCAGCCGCGCCTCGTCCTCGACCGCTATCCGGCGGCCCAGCCTTTGCCCTTCGCCGCCGCCAATTTCGAGGCGGTGCGCTCGGGGATGGCCGAGGTGGTCAACGGCAACGGCACCGCGGGCGCCAGCCGGCTCCCGCTCGACGGCATCCAGATGGCGGGCAAGACCGGCACCGCGCAGGTGCGCAACATCGGCGCCGATCGCGGCCGCGCCGGCGCCGCCTGGCGCTATCGCGACCACGGCCTGTTCATCTTCTTCGCGCCGGTGGGGGCGCCGCGTTATGCCGGCGCGGTGGTGATCGAGCACGGCCTCGGCGGCGCCCGCGCCGCGGCGCCGGTCGCCTGCGACGTCATGACCTATTTGTTCGACAAGGCCAAAGCCGAGGAAAGGCTGGCCCCGCTCGAGGCGCAATGGGGCGGAACCCTGGCCGAACGCATGGCGCGGCGCACCAGCGAATGGGTCAACCGCCCGGCCGGCGCGCCGGCGCCCGGGACCCCCGCCTGATGGCGCTCGGCTTCCTGCCCAGGCCGATCCGCGAGCTGCCCTGGCTGATGCTGATCTGCGTCGTCGGAATCGTCGGCTTCAGCCTGCTCGTCCTCTATTCGGCGGCCGGCGGCGACATGCGCTACGCCAAGCCCCAGGGGACCCGCTTCCTGATCTTCTTCGCGCTCGCTCTGGCTCTGTCGCGGGTCCGGCCGGAATGGCTGAAGCGGGCGACCTTCCCCGCTTATATATTGGTGCTGCTGCTGCTGATGATCGTCGAGGCTCTGGGCTTCGTCGGCGGCGGCGCCCAGCGCTGGGTCGATCTGGGGCCGATCAACCTTCAGCCCAGCGAGCTGATGAAGCCGGTGATCGTGCTCGCCTGCGCCCATTTCTATTCGCTGCTGCCGGCGCGCGAGATCAGGGGCTGGAGCGCCCTGTGGCCGCCCGCCGTGCTGATCGGCATCCCGGCCGGGCTCGTCCTCATCCAGCCCGATCTGGGCACCGCCTCGATGATCGTGTTCGGCGGGCTCATGATCATGTTCCTCGCCGGCGTGCCGCTCAGGCTGTTCGCCGGCGGCATCGCCTTCCTCGCCGTCGCTCTGCCGATCGCGTTCAGCTTCCTCCACGATTATCAGCGCCAGCGCGTGCTCATCTTCATGAACCCGGAAGCCGACCCGCTCGGCACCGGCTATCACATCACCCAATCGAAGATCGCGATCGGCTCGGGCGGGCTGACCGGCGTCGGCTTCCTCAACGGCACCCAGAGCCGCGGCGGCTACCTGCCCGAGCCGCACACCGATTTCGTGTTCGCGACCATGGCCGAGGAATGGGGCCTCGTCGGCGGCGTCTTCCTGATCCTCGCTTTCGCCCTGATCCTGAGATGGGGGATGCGGGTCGCGATGGAGTCGCGCGACCGCTTCTCGCGTCTCGCCGCGGCGGGTCTCACCACCACCATCTTCTTCTACGTGGCGATCAATTTGATGATGGTGATGGGGCTGGCGCCCGTCGTCGGCATTCCGCTGCCGCTTTTCTCCTACGGCGGCTCGGCGATGATGACGGTGATGATCTGCCTCGGCATCTTGATGGCGATCGAGCGCCAGAACCGCCGCGACGCGAAGCGCGGCTGAAGGCGCGGCCGTCACGGTTGCATTCCGCCCGCCCCGCCCCTATCTGGCCCCCTTCGCCGCACGGCGATCCGTGATCGGACGCATAGCTCAGTTGGTAGAGCAGCTGACTCTTAATCAGCGGGTCCCAGGTTCGAGCCCTGGTGCGTCCACCAAGCCTTCCATCGAAACAGGGAATGCCGCCCGCCGCTTGAGGCTTGCGCCGCGCCCCCCGCCGCCTAGAAACAAGGCGGGGGGGTGTTCGGTGTCGATGACGGTGGGGGGCCAGATCGCGGAGGCGGGGGGCGCGGCGCGGGATTTCGCCGATGCGCACAACCGGCTGCTCGCCGACCGGTCGATCCAGTTCGACCTGCCGCCGGCGACGATGGTGCCGGCCGACCAGCCGCAATTCGCGCCGCCGGGCGGCGCGCCCTCCCTGCCCGATCCCGGCGCCGCTTCTCCCGCCGCGCAGATCCTGATCTGGGGCGCGCTCGCCATCCTGGTCCTGTTCCTGCTCTACTGGATCGCCAGGGGCATGCGCGACTGGCGGCGCAAGCCCGAGGAGATTGGGGCGGCGGCGGCGGCCGGCTGGCGGCCCGAAGCGGCGCCGGCCCTGATCCTGCTCGGCGAGGCCGACGCCTTGGCCGCCGAGGGCCTTTACGGCGAGGCCGCCCGCCTCATCCTCCACCGCAGCATCGCCGATATCCAGGCGCACCGCCCCGCTCTGGTGCGGCCGGCGCTGACCAGCCGCGACATTGCCGGGCTGCCCGCTCTGCCGGGCGGGCCGCGCGCCGCCTTCGCGCGGATCGCGATGCTGGTCGAGCGCAGCCTGTTCGCGCGCCGCGCGCTCGCCGCCGACGACTGGCGCGACTGCCGCGCCGCTTATGAGGAATTCGCCTTCGCCGAAAGCTGGCGCGGATGAGCGAGGCCAATCCGTTCAACCCGCGCCTGGTCTACGGCCTGATCGCCGCGGGCCTCATCGCCTTCGGCGCCCTGGTGCTGATGCTCGCTTACGGCCCGCCCCTGCGCGACGGCGAGGGCCATGTCGACCGCGCCCAGATGCTGTCGCCGTCGGCGGTCGGCTACAAGGCGCTGACCGAGCTGGTCGGCCAGTTCCGCGACGCCAGGATCATCTCCAGCGCCACCGATCTCGACGATGAGGGCCTGTTCGTCATGGCGGTGGGCGAAAGCACCCTGCCGGAGGATGTCGAATGGGTGCGCGCGCGCCGGAGCGGCCGCGCGACCCTGATCATCCTGCCCAAATGGGTCACCGGCCGTCACAGCCTGCAGCGCGACTGGGTGACCCTGATCGGGCCGGGCGCGGGCCAGTCCGTGGCGCGCGCCTTGGGGTTCGAGCTGCGCAGCGCCGCGCGGCCGCTGCCGGGCGAGCCGGCGCGCGGCACCGACATCCTCGAGGGGCTGACGATGCCGATTCCGGCTTTTCCGCAGGTGATCGAGGGGCCGGACGTGATTCCGCTCGTCTCGCTTCCCGACGGCGGCGGCGCCCTGGTCGCGCGCATCGGCGATCAGCCCCTCTACGTCGTCGCCGACCCCGATCTGCTCAACAATCACCGGCTCGGCGATCCCCGAGTCGCGCGCGCCGCGCTCGGTTTGATCGACGGCCTCAACGCGACCGGGACGTCGGCCGTCAATTTCGGCACGTTCAGCGACCGGCCCGAAGCCGCCCCCGCCCGGCCGCCCAGCCTGATCCGCCTCGCCGTCGAGCCGCCCTTCCTGGCGATGACCCTGGCCCTGATCGCCGCCGCTCTGCTCGCCGGCCTGCACGGCGCGGTCCGCTTCGGCCAGCCGCGGCGCGAGGAGCGCGCGATCGCGCTCGGCAAGGCGGCCCTGGTCGAGAACAGCGCCGGCCTGATCAAGCTGGCGGGGCGCGAGGCGGCATTGGGCGCGGCCTATGCCGACGTCGTCCGCCACGACGCCGCGCGCGCCGTCGGCGCCCCGCCTGCGCTGAGCGGCGAAGCGCTCGACGCCTATCTCGACCGGCTGTCGAAAGGCGACGGCCCCAAATTCACCCAGCTGGCGAACGACGTCGTCTGGGCCCGCGACCGCCACGAGCTGGTCGCCGCCGCGCGCGCGCTCTTTTCTTGGAAGAAGGACATCATCCGGTGAATGCGACAGACGTCAAAGCCCTTGCCGACGGGATCCGGCGCGACGTGGCCAAGGCCATAATCGGCCAGGACGAGGCGGTCGAGCTCATGCTCATCGCCTTGCTCTCCTCGGGCCATATCCTGCTCGAAGGGCCGCCGGGCACGGCCAAGACCTTCCTCGCCCAATGCTTCGCGCGCGTGCTCGGGCTCGATTTCGGGCGCATCCAGTTCACCCCGGATCTGATGCCGGGCGACATATTGGGCTCGAACCTGTTCAACTTCCAGACCAGCCAGTTCACCCTGACCCGCGGCCCTGTCTTCTGCGAATTGCTGCTCGCCGACGAGATCAACCGGACCCCGCCCAAGACCCAGGCGGCGCTCCTCGAGGCGATGCAGGAGCGCGCCGTCACCATCGACGGCGACACCCACCGCCTGGCCGACCATTTCATGGTCATCGCGACGCAGAACCCGATCGAGCAGCAGGGCGTCTACCCGCTCCCCGAGGCGCAGCTCGACCGGTTCCTGTTCAAGCATTTGATGGGCTATCCCTCGATCGAGGAGGAGACGCGGATCGTCGCCAGCCACGGCGCCCGCTTCGGCGCGCCCAGGCCCGAGCAATGGGGGATCGAGCCCAATGTCAGCGCCGCCCGGATCGCCGAGGCGGTGGCAATCGTCTCGCAAATCCCGATGGTCGGCGAGGTCACCGACTATATCGTGGCGCTGATCCGCGCGACCCGCGAGGCGCCCGACCTCGAAAGCGGCGCCTCTCCGCGCGCGGCGGCGATGCTGGCCGGCGCGGCGCGGGCGCGGGCGGCGCTGGACGGCCGCGACTATGTCATCCCCGACGACGTCAAGGCGCTGGCGCCGGCGGTGCTCCGGCACCGCCTGATGCTGTCGGCCGCCGCCGAGATCGAGGGCCGGCCGGTCGAAGGCGTGATCGCCCGTTTGATCGAAGAGATCGGGGCGCCGCGTTGATCTACCCGACCCGCCTCACCATCCTGGCCGCCGCCGCCGCCGCGCCCGCCGCGCTGGCGGTCGCGCTCGCCGCGCCGGTCTATTGGTCGGCGGGGCTCGGGCTGCTCGTCCTCCTCGTCGCCGTGGCGCTGGTCGACGCGCTCGCCGGCGCCGCGCCGAAGGACGCCGTGGCGCGTTGCGAGGGGCCGGTCGCGGTCGGCGTCGGCGAGAGCTTCGCGCTGGACGTCAGCGCGCGCTTCCCGCGCCGGGCCCCGCGCCGGATCGCCTTCGCGCTCGGCGTCGACGGCCCGCTCGCCGCGCCCGCCGGCCTGCGCGCGAAGGCCGGCGAGGACGGCGGCGCCACTTTCGCGCTGCGCGCGGAGCGGCGCGGCACGGCGCGGATCGGGAGCCTCTGGCTGCGCTGGCCCGGCCCGCTCGGCCTGGTCTGGAAGCAGCGCTGGCTGGCCCTCGACCGCGAAATCCTGATCACGCCCGACATCAAGGCGGTGCGCGACATGAGCGTCCAGATGCAGAGCCGCGACGCCGTCTACGGCACCAGGGCGCAGCTCCAGGTCGGCGAGGGCGCCGAGTTCGAGGCGCTCGCCTCCTATCGCCAGGGCATGGACCGCCGCGCCATCGACTGGAAGCAATCGGCCCGTCACAGCGCGCTCATCGCCAAGGAATATCGCACCGAGCGCAACAACAATATCGTCATGGCGTTGGACGCCGGCCGGGCGATGTCGGAGCCGCTGGGCGCGATCCCACGCGTCGACCGCGCGGTCTCGGCGGCCTTGCTCACCGCTTATGTCGCGCTCAAGGACGGCGACCGGGTCGGCCTGTTCGCCTTCGATTCGCACCCGCGCGCGGCGAGCCGGCCGATCGGCGGCCCGCGCGCTTTCTCGACCCTGCAGCGCGTCGCCGCCTCGATCGGCTATTCGACGAGCGAGACCAATTACACGCTCGGCATCGCGACCCTGGCGGCGGATCTCAACCGGCGCTCCCTGATCATCGTCTTCACCGAATTCGCCGACACGATCAGCGCCGAGCTGATGCTGAGCGCGGTCGGCACCCTGCTGAAGCGCCACCTCGTCCTGTTCGTCGTCGCCAAGGACGAGGAGCTGGAGGCGCTCGCCGCGGCCGAGCCGGCGACCAGCGAGGACGTCAGCCGCGCGGTCACCGCCGCCGGCCTGCTGCGCGAGCGGCGGCTGGTGCTGACCCGGCTGCGCCACCTCGGCGTCCACGTCCTCGAGGCCGCGGCCGCCGAGACCGGCCCCGCGCTGGTCAACACCTATCTCGGCTTCAAGCGGCGGAGCCTGTTATGACCGAGCTCGCCAATCCCCGCGCCTTCCGCGCCGCGCGCGAGGCCGAATGGCAGCGGCTCGACGACATCGTCACCCGCGCCGAGACCAGATCGGTGCGCGCGCTCCGCGACGACGAATTGGTCGCTTTGCCCGTCCTCTATCGCGGCGCGCTTTCCTCCTTGTCGGTGGCGCGCGAGACCTCGCTCGACCTCGAGCTCGTCACCTATCTCGAATGGCTGTGCGCGCGCGCCTATTTCTTCGTCTACGGCGTGCGCACCTCGGTCTGGAGCCGGCTCGGCGCCTTTTTCGCGCAGGACTGGCCGCGGGCCGTGCAGAGCCTGTGGCGCGAGACCTTGGTCGCGCTGGCGCTCACCGTCATCGGCGTCGCCACGGGCTATCTGCTCGTCGAGCAGGACCGCGGCTGGTTCGAGAGCCTCTTCCCCTTCGCCGCCGACGGCCGCAACTTCAACGCCTCGGCCGAGTTCCTGCGCAGCGCCCTTTATTCCTATCCGGCCGAGGGCGGGCTCAGCATCGTCGCCGCCTTCCTGTTCACCCACAACGCCCAGGTCGCGATGCTGAGCTTCGCTTTGGGCTTCGCGTTCGGCGTGCCGACGGCGATGCTGCTCATCTACAATGGCGCGGTGCTCGGCGCCGGCTTCGCGCTCTACGCCTCGCACGGCCTCGAGGCGGAGCTGGGCGGCTGGATCATCATCCACGGCTCGACCGAATTGTTCGCGATCATCCTCGCCGGCGCGGCCGGCTTCAGGATCGGCTGGTCGGTCGTCTTCCCGGGCGAGCGCAGCCGGCTCGCCGCCGCCGCCGCCTCCGGCCGCGCCGCCGCCTTGGTCATGGCCGGCGTGGTGGCGATGCTCATCGTCGCCGGCCTGCTCGAGGGTTTCGGCCGCCAGCTGATCACCGACGACGCCGCCCGCTACGCGATCGGCGGCACGATGCTGCTGGCGTGGTGCCTCTATTTCTATTGGCCGCGCAGGCCCGCGCATGGCTGATCTCGCGCTCGCCCACCGCGAAGAGGCCAAGCAGCGCCGCACCCTGGTCACGCCAGAGGGGGTCGACCTCAGCCTCAGCCTGGCCGATGCCTGGCAGCGCATGGCCGCCTTCCTGTTCGATCTGCTGGCGATGGGCTTCATGCTGCTGATCCTCCTGCTCCTGTGCAACTTCATCGCCGAATGGTTCGGCTGGACCGGGCGCGAGATCGCTTTGGTCGTCTTGCTGCTCGGCTTCTTCGTCCTGCGCAGCTTCTATTTCGTGCTGCTCGAAATCGGGCCGCGGGCGGCGACCTTCGGCAAGCGCCTCTCCGGCCTGCGCGTGGTCGCGCGCTCGGGCGAGCGGCTGACCGCCGACCGGGTCATCGCCCGCAACATGATGCGCGAGGTCGAATTCTACCTCCCCCTCACCTTCCTCTTCTACAATCTCGGCGGCGACGGCACCGACGCGCCGACCGCCTTGGTCGGCCTGGTCTGGACCGGCCTGTTCCTGCTCTTCCCTCTGTTCAACCGGGACCGGATGCGGGTCGGCGACCTGCTCGCCGGCACCTGGGTGGTGCGCGCGCCGCGGCGGACGCTGAGAGGCGAGGTCGGCGGCACTGCCTGGGAGGGAGTCGCCGACCATCGTTTCACCGAGGCGCAGCTCGACGTCTACGGCGTGTTCGAGCTGCAGACGCTCGAGCGGGTGTTGCGCGACTCCCAGGCCGACGCGGTCGCCAACGTCGCCGCGGCCATCCGCAGGAAGATCGGCTATGCCGGCGACGGCGGCCCCGATTATCCGTTCCTCTCGGCTTATTACAACGCCGCCCGCACCCGGATGGAGCGCGGCCTGCTGTTCGGCAAGCGCCGCGCCGACAAGCACGACAAGGCGTAGGCCGTCCGGCGAACCCAGACGCCGTCATTCCAGCGAAAGCTGGAATCCCTTTGCCCTCAAAGCGTGAGATTCCAGCTTTCGCTGGAATGACGAGAAGCTAACTCGCCGCGGCGACGATCCGCTCGGCTTCCTCGAACAAGGCCGGGTCGACATTCGCGTCGGAGGCGGCGGCATTGTCGTCGATCTGGCTCGGCCGCGAGGCGCCGACGATCGCCGAGGCGACATTGGGCTCGCGCAGCACCCAGGCCAGCGCGAATTGGGGGAGGCTGAGGCCCGCCTCCGCGGCGAGCGGCTTCAGCCGCTGCACCGCTTCGAGCACCGGCGGCCGCAGCCACATGCCGATCCAGCCGCCCATCTCCTCGCTGGTCGCGCGGCTGCCCGCCGGCGGCGGCGCATCGGGCGCATATTTGCCGGTCAGCACCCCTTGCGCGAGCGGCGACCAGACGATCTGCGAAATGCCGTTGGCGGCGCAGAGCGGGATCACCTCCTTCTCGGGCTCGCGCCAGAGCAGCGAATATTGCGGCTGGCTGGAGACGAACCGCGCCACGCCCGCCATTTGCAGGTCGCCCTGTCCCCCGGACAGCGCTGAGCCGTGCGGGGCACGGCTCACCTGCAAATCGATCGCCGCCTGGATCTTGTCGGCCGGCCATTCCGAAAAGCCGATATGGCGCGCCTTGCCGCTTTCGACGGCGCGGGTCAGCGCCTGCATCGTCTCCTCGAGCGGCGTCTCCTCGTCATAACGGTGGCATTGGTAGAGATCGACATAATCGGTGTTGAGGCGCCTCAGCGACGCATCGAGCTGCTTTTCGATCTGGCCCGCGGAGAGGCCGCGGTCTCTCTCGGTCATCGGGAAGAAGAGCTTGGTGGCGAGGATGTAGGAATCGCGGACCCGGTCCGCGAGCGCCTCGCCGAGGAAGCTCTCGGCGGCGCCGTGGCCGTAAATATTGGCGGTGTCGATGAAGTTGATGCCCAGCTCGAAGGCGCGGTCGAGGCAGGCGCGGGCCGAATCCGATTCGACGCCGACGCCGTAGGTGAGCCACGAGCCCAAGGAGATTTCGGAGACTTCCAGATCGCTTGCGCCCAGCTTCCGATATTTCACGTCATTCTCCTTCCGGGACCAGCACCGCCGCCCCTTCAATGCGCCCGGCGCGCAGCATGTCCAGCGCTTCGTTGGCGCGGGCGAGCGGAAAGACAATGGTTTGCGCGACCACCTTCACCCGCCCGGCGATGTCGAGAAACTCCAGGCCGTCGGCGCGGGTCAGGTTGGCGACCGAGAGGATCGCGCGCTCGCCCCACAAATCGGCATAGGGAAAGGCCGGGATGTCGCTCATGTGGATGCCGGCGCAGACGACCCGGCCGCCCTTGCGGACATGGCGAAGCGCCTCGGGCACGAGCGCGCCGACCGGGGCGAACAGGATGGCGGCGTCGAGCGGCTCGGGCGGCGCCTCGCCCGAGCCCTGCGCGGAGACGCAGCCGAGCCCGAGCGCGAAATCCTGCGCCTTGGCGTCGCCCGGCCGGGTGAAGGCGTGGACGCGCCGGCCCTGCCAGGCCGCGACCTGGGCGATGATGTGGGCGGCGGCGCCGAAGCCGTAGAGGCCGAGCGCCTCCCCCTCCCCCGCCAGCTTGAGCGCGCGCCAGCCGATCAGCCCCGCGCAGAGCAAGGGCGCCGCCGCGACGTCGCCGAAGGCGTCCGGGATCGGCAGGCAATAAGCAGCGTCGGCGACGACATGGGTGGCGAAGCCGCCATCACGGGTGAACCCCGTGAAAACCGGATCGTCGCACAGATTCTCGCGGCCGCCCCGGCAATAAGGGCAAATGCCGCAGGTCCGGCCGAGCCAGGGCACGCCGACGCGCCGCCCGGTGCCGGCGACGCGGCCGACGATCTCGTGGCCCGGGACGATCGGCAGCGTCCCTGTGATATCGCCGTCGACGACATGGAGGTCGGTCCGGCAGATGCCGCAGGCGGCGATCTCGATCAGCAGCTCGCCGGGGCCGGGCGCCGGGATCGGCCGCTCCACCATCCGGAGCGGCGCGCCGGCCCGGTCGAGCTGCATCGCGCGCATCATGGGGTCACCCTACCCTCCCCCGTCATTCCCACGAAGGCGGGAATCCAGCTTCTTCTTTCAGCGGCATGAGGAAGGCAGCTTGATCCCCGCTTTCGCGGGGATGGCGATGGGATGGGATGACTTGGCGCGGACACTCCATTACGCAGACGGCATGAGCCTTCCCCCCCTGTTCGACCGCCTGCGCCTGCCCGCGATCGGCGCGCCTTTGTTCATCGTCTCGAACCCCGATCTGGTGATCGCCCAGTGCAAGGCCGGCATCGTCGGCTCCTTCCCGGCGCTGAACGCGCGGCCGCAGAGCCTGCTCGACGAATGGCTGCACCGGATCGACGAGGAGCTGGCGGCCTGGGACCGCGACCATCCGGAGGCGCCGGCCGCGCCTTATGCGGTCAACCAGATCGTCCACAAATCCAATGCGCGGCTGATGGAGGACATGGCGACCTGCCAGAAATGGAAGGTGCCGATCGTCATCACCTCGCTTGGCGCTCTCGTCGAGGTCAACCAGGGCGTCCACTCATGGGGCGGCATCACCCTGCACGACATCATCAACGACCGCTTCGCGCGCAAGGCGGTGGAGAAAGGCGCGGACGGGATCATCGCGGTGGCGGCGGGCGCCGGCGGCCATGCCGGGCGGCTCTCGCCCTTCCCGCTCATCCAGGAGATACGCGACTGGTTCGACGGGCCGCTGATCCTGTCGGGCGCGATCGCCACCGGCCGCGCCATCCTTGCCGCGCAGGCGATGGGCGCGGACCTCGGCTATATCGGCTCGCCCTTCATCGCCACCGCCGAGGCCAATGCGACGGCCGACTACAAGCAGGGCATATGCGACGGCCGCGCCGACGACATCGTCTATTCGAGCCTGTTCACCGGCGTGCACGGCAATTATCTCAGGAAATCGATCGAGCTCGCCGGCCTCGACCCGGCCAACCTCCCCGAAGGCGACATCAGTACGATGGATTTCGGCACCGGCGACGGCTCCAAGGCCAAGGCCTGGCGCGACATCTGGGGCTCGGGCCAGGGCATCGGCGCGATCGACGCGGTGCGCCCGGCGGGGGAGTATGTGGCGCGGCTGATCACCGAATATGCGGAGGCGAAGGCGGCGCTTTGCACCAAATAGATCCTCCCCGGAACGGGAAGGATTTTAGAGCCTAGCGCTCCGCCAACCCCGCCGCCTTCATCCGCCACAGCGCGGCGTCGATCCGATCCTGGCCGAAAAAGGGCTCGCCCTGGAAGACCAAAGTCGGCACCCCCCAATGGCCGGCCGCCTCGAGCGCGGCCTGGTTCGCCGCCAGCTCGGCGTCGAGCGCCGCTGCGTCCGCCACCGCCTCCGCGTCCAGTTCGGGCAGATCCAGTCCCGCACGCTCCGCCGCGCCGGCGAGATGGCCGCCCTCGTGCCAATTCTCCGTCCCGCCCCAGATCAGCCGCGAGACCTCGACGCAAAACGCCATCGCGCATCCGCGCCGCGCCGCCGCCTGGCCGAGGCGCACGAGACGGAAGGCATAAGGCTGCTCGGCGGCGACCTTTCGCGTCGCCAGGTCCTGGACGATGGGATCGGGCCGCGGCCGCGCGACCGGCACGCCGCTCTGCTGGCTGATCCGCGCCACGTCGCGCGCCATATAGCCCAGATAATTGGGATGGACATGGTCGAAGAAGCCGGGCTGGCGGATCGCGAGCGGATAGACGGGCTTCACCGCGATCTCGAGATCATAGATCCGGGCGAGCTCCCGCCAGCGCTGAATCGCGAAGTAGGAATAAGGGCTGCGGAACGACCAATAGAGATCGGCTTGCAAAGTCATGAGGTGCGCGGCCTTTCCCAGCGCCAGACCAGCCCGTCCTCGGGGTCTTCGACTTCGCCGGCGAAGGCGAAGCCGTTGCGCTTCAACGCCTTGTTGGAGGCATTCTCCTCCGGCAGCGTGTGCGCGATCGGCATGATCCCGGCTTGGTCCGCAATGCCGGCGAGCAGGGCGATCATCCCGGCGGCATGGCCGCGCCGCTCGTGGGCGGGAAAGGTCATGTAGGCGAGCTCGACCTCGCCCGCCGGCGGCGGCGCCGATTTGAACGCGCAGATGCCGATCGCCTCGCCGTCCTGGCGCGCCAGATAGCTGATCCAGGGCGCGGGGCGCGGGTCTTTGGTCAGCAGGGCGATCGTCTGGGCCAGAATCTCGCGCGCCGGCTTTTCCTCGCCGCCGAACGCCGGCGCCAGCTCCGCCGCGAACCGCGCCGGATCCATGTCCAGCGCGATCGGCTCCAGCGCGAGGGTCATGCGGCCTTCTTGAGGTGCCGCCGGCCGAGCAGCTCCGCGATCTGCACGGCGTTCAGCGCCGCGCCCTTGCGCAAATTGTCGGCGACGCACCAGAGCGATAGGCCGTTCTCGACGGTCGGATCCTCGCGGACGCGGCTCACATAAGTGGCATATTCGCCGACGCATTCGATCGGCGTGACATAGCCGCCATCCTCGCGCTTATCGACGAGCATGATGCCCGGCGCCTCGCGCAATATCGCCTGCGCCTGCTCGGCGCTGATCTCCTTCTCGAACTCGATGTTGATCGCTTCCGAATGGCCGACGAAGACGGGGACGCGCACGCAGGTCGCGTGGACCTTGATCCTGGGATCGAGGATCTTCTTGGTCTCGACGACCAATTTCCATTCCTCGGTGGTCGCGCCGCCGTCGAGGAAATCGCCGGCATGGGGGATCACGTTGAACGCGATCTGCTTGGTGAAGGTCCTCGCCTCGGCGCTGTCGCCGACGAAGATATTGCGGCTCTGCTCGAACAATTCGTCCATGCCCGCTTTGCCCGCGCCCGACACCGACTGGTAGGTGGCGACGACGACGCGCCTGATCGTGGCGGCGTCGTGGAGCGGCTTCAGCGCCACCACCATCTGCGCGGTCGAGCAGTTCGGATTGGCGATGATGTTGCGGCGGCGATAGCCATCGATCGCCTCGGGATTCACCTCGGGCACGATCAGCGGAACGTCCGGGTCCATCCGGAAATGGGAGCTGTTGTCGATCACCGTGCAGCCCGCGGCGGCGGCGATCGGCGCATATTGCTTCGAGGCGGCCGAGCCCGCGGCGAACAAGGCGATGTCCCAGCCGGCGAAATCGAAATGCTCGATGTTGCGGACCTTCAATTCCCTGCCGCTGTCGCCGAAGTCGATGATCGTGCCGGTCGAGCGCGGGCTGGCGACCGCGGCGACCTCGTCGGCGGGAAATTCGCGCTCCGCGAGGATGTTCAGCATCTCGCGCCCGACATTGCCGGTCGCCCCGACGACCACCATCCGATAACCCATGAAACAGTCTCCGCCTGAAGGCCAGCGCCCGCTCTCGCATGCGGCCCGTGAAGCGGATATGGCATGCGGGCGAGCGGGCGCAAGGAGGGGGCGGATGAAGCAGGCGGGATATTTGCTGGCGCTCGCATTGGCGATGCTGGCCGCGATGGCGCTGAAGGGCGCGTTGCTGACCCCGCCCTCGCCGCCCGATCAGCCGGGCGCCAACGCCTTCGACGCCAATCGCGCGATCGCGCGCCTGGAGCGCATCCTCGGCGACCAGCGCCCGCACCCGGTCGACAGCGCCGCCGGCGATGCGGTGCGCGAGCGGCTGATCGCCGAGATGCGCGCGGTTGGGCTCAACCCGCGCATCACCGACGATTTCACCTGCAACGAGCGGCGCGGCCGTGCGGTCGGTTGCGCGCGGGTGCGCAACCTGGTCGCGACGATCGGGCCGGCCGAGGGCAACCACCTGCTCCTCGTCTCCCATTATGACAGCACGCCGGCCGGGCCAGGCGCTTCCGACGACGGTATCGGCATCGCCTCGATGCTCGAGGTCGCTGCATTGTTGCGCGGCCGCCGGCTGGCGCGGCCGATCACCTTCCTCTTCGACGAAGGCGAGGAATCGGGGCTGCTCGGCGCCCGCGCCTTCCTCGAGCGCGATCCGCTGGCGGGCCGGGTCGACACCGCCATCAACCTCGAATCGCGCGGCGTCACCGGGCCGGCGATCATGTTCGAGACCAGCCGGCCGAACGGCGCCGCCGTCGCCCTCTACCGGATGGCCGGGCGGCCGGTCGCCAACTCGCTCTCCACCGATCTTTATCGCCTGATCCCCAATTCGACCGACGTCGCCGTGTTCGAGGCGCGGCCCTGGACGATCCTCAACTTCGCGGTGATCGGCAACGAGACGCGCTATCACGGCGCCGGCGACGATCTCGCCTCCCTCGACCGGCGCAGCCTCCAGCATATGGGCGGTCAAACGCTCGACGTCGCCGGGCGGGTCGCGGCGGGCGAGACGCCGGCGGCGGATGGCCAGCGGCTCTACACGGACCTGGCCGGCCGCGTGCTGATCGTCCTGCCCTTGCTGTTCGGGCTGGCGCTGCTCAGCCTGCTCATCCTGTTCTTCCTGGTGGAGAGCTGGCGGCGGCGCGCGCTCGGGCGGCCCTTGCTCGCCATGGCGCTGGCGGTGGCGGGATCGGCGGGCCTCGCCTTCGCCTTCCATTTCCTGCTCGGCCTGGTTCGCGCCGGCGACTATTGGCGCGCCTTTCCGCTTGTCGCGACGACGGCGGTCTATGCCTGCGCGCTCGCCGCCGGGGTGATCGGCCTGCTGCTGGTCGCCGGAACCGCCGAGCGGACGCGGCTGCGCGCCGCCTTCTGGCTGTTCTTCACTCTGCTCGGCGGCGCGATCTGCCTGGTCGCGCCGGGGGCGGCGATCTTCTTCCTGGCGCCGCCGCTCGCCGCCGCTCTGGGCATGGTGGCGAAACGCTGGTGGCCCTGGGCCGAACGCGCCGGCGCCATCATCGCCGCGATCCTGCTCTTCCTCACCTTCGGCCCGGCGCTCGCTCTGTTCGAGGAGCTGATGAGCAGCAGCCCGCCCTGGATCTTCGCACCGCTGGGCGCGGCGATCCTGCTGCCCGCTTTGATCGAGCTCAGGCCCCTGCTGTCGCGGCCGCGGACGTTGTTCGTGGTCGCCGGCGCGATCGATCTTGCCATCACGGCCTGGCTCGTCGCCGCCGTCACGCCCGCCTACAGCGCCGACAGGCAGCAGCTCTTCACCATCGAATATGTCTGGGACGACGCCACCCGCTCGGCCCGCTTCGCGGTCAACAATGACGGCGCGCCGGTGCCTTATGCCGGCGACTGGCAGCGCACCGAATTTCCCTATACGGCCCGCCGCCGCTGGGCCGCGCCGGCGCCCGCCGCGCCGATCGCCGGGCCGGCGGTCGAGCTGGTGAGCCGACGCCCCGAGCCGGGCGGCATGCGAGTCCGGCTGCGGCTCCGGATGAACGGCGCCGAGAGCGTCGCCCTGATCGCGCCCGCGTCCGCCGCGCTCCGGGCCGGCGGCGTCGAGGGCTTCATGCGCCCGTTCACCCCCGGTGCCGGCGACGGCCGCTCGTTCCTTCGCTGCGCCGGCCGCGCCTGCGACGGCGCAATGCTCGACCTGATCCTCGAGCGCCCCGCGCCGTTCGTGTTCACCATCGTCGGCACCAGGCCCGGGCTGCCGCCCCAGGCGGCGGCGCTGGCGCGGGCGCGCCCCGAACGGGCACGGGCGCAATATGGCCCCGATTCGACGATCACTTTGGGCTATTTCCGCTTCATCGGGACGGCGCCGGCGGTCGAGCCGGTGACGCCGCTGGTCGTCGACTGATCGCCCGTGCCAAGGCGGCCGAAATGCGCTAGGCGGCGCCCGTGGCCGACCTGTTCCAGACCGATCCGCAGCAGCCAGCGGCGCCGCCGCCGGGCGAGAATGCGCCGCTCGCCGATCGGCTGCGGCCGCAAAAGCTCGACGATGTGGTCGGCCAGGAGCATCTGACCGGCGCCGACGGCGCGATCGGGCGGATGGTGGCGGCGGGCAAGCTCGCCTCGATGATCCTGTGGGGACCGCCCGGCACCGGCAAGACGACGATCGCGCGGTTGCTCGCCGACGCCGTCGGCATGCGCTTCGTCGCCATTTCGGCGGTCTTCTCGGGCGTGGCGGACCTGAAGAAGGTGTTCGCCGAGGCGCGCGACCAGATCAAGATCGGCCGGCAGACCCTGCTCTTCGTGGACGAGATCCACCGCTTCAACCGCGCCCAGCAGGACGGCTTCCTGCCTTATGTCGAGGATGGCACCGTGGTCCTGGTCGGCGCCACCACCGAGAATCCGAGCTTCGAGCTCAACGCCGCCCTGCTCAGCCGCGCCCAGGTGCTGATCCTCAACCGGCTCGACGCGGCGGCCTTGTGCAAATTGCTGGACCGCGCCGAAGAGCTGATGGAGCGGCCCCTCCCCCTCACCCCCGAAGCGCGCGACGCTCTGGTCGCGACCGCCGACGGCGACGGCCGCTTCCTGCTCAACCAGGCCGAGACCCTGTTCTCGATCGAGATTGCGGAGCCCCTTGGTCCCGCCGAGCTGGCGGCCCTGCTCCATCGCCGCGTCGCGGTCTACGACAAGGACCGCGAGGGCCATTACAACCTCATCTCGGCGCTGCACAAAGCGATCCGCGGCTCCGATCCGCAGGCGGCGCTTTATTATCTCGCGCGGATGCTGACCGCGGGCGAGCAGCCGCTCTTCCTGCTGCGGCGTCTCATTCGGGCCGCGAGCGAGGATATCGGCCTCGCCGATCCCAACGCGCTGGTCCAGTGCATCGCCGCCAAGGACACCTATGATTTCCTGGGCAGCCCGGAAGGCGAGCTCGCCATCGTCCAGGCCTGCCTCTACCTCGCCACCGCGCCCAAATCGAACGCCGCCTACAAGGCGATGGGTGCGGCCTGGCGTTCGGCGAAGGAGACGGGCTCGCTGACCCCGCCCAAGAACATCCTCAATGCCCCGACCAAGCTGATGAAGCAGATCGGCTACGGCAAGGACTATCGATACGACCATGACGCGGAGGGCGGCTTTTCCGGCGACAATTACTGGCCCGAGGAGATGGCGCCGCAGACCTTCTACACCCCCACCGACCGCGGCTTCGAGAAACGCGTCGCCGAGCGGATCGCCTGGTGGGAAGAGCAAAGAAAGGCGCTGCGCGATGACTGAGGAGCCGATCCGGACCTGGGACGAAGCGGTCGCCTTCGCCCTCTCGCTGCCCGACACCGAGCTTTCGACCAGCTACGGCAAGCCCGCGGTCAAGGTCGCCTCGAACGGCCGCCCCTTCCTCTACACCGGGCATGAGGACCAGATCTCGTTCGGCATCGCCATCGACATGGACACGGTCGAGATGCTCAAGGAGACCGACCCCGACACCTTCTGGCAGACACCGCATTACGAAGGCTGGCCGGCCGTGCTGATCCGCTTCGGCAGCGCCGATCCCGAGCGCGTCCGAGCGATGATCCTCCGCTCGCGCGACTGGACCGCGGCCAAGCCGAAGGTGAAGCCGCGGAAGAAGAAGTGACACCGCGTTTCGAGCGCTTCGCCGCGATCGACTGGTCGGGCGCGAAGGGGAAAAGGCACAAGGGCATCGCGGTGGCGATATGCGAGGCTGCAGAGTCCGCGCCCGCGCTCGTGCGGCCGGACCATGTCTGGTCCCGGACCCAAGTGCTGACCTGGCTGCTGGAGAAGGCGGCCGGGGCGCCAACCCTGTTCGGCTTCGATTTCAGCGCCGCCCCGCCCATCGCGGCGCGCGGCGAATATCTGCCCGGCGAGCCAGGCATCCCCTCGGACGCCAAAGCCTTCTGGGCCTATGTGGACCGCGTTTCGGACGATGAGGATCTGGGCGCCGCGAGCTTCCTCGAAAAGACCCACCGCCGCCATTTCTATTTCGGCGCCTCCGACGGAACGAAGCGCGACTTCCTCCACCACCGCGTCTGCGAGCAGGCGTTCAACGCCACCGGCGGCGGCAAGGCCTCCACCCTCTACGACGCGATCGGCGCCGCCCAGGTCGCCAAGGCGAGCTTCGCCGGCATGCGGCTGCTGCACGCGCTTGCGGGGCGCGTTCCCGTCTGGCCGATGGATACTTTGCCCACACAAGGGAGTGTCGTGGTGGAAATCTACACCCGCCTCTTCATCCGCCTCGCCGGGCTCAGCGGCCGCAAGGTGCGGACACGCCACCAGCTCGGTGTCGCGCTCGCCGCTTTAGGGTCCCGCCCGCCAGCGCTGGAGCGCGACCCGACCGACCATGAGACGGACGTCCTCATCGCCGCCGCCGGCATGAGAGCCATATCCGGCAATCCCGCTTATTGGTCCCCCGCCAACCTCACGCCCGCTTTGGCGCGCACCGAAGGCTGGACGTTCGGCGTTGCTTAGACCATTTGGACTATCGCAAAGCGGCGCCGGGTTAGCTCAGCTGGTAGAGCAACCGCCTTGTAAGCGGTAGGTCGTCGGTTCGAGTCCGACACCCGGCACCATTGGAGGCTCAAGGGGGAATGACGAGGCGGTTCGACGTCGTGATCGTTGGCGCCGGCCATGGCGGGGCGCAGGCGGCGATCGCGCTGCGCCAGCTGAACTTCGCCGGCAGCATCGCCATCATCGGCGGCGAGCCCGATTTCCCCTACGAGCGCCCGCCTTTGTCGAAGGACTATCTGGCCGGCGAGAGAGAATTCGAACGGATGCTGATCAGGCCGCCTGTCTTCTGGGCGGAGCGGGACGTGACGATGCTGCTCGGCCGCCGGGTCTCGCGCGTCGATGCCGCGGCGCATGAAGCGAGGCTGGAGGACGACACGACCGTCGGTTACGGAAGTCTGGTCTGGGCGGCCGGCGGCAGCCCGCGCAGGCTGAGCTGCGGCGGCGCGGACTTGCGGAAGGTCCACACCGTGCGCAGCCGCGCCGATGTCGATCGGATGAGGGGCGAGCTCATTGAGGTGCGGCGCGCGGTCGTGATCGGCGGCGGCTATATCGGGCTCGAAACCGCGGCGGTGCTGATCAAGCTCGGCAAGGAGGTGGTGCTGCTCGAAGCGCTGGATCGCGTGCTCGCCCGCGTCGCCGGCGCGCCGATCTCGCATTTCTACGAGGCGGAGCACCGGGCCCATGGCGTGGACCTTCGCACCGGCGTCTCGGTGGCCGCGATCGAAGGCGAGCGAGGCCAGGCGAGCGGCGTCCGCCTCGCCGGCGGCGCGCTGGTCCCGGCCGACATGGTCGTCGTCGGGATCGGCATCGACGCCGCCGTCGCGCCGCTGATCGCGGCCGGCGCCGCGGGCGGCAACGGCGTCCATGTCGACGCGTTCTGCCGGACCGACCTTCCCGACGTCTACGCCGTCGGCGATTGCGCCGCGCATGAAAACTTTTTTGCGGGTGGCGCGCGGATCCGGCTGGAATCGGTGCAGAACGCCAGTGACCAGGCCAATGTCGCGGCCAAGGCGATCGCCGGCGCGCCCGAGCCCTATGCGGCGATGCCGTGGTTCTGGTCCAACCAATATGATTTGAAGCTGCAGACGATCGGCCTTAGCGCCGGCCATGACGACATCGTCGTCCGCGGCGCGCCGGCGTCGCGAAGCTTTTCGGCGGTCTATTTGCGCCAGGGCCGGGTCGTCGCGCTCGATTGCGTCAATGCGGTCAAGGATTATGTGCAGGGCCGGAAGCTGATCGCCGCCGGCATCGCGCCCGACCGCGCCCGGCTCGCCGATCCCGCATTCTTGCTCAAGGAACTGGCATGACCTTCCACCGGCTCTTCACCGCATTCGCCCTGCTCGTCGCGGTGGCCTGCTCGCCGGGCGCGGCGCAACGCGACCCGGAGCGGGTGCAGCGCCAGGACACAAGCGCGCATTGGGTCGGCACCTGGGCAAGCTCGCAAATGATCCCGGTCGGCCGCTTCTCCCAGGCCGATCTGACCGACGCGACCGTGCGCCAGGTGGTCCGGGTCAGCCTGGGCGGAGAGCGCATTCGCATCCGCCTCTCCAACAGGTTCGGCACGAGGCCGCTGCGGATCCAATCCGTCCAGGTCGCCCGCTCCGCCGATCCCGCCACGGCGCGGATCGCGCCGGGCAGCGGCCGCGCCGTCACCTTCGCCGGCCATGACGCGGTGACCGTCCCTGCGGGCGCGGAGGCCGTCTCCGATCCCGTCGACCTTTCCGTGCCGCCGCTCGGCCACCTCGCCATCTCCTTCTATCTGCCCCAGCCGCCGTCGCCGCGCACCAGCCATCCGGGCTCGCGCACGACGACCTTCCTCGTCCACGGCAATCGCAGCGCGGCGGCCAATCTGCCCGGCGCGCGCACCATCGCCCACTGGACGCAGCTGGCCGGCGTCGACGCGATGGCGGGCCCGCGCGCGGCGGCGATCGTCGCCTTCGGCGATTCGATCACCGACGGCTTCGGCATCAGGCCGAACAGCGACCAGCGCTGGCCCGATTTCCTCGCCGCCCGGCTGCAGGCCGATCCGGCGACGCGCCATCTCGCGGTGCTCAACCACGGCATCAGCGGCAATCGCGTGCTGAGCGACGGCTTCGGGCCGAGCGCGCTGGCCCGCTTCGAGCGCGACGTGCTCGGCCAGCCCGGAATCAAATATCTGATCCTGCTCGAGGGCGTCAACGATCTCGGCATGCTCGCCCGCAGCGGGGCGGCCGCGCCCGCCGCCCGGCGCGCGCTCGTCGCCAACCTCATCGCCGCCTACGGCCGGATGATCGCCCGCGCGCGGGCCCGCGGCATCAAGGTGATCGGCGCGACCCTATTGCCGTTCGGCGGCTCGGAATATCGTCCGGACGCCGCCGGCGAGGCCGACCGCCGGGCGCTCAACACCTGGATCCGCGCGCCCGGCCATTTCGACGCCGTGATCGACTTCGACGCCGTCATGCGCGATCCGGCCGTGCCGACGCGGATGCGCCGGGCCTATGATTCGGGCGACGGCCTCCACCCGTCGGCCGCCGGCTATCGCGCGATGGCCGAAGCGGTGCCGCTGGCGCTGTTTCGCTAAGTCGGGCTATGATCGTGCCAACATCGTCGTCATGCCGGGCTTGATCCGGCATCCACCTTTCTGTTCCCACCCGGAAAAGGTGGGCCCCGGATCAAGTCCGGGGTGACGAGCCAGGGCCGCAATCGGCTCCAAGCTTGGCTTGCCGTCGCGCCATTATCAGTGCAGCCTCCCGACATGGATGAGGAAAAGCTTAGCATGGCTGAAGCGCGCTACGACGAGGTGCTCGCCGATCCGCGCTACCAGAGGCTGGTGAAGCGGCGCGGGCGGTTCACCTGGACGCTGACGGCGATCATGCTCGCCGCCTATTTCGGCTACATCGCGCTGATCGCCTTCGACAAGGAGCTGCTCGCCCGGCCGATCGGCGGCGGCGTCACATCGCTCGGCATTCCGGTCGGCGTCGGCCTGATCCTGCTCGCGATCGTGCTGACCGGCCTCTACGTGCGCCGCGCCAACCGGGAGTTCGATCCCTTGGTCCGCGCGCTGCGCGACGGAGAGGCCGAATGAGCGGCGGCGGCCCCAATTGGCCCGCCATCGCCATGTTCGCGGTGTTCGTCGCCTTCACGCTCGGCATCACCGCCTGGGCGGCACGGCGGACCAAGACGCGGGCGGATTTCTACGCCGCGGGCGGCGGCGTCTCCGGCTTCAAGAACGGCCTCGCCATCGCCGGCGACTATATGTCGGCGGCCTCCTTCCTCGGCATCTCCTCGCAGATTTTCGACGTCGGCTATGACGGGCTGATCTATTCGATCGGCTTCCTGGTCGGCTGGCCGATCATCCTCTTCCTGATGGCGGAGCGGCTGCGCAATCTCGGCAAATATACCTTCGCCGACGTTGCCTCCTTCCGCTTCGCCCAGCCGCCCGTGCGCAGCTTCGCCGCGCTCTCCACGCTTTCGGTCGTGCTCTTCTATCTGATCGCGCAGATGGTCGGCGCCGGCAAATTGATCGAGCTGCTGTTCGGCCTGCCCTATCTGTTCGCGGTAGTGATCGTCGGCGTGCTGATGACGCTCTACGTCCTGTTCGGCGGGATGATCGCGACCACCTGGGTGCAGATCATCAAGGCGGTCATGCTGCTCGGCTGCGCCACGATCATGGCCCTGCTCGTGCTCATCCATTTCGGCTTCTCGCCCGAGGCCCTGTTTGCCCGCGCCGTCGAGGTGAAGACCAATCTCGCCGCCAATGACAGGCTCGGGGCGGAACAGGCGGCCGCGCGCGGCGCCTCGATCATGGGCCCGGGCAATTTCCTCAAGGACCCGATCTCGGCCATCTCCTTCGGCATGGCTTTGATGTTCGGGACGGCCGGCCTGCCGCATATCCTGATGCGCTTCTTCACCGTGCCCAATGCCCGCCAGGCGCGCATCTCGGTGTTCTGGGCGACCGGGTGGATCGGCTATTTCTACATCCTCACCTTCATCATCGGCTTCGGCGCGATCACCTTCGTCGCGACCAACCCCGCTTTCCTCGACGCGGCGGGCGCGGTCCACATCCAGCCCAACATGGCCGCGGTCCATCTCGCCGACGTGCTCGGCGGCAACCTCTTCCTCGGCCTCGTCTCGGCGGTCGCCTTCGCGACCATCCTCGCCGTGGTCGCCGGGCTCACTTTGTCGGGCGCCTCGGCGGTGTCGCACGATCTCTACGCGACCGTGTTCCGCAAGGGCGCGGTGGACGCCAGAAAGGAGCTGACGGTGTCGCGCATCACCGTGGTGGTGCTGGCGCTGGCCGCGATCCTGCTCGGCATCCTCTTCGAGAAGACCAATATCGCTTTCATGGTGAGCCTTGCCTTCGCGCTCGCCGCCTCGGGCAATTTCCCGGTGCTGTTCCTCTCCCTGCTCTGGAAAGACTGCACGACGCGCGGCGTGGTCGCGGGCGGGACGCTGGGCGTGCTGCTCGCCATCATCCTCACCATCCTCTCGCCCGCCATCTGGGTGACGATCCTGGGCCATGCGAGCGCGCCTTTCCCCTATACTTCGCCCGCAATCTTCTCGATGCCGGCGGCCTTCTTCACGATCTGGATCGTGTCGCTGCTCGACCGGAGTCCGCGCGCGGCGGTCGACCGGGCCGGCTATCTCCACCAGCGGATCAGGTCGGAGACGGGGATCGGCGCGGAGGGCGCCTCCTCGCACTAAGCTAGGCCGATCGCTCCTGCGGCCCCGCGCTCCAACAGCCGCGTCAGCTGGCGCGTAACCACCTGCGCGAAGCGCGGATCGGCGGCCAGGGAAGGCGGGAAGATTTCCTCCATGCCGAGCAGCGCCCGAACCCGCTCCCTCGGCTCGCTTTGGCCGGCGAGGCGCCGTGCCGTTTCCGCCGCCAGCGGGTCGTCGACCGCGAAGGCCTCGCCTGAATCGGTGCGCCCGCTCTGCCAGCGCATCCAGCCGGCGACGGCGAGCGCCAGCGCCTCGATCCCCTGCCCCCGCTCCAGCCGCGCGGCGATCGGCGCCAGCAGGCGCTGGGGCAGCTTCTGCGAGCCGTCCATCGCGATCTGGCGGGTTCTGTGCTGGAGGCCGGCATCGGCAAAGCGCGCCGTCAAGGCCGCGCGATAGGCGGCGATGTCGAGCCCAGGCGGCGGCGACAAGGTCGTCTCCGCCTCGTCCCAAAGCGATTCGACGAAGCGGCGGCCGGCGGGGTCGGCGACGAAATCGTGCACATAGGTCACGCCGGCGAGCCCGCCGAGATAGGCGAGGCCGCTATGCGCGCCGTTGAGCAGACGCAGCTTGACCGTTTCCCAGGGCGCGATGTCGGCGGCGATCTGGACCCCGGCCGCTTCGAAATCGGGCCGCTCGCCGGCTGCGAAATCGTCCTCGATCACCCATTGGAAATAGGGCTCGGCCTTGACCATAGCGCGGTCGAGGAGGCCGATGCGCGCGGCGAGCTTTTCGATGTCGGCCGCCTCGGTGGCGGGAACGATCCGGTCGACCATGGTCTGCGGGAAGGCGCAGCGCGCGGCGATCCGCTCCGCTGCGCCGCCCGACGCCGCGAGCACCGCTTCGCGCAGCCGCGCGCCGTTATTGGGCAGATTGTCGCACGAAATGATCGTGACGCCGCCGTCGCGGCGGGCGAGCGCCCCGGCGAGGATCGCGGCCGCGCGGCTGCCCGGGAGATAGCCCTTCTCGGTGATCGTGAGCGTGACGACCCGCGTCTCCGGCGCGGCGATCCGCGCGGCGAGCGCCTCGGTATCGAGCATCACCTCGCGCACGGCGCCGATCACCCGCACCTCGCCGCCGACGACCAGCGAATAGAGCCCGTCCTGCGGCGCCATCGCGTCGCGCACCGCCGGCGATCGCAGGGAGGCGCCGGTGACGCCCCAGCCGAGATCGTCGAACACGATCGCCTGATGGGCGCGGTGAAAGGCGCCGAGGCCGAGATGGACGACGCGTGGAGCGGGGCGGATGGCTGGACGCCGGACCCAGCCGGGGAGAAGGTGGAGCGTGGCTTCGGAAAGGCGCTTCACCAATCACCCCCCACCTCATCCCGGCAAAGGCCGGGATCCCAGGACAAGAGGTCTCGGCGCGTTTCGCTGAGACCCCGGCCTTCGCCGGGGTGACGGCGGTGAACCAGGCTCCACCCCGTCACAATTTGTAGGCCGCCTTGACCAGATCGTAAGCGAGCGCTCGGGCGACCTCATGTGCCTCGTCCTCCTCGAGCCGGTGCTCGGCGACGAGGCGGGCGAGGAAGGCGCAGTCCATCCGCCGGGCGACGTCGTGGCGGGCGGGGATGGAGAGGAAGGCGCGGGTGTCGTCGTTGAAGCCGACTGTGTTGTAGAAGCCCGCGCTCTCGGTCGCCGCCTCGCGGAAGCGGCGCATGCCTTCGGGCGAATCGTGGAACCACCAGGGCGGGCCGAGCCGGAGCGCGGGATAATGGCCGGCGAGCGGGGCGAGCTCGCGCGAATAGACGTCCTCGTCGAGGGTGAACAGGATCAGGGTGAGGCGCGGATCGTTGCCATATTTGTCGAGCAGCGGCTTGAGCGCGCGGACGAACTCGCCGGGAAGCGGGATGTCGGCGCCCTTGTCGCGGCCGAAGCGCGCCAGCACGGCCGCATTGTGGCTGCGCAAGCTACCGGGGTGAAGCTGCATCACCATGCCGTCGTCGAGGCTCATCCGCGCCATCTCGGTCAGCATCTGGCCGCGGAACAGCTCGGCCTCATAGGGCTTGCAATGGCCGGCACGCACCGCCGCATAGAGCTGCTCGGCCTGACCGCGCGGCAGATCGGCGGTGAAGGCGCTGGGATGGCCATGGTCGGTCGAGGTCGCGCCCGCCGCGCGGAAATAGGCGCGGCGATTCTCGTGCGCGCGCAGATAGCCCGCGAAGGTCGAGACGTCCTCGCCCGCAATTTCGCCGAAGCGGACCAGATTGCCGGCGAAGCCCGGATGCTCCGGGTCCATCACCGGATCGGGCCGGTAGGCGGTGACGACGCGGCCGGGCCAGCCGCTCTCCCTGATCGCGCGGTGATGGTCGAGCGGATCCAGCGGGCTTTCGGTGGTGGCGATGAGCTCGATGCCGAACCGCTCGAAGAGGGCGCGCGGGCGGAAGGCATCGGTCTTCAGCGCCGCGTCGATCGTCTCGTAAACATGGTCGGCCGTCTCTGCCTCGAGCCGGACGTCGAGCCCGAAGGCCTCGGCGAACACCCAGTCGAGCCACAGCCGCGACGGCGTGCCGCGGAAGAGGTGGTAATTCTCCGCGAAGAGCCGCCAGATCTTGCGCGGGTCGCTCTCGGTCGGGCTGCCGTCGACCGTAGGGATGCCGAGCGCGTCGAGGGGGATGCCTTGGCTGTAGAGCATCCGGAACACATAATGATCGGGCACGATCAGCAGCTGCGCCGGATCGGCGAACGGCTCGTTATGCGCGAACCAGGCCGGGTCGGTATGGCCGTGCGGGCTGACGATCGGCAGGCCGCTGACCGGCGCGTAAAGCGCGCGGGCGATGTCGCGGGTGCGCGGATCGGCGGGAAAGAGCCGGTCGGGGTGCAGGGCCAAGGGTCGGGTCATCGCATTCCAGTCTCAGGGTGGCCGGCGGATGACACCGGTGGACACAGCCCGATATAGCGCCCGGACGACGCGAGAATCCAGCCCATCGCGTCCGTCTTTTCCCCGTCATGCCGGGCTTGATCCGGCATCTCACCTTCTCGTGGGCGACTCCCAAGAAGGTGGGCCCCGGATCAAGTCCGGGGCGACGGTTTGGGGACGGGGTGACGACGTCTTCTGGAAGGAGAGTCCGCACCCTAGCGCCGGACGTCGCGCTCGCCGGCGAGGAACGCCTCGATGTCGCCCGGGCCGAACAGGCTCGCATCGCCCCGGAGGCTGTGCTTGAGGCAGGTCAGAGCGAGGCCGGCCTGGACGGTCCAGTCGAGGTCGCGGCCGCTGAGCATGCCGTGCAGCACGCCGGCGGCGAAGGCGTCGCCGGCGCCGATCCGGTCGACGATGCCGGCGACGACGATTTCATCGGTCTGCGCGGCTCCGTCGCGGCCGTCGATCCGCGCCGCGATGCGGTGGGTGTCGGCGTCCTCGACGTGGCGCGCGGTCGACGCGATCAGCCTGAGCTGGGGGAAGGCCGCGAACGCCGCCTCGGCCGCCTCGCGCCGCCGCTCCGGGCCCTCCCCGCCGAAGTCCCGGCCGAGCAGCAGCGAGATGTCGCGGTGGTTGCCGAAGAGGATGTCCGCCTGGCCGACCAGCTCATTGAGGATCGCCGCCGGATCGCTGTCCCAGCGGCTCCAGAGCTGAGCCCGGTAATTGCCGTCGAAGGAGATTGGGACGCCCTTGGCTTTGGCCGCCGCCGCCGCCGTCTTCGCCGCCGCGGCCGAGCGCGGCCCGAGCGCGGGGGTGATGCCCGACAGATGGAGGAGGTCGGCGCCGTCGAGCAAGGCGTCCCAGTCGAAATCGCCCGCCTCGGCCAGAGCGAAGGCGCTGCCCTCGCGGTCGTAGACGATGTCGGACGGGCGCAGGCCCGCGCCGGGCGAGAGGAAATAGAGGCCCATCCGCCCCGCCCCGATGGCCACGCCCGAACTATCGACGCCGTAGCGGCGGAGCGCGCCGGCCGCGGCTTCGCCCAGCGCATTGGCGGGCACAAGGCTCGCCATTGCGGTGGCGTGGCCGAGCCGGGCGAGGGCGACCGCGACATTGGCCTCGGCGCCGCCGACATGGACGTCGAGCCGGCCGCTCTGCAGCAGCAATTCGCGCCCCGGCGCGGTCAGCCGGAGCAGCAATTCGCCGAAGCAAAGGATCTTCCCGGCCAAGACGCCCTCCCTTTGGCGCTTACCCTAGGCAGGTTCCCGGCGCGGCTCCAGCATCATATTCCACGCACCGGATTGCAGCGCGCCGGCGGCCTCACTACCTGATCGCGGGAAACCGATTCGAGGAGTATTTATGACCAATCCCGGCGCCGGAATGCCTTGCCCCGTCTGCAAGGTCGCCCTGGTGATGAGCGACCGGCAGGGCGTCGAGATCGATTATTGCCCGCAATGCCGCGGCGTCTGGCTCGACCGCGGCGAGCTCGACAAGATCATCGAGCGCAGCGCGCAGGGTTCGGGCGCCCCTCCGCCGCAGCGCGACGACCGCCCGCGCCATTATGGCGACGATGACGGCCGCCATCGCGACCATCGCGAGCACGGCCGCCGCCGCAAATCCTTCTTCGAGGATCTGTTCGACTGATGCTGCGGCGCCGCTGCTTGCCGCCGCTCCGGCCGGCCAGCCGGCGCCCGGCACGCCGGACGATGCGAGTTGCTATTCTATCGAGCACTCCGTTGCGGGGCGGCTTTATCGCGAGCTGTTCCTGATCTTCTTCGATTTGGACAGCAGCGCGGTCACGCCCGCAATGGCGGCCATCCTCGACGAGGTCGCGATCGCCTATGCCTCGGTGCCCCATTGCATCGTATGGGTCTACGCCCATAGCGATCGTTCCGGCGCCAGCGCCTATAATCTCGCTTTGTCCAGGCGGCGCGCCGAGGCCGCCGCCTATCTGAGACCGCGCGGCGTGACCGCGGCGTTTCACTTCGGGCCTTATGGCGGAAGCCGGCCGCTTGTGGAGACGCCCGACGGCGTCCGCGAGCCGCAGAACCGGCGCGCCGAGATCCTCCTCGGCCCACTGCCGCGCTGACCGGAGCAATTGCACCGCCACGGCGAGGCCACTATCGGTCGCTCGACAATCCCCGTTCGAGGAATTTCGCCTGACACTCGCCGCGCTGCAGGATCTGGAAGCCGAAGCGATCCATATCATCCGCGAGGCGGTCGCCGAGGCGGAGCGGCCGGTCATGCTGTTTTCGGGCGGCAAGGACAGCTGCGTGATGCTGCACCTCGCCCGCAAGGCCTTCTTCCCGGCGCGGCCGCCTTTCCCTTTGCTCCACGTCGACACCGGCTGGAAGTTCGCCGAGCTCTACGCCTTGCGCGACCAGCTGGCCGCCGAGGCTAAGATGGCGATCATCGTCCACAGGAACGCCGAGGCTGAGGCGCGCGGGATCAACCCGTTCGACCATGGCGCGGCGCTCCATACCGAGCTTTGGAAGACCGAGGGGCTGAAGCAGGCGCTCGACGCCGGCCGCTTCGATGTCGCCTTCGGCGGCGCCCGGCGCGACGAGGAGATGAGCCGGGCCAAGGAGCGGATCTTCTCGGTGCGCTCGGCGAGCCACGGCTGGGACCCCAAGCGCCAGCGGCCGGAGCTGTGGCAGCTCTATAACGGCCGCCGCGCGCCGGGCGAATCCCTGCGCGTCTTCCCGCTCTCCGACTGGACCGAGCGCGACGTCTGGGCCTATGTCGCCGCCGAAAGGCTGAAGGTCGCGTCGCTCTATTTCGCCGCCGAGCGCCCGACGGCGGTGCGCGACGGCACCTTGCTGATCGTCGACGACGAGCGCTTCCCGCTGGATGCGGTCATGCGCCGCGTCAGGGTGCGCACGGTCGGCTGCTGGCCGCTGACCGGCGCGGTCGAGAGCGACGCCGCCGATGTGGACGCGGTGCTGGCCGAAATGGCGCGCGACGGCACGTCCGAGCGCTCCGGCCGGCTGATCGACAAGGACCAGCCCGCCTCGATGGAGCGCAAGAAGCGCCAGGGCTATTTCTGATGGCCGGGCCCGCCTCCCTCCTGCGCCTCCTGACCTGCGGCTCGGTCGACGACGGCAAGTCGACCCTGATCGGCCGGCTGCTCCACGATTGCGGCGCGGTGCCGTCGGACAAGCTCGAGGGGCTGACCGATTTCTCCCTGCTCGCCGACGGGCTGGAGGCGGAGCGCGAGCAAGGCATCACCATCGATGTCGCCTATCTCTATTTCGCGACGCCCAGGCGCCGCTTCATTCTCGCCGATACGCCGGGCCACGAGCAATATACCCGCAACATGGCGACCGGCGCGTCGCGCTCGGAGGTCGCCATCGTCCTCGTCGATGCGACCAAGGGCGTGCTCACCCAGACCCGGCGGCACGCCAAGATCGCGCGGCTGCTCGGCATCCGGACTTTCGTGCTCGCGGTCAACAAGATGGACCTGGCCGGCTTCGAGCGCGCCCGGTTCGAGGCGATCGCGCATGATTTCGTCCGCTTCGGCGCGACCATCGGCATCGACCGCGTCGCCGCAATCCCGGTCTGCGCGCTCGACGGCGACAATGTCACCGCCAGATCGGCGCGCATGGACTGGTACGATGGGCCGTCTTTGCTGGAGAGCCTCGAGGCGATCGCGCCCGCGGAATGGGGGGGCGTCGACGCTTTCCGAATGCCGGTCCAGCAGGTGATCCGCGACGGCGGCGCCCGCTTCTACACGGGCATTGTCGCCGCCGGCGCCGTCCGCCCCGGCGACAGCGTCTCGATCGCGCCCGCCGGCACGACGGCGCAGGTCGCCCGCATCGCCACTCTGGACGGCGACCTCGACGAGGCCGGGGCCGGCCGGTCGGTGGCGCTCAGCTTCGCCGCCGAGGTCGATTGCTCGCGCGGCGACACGCTCTATGCGGGCGCGCCGCCGCAGATCGCCGACCAGTTCGAAGCGACTTTGATCTGGATGGCGGAGGAGCCTTTGCTTCCCGGCCGCCAATATCTGCTCAAGCTCGGCACGCAAAGCATCCCTGCCACCGTCCAGGAGCCGAAATACAAGATCGGCATCGACACGATGGAGCAGCTCGCGGCGCGGACTTTGGGCCTGAACGAGATCGGCGAGGCCGTGATCCACACCGCCCGCCCGATCGTCTTCGAGCCCTACGAAGCGAGCCGGAGCCTCGGCGGCTTCATCCTCATCGACCGGATCAGCGCCGCCACCGTCGCCGCCGGGCTGATCCGCTTCGGCCTGCGCCGCTCGGAGAATATCCATGAGCAGACGCTGACCGTGACCACCGAGCGCCGCGCGGCGCTGATGCTGCAAAAGCCGCGGCTGCTGTGGTTCACGGGGCTCTCCGGCGCCGGCAAATCGACCATCGCCAACCTCGTCGAGGCGAAGCTCCACGCGCGCGGGCGCCACACCTTCCTGCTCGACGGCGACAATGTCAGGCTCGGGCTCAACAAGGATCTGGGCTTCACCGCCGCCGACCGGGTCGAGAATATCCGCCGCGCCGGCGAGGCGGCGAAATTGATGCTGGACGCGGGCCTGATCGTGCTCACCGCCTTCATCAGCCCGTTCCGCGCCGAGCGGCAGCTGGTCCGCGAGATGGTCGGCGCCGGCGACTTCATCGAAATCTTCGTCGACACCCCGCTCGCCGAGGCGGAACGGCGCGACACCAAGGGGCTCTACAGGAAGGCGCGCGCCGGCAAGCTCGCCAATTTCACCGGCGTCGATTCGCCTTACGAAGCGCCCGAGGCCCCCGACATCCGCATCGACACCATGGCGATGGACGCCGAGGCGGCCGCCGACCTCATCGTCCGCCATCTGGAAGGCGAAGCGCGTTGATTGAACCATCATTCCAGCGAAAGCTGGAATCTCTGTTCCTTCCACGGCATGCAGGACGTGAGATCCCAGCTTTCGCTGGAATGACGGAGGGTTTCGAACCGACCGGAACCCTTCCAGGATCGCCGGACACGCCGATGGGGGAAGAATGAGCAGGAAGCCGACAGTTGCCCCCGAGGTGGCGGTCGAGGAAGCGCAGACGGCGCCCCAGCCGCCGCAGCTCGCCGCCGACCAGACCCAGATCAGCGTCTCGCGCGGCTTCGGCCAGTGGCTGAACCGGATGGGCTGCAGCCTCGCCTTCAGCTCCTACCAGACCGGCCAGCTCTTCCTGGTCGGCATGCTGCCCACGGGCCAGGTCAGCTTCCACCAGCAGAATTACGTGCGCGCCATGGGGCTGCACGCTTCCTCGCAGCGGCTCTATGTCGGCTCGCTCTTCCAGATCTGGCGGCTCGAGAACGTGCTTGCCCCGCACGAGCGCGCCAATGGGGATTTCGACCGGCTCTACGTGCCGCGCAACGCCCAGACGATCGGCGACATCGACGTCCACGAGCTCGGCATCGACAAAGCCGGGCGGGTGATCTTCGTCAACACCAAGTTCTCCTGCCTGGCGACGACGAGCATCACCCACGGTTTCAAGCCCTTGTGGAAACCGGATTTCATCTCCCGCCTCGCCGCCGAGGACCGCTGCCATCTGAACGGCCTCGCCATGCAGGACGGCGCGCCGGCCTTCGTCACCGCGGTCAGCCGCTCGGACATGATCAACGGCTGGCGCGACCGGCGCCACGAAGGCGGCGTCCTCATCGATGTGCGCGACGACCGCATCGTCACCGACCAGCTCTCCATGCCGCACAGCCCGCGAGTCACGCCGGAGGGCATCTACCTGCTCGATTCCGGCCGCGGCATGCTGGCGCGGATCGATCCGAAGAGCGGCGAGCGGACCGACATCGCCTTCTGCCCCGGCTTCCTGCGCGGCCTCGCCATCCACAACGGCCATGCGATCGCGACCGTGTCGCTGCCGCGCGACGGCGCCTTCGGCGGGCTGGCGCTGCAGGACGAATTGAAGAAGCGCGACGGCGAGCCCTGGTGCGGCATCTGCATCGTCGATCTGCGCAGCGGCGACCTCGTCGAATGGATCAGGCTGAACGGCGCGATCAAGGAATTGTTCGACGTCACCGTGATTCCGGAGGCGCGCTGCCCGATGGCGCTAGGCGTCAATTCGCCCGACATCCAGAGCCTGATCTCCTTCGAGGCAGAATTCGGGTCGCTGGTCGCGGACCCTAGCTGAGGTCCAGCCGGAAATCCCGGAACCAGCAGACGCGGATCTGGCGGCCGTCGGGGGTGAAGCCGATCAGGCCGAGGCGGGTCGGCCCGTTGCCGCTTTTGGCGCGCTCGGAAAGCTCGTTGCTCTCGACGAAGGCGCCGACACCGGCGAGCCGCTCCTCCGGATGCGCGGCCGACCAGCGCTCGAGCAAGTCGCGCGCGTAGAGGTACATGACCAGGCCGATATGGCCGCGGCGATATTCGGGATCGACCGCGCCGCGGACGAAGGCGAGCCGGGCGCGGACCTGGGCGAGGCGGCCGACCTGCGCGGTGAGCACGCCGATCATGCTGCCCTCCTTATAGACCACCGCGACCAGCTCCCTGGCGCGCTCCTGCGGCGTCACGCCGGCGGGCAGGATGCCGGTCCGCGTCCAGAAGTCGATCGCGTCGCGCTCGATCGCCTCGTCGCCCAGCCGCCAGGCTGGCCGGAGGTCGAAACCGGGCGCGAGTTGCTCGGGCGGCAGGAAGAGGTTCGGGTCCATGCGCGGCGCCCTCAATCGAGCCGGAAATGGTCGAACCAGCGGATTCGGATCTGCTGATTGTCGGGGGTGTAGCCGGCCACCTCCAGCTCCGATTCCGGCCAGACCGGCATTCGGGTGAAATCGCCCCACTCGCCGGGCGCGACGAAGGCGATGGCGCCGGCGAGCTTCTCCTCGGGGAAAGCCAGCGCCCAGTCTCGCAACGCGTCGTGGCTGGGCCTTGCGAGCGCGAGCTGGACGTGGCCGCGGCGATGCGCGGGATCGGTGGCGCCGCGCAGCACCGCCATGCGGACGCCGAGGAAATCGACATGTTCGATGATTGCAGTGGCGACCGCGATCAGCTGGCCGTCTTTATAGGCGGCCGCGATCAGCTCCTTGGCGCGCTTTGCGGGATCGACGCCCTCGGGCAGGACGCCGATCCGGTTCCAGAAGGCGATCGCGTCGGCCTCGATCTCGGGATCGTCGCGGCGCCACGCGACGCGCACGTCGAGCCCATCCTCTTCACGGCTGCCCACTGGTCGCTGCGCCCCAAATACAACATGCATGCGATAGGAGCGCCGCCCCCGCTAATCCAGCCGGAAATCCTCGAACCAGGAAATACGGAGCTGGCGGCCGTCCGGCATAAACCCCGCCAGGATGAAGCGCGTCGTCGGCCAATAGGGCTCATTGCCGCGGCCGGCGAGCTCGCGGCTCTCCAGGATCGCGCCGAGGCCGGCGAGCCGCTCCTCGGGATGTTCCTTCGACCAGCGCTCGAGCAGGGCGCGCGTGTAGAGCGTCAGCGCGAACGAGACGCGGGTCCGGCGGCAATCCGGATCGACGGCGCTGCGGAGCATCGCCAAACGCGCGCGGACCTGGTCGAGCCGGCCCAGCCTGGCGGTGTGCACGCCGACGATCCGTCCGTCCTTGTAGGCGACCGCGGTCAGCTCCCTGGCGCGTTCCTCGGGTTTCACCTTCTTCGGCAGGATGCCGAGCCGGTTCCAGAATTCGACCGCGTCCTTTTCGATCTGCGGGTCGTTCAGCCGCCAGGCGGGGCGGAATTCGAAATCGGGCGCCATGTCTTCGGCCGTGAGGGCCAAGGCCCCGCCACCGCCCGGCGCGCTCCATCGAGCCGGACATGATCGAACCAGCAGGCGCGGACCTGCTTTCCATCATGCGTGTAGGCGACGACGGTCAGCGGCCAGATCGGCGCGACCGGCAATTTGTCGAAATCCCCCCAGGCGCCGGGCTCGACGAAGCCGATCACGCCGGCAGCCTTCTCCTCCGGATTGGCGAGCGCCCAGTCTTGGAGCGCCTTGCGGACCGGCAAGGCGAGCGCGAACTGGGCATGGCTGCGCCGGTGATCGGGGTCGGTCATGCTGCGCAGCACGACGAAGCGCGCGCGCAGGAAGGGGATGGGCTCGACCACCGCGGTGCACAGGGAGATCAGCCGCCCGCCTTGATAGGCGCCGGCGACCAGCTCCCTGGCGCGCTCAGCCGGCGTGACATCGTCCGGCAGGATGCCGGTCCGCTCCCACAAGGCGATGGCGTCGGCTTCGAGGCGGGCATCGTCGCGGCGCCAGCCGATGCGCACGTCGAATCCTTCGACGCCTGCCGGCGCATCCTCCGTCGTCACGCCGCCTTCGATCAGAAGCGCAGCCGGATGCCCGCGCGCCCGGCCAGGCCCTCCCGCTCGCCGCCGAAATCGAGCTCGCCGCGGGCGAAGATCTCGAGCCGGCCAGTCGAGTAATTGAGGCCGGCGGTGAACTCGCCGAACGTGCCCGGCGCATCCTGCGTCAGCCCGATCGTCTGGCCCAGGATGAAGGTGCTGCGGGCGTCGCCTTCGAACTCGTTGACCGCGTAAATGCCGACGAAGGGCGAGAAGGTGCCGTTGCCCGAGCGGAAGTTGCCGCCGATCCGGACGCCCGCCGCGCCGCGCAGGCTGCTGATGTCGTCGAAGACGATGGTGGCGCCGTTCGAAGTGTAATCGTCGATGTCGACATTGACCCAGGACAGGCTGACCGACGGCTCGATATAGAGATTGCCCGTATCGAAGCGGAAGCCGGCGGTGCCGCGCAGGCCCCAGGCGGTGGCGTCATATTCGGCGAGGATGCCGGCGCCGGGCGTCGATTCCACGTCGATCCAATCGACCTTGGCGATCGCGTTGAAGAAGAAGGTCCCCGAGTTGAACGCGGCATAGGCGCCGAGGTTGTAGCCTTCCAGCTCGACCCGGTTGAAGGTGGCGTCGAACGTGGCGTCGGACTTGCCGGCGCCGAAGCTCAGGCCGATGATCGTGCCGCCGCTCTGGTAATCGAGCCCGCCCTGCACGCCCTGGAAATCCTGCTTGTAGCTGGTGTCGAACACGGTCGTGCCGCCGCCGCCGGTGAAGGACTGGTTGGCGTCGCGGTCGATGTTGCCGGCGAGGACCTGGACCCAGCCGCCGAAGGCGCCGGAGCCGGTGAGGTTGCCGACGTTGGTCGTGCCGAGCGGGACCAGCCCGTCGCGCGCGGCTTCGAGCTGGGCCGAGATGGCGTTGGCGCTCTGGTACCAGAATTCGGTGACCATTTGGGCCTGCTCGATCGTCTCGAACACCGGCTGGTCGGGCGCGCCGATCAGCAGGAAATTGTTGTTCGGCGCGTCGAACAGCAGGCTGAGCGCGATATAGGGATTGTTGTTGATGCCGCCGGCGAGCGTGAAGGCGGTCGCGCTGGTGCCCGCGGCCGCGTCGACGACCAGCGTGCCGGTGGTGTTGAGCACCGAATTGCCGATCAGGAAGACGTCGAGGGTCGTCGAGCCGGTGGCGGCGCCGGTGATCAGGACGTCGGCCAGATTGGCGCCGAGATTGACGTCGACCCCGAGCCGGCTGTTGGCGCCGGTGCCGATGAAGGCGCCGGTCACGTTGAGCGTGTCGCCGACGACATTGTCGCGCAGCTCGACGCGGCCGGTATTGTTGAACGTCTCGAGCCCGCCGAGCACGCCCGCCCCGTTCACCGAGCGGACGGTGCCGCTATTGTTGACGACGTCCGTGCCAGCGCCGAACAGGCTGGTGCCGATGACGTCGAACATGCCGGCATTGTTGAGGATGTCGGCATTGCCGGTGAGGTCGATGCGGCCGCGGATCGTGCCGGCCGCAAGGGTGGCGACCGTCGAAGCGCCGCCCGTGGCCTGGATCGAGAAGCCGTTGGTCGAAATCAGCAGGCCGCGCACGATGACGTTGCTGGTCGTGGAGGCGGTGACGCTGACCGCGTCGGTCGCGGCGCCGGTGACGCTGACATTGTTGAGATCGACCGTCACCCCGCCCGTGCCCGCCGATGCGGCGATGCCGGTGGCGCCAGCGCCGGTGGTGCTGACAGCGCCGTTGCTGGTCACGGCGACATTGCCGGTGCCGGTCGCGGCGCGCACGGCAATGGAGCCGGCGCCCGTGGTGGTGACGGCGTTGTTGGTGACGGTGACGTTGCCGGCGGCCAGGGTCTGCGCGTCGATGCCGTTGCTGCCGGCGCCGGCGGTGCTGACGGCACCGTTGCTGGTGACCTGAACGTTGCCGCTGGCGTTCGAAATCCTCAGCGCATTGGCTGCGCCCCCGGTGGTGGTGATGGCGGCGTTGGTGACGACGATATTGCCGCCGATGCCCAGAATCTCGATGCCCTGGCTGCCGAAGCCCGTCGTGCTGACCAGGCCGTTGCTGGCGATGGTGACATTGCCGCCGGTGGCGAGAATGCCGTTGCTTGCGATGCCGGTCGTCGACACCGTGCCGCTGGTGATCGTAATCGGCCCGCTTGCCCCGGCAAAGGCACGGATGCCGATGCTGCTGTTGCCGCTGGTCGTAACCGAGGTGCTGATCACGCTGATCGATCCGGTGGATCCGGCGAGCAGGTTGGCATCGATGCCGTTGCTGGACCCGCCGGTCGTAACCACGGCCCCCGATGTCACGCTGACCAGCTCGGAGCCGAACACATAAATGCCCGCCGCGCTCTCGCCGCCGGTACGGACCGTGCCGGTGCTCGTCACGGTGACGTTGCCGACGTCCGAATAAGCGTAAATGCCCGTGCCCAGGAGGCCGGTCGTGGTGACGTTGTTGCTGGTGACCGTCGTATTGCCGCCAAAAGCGACCGCGACGATGCCCCTGCTGCCCGAACCCGTCGTGCTGACCCCGGTGCTGGTGACGGTGACGTTGCCGTCGCCGCGAATGAACAGGCCGTCGGCATTGTTGCCGGTGGTGCTGACCGTGCCGCTGGTGACCGTGGTATTGCCGTCATAGGCATAAGAGACAATGCCGGCGGCGCCCGCGCCGGTGGTGGTGACGCTGCCGCTGGTGATGGCGATGTCGCCATAATAGGATGCGGCATCGATGCCGGTGCTGTTCGCGCCGTGGGTGATGATCGTGGTGCTGCCGATGGTGACGTCGCCATAAGCAAGGGCGCCGATGCCGAGCGAATCGGCGCCGTTGGTGGTCACAATGGTGCTGCTGATCTCAACATCGCCGCCGGTCGAATTGGTGCCGAGGCCGGCCGAAGCGGTGATGCCCGCCGAATTGGCGCCGGACGTGGTCACGGCGCCGCTGTCGATCATGACGTCGCCGCTGCCCTCCAGCGGCCCGCCCGCGGTCGCGACGATGCCGCCCGAATTGGCGCCGGTGGTGGTAACGGTGATCGAATGCAGGTCGACATAGCCGTAATAAGCCGAGGCGAGGATGCCGGTGGAGGCGGTGCCGCCGGTGACGACCGCGCCGCTGGTGATCTGCACGTCGCTATAGGCGTCGGCGATGATGCCTTCGCTGCCATTGCCAGTGGTGGTCGCCGAATTGCTGCTGATCTGGACGAAGCCGTCGATCGAATAGCCGGCCACGGCCGGGCTGTTATTGCCGGTGGTGAGGACCGTGCCGCTGACCACGATCACGCCCGGCCCGACGCCGATCACCTCCGCGGCGCCCGCGCGCGCGGAGCTGGCGGGCGGCGGCGGCGGCGCGCCGCTGCCGCCCTGGATGGCGATGATGCCGGCGCTGTTGTCGCCATGGGTGGTGACCGAGGTCGAGGTCACCGAGACGGTGTCGCTGGCATAAGCATAGATGCCGTCGCTGTTGGCGCCTTGGGTGGTGACGATGTTGCTGGCGATGACGGTGTCGCCGGCGTCGGCGACGGCGTGGATGCCGGCCGAGCCGGTGCCGCCGGTGGCGACGGTGCCGGTGCTGGCGATATCGATCGACCCGGTCTCGGAATCGGCGTGGATGCCGCGGCTGTTATTGCCGCCGGTGGTCACCCCGCCGCTGTCGATCTCGATATCCCCGAGGGCGTCGGCGACGATGCCGTTCGAGCCGATGCCGGCGGTGGCGACATTGGTGCTGCGGACGACGATTTCGCCGGTCTGCGAATAAGCGTCGATGCCGTTGCTGGCGCTGCCCCCGGTGGTGACGGTCGTGCTGTTGATCTCGACATCGTCGAAGGCGCGCCCGGCGACGGCGGCCGAATTATTGCCCGCCGTGGCGGCGGTGCCGCTGAAGATCTGGACGAAGCCGTTGAACGACGTGCCGCTGACCGCCGGGCTGTTGTTGCCGGCGGTGGTGACCGCGCCCGAATCGATCACGGCGCCCGGCCCGACGCCGATGACGGCGGGGCCCGCGGGCGCGCCAAGGTCGTCGCCCGGCGGCGGCGGGTCGTCACCCGGGGGGCCGTCGCCCGACGGTTCGTCGTCGCCCGGGATCGGATCGTCGCCCGGCGGCGGCGGCGGGGTTTCCGGATTGCCCTGCACGACGACGATACCGGCCGAATTGTCGCCGAGGGTCGTCACGGTGCCGGAGGTAACGCTGACTCCGGTGCCGCCATAAGCGTCGATGCCGGTGCTGCCCGCGCCCGCCGTCGAGACCGTGCCCGAGCTAATACTGGTCTCGCCGGCGCCCCCGGCATGTGCGTTGATGCCGGTGCTGTTGGCGCCCCCGGTCGTCACCGACCCGCTCTCGATCGTGACGTTCCTGGTCGACGAAGTCGCGATGATGCCGCCGCTATTGGCGCCCGAAGTGGCGACGGTGCCGCTGTCGACATAGACGGTGCCCGGGCCCCCGTTGGCGACGATGCCGCCGCTGCCGGTGCCGAGCGTGCTGACCGAGCCCGAAGAAATGCTGATGACCGGGGTGCCCCCCGCGGGGAGGCCGCTGATCGTCGCGATGATGCCGGCGCTGTCATTGCCCAGCGTGCTCAGCACGCCGCTGTTGATGGTGACGAAGCCGCCTTCGCTGGTGGCTTCGATGCCCGTGCTCGACGCGCCGAGCGTGCTCAAGCTGCCGCTGGTGACGAAGACGTTGCCGGCGTCGCCATATTTGCTGCCGCCATTGGCGGTGGCGATGATGCCGTCGGAATCGGCGCCCGCGGTGAGCAGGGTGCCGCTGTTCACGGTGACGTCGCCGCCGCCATATTTGCTGCCGCCGGCGGTGGCGATGATGCCGTCCGAATTGGCGCCCTGGGTGAAGACGAGGTTGGTCGTCACCGACACCGGGCCGGACGCGTAGCCGGACGAGCCGGAGCTGGTGGCGACGACGCCGCGCGAATCATTGCCGAGCGTGGAGACGAGGTCGGCGATGACCTCGGTGCCGCCGCGGCTCGCGGCGTTGATGCCCTGGGCGGTCGTGCCCGTGGTCAGGACGTCGTCGACGCCGACGAAGACGGTGCCCAGCGCGGAGGTGACGTTGACGCCCTCGCCGGCGTTGAAGCCGTTCTGGTTGGAGGTGATGAAGGTGTTGGCCTGCCCCTCGAGGCGCAGGTCGACGCCGACGGTCGTCGAGGTGATCTCGACGGTCTGGTTGCTCAGCGTGCCGGGCTCGAGGACGACGGTGAGGTCCTCGACTTGATTGGGATAGCTGATGCCGTTGACATAGGGGCTGCCGGCGGCGGTGCAGGTGACCGTGCCGCCGCCGGGCGGGGGCGGGCCGCATTCATTCTGGGCGAGCGCGGCCGAAGGCAAAGCCGCATAAACCAGCAGGCTGGTGCCGAGCAGCAATATCTTCCTGCTGCCGCCACGCCGGCCGAGGGAGGCCTTCCCATTGGAATCCAAGGAAAAAGCAAACCCTTCAACCGGCATACATGCCTCCCACCGTCTTACCTCCAGAATCGAACGCTCTGGCGCTAGGGCGACGCCTACCGCATTGCCCCGCCTTTGCCTAGACGCGACCGAGCCTTTCGCTCCCCCTCATCATACCCGCTTCCCATAGGCTTGACCTTGCGGAAAAGGTGGATAGTTTAGGTCTAAAGCAATTGGAGAGAGGCGATGCACATCGCGTGCCTCGGCGGCGGGCCGGCCGGGCTTTATTTCGCGATCTCGATGAAGCTGCGCGATCCGGCGCACCGCATCGACCTTTATGAGCGCAACCGCGCCGACGACACGTTCGGCTGGGGCGTCGTCTTTTCGGACCAGACCGTCGAGAACCTGCTGGCCAACGATCCGGTGTCGGGCGCTGTCATCCGGAGCGAGTTCGCCCATTGGGACGATATCGACGTCCACATCCACGGCGAGACGATCCGCTCCTCGGGCCACGGCTTCATCGGCATCGGCCGCAAGCGGCTGCTCGCCATCCTCCAGGAACGGGCGCGCGCGCTCGGCGTGCAGCTCCATTTCGAGCATGAGGCGAGCCCCGACCTCGCCGACTGGGCGGGCCACGACCTCGTCATCGCCGCCGATGGCGCCAACAGCCGCATCCGCGACCGCTATCAGGCGCATTTCGGCGTCGACATCCAAGTAAAGAAGAACAAATTCTTCTGGTTCGGCACCAACAGGGTCTTCGAGGCCTTCACGTTCGCGTTCGAGCACACGGCGGCCGGCTGGGTCTGGGCTCACGCCTATCGCTTCGACGACAACCTCTCGACCTTCATCGTCGAGATGGATCCCGAGACCTGGGCCGGGCTCGGCTTCGATGCGATGGACCAGCCCGAGGCGATCGCGCTCTGCGAAACGATCTTCGCCAGATATCTGGACGGCCACGCACTGATGTCCAACGCCGGCCACCTGGCGGGTCCGCAGGCCTGGCTCAACTTCCGCCGCATCGTCTGCGGCACCTGGTCCCACGACAAGCTGATCCTGCTCGGCGACGCCGCCCATACCGCCCATTTCTCGATCGGCTCGGGCACCAAGCTCGCGCTCGAGGATGCGATCAAGCTCGCCGAGGTGCTAAACCGGCCGGGCCTCTCGCGCGACGCGGCGCTCGCCGAATATCAGGCCGAGCGCAACCTGGAGGTGCTCAAGCTCCAGAACAGCGCCCGCAACTCGACCGAATGGTTCGAGACGCTGGACCGCTACCTCCATTTCGAGCCGATCCAGTTCGCTTATTCCTTGCTCACCCGCTCGCAGCGCGTCAGCCACGAGAACCTTCGCCTGCGCGACCGCGACTGGCTGGAGGGTGTCGAGCGCTGGTTCCAGTCGAAGGCGGCCGGCCGCGCCGTCAACGAGCCCGCGCCGCCGATGTTCGCGCCGTTCAAGCTGCGCGCCCTGGAGCTCGCCAACCGCGTCGTCGTCTCGCCGATGGCGATGTATTCGGCCGAGGACGGCGTTCCGGACGATTTCCACCTCGTCCATTACGGCGCCCGCGCGCAGGGGGGCGCTGGCCTCATTTACACCGAGATGACCTGCGTCTCGGCCGAGGGCCGGATCACGCCGGGCTGCACCGGCCTCTACGCGCCGGAGCATGTCGGGGCGTGGCGGCGGATCGTCGATTTCGTCCACGCCAACAGCGCGGCGAAATTCTGCCTCCAGCTCGGCCATAGCGGGCCGAAGGGCTCCACCAAGGTCGGCTGGGAGGGCTATGACGTGCCGCTGGAGAGCGGCAACTGGCCGGTCATGGCCGCGTCCGACGTGCCCTGGAGCCCGGACAACCAGATCCCCCGCCCGATGACCCGCGCCGACATGGACCGCGTCGTCGCCGAGTTCGCCGCCTCCGTCCGCCTCGGCCTGGAGGCGGGCTTCGACATGGTCGAGCTCCACGCCGCCCACGGCTATCTGCTCTCGAGCTTCATCACCCCGCTCACCAACAAGCGCGATGATGACTATGGCGGCAGCCTCGAAAACCGCCTGCGCTTCCCGCTCGAGATCTTCCGCGCGATGCGCGCCGCCTGGCCCGAGGACAGGCCGATGTCGGTGCGCATCTCGGCGAACGACTGGATGGGCGATCTCGGCGTCACGCCCGACGAGGCGGTGGCGATCGGCCGCGCCTTCTGGGCGGCGGGCGCCGACCTCATCGACGTCTCGGCCGGCCAGACCTGGGCCGATTGCCAGCCGATCTACGGCCGCATGTTCCAGACCCCCTTCGCCGACCAGGTGAGGAACGAGGGCCGCGTCACCACCATGGCGGTCGGCAACATCTACGAGCCCGACCATGTCAATTCGATCCTCGCCGCCGGCCGCGCCGATCTGGTCGCGCTCGCCCGCCCGCATCTGATCGATCCGATGTGGACGTTGCGCGCCGCCGCCGCCCAGGATTATCGCCGCGTCGCCGTCCCGCCCGCCTATCTCGGCGGCATGGCCCAGCTCGCCCGCAACCTGGCGCGCGAAGCGGAGCTCAAGGCATGAGGCTGGCCGGGCGGCACGCGATCGTCACCGGCGGCGGCACCGGCATCGGCGCCACGATCGCCGGCGCGCTGGAAGCGGAGGGCGCGCGGGTCAGCCGGCTCGGCCGGCGGCTGGAGAAGCTCGGCCCGGACGGCGTCGCCGCCGACGTCACGGACCGCGGCCAGGTGGACGCGGCCTTCGCCGCCGCGCGCGGCCGGCACGGCCCGATCTCGATCCTGATCAACAATGCCGGCGCCGCCCACGGCGTTCCGTTCGCGAAGGTGACCGAGGATTTGTGGCGGGCGCTGCTCGCGGTCAATCTCGACAGCCTGTTGCACTGCTGCCAGTCGGCGCTCGCCGATCTGCGCGGCGCCCAGGCGGGACGGATCGTGACGATCGCCTCGATGGCCGGCCTGCACGGCTTCGCTTATGCCTCGCCCTACATCGCCGCCAAGCATGGCGCGGTCGGGCTGATGCGCGCGCTCGCCGCCGAATATGCCGGGACGGGCCTCACCGCCAACGCGGTCTGCCCGGGCTTCGTCGACACCGAGATGACCGTCGAATCCATCGCCAACATCCGCGCCAAGACCGGGCGCAGCGAGGAAGAAGCGCGCGGGGAGCTCGCCCGGCTCAACCCGTCCGGCCGGCTGATCGCGCCCGGCGAGGTGGCCGAAGCGGTCCTCGCCCTCATCCTCTCGGCCCGCAACGGCGAGGCGGTGGAAATCGCATGACCGAGGTGCTGGCGATTCGCGAGAAGCATGACGGCGCGCTCGCCGACCGGTCGAGCGTCCGCCTCTGGCTGCGCCTGCTCTCCTGCACGATGGCGATCGAGAAGGACGTCCAGCGCCGCTTCGCCGGGCGCGGCGCGACCCTGGCGCGCTTCGACGTGCTCGCCGCCCTCGACCGCCACGAGGAGGGGATGATGATGGGCGCGCTTTCCCGCGCGCTGCTCGTCTCCAACGGCAACGTCACCCAGCTCGTCCAGAAGCTGGCCAAGGACGGGCTCGTCCGCATCGCCCCCTTGCCCGCCGACCGGCGCGCCTCGATCGTCCGGCTGACGGCCAAAGGCCGCGCCGAATTCGCCGGCCTCGCCGCCGCCCATCACGACTGGATCGACGGCCTGGTCGCGGACATGGATGGCGAGGCGCGCGAAATTCTCTATCACGCGCTTGGCGAGCTCAAGCGCTCGATCGCGAAGGGACAGGCACTTGAACCCTGAGACTTTCCAGCCGGCCCATTTCGGGTGGGACTATGCCGACGGCGTCGCCACGGTGACGCTGAACCGCCCGGAGCGGAAGAACCCGCTGACCTTCGAAAGCTATGCCGAGCTGCGCGATACCTTCCGGGCCCTGGTCTACGCGGCCGAGGTCAAGGCGGTGGTGATCGCCGGGGCGGGCGGCAATTTCAGCTCGGGCGGCGACGTCCACGAGATTATCGGCCCGCTCACCCGGATGGACATGCCGGGCCTGCTCCGCTTCACCCGGATGACCGGCGATCTGGTCAAGGCGATGCGCGCCTGCCCGCAGCCGATCGTCGCGGCGCTGGAGGGCGTCTGCGTCGGCGCCGGCGCGATCCTGGCCATGGCGTCCGACATCCGCATCGCCGCGCCGGGGACCAAGACCGCCTTCCTCTTCACCCGCGTCGGCCTCGCCGGCTGCGACATGGGCGCCTGCGCGATCCTGCCGCGGCTGATCGGCCAGGGCCGCGCGTCGGAATTGCTGTTCACCGGCCGGATGATGAGCGCCGAGGAAGGCGAACGCTGGGGCTTCCACAACAAGCTCGCCGACGATCCCCTGGCCGAGGCCCGGATGCTGGCGCGCAGCCTCGCCGGGGGCCCGAATTTCGCCCATGGCATCACCAAGACCCAGCTCAACAGCGAATGGGCGGTCAGCCTGGAGACCGCGATCGAGATGGAGGCCCAGGCCCAGGCAATCTGCATGGCGACCAATGACTTCCGCCGCGCTTTCGAGGCCTTTTCGGAGAAGCGCGCACCGGAATTCGAGGGCGATTGATGGCCGACAAGAGCTTCCTGGACTGGCCGTTTTTCGACAATTCTCACAGAGAGTTGGCGGAGAAACTTGAAGACTGGTGCCAATCCGAGCTGGCCGAGCCTCCGGCGGACAATATCGAGATGGAGTGCATCGATCTCGCAATGCGGCTCGGGGCGGCGGGCTGGCTCGGATATTGCGTGCCGGCGGCCTATGGCGGCGTGCACGAGACGCTCGACGTCCGCTCGCTCGCCCTGATCCGCGAGACGCTGGCGCGCCATTCGGGCCTCGCCGATTTCGTCTTCGCCATGCAGGGGCTCGGATCGGGAGCGATCAGCCTGTTCGGGTCCGAGGCGCAGAAGACGGACTGGCTGTACGGCGTTGCGTCGGGCGAGCGGATCGCCGCTTTCGCGCTCACCGAGCCGACCTCCGGATCGGATGTTGCGTCCATGGAAACGCGCGCCGAGGAGACCGGCGACGGTTACATCGTGAACGGCGCCAAGGCCTATATTTCCAACGGCCCCATCGCCGATTTCTATATCCTCTTCGCCCGCACCGGCGAGGCGCCGGGCGCCAGGGGCATTTCCGCATTCATCGTCGAATCGGGAACGGCGGGCCTCGACGCCAGCGAACGCATCCAGGTGATCGCGCCGCATCCGCTCGGCATGCTCAAATTCAACGACATGCGCCTGCCCGCTGATGCGCTGCTCGGCGAGCGCGGCCGCGGCTTCGCCCAGGCGATGGCGACGCTCGATGTCTTCCGCACCACGGTCGGCGCCGCCGCATTGGGCTTCGCCCGCCGCGCGCTCGACGAGGCGACGGCGCGCGCGATGACCCGCAAGTCCGGCGGCGCCACGCTCGCCGACAATGCCATCGTCCAGTCGATGCTCGCCGAGATGGTGCTCGACGTCGATGCCTCCGCCTTGCTCGTCTACCGCGCCGCCTGGGTCCGCGATGTCCAGGGCAAGCGCAACAGCCGCGAAGCCGCGCTCGCCAAGCTCCACGCCACCGACAGCGCGCAGCAGGTGATCGACAAAGCGGTGCAGATCTTCGGCGGCCTCGGCGTCACCCACGGCGTCCCGGTCGAAAGCCTCTACCGCGAGATCAGGGCGCTCCGCATCTACGAAGGCGCTTCCGAAGTGCAGAAGATCGTGATCGCCCGCAACCATCTGGCCGAGTTCGGAAAATGAAGACGCTCCTGCCCCCGGGCTGGCCGCGCCCCAAAGGCTATGCCAACGGCATTTCCGCCAAGGGCCGCCTAATCGTCACCGCCGGCGTCGTCGGCTGGAACGCGCGGGAGGAGTTCGAGACGGACGACCTCGTCGGCCAGTTCCGCCAGATCCTGCTCAACACGCTCGATATTCTCGTCGCGGACGGCGCCGGGCCCCAGCATGTCGTGCGCATGACCTGCTACGTCGCCGACATCGCCGCCTATCGCGCCGGGCTCGCCGGCATCGGCGCCGCCTGGCGCGAATTGATGGGGAAGAACTTCCCCGCAATGGCCGTGGTCGGCGTCACTGCGCTCGTCGAGCCCAGGGCAAAGGTCGAGATCGAAACCATGGCAATGGTGCCCGAATGATCGACAGCTTCATCCGCGACGGGCTGCCCCCGCCCGAAGCCCAGCCCGAATTCCTCTTCACTTTGCCCGAGTTCGATTATCCCGAGCGGCTCAACGCCGCCGTCGAGCTGATCGACCGGCAGGATCCGCAGGCCCTTGCCGTGCTCAACGATGCCGGCGCCTGGACCTATGGCGAGATGAAGGATCTGTCCGACAGGATCGCGCGCCGGCTGGTCGAGCAGGAAGGCCTCGTCCCGGGCAACCGCGTCTTCCTGCGCGGGCCCAACAATGCGATGCTGTTCGCCGCCTGGCTCGGCGTGCTCAAGGCCGGCGGCATCGTCGTCACCACCATGCCGATGCTCCGCCCCGGCGAGATCGCCACCATCCTCGAGCGCGCCCGCATCTCGCACGCCATCGTCGATTCGCGCTTCCGCGCCGATTTCGACGCGGCGGGCGGCGTCGGCTCGATCCTGTCCTATGACGGCGACAACGGCTTTGCCGGCTTGGGCGACGTCGCGCCGGGCTTTACCCCCGTCGACACCGGCTGCGACGACGTCGCCCTCATCGCCTTCACCTCGGGCACGACCGGCAACCCGAAGGGCTGCGTCCATTATCACCGCGACATATTGGCGCCCGCAGACGCCTTCGCCCGCTACGTCCTGAAGCCCCGGGCCGGCGACCGCTGGGCCTGCTCGGCGCCGGTCGCCTTCACCTTCGGGCTCGGCATGCTGCTGATCTTCCCCTGGCGCTTCGGCGGCACCGCGGTGACGATCGAGACGCCGGGCCCCGCCCCCCTGCTCGACGCCATCGCCCGCCACGGAGTGACGGTCCTCGCCACCGCGCCGACCGCCTACAAGGCGATGATCCCGATGCTGACCCAGCACGACATCGCCACCTTGCGCACCTGCGTCTCGGCCGGCGAGCACCTCCCGGCCGTGAGCTGGCACGCCTGGCGCGAGGCGACCGGCCTTGCCATCGTCGACGGCATCGGCGCCACCGAGATGATGCACATCTTCATCTCGGCCGCCGGCGACGACATCCGCCCCGGCGCCACGGGCAAGGCCGTGCCCGGCTATGTCGCCACCGTGCTCGACGACGACGACCGGCCGATGGCCAGCGGCACCGGCCGGCTCGCCGTCAAGGGCCCCACGGGTTGCCGCTATTTCGACGACGAGCGCCAGGCCGCTTATGTCGTCGACGGCTGGAACGTCACCGGCGACACCTATCGCGCCGACGAGGAGGGCTATTTCTGGTACGTCGCCCGCTCCGACGACATGATCATCTCCTCGGGCTACAATATCGCCGCGCCCGAGGTCGAGAACGCGCTCCTCGCCCATGAGGCGGTGCGGGAATGCGCGGTGATCGGCACGCTTTGCCCGGAGCGCGGCCAGAAGGTGAAGGCGTTCGTCGTCCTCGCCCCCGGCTACGCGCCGGATGCCGGCATGGCGGCGCTCCTCCAGGACCATGTGAAGGCCGCGATCGCGCCCTACAAATATCCGCGCGAGATCGCCTTCGTCGCGGCTTTGCCCAAGACAGCGACCGGCAAGCTCCAGCGTTTCGCGCTGCGGGACGGATAGGTCTTCATCCAATCAAACGTCATCCCGGACTTGACCCGGGATCCACCTTTCTTTTCCGGCGCCAGAAGAAAGTGGACCCCGGATCAAGTCCGGGGTGACGAGTGTCGTGACGGAAAAGCTAGGCCCCCAAAGCGCCACAATTCCTCCCCCGCGCCGCCGCAAAGCTGGACGAGCATGGTTCCGGTAAGGGGAAGAAATCAATGAAAAAACTGACGATCGCTGCGCTCCTGGCGGCGCAGCTGATGGGGGCAGCGCAGCCGCTTGCCGCCGCGCCTCTGGACAATGACCGGATCGGCCTCGGCGAGCAATATCGGGGCACCTTCATCGGCGCCCGCTTCCGCGTTCCGTTCGGCGGCGCGGATGCCGGGCGGCCGCGCGCGGCGCTGTCGCTGACTTCGGTCGAGCATGGCCGCCAGGCGGACGGGCGGGTGCGGACTCGCTTCGCCGAAGGGATCGAGCTCGGCGTGTCGCCGAACCGGCCGCTGGCCTTGTCGATCGGCGGCGCCTCCTTCGCCCGCCGTCTCGCCGCCGCCCAGGGCGACGAGCAGCAGCCGACCGACAATCGCGAGCGCCAGAACCGGACCGGCCGCACCATCCTCAAGGGCCTGGCGGTGGTGGCGATCATCGGCGTCGCCGTCATTGGCGGGCTCTTCCTCGCCTTGACCGTCGCCTGCGACGGCAATCGCTGCGACGACTAGAGGGGAAAGACGCATGAAGACCATCGCCGCCGCTTCGCTGATCGCGGCCCAGCTCCTCGCCGCCGCTCCGGTCCGCGCCGCCGACCTCGGCGTCACCGCCGATCAGGCGCAGGTCCGCATGGGCGCCTTCGCCGGCGCCCGCGTCCGGCTCGCCTTTGGCGGGCCCGACGAGGGTCGGGTCCACGCCGGCCTGGCGCTGGCGCCGTTCAGCCGGAGTCAGACCATCGATGGCCGCGCCTCGCTCCGTTACGGAGAGGGCTTCGAATTCGGCATCGCCGGCCGCGGGCCCGCCGGCTTCCGGCTGGCGGGATACCGGCTCGGCCCGGGCCCGGTGCGCGGCGATGCGGGCGGCCCTCGCCTCGGCCTCTCGACGCTTGGGACCGCGGCGGTTGTCGGCGGCGTCATCGTCGTCGGCCTGCTCGGCCTCGCTTTCTTCGGACGCGGCAACGGCTGCTGCGCCTAGGCGTCCATCGCAATGAAGCCGGGCGCGGCGGCGACCCGCTTCAGCCAGGCCTCGACCGCGGGATAATCGCCGAGCGCGAAGCCGCCGCCGTCGGCGACATGGGTGTAGGCGTAGAGCGCGATATCGGCGAGCGTCGGGCCGTCGCCGACGAACCAGGGCCGGCCGGCGAGATGCTCGTCCATCAGCGCGAGCGCCGCCTCGCCAGCCGCGCGCTTGCCGGGGATTTGCGCGCGCTGGGCGTGGCTGAGGTTCGCCTCGCCGACCCAGCCCCGCCAGAAGCGCAGGGTCGCGATGTTGGGCTCGTGATTATATTGCTCGAAGAACATCCAGCGCAGCATGTCCGCCCGCGCGAAGCGGCCCTCGGGGATCAAGGCCGAGCCGTCGGCCAGGTAGAAGCAGGCCGCGTTGCTTTCCGGGATGAAGCGCTCGCCGATCTGGAGCACCGGGATGCGGCCATTGGAATTGACGTTGGCCAGGAAATGAGCGGTCCGCGTCTCGCCCTTCATGATGTCATAGGCGCGCCGCTCCAGATCGAGGCCGAGCACGGCCGCGGTCAGCCGGACCTTGTAGCAATTCCCCGACGCGGCATATTCGTGGAGGACGAGCGGCGCGCTCACGAATTCCAGAGCGCCTCCTCGCGCGCCAGGTCCTCCTTGCGCTTGACCAGGGTCCACGCGATCAGCGCGATCAGCACCCACCAGCCCCACATGTAGAGATACCAGGGGAAGCTGTAGTCGCGCGGCGCCTGCACTCCGGTCAGCCGGTCGAACGGGTCGAGCCGCTGGGGATTGAGCGGCGTGAATTCGCGCCCGTCGGGCGCATCGACGTAGAAGACCAGCTCCTCCTCGCTCTGCGCCCAGACCGGCATGGTGAAGATGCTATATTCGCGATAGGACCAGCCGAGCTTGATCGGCGGCTGCCCGGTCACCTCGGGCCGGCGCTCGCGGTCCAGGTAGGGCACCAGGATGCTCGTCCACCTGCGCAGCGCCGCTGTCTGCGGATTGTCCGGCAGGGTCTGTATCTCCCTGATCCTGGGCGTGCTCGTCAGGCCCCAGGGCCGCTCCGAGAGCAAGGCGATCGCCAGCCATAGGACCGCGATCCCGATCAGGATGAAGCGCGATCTCGGCCATCCTTTGATAGAGTCCATTCTTCCCCCCGTCGCCCTCAGGTCGTCAGCACGATCTTGCCGACATGGTCTCCCGTTTCCATCAGTCTATGCGCGTCGGCGGCCTGCGCCAGCGGAAAAGTGGCGTGGACCACCGGTTTCAGCCGGCCATCCTCCACATAAGGCCAGACGCTGCGCGCGATCTCGTCGGCGACCAGCGACTTGAAGGCCACCGGGCGCGGGCGCAGCAGCGAGCCGGTCAGCATCAGCCGCCGGCCCATGATCCTGGCGATATTGATCTCCGCCGCCGCGCCGCGCTGCATCGCGATCGAGATGTGGCGGCCGTCCTCGGCGAGGCACAAAAGGTTGCGCGGCAGATAGTCGCCGCCGATCATGTCGATGACGATATTGACCCCCTTCCCCGCCGTCAGCCGCGCCACCGCGTCGACGAAATCCTCGCCATCGTAGTTGATCGCATGCGCGGCGCCGAGCGCCTCGGCGCGGCGGCACTTTTCGTCGCTGCCGCAGGTGACGATGATCCTGAGGCCGAACAAGGCGCCCAAGGCGATCGCCATCGTGCCGATGCCGCTGGTGCCGCCATGGACGAGCACCGTCTCGCCTTCGGTCGCATAGGCCCGCTCGAACAAATTGGTCCAGACGGTGAAGAGCGTCTCCGGCATCGCCGCCGCCTCGATCATGGTCAGCGTTTCCGGCACGGGCAGGCACTGGCCGACCGGCGCCACCGCATATTGGGCATAGCCGCCGCCGGCGAGCAGCGCGCAGACCGGCTGGCCGACCAGCTCGGCGGGTACATCCTCGCCGGTCGCGGCGACGACGCCCGCCACTTCGAGGCCCGGGATCGAGGGCGCGCCGGGCGGCATCGGGTAGAGGCCGCGGCGCTGCAGCACGTCGGGCCGGTTGACCCCCGCCGCGGCGACCCGGATCAGCAGCTCGCCCGGCCCCGGCCGCGGCACCGGGCGGCGCACGGGGACGAGCACCTCCGGTCCGCCCGCTTCGGCCGGATCGATCGCATCCATCTCGTCGGGCAAGGCGGCCATGGGTCCCGTTCGTCGCAAAGCAGGTCGCGGGTTTATTGACTTGAGCGGCTTCGCGGTCAACGCTCCATGCCATGGACCTCGACGAGCTTTTTCCGGACAAGCCCGACGATCCGCTGACCCTGCTGACCAAGCAGGATCTCGATCCCTTGTCGGTCGAGGAGCTGCGCGCCCGGATCGAAATCCTCCAGGCGGAGATCGCGCGGGTCACGGCCAAGCTCGACGCCTCGGTCAGCTTCCAGGCCAGCGCCCATGACCTGTTCAAAAAATGACTGCTTCGCACCTCCGTAGAACCTGGGGAAAAGATGGTTAATGTCTCGGTAACCTCTTCGTCTTAACCCGTTTTCTGGCGAAGCCGGATGTGGCGTCGCAGAATATTTGGGCCGTTGCGCTTGATGCGCGAGCCGCAAGGGCCGACATTGGGATGAAAGGCCCTGAATCGTCCAAGGGCCGCCAGGAGTAGAACATGCCGTCATTCGCCCGTGAGCTCGAGCAGACGCTCCACAACGCCCTCGCCGAGGCGAGCGGCCGCCGGCACGAATATGCGACGCTCGAGCATCTGCTGCTCGCGCTCATCGAAGACGTCCATGCCGGCCGCGTCATGGAGGCCTGCGGGGTCAATACCGGCGAGCTGCGCGAGGCGGTGCGCCACTATCTCGACAATGAGCTCGAAGCGCTCAAGGTCCAGTCCGACACCGATCCGTCGCCGACCTCGGGCTTCCAGCGCGTCGTCCAGCGCGCCATCCTCCACGTCCAGTCGTCGGGCCGCGACGAGGTCACCGGCGCCAACGTGCTGGTCGCCTTGTTCTCCGAGCGCGAGAGCTATGCCGTCTATTTCCTGCAGCAGCAGGACATGAGCCGGCTCGACGCGGTCACCTACATCTCGCACGGCGTCGGCAAGGGCGAGCCCGCCTCCGAGCCCGCCGAGACCAAGGCGGAAGAATCCAAGCAGCAGGAGGAGGGCAAGAAAAAGCCCGAATCCGCCCTCAAGCAGTTCACCGTCAATCTCAACGAGAAGGCCGAGGAGGGCCGTGTCGATCCGCTGATCGGGCGCGGGCCCGAGGTCGACCGCACCATCCAGATCCTCTGCCGCCGCTCGAAGAACAACCCGCTCTATGTCGGCGATCCCGGCGTCGGCAAGACCGCCATCGCCGAGGGGCTGGCGCGCAACATCGTCGAGGGCGCCGTCCCCGACGTGCTGAAGCCCGCGGTGATCTATTCGCTCGACATGGGCGCTTTGCTCGCCGGCACCCGCTATCGCGGCGATTTCGAGGAGCGCCTCAAGGCGGTGGTCAACGAGCTCGAGAAGCTCCCCCACGCCATCCTCTTCATCGACGAGATCCACACGGTGATCGGCGCCGGCGCCACCTCGGGCGGCGCGATGGACGCCTCGAACCTGCTGAAGCCCGCGCTCTCCAACGGCGCGATCCGCTGCATCGGCTCGACCACCTACAAGGAATTCCGCAACCATTTCGAGAAGGACCGGGCGCTGCTCCGGCGCTTCCAGAAGATCGACGTCAACGAGCCGACGATCGAGGATACGGTGAAGATCCTCACCGGCCTGCGCTCCGCCTTCGAGCAGCATCACAGCGTCAAATATACGACCGACGCGATCAAGGCGGCGGTCGAGCTTTCGGCGCGCTACATCAACGACCGCAAGCTCCCCGACAAGGCGATCGACGTGATCGACGAGGTCGGCGCGATGCAGATGCTGGTGCCGCCCTCGAAGCGCAAGAAGACGATCACCGTTAAGGAGATCGAGCAGGTCATCTCGACCATCGCCCGAATCCCGGCCAAGAGCGTCTCCTCGGACGACAAGCGCGCGCTCGAGCATCTCGACAAGGATCTGAAGCGGGTCGTGTTCGGCCAGAACGATGCGATCGACCGGCTGTCCTCGGCGATCAAGCTCGCCCGCGCCGGCCTTCGCGATCCCGACAAGCCGATCGGCTCCTATCTCTTCTCGGGGCCCACGGGCGTCGGCAAGACCGAGGTCGCGCGCCAGCTCGCCTCGATCATGGGCATCCCGCTGCAGCGCTTCGACATGAGCGAATATATGGAGCGGCACAGCGTCTCGCGGCTGATCGGCGCGCCGCCGGGCTATGTCGGCTACGACCAGGGCGGCCTCCTGACCGACGCCGTCGACCAGCATCCGCACAGCGTGCTGCTGCTCGACGAGATCGAGAAGGCGCATCCGGACCTGTTCAACATCCTCCTGCAGATCATGGATCACGGCAAGCTCACCGACCATCACGGCAAATCGGTCGATTTCCGCAACGTCATCCTGATCATGACCACCAATGCCGGCGCGTCCGACATGGCGAGCGAGGGCATCGGCTTCGGCAACATCTCCAAGGAGGATGCGAGCGAGGAGGCGGTGAAGCGGATGTTTACGCCGGAATTCCGCAACCGCCTCGATGCGATCGTCCCGTTCGGCTATCTGCCGACCGAGGTCGTCGCCCGGGTCGTCGACAAGTTCATCCTCCAGCTCGAGCTGCAGCTCGCCGACCGCAACGTCCATATCGAGCTGGACGACGGCGCCCGCGCCTGGCTGACCGAGCGCGGCTACGACAAGCTCTACGGCGCCCGCCCGATGAGCCGGCTGGTCCAGGAGAAGATCAAGCAGCCGCTCGCCGAGGAATTGCTGTTCGGCAAATTGATCCATGGCGGCGAGGTCAAGGTCCGCATCAAGGACAACGCCCCGGTCTTCGAGATCAACCCCGCGCCGCCCAAGGCGTCGAAGGGCAGGAAGAAGGGCCCCAAGCTCGTCAAGGAAGAGGGTCAGCCGGAAGAGCAGGCGTAAAACCCCGTCATTCCCGCGAAAGCGGGAATCCGGGGGATCGCGCCATCGGCGCGAGGCTCGGTCCGGACTCCCGCTTTCGCGGGAGTGACGATATGATTGGGCTCAGCCTGGGAAGGAGTCCGCCATGACCGATCTCACCTTCTACACCCACCCCCAGTCGCGCGGGCGGGTGATCCGCTGGATGCTGGAAGAGGTCGGCGCGCCCTACGAGACGGTTTTGCTCGGCTACAACCAGAGCATGAAGGACCCCGATTATCTCGCGATCAATCCGATGGGCAAGGTGCCGGCGATCCGGCATGGCGACACGGTGGTCACCGAGACGGCGGCGATCTGCGCCTATCTCGCCGACGCCTTTCCCGACGCCGGCCTCGCCCCGCCGCCCGGCCACCGCAAGCGCGGCGCCTATTATCGCTGGCTGTTCTTCGCCGCCGGCCCGGTCGAGGCGGCGGTGACCAACAAGGCGCTCAAGGTCGAGGTGAGCGACGAGCAGCGCGCGTTCGTCGGCTATGGCAGCTTCGACACGGCGATCGACAATCTCGAAAGCGCGATCATTCCCGGCCCCTATATTTGCGGCGAGCAGTTCACCGCGGCCGACCTCTATGTCGGGTCGCAGATCGGCTATGGGATGATGTTCGGCTCGATCGATAAAAGACCGGTCTTCGAGGAATATTTCGGCCGTCTCCAGGGCCGCCCGGCGGCGATCCGCGCCCGCGAGATCGACGACGCGCTGGCGGCCCAGGCGCAGAGCGCCTGAGGTGAAGGACGAGATCGAACGCGCGGCGATCGCCCTCTACGACCGGTTCACGCACGACGGCATGGACCGCCGCGTCTTCATGGCCCGGCTGACCCGGATCGCGGGCAGCGCGGCGGCGGCGAGCGTCCTGCTCGGCAGCGTCGCCGCCTGCGCCGAGGCGGCGCCCATCGTCGCCGCCGACGATTCCCGCATCCGCACCCAGGAGCTCAACTGGGAGGCCCGCCCCGGCCGCCGCTACACCGGCTATAACGCCGCGCCCGCGCAAGCGCGGCCCAACCTCCCCGTGGTGCTCGTCGTCCACGAGAATCGCGGCCTCAACGACCATATACGCGATGTCGCGCGGCGGCTCGCCGTCGCCGGCTATTCGGCGATCGCGCCCGATTTTCTGAGCCCCGCCGGGGGCACGCCCGCCGGCGACGAGGACCGGGCACGGACGATGATCGGCGCGCTCGACATGGCGGAGACGGTCGCCGACGGCGCCGCCACGATTGGCTGGCTGGCCTCGGCCGAGGGCGGCGCGCGCAAGGTCGGGATGGTCGGCTTCTGCTGGGGCGGCGCCATGGTGCACCGGCTCGCCCTCGCCGCGGGCGACGCGCTGAAGGCGGGCGTCTCCTTCTACGGCCCCGCCCCGGACCCGGCCGAGGCGGCGCGGGTCCAGGCGGCGATGCTGATCCTGCTGGCCGGCCTCGACGAGCGCGTCAACCGGACCGCTCTGCCCTGGATCGCCGCGCTGCGCGCCGCCGGCAAGACGGTGGAGACGACCACCTATCCCAACGTCGACCATGCCTTCCACAACGACACGTCGGCGGCGCGCTACGATCGCGCGGCGGCCGAGGCGGCCTGGGCGGCCACCCTCGATTTCTTCCAGCGGCACCTGCGCTGACAGCAAAAAGGCCCGGCGTCGCCGCCGGGCCTTCCCGTTTCAGATTTCCCGACGCGCCTAGTCGCGGCTGCCGAGCAGGCTCAGCAGGAACGTGAACATGTTGATGAAATCGAGATAGAGCGTCAGCGCGCCCAGGATGGCGGCCTTGCCCAGCATGTCGCTGCCGGCCACCTGGAAGTAGATGCTCTTGATCTTCTGGGTGTCGTAGGCGGTGAGACCGGCGAACAGCAGCACGCCGAAGAAGCTGATCACCATGCTCATCGTGTCCGAGCGGATGAACAGGTTGACGGCCATTGCGATGATCAGGCCGACCAGGCCCATGTAGAGGAACGTGCCGAACGCCGACAAATCCCTCTTGGTGGTATAGCCCCACAGGCTCAGCGACGCGAAGGCGCCGGCGGTCGCGAAGAAAACCGCGGCGATCGACGTGCCGGAGTAGATGAGCGGGATCACCGACATGGAGAGGCCCATCACCACGGCGAACGCCCAGTAGAAGGCCTGCATCCCCCCGGTCGACATCCGGTTGAGGCCGGCGCTCATCGCGAACACCATGAGCAGCGGCGCGAAGATGATCACCCACTTCAGGATGCCGCCGCCGAAGAAAATGTCCGCAGCCATTCCCGACCAGGCGAAAAGATAAGCGACGATGCCGGTGAGCAGCACGCCGGACGCCATGTAATTGTAGACCGACAGCATGTGGGCGCGAAGGCCGGCGTCGACCGAAACGTCGCGAACGTCGCGGACGTCGCGAAGATCGCGCCCTGCGGTGTCGATTGAGGCCGGCCTCGGCGGAGCCGCACCGGGCCGCGGGTCAGACCAATTAGCCATTTCAAAATCTCCCATCCCCGGCAAAATGCCGTGTCAGGGGAATATCGGAGGAAACCGGGCTCATTTCAAGGAAAACTGGCCGGGCGAGCGGTACGCGGAGGGCGGTTGACGATGATTTCCGGCGCGCGCCCTGCTAGGCGCAGGCGATGCACCGGCTGTTCGTGGCGATCCGGCCGCCCTCGGCGATCCGCAAGCTGCTCCTCGGCGCGATGGGCGGGGTCAGCGGCGCGCGCTGGCAGAGCGAGGACCAGCTCCACCTCACCTTGCGGTTCATCGGCGAGGTCGACCGCCATCGCGCGGGCGACATCCACGCCGCGCTGGGCGCCGTTCACCAGCCGCCGTTCGAGCTCGCCCTGAACGGCATCGGCGCGTTCGAGCGGCGCGGGCTCGCCGAGACCGTCTGGGCCGGCGTGGCGCCGCACGCGCCGCTCCGGGCCCTCCACAAGAAGGTCGATGCCGCCCTCGCCCGCGTCGGCATCGCGCCCGACGAGCGCGCCTATCTGCCGCACATCACTCTGGCCCGCCTGAAGCGCAGCTCCGGCCCGGTCGGCAACCTCCTCGAAAGCGCCGGCGGCCTCGGCAGCCCGGCCTTCGCCGTCGATCATTTCGCTCTGTTCGAAAGCGACCTCACCGCGGAAGCGGCGGTCTATTCGACGGTCGAGCGCTACAGCCTCGGCTGACGCGGCGGCGCCGGGAACGGCAAAGGCGGCGCGAATCGTTCGGGGCGGGCGGCGCACATGGCGCAATGGCGCTCGGCCTTGCGCGCGAAGAAGGCGCGAAGCGCGCGGTCGCTGCAATCGGGCTCGAGCGGCGCATAATCCAGATAGGGTGCCCATTTCTCCGACAGGCCATATTTGCGGTCCTGCATCGGCAGATAAGCGAGCGGCGCGCATTTCCAGATCGCGCCGTCGAGCAATTGCGGGCAGAGGCGGGCCGGACAATTCTTCCAGCTGCGCCGCGGGCGCCGGTCCTCGAATGGCGCCATCTCCGCGCCGACGCCCCGGTAGCGCCGGGTCCAATGCTCGTGGCTGCGGGCGAAGCCCACGTCGATCCCATGATCGCGCACCCAGGATCGCAGCAGGTCGCGCACCGGCGCCAGCCGCTCCCGATAGGGCTCGGAATCGTGATGGATGGAAAGAATGAGCCGGGCATTGCCCGCTTCGGCCAGCCGCCGCGGCAGATCGGGATGGCGGGCGAGCAGGAAGCCGTTGGTGACCAGGCGGATGAGGCTGGTCGGCCACAAAGCGCGCGCCATCGGCACGAAATCGGCGAGCCGCGGGTGGATGGCGGGCTCGCCGCCGAGCAGCGAGAAAGTGGCGGGCGACAGCCGCTCCGCCCAAGGCGCGATCCAGGCCCGCGCCTCATCGAGGCCGAGCAGCCCCTTATGGCCCTGGTTGGAATAATGGGAGCAGCTCTCGCAGGCGAGATTGCAGCTATGGGCGACGTGGATTTCGAGATTGCCGATCGCGAGCACCGGCTCGTTCTACGCGACACGGGCGGTCAAACGCCAGCGGCGTCGAGCAGCCGGCCGGCCATCGGCGCATAGGCGGCGCCGAACAGGCGCAGGTGAACGAGCGCGGGAAAGAGCTGATAGACGGGAAGCCGCTCCTCCCACCCCGGCTCGCGCGCGCCATAAGCCCGCCAGAATTCCTCGGGCGGCGCGCCGAACAGGCAGAGCATGGCAAGGTCGACCTCGGCATGGCCGTGATAGCAAGCGGGGTCGATCAAAGCCGCCAGCCGCCCGCCCGCGACGAGAATGTTGCCGGTCCACAAATCGCCATGGAGAAGGCAGGCGGGCGGCGCGGCGGGCAGGAGATCGCCGAGCCGCCCGGCCAGGCGCTCGACCCGTTCGCGCCAGGGCCGGTCGAGCAGGCGCGCCGCGGCGGCCAGCCTTTGCTCGCCCCAGAAACGCGGCCAGTCGCGCCCTTCCCGATTGTCGAGCGCGACCGTGCCCAATGCATAATCGACCGCCCAGCCATAGGCCTCGCCGGTCTTCGCATGCAGCCGCGCCACCTCCGCCCCGATGTCCGCCCAGGCGTTCGGGCTGAGCACGCCGTCATTGATGACGTTCTCGAGCAGCAGCAGGCCGTCATGCTCGCCCACCACCGCCGGCACCCTGATGCCCGCGCCGGCCAGCCCCCGCAGCATCGCCGCCTCGGTCCCGACCGAAGGCCCGCTCTTGGCGACGACATCGCCCTCCGGCCGCGGTACCAGCAGCACTTCGGACAAATCGCCGCCCGCCAGCCGCTCCAGCCGCCCCTCGTCGACGCCGGTCAGGTCGGCGACGCGCTGGGAGAAAGCGGTCACGCCGCGCCTCACTCTTGCGGAAAATAATGGGAATAGGGTTCGGCTTCCTCGAGCACCCGCGCGAAGCTCGGCCGCGCCTTGAGCCGCTCGAGCAGCGCCAGCGCGTTCGGCCAGGTGCCGGCCATCGGCATCACCTTGTCCGCGTAGAAGAGCGCCGGCGCGGCGGCGCAATCGGCCAAAGTGAAATCGTCTCCCGTCGCCCAGCGCCGGTCGGCCACGTGGCTTTCCACCATGCCGAGCGCCGTCGCCAGCGAGGCCCGCGCCTCGGCGACTCCAAAGGGATGCTTCTGCCCCTCCGGCCGCAGCCTGTCGAAGACGATCCTTTGCATCGGGCCCTGGACGTAGAGGTCGTAGATCCGGTCCCAGAGCCGGACCTCGCGGGCGCGGTCGGCGTCCTCGGGCACGAACCGGACGGGCCCGCGATGATGGCGGTCGAGATAGTCGATGATGATGCTGGTCTCGGGAATGACGCGCGCATGCGCCTCGTCCTCGAGCACCGGCATCTTCGCGATCGGCCAGAGCGCCGCGAACGCCGCGCGCACCTCCGGGTCGCCGAGATCGACGATCCGGGGGGTGAACGCCGTGTCGTTCTCATAGAGCGCGATCAGCGGCTTCCAGCAGAAGGACGACAAAGGGTGGTAATGGTAGATGAGGCTCATCATGCCTTCTCCTTGTGCAGGGCGGCCGCCAGCCCGCGCGCGCCTTCGCCGACGTCGCGCCATGTCACATCGAAATGGGAATCGCTTCCATAATAAGGATCGGCGACCGCCTGCCCTTCGCGGCCGGGAGCATGGTCGAGCAGCAGCGACAGCTGCGCGCGGCTCCCCGCGGGCCGGATCGCCGCGAGGTCGGCGAGATTCTCGCCGTCGAGCGCGACGATATGATCGAACCGTCCGAAGTCGCCGGCCGTCACCTGCCGCGCCCTGAGCCGCGAAATGTCCACTCCGCCCCGCAGCGCCGCGGCGATCGCGCGCCGGTCCGGCGGCTCGCCGGCGTGCCAGCCGCCGGTGCCCGCCGAATCCGCCTCGGCGTCGAGCCCGAGCCTTTCGGCTTCCGCGCGGAAGGCCGCCTCGGCGAGCGGCGAGCGGCAGATATTGCCGAGGCAGACGAACAGGACCCGGTAAGGCATCGCATCAAGCCTTGTTGCCAAAGCGCGACGCTCTGCTAGCCAGATGCGAAGAGAAGCACAATCGAGGGGATCCGATGGCCGGGAATGGGGAGGGGGCCGCGACCGCGGCCCCGGCGAAACCGCGCATCGGCGCCTATGCCTGGTACGCCTTGTTCGTGCTGTTCCTGGTCTATGTCATCAATTTCGTCGACCGGCAGATCATCTCGATCCTCGCCCCGGGCATCAAGCAAAATCTCGGCCTCGGCGACGACCAGATCGGCTTCCTCTACGGCACCGCCTTCGCGGTCTTCTACGCTTTGTTCGGCATCCCCCTCGGCCGGCTCGCCGACAGCTGGTATCGCGGCCGGCTGATCGCGATCGGGCTCGGCTTGTGGTCGTCGATGACCGTGCTTTCAGGGTTCGCCAGCAACTTTACCATGCTCGCCACCGCGCGGATCGGCGTCGGCATCGGCGAGGCGAGCGCCTCGCCCGCCGCTTATTCGATGATTTCGGATTATTTCCCCAAGGAAAAGAGAGCGACCGCGCTCTCCATCTACTCCGCCGGCCTCTATGTCGGCGGCGGGCTGAGCCTGTTCGTCGGCAGCTTCGTCAGCAGCGGCTGGAAGGCCGCCTATCCCGTTCCGGCCGATGCCCCGCTCGGGCTCTTCGGCTGGCAGGCCGCCTTCCTCGCCGTCGGCATCCCCGGCCTGCTGCTTGCCTTGTGGGTGATGACCCTGCGCGAGCCGCTGCGCGGCGCCTCCGATGGGTTGCGGCAACCGGTGGTCCGCCCGAATGCCTGGCGGGATTTCGGCACGGAATTGTTCGCGATCCTGCCGCCATTGACCTTCTTCAGCGTCGCGCGGATCCGGGGCGCGCTTTCGGTCAACCTGATCGCGCTGGCGGTGGTTGCGGCCGCCGTCGCAGTCCTTGTCGTCGTGACCGGCAATTCTCCGCAATGGCTGGCTTATGGCCTGGGCGTCTATGCGGTCTTCTCCTGGGTGCAATCGCTCAGGCACCGGGACCCGGCCGCCTACCGGCTGATCTGGGGCAACCGGATCGTCGTGATGCTCGCCATCGCCTTCGGCAGCATATCGTTCATTTCCTATGCGGTCAGCTTCTGGGCGCCGAGCTATGCGATCCGTACTTTTTACGGCTCGGCGCCCGACGGGCCCGCGCGGATCATGTCCAGCCTCAAGGCCGGCGACGAGGTGGCGATCATATTGGGCGTGGGCGCCGCCGTCGCGGCGGCCATTGGCGTCATCATGGGCGGGGTGATTGCCGATCTCTGGCGCCGCCGCGATCCGCGCGGCCGGATCTTCGTCAACATGCTCGCGGTGGTGCTTCCCATACCGGCGGTCTGGACGATGTTCACCACCGACAGCCTCGGCGCCTATTACATCGCCAGCCCCTTCGCGCAGCTGTTCGGCTCGCTCTGGGTGGGCGCCGCCGTCGCCACGCTGCAGGATCTGGTGCTGCCGCGGATGCGCGCCACGGCGGGCGCGACCTACGTCCTTGGCACGACGATGGTCGGCCTCGCGCTCGGGCCGTATGTCGCCGGCGCCATTTCGAAGGCGGCGGGCAGTCTGCAGATCGGCATCTTCGCGCTCTACGTGGTGCCGCCCTTCACGCTTGTCGCGCTGTGGATCGGCTCGCGCCGCATCGCCGGCCTCGAAGCCAGCAAGGTCGACCGCGCCCGCGCCGCCGGCGAGCCGATCTAGTAGCTGAGCACGCCGCAGGCGATGCGCCGACCGCTGTTGCCGCTCGGGTCGGTGCGGTCGTCGTCGGGCGCGGCATGGATGACGATCGCGGCGCCATCGGCATCGAACAGGGGATGGGGCCCGTCCCATGCTCCGGTGCCGGGGATGGTGAATTCGATCCGTCCGGTGCCGTCGGCGCCGATATCGAGGTTGGGCAGGTCGCCGAGATGGTGACCGCGCGGGTTGCGCCTGCCATGCTGGCGCCCGGTCGGGTTCCAGTGCGGGCCGGCGCTTTCGAACGAAGGCGCGTCGCAGCGGCCGACGGCATGGAGATGAACCGCATAGCGGCCGGGCCGCAGGCCGCGGGCGGCGACCTGTACGACGATGACGCGCGACCGGATCGGAATCAGTGCCGATCCGACCGTCCTGCCGTTGGCCGCGCGGATCTGCGCATGGGCGGCGCCCAGGACATTGGCCGAAGCGGAGCTCGCCACGGTCGCGGCCGCCACGATTATCGTCATTGCCTTGAGCATCTTTTTCCTCTTCGCGGCTCAAACGAGCGGCCGCGGCGCGGGTTGCGTGCGTTCAGCCGCCGCCGCGCGCGGGCCGGCCGATGCCGTGCCAGGCCAGGCCCGCGCTTTCGACGTCCTCGGGCGGGTAGATGTTCCGAAGGTCGATCAGCACCGGGGCGCGCATCGACGCGGCCAGCCGCCTGAGGTCGAGCGCCCGCAGCGCATCCCATTCGGTGACCAGCACGACCGCGTCGGCGCCCGCCGCGGCCTCGTAGGGATCGGCGCACAAGGTGACGTTTGGGATGAGCGGCCGCGCCTGCTCCATGCTCTCCGGATCGTAGCCGCGCACGACGACGCCGGCATCCTCGAGCGCGCGCACGATGCTGAGCGAGGGCGCGTCGCGCATGTCGTCGGTATTGGGCTTGAAGGCGAGGCCGAGCAGCGCCACGACCTTGCCGCGCGCCTCCCCGCCCAGCACCTTGATCACCTTGCGGCCCATGGCGCGCTTGCGGGCATCGTTCACCTTGACCACCGCCTCGACGATGCGCAGCGGCGCATGCGCATCCTCGGCAGTTTTGAGAAGTGCCAGGGTGTCCTTCGGGAAACAGGAGCCGCCATAGCCCGGCCCGGCGTGGAGGAACTTGCCGCCGATGCGGTTATCGAGGCCGATGCCGCGCGCGACATCCTTCACGTCCGCGCCGACGA
>JAXDPD010000089.1:0-15334 GCA_034668505.1 Sphingomonadales bacterium
CCGGCATCGGCACGCCCGGCGCGTTCAACGCCAATGCCTTCGTCGCCGGCGCGGCGGCCGCCGACGGCGACGACCGCATCGTCTACAACCAGGCGACCGGCCAGCTCTTCTACGACGCCGACGGCAATGGCGCCGGCGGCGCCATCCTGTTCGCGACCCTGGTCGGCACGCCGGCGCTCGCCGCGAGCGACTTCGTCGTGATTTAGGACGAGCGCTCCTGGAGGATATCGTGCCGCTGGAACGTTTGCTGAATGTCGGGGATTTGCTGACCCGAAGACAATCACCTGCAGCGACGATCAGGGATGGGCCTCAATCATGAAAAAGCTTTCTCCAAAAAACCAGCTCACGATCGACGGAACGCCCGGTGACGACCTCCTGATCGGCACTGCGGACGGCGACGTGATCAACGGCTTCGACGGCAACGACACCTTGATCGGCGAGGGCGGCCCCGACTTTCTGACCGGTGGCAATGGCAATGACGATTACCGCGTCGAGACCATCGACGACCGCGTCAACGAAAGCGTCGGCGGCGGCTTCGACCGAGTCTATGCGGTGAGCCGCTATCTGCTCGCGGCGGGGCAGGAGATCGAGTTCCTCGCCTTCATCGATCCGGCCTCGACGGTCGGCGTCCTCCTCGACGGCAACGAGTTCGCACAGACCATCATCGGCTGTGCGGGCAATGACGGGATCGTCGGCGGCCTCGGCAACGACGTCATGGCCGGCCTCGGCGGCAACGACACCTATCAGGTCCAGGATATTGGCGACGTCGTCCTCGAGGATGTCGGCGGCGGCACCGACGGGATCTTCGTCCACCCGATCGGCAGCTACACGTTGCGGGCCGGCCAGGAGATCGAGAATGTCGCCGCTCTCTTCGTCCTCAACACCACCTTGCTCGACCTCACCGGCAACGAATTCGCCAACCGCATGATCGGCTCGAACGGGCGGAACACCTTGATCGGCGGCGGCGGCAACGACATCCTCGAAGGCCTGATCGGCAGCGACGTCTACCGGGTCGACGACATGGGCGACATCATCGTCGAAGGCAGCGACCTCGCAGCCTCCGTCGACGCGGTCTATGTGGCGATGAACCTGAGCGGCTACACCCTCAACCAGGGCGCGCAGATCGAGGTGCTGTCGCCGATCGATCCCGCCTCGACCATCGCCTTCAATCTCACCGGCAACGACAATCACAACACGATCTTCGGCACCGCGGGGGTGAACATCCTGATCGGCGGCGCCGGCTTCGATACGCTGGCCGGCGGCGCCGGCAACGACATCTACCGGGTCGAGGAAGCGAACGACAATGTGATCGAAGCCGCCGGCAACGGCTATGATTCGGTCTATGCCGTGACCAGCTACACGCTGACCGCGGGCCAGCAGATCGAGGTGCTCGCCGCGATCGATCCGGCCTCGACGGGCGCGATGAACCTGACCGGAAACGCCGCCGCCAACGAGGTCTACGGCAGTGCCGGGGTCAACATCGTCGACGGCAAGGGCGGCACCGATCTGCTCTACGGCTTCGGCGGCGCCGACATTTTCGCCTTCACCGCCCCGCCGGCAAACGGCGATGTCGACACGGTCGGCGACTTCCTCGCCGGCACCGACAAGATCGGCCTCGACGACGCCGTCTTCGCCGGCATCGGCACGCCCGGCGCGTTCAACGCCAATGCCTTCGTCGTCGGCGCCGCGGCCGCCGACGGCGACGACCGCATCGTCTACAACCAGGCGACCGGCCAGCTCTTCTACGATTCCGACGGCAACGGCGCCGGCGGCGCCATCCTGTTCGCGACCCTGGTCGGCACACCGACGCTCGGCGTGAGCGACTTCACGGTGCTCTGAAGCGAGCCTGCAACGACAATGAAGAATGGGTGCGGTCATGAACAAGAAGCTGTCTCCGAAAAACTACCTCATCATCAACGGCACGCCCGGTGATGACTTCCTCATCGGCACGTCTGACCCCGACACGATCAACGGCCTCGACGGCAACGACACCCTGATCGGAGCGGGCGGCAACGACCAGCTCTTCGGCGGCCTTGGCGACGACGTCTATCGGGTCGAGACCGCCGGCGACGACGTCATCGAAAGCGTCGGCCAAGGCTTCGACCGCGTCTATGCGGTAGATAATTACGCGCTCGATCCCGGCACCGAGATCGAGCTGCTCGCCTTCATCGCGCCAGACGTCGTCGTCGAGGTCAACCTGACCGGCAACGAGTTCGGCCAGACCATCGTTGGCGGCGCAGGCCCGAACGCCATCGTCGGGGGCGGCGGCAACGACGTCATGGCCGGCCTCGGCTTCGACGACACCTATCGGGTCCAGGATGCTGGCGACGTCGTTCTCGAAGCCGTCGGCGGCGGCAACGATACCGTGTTCGTGGACAATTCGCTGGGCAGCTACGCCTTGCAGGCGGGCACCGAGATCGAGCATCTCAGCGCTTTCAGTACCGCCAGCACCGTGGCTTTGGCCCTCACCGGCAATGAATTCGGAAATCGCCTCACCGGCACCGCGGGCGCGGACACGTTGATCGGCGGTGGCGGCAACGATACCCTGGTCGGCGGCAATGGCGGGGATGTCTACCGGATCGACGATTTGGGCGACGTCATCTTCGAAGGCTTCGCCTTCAGCGGAACCGACGCCGTCTATGTCGCGATGAACTGCAGCGACTACACGCTCCCCGACCAGGCGTCGATCGAGGTGCTCGCGGCGATCGATCCCACCTCGACCGTCGCCTTCAACCTCACCGGCAACTTTCTGTTCGCCAACACGCTGTTCGGCAACGCCGGCGTGAACATCCTGATCGGCGGCGACGGCGCCGCGGGTGACACTCTCGTCGGCTACGGCGGCAACGACATCTACCGCGTCGAAAATGCTCCCGACAACGTCATCGAGGCTGCCGGCGGCGGCTATGATTCGGTCTATGCCGGGACCAGCTACACGCTGACCGCCGGCCAGGAGATCGAGGTCCTCTCGGCGATCGATCCGTCGCTGCCGATCATCATGAACCTGACCGGCAACGCCTTCTCCAACGAGATTTACGGCAATACCGGCGCCAACACTCTCGACGGCAAGGCCGGCGACGACCTGCTCTTCGGGCGGGGCGGCGCCGACATCTTCGCCTTCACCGTCACGGCGGACAGCGGCAGTATCGACACGATCGGCGATTTCCTCTCCGGCACCGACAAGATCGGCCTCGACGATTCCACGTTCGCCGGAATCGGCACGCCCGGCGCGTTCAACGCCAACGCCTTCGTGATCGGCACCGCGGCGGGCGACGCGGACGATCGCATCATCTACGATTCCGCCACCGGCCGGCTGTTCTACGATCTCGACGGCAACGGCATAGCCGCGGCCTATCAATTCGCGACGCTGGCGGGCGCGCCGGTGCTCGCCGCGAGCGATTTCGCAGTGGTCTAGGGCCGCCGCCGGGGGTTTCGTGCGCTGGAACGACGATCGGAGCCTGACCCATGAACAAGCTTCCTCAAAAAAACCAGCTCACGATCGACGGAACGTCCGGTGACGACCTCCTGATCGGCACGCCGGACGCCGACACGATAAACGGCCTCGACGGCAACGACACGTTGATCGGCGAGGGCGGCGTCGACAATCTGCGCGGCGGGCCGGGCAACGATATCTACCGGGCCGAGACCTACGACGAGGACATAAGGGAGCTCGAGGGCGAGGGGTATGACGCCGTCTATACCGTGGGCGATTATGCGCTCTTCCAGGGCCAGGAGATCGAGCTGTTCTCCGCCATCGATCCGACCTCGACCGTCGGCCTGTTCATGCGCGGCAATCAGCTGTCGCAGACCATCATCGGCACGGCCGGCAATGACTGGATCAGCGGCAATAACGGCGGCGACACCCTGATCGGTCTCGCCGGCGACGACACCTATGAGATTCTGGAGGCCGAGGACATCATTCTCGAGGATGCCGGCGGCGGCAATGATACGGCTTTCGTCATTTATCTGGTCCAAGATTACAGCTTGCGGCCGGGATGGGAGGTGGAAAATCTCGCCACCGTTTTCCCGGACAATAATGCCCCGCTGAATCTCACCGGCAACGAATTCGCCAACCGCATCACCGGCTCGGCCGGCGTGAACACTTTGATCGGCGGCGGCGGCAACGACATCCTCGCCGGCGCGGGCGGCGGGGATTTCTACCGGGTCGAGGATATCGGCGACATCGTCATCGAATCCGTGGCGAACAATCCGGCCCAGGTCGATTCGCTCTATGTGGCGATGAGCCTCAGCGGCTACGTCCTTGCCGACGACTGGGGGATCGAGGTGCTTGGGGCGATCGATCCCATGCTCACCATCGTCTTCGATCTCACCGGCAACGCCCAGGCGAACACGCTCTTCGGCAGCGCCGGCCAGAACACTTTGATCGGCGGCGGCGGCAACGACACGCTTGTCGGCTTTGCGGGCAACGACTTTTACCGGGTCGAGGGAACGAACGACAGGGTCTTGGAGAGCGCCGGCGGCGGCTTCGACTGGGTCTATGCCGGCTTTAGCTACAGGCTGGCCGCGGGCTCCGAGGTCGAGGTGCTGGCCACGCTCGAGCCCACTTTGACGGACCCGCTGAGCCTCACCGGCAACGAGTTCGCCAATGAGATATACGGCAATGACGGGGCCAATTTTCTCGACGGCAAGGTCGGCGACGATTTGCTCATCGGCCGCGCGGGCGCCGACATTTTCGCCTTCACCGTCTCCGCGGACGGGGGCAATGTCGACACGATCGGCGATTTCCTCGCCGGCACCGACAAGATCGGCCTCGACGATTCGACGTTCGCCGGCGTCGCCATGCCCGGCACGCCCGGCGTGCCCGGCCCATTCAACGCCAATGCCTTCGTGATCGGCACCGCGGCGGGCGACGCGGACGACCGGATCATCTACGATTCCGCCACCGGCCGGCTGTTCTACGATCTCGACGGCAACGGCGCGGGCGCGGCCTATCAATTCGCGACTTTGGCGGGCGCCCCCGTGCTCGCCGCGAGCGATTTCGTCGTGATCTGAGCGGCGCCGCGAGTCACGGACCCGGAACTTTTACAGTGAATGCCGGTTAGGGTCGCTCGGCGGTAGCATCGCCGAATCTCGGCAGGGAAGACCCTATTGTCCGACTGGGAACGCATGTTCGCAGGACGCGCCGTCCTGCGCCCGAAACGCTGCGGCGCGCGCCGCCCCCCGGTCCGCCCGGCCCCGTTGCCGACCCCCATCGTCGCGTCCCGCCGCCGCCCGCCGGCGCGCGGATTAAAAGCCGAACCTCTTCCGTTTCATCCGTGACACCAACCAGGGAGCAGAGCCATGCGTGGATTCAATCGTGACGGCAGGACCATGTTCAACAATATGGTCGAGCAGATCGGCCTCACCCGCGGCGCCTCGGCCGAATTCGACCTCCGTCCCGCCTTCACCGCCAAGACCACCGACGCGTCGGTGCTGACCGGCGGCGAATTCACCCCGCCCACGCCCGACGCCCTGATCCTGATCGGCGACAGCGTGCCCGGCGACACCAGCTCGACCGTGACGCTCACCGTCGGCGGCGCGCACCTGATCGGCACCACCGAGACGATCGGCGACCAGGATTTCTACCGGGTCACTCTGGTCGCGGGCCAATCCTACGAAATCGGCATGTTCGGCAAGGCCGGCGGCCCGAACCTGATCCCGCAGGCCGATTCCTATGTCGAGATTTACGACGCGGCCGGCAATCTGATCGTCTCCGGCGACGGCGGCGCCTCGACCTTGTACAACAATATCAATTCCGGCTTCGACGTCCTGCTCAGCTTCACGCCGGAGACGAGCGGCACCTATTTCGTCAACGCCCGCGCGTTCGATCAGGACGCGACCAACGGCACGGACGGCGATACGATCGGCGATTACGAGATCTTCGTCCAGCCCGCCTCGCTCTACGGCTACCGGCCCTATTACGACATCGACAGCCCGCTTTATTCGATCGACTGGGGCAGCCAGGTCGACGGCTCGTCGCGCAATCCGGACGGCCAGGAAGGCCCGCGCGTCACCGGCAACGACTTCACCGGCGTCGGCTGGAACCCCTATGGGATCACCGGCAAGAACGTGATCACTTATTATTTCGCCCGCGAAGGCGAGGTCTTCATCGACGAGGATCCGACCACGCCCGGCACGACCGACACGATCGTCGCCGCCGGCTTCGAGGATTGGGAGAAGGGCGTCTACCTGAACGCCTTCGGCGCTTATTCGAACGTCGCGGACATCGTCTATGTCGAGGTCTCCAGCCGCGCCCAGGCGGACTTCGTGCTGATCACCTATTCGGGCACGCCGGGCACCGCCGGCACGCCCAGCCTGCTCGGCCGGATGAGCCCGCCCGACGAGGAGAATGAGGGTCGCACCGAGTTCAACTCCAACGACATACGCTGGACCGAGGAAGGCCTGGCGCCGGGCGGCTTCAGCTTCACCACGCTGATCCACGAGCTCGGCCACGGCCACGGCCTCGCCCATCCCCACGACGCGGGCGGCCATTCGGGCGTCATGCACGGCGTCGAGCAGGAAAGCGCGACCTCGGTCGCCAATTACACCAATGGCGATTTCGACCTCAACCAGAGCGTCTACACGATGATGTCCTACGAGGACGGCTGGGAGAAATCGCCCTACGGCCAGGCCGAGACCACCGACGGCTTCGGCTGGCTCGGCACCCTGATGGCGTTCGACGTCGCCGCGATCCAGGACAAATATGGCGTCAACGAGAATTACCGCACAGGCGACGACATGTACGTCCTCAACGACGTCAACGCGGCGGGCACCTATTTCTCCTGCATCTGGGACGCCGGCGGCAACGACGCGATCGTCTATTCGGGCGCCCGCGACGCCAATATCGACCTTCGCCCGGCGACTCTCCAATATGAATATGGCGGCGGCGGCTGGATCTCCTACGCCTACGGCGTGTTCGGCGGCTTCACCATCGCCAACGGCGTCACCATCGAGACTGCGGTCGGCGGCGGCGGCAATGACGTGCTGATCGGCAATGGCTCCGCCAACACCCTGATCGGCAGCGGCGGCAACGACCGGATGGAAGGCGGGGCGGGCAACGATTCCTACCGCGTCGAGCAGCTCGGCGATCTCGTCGTCGAGGCGGCGGGCGGCGGCAGCGACGGCGTCTACGTCGCGCTCGGCCTCGGCAGCTACACGCTCAACGCGGGCTCGGAAGTTGAGATCGTCTCGGCGATCGATACCGCCGCCAACGTCACCTTCAACCTCACCGGCAACGAATATGGCAACACGCTGATCGGCACGGCCGGGAGCAACACCCTGATCGGCGGCGGCGGCAACGACATCCTGGTCGGCGGCGCCGGCCACGATTATTACCGGGTCGAGGATGCCGGCGACGCCGTCCTCGAATATGCCGGCGGCGGTTATGACGCGGTCTATGTCGCCGGCCTTTCCGCCTATACGCTGCAGGAAGGCTATGAGATCGAGCTCTTGTCGGTGATCGATCCGTCCGCGACGAATGCGGTCAACCTCACCGGCAACAGCCTCTCCAACACGCTCTACGGTGGCGCCGGCGCCAATGTCCTCGACGGCAAGGGCGGCGCCGACACGCTGGTCGGCCTCGCCGGCGCCGACATTTTCGCGTTCACGACCTTTTTGGGCGGGACCAACGCCGATCTACTGACCGGGTTCGAGCACAACAATGACAAGATCGCGCTCGACGATGCGATATTCTCGGGGATTGGCGGCCTTGGCGCGCTCGGCGCCAATGCCTTCGTCGCCGGCACGGCCGCTCAGGACGCCGACGACCGCATCATCTACAACCAGGCCAACGGCCAGCTCCTGTTCGACGCCGACGGCAGCGGCGCGGGCGCGGCCGTCCTGTTCGCGACGATCCAGGGCGCGCCGACTTTGAGCGCCAGCGACTTCCAGGTAATCTGATCCGATCCCGCTTCCCCCTCCCGCGGCGCCGGGAGGGGGATCAGGCCGTACCGACATTCAATTTCAGTCGTCATTCCCGCGAAAGCGGGAATCCACTTTCTTCAATTGCTTGCGAGAAGAAGCAGGTGGACCCCGCTGTCGCGGGGGTAACGCCCAAGGAAAATTCCGTCCTCTTTACCCTAGCGGCGCAGCGCCGCGCCGCGGCTCGTTTCGAGCGCGGGCCGCCCGACCGGCGCCGTCGCCGTCCTGGGCGTGCGCCGCTCGAGCGGCTCCAGCCAGCGCGCGACGCCCGCGCCGATGAAGACTTGCGGCCGCGAGGGCTGGACCTGGAGCTGCGCCTCCCAGCCCGCGACCAGGCCATTGGCCTCGGCGAAGGCGGCGCCCAGCGGCTGGGCTTTGCGCAAGGCATGGTTGATCATCGCATCGCCGAAGAAGGTCCAGTCATTCTCGGCGAGGCAGCCGAAGGACGACCGGTCGGACGAAGCGGCGGTGACGATGGCGCTGCTGTCCGAGCGCAGGCGGGGCACGAACACGCCCGAATAGCAGGCGCTGAGGATCAGCAGGCGGTTGGTCAGGCCGAGCTGGTCGAGCATCGCCGCCATCCGGTTGGGCGAGACCGCGCCATAGCCGTTGTCGCCGTCATTATAATAGAGGCCGAAGGGCGCGCCGTGGCTGGTCGTGTAGAGGACCAGCACGTCCTCATCCTTGTCCATCAGCTCGGCGATGCGCGCCAAGGCGATGGCGAACGTGGCCGGCGAGCCGCGCGGAAGCGCGCTTGGCGCGCTGCCGTCGGAGCCGGCCAGCACGATCGTCCGGCCGACCGCGCCGTAGCGGCGCCTGAGCACGTCGCCCGCCACCCGCGCCTCGCGCCCGAACACCGGGTCGCTGTCGAGCGCGATCGAGACGACATAGGCGTCGACCGTGCCCGGCCGCTGCGGCGCGAGCGCCCGCAATGCGCGGTCGAGCTTGCGATGCTCCTCGAGCTCGGCCGCCGGCGCGCGGTCGCGCTCGATCTGCGTGCCGGAATCGGCGCGGGCCATGACCTCGCGCGGCGCGCCGGCCGTCAGCGGCGAAGGCGCGCTGTGCCGCGGCGCCCGATAGGCCTGCGCCCCCACCGGCCCCTGCTGCGTCGCCGCCGCGCCGGGGAGGATCAGCGCCAGCGCCGCCATCATCCTCAATGCCAGGTGCATAGGCCCGTCCTCCCGCCTGCGTCCAATTTCGCTTGCACGCCTGCCCGGAGTCAAGGCGGTGCGCGCGCGGAGGCGGGGTCCGGCCCGGCTCAGGCCGGGCCGGGGCGCGATTGCAGGCGCCAGACCAGGTGAAGGCCCGCCGCCAACAGCAAAGGAGCAGTGGCGAGGCCCGGGAAATAGCCGCCCGCGGCCATCGCCAGCGCGCCATGGGCGAGCGCATTGGCGATCTCGAGCAAAGCCCAGAACCAGGCATAGCCGCGCGCCGCGCGGTGATCGCGGCGAATCCGCGCGAAATAGCACCACAGGCCAAAAGCGACGAGCGCGGCGTTGGTGACGGCAAAGCCGATCCGGCGGTCCAGGCCGAGCGCCTCGCTGACCGCCCGCGCCGGCGCCAGCACGTCGTAGAGACGCAGGCAATATTCCTCGATCGAATGCACGGCCTGCGCCGCGATCAGCAGGAGGAAGGCAAGGCGGGCGCGGGCGTCCAGCCTCATAGTTTCGCCTTGATCCCGGCCTGCTTGAGAATGCGTATGGCGGTTCGCCTCGATCGGGTGCCGCGAACTAGGGAGACGCGGCGGCCGGTCGCATCGTTGATCCAGAATTCATGGTCGCGCTTGCCGTGCCGAAGCAATCGCCATCCATTCTCCTTGAGAATGGCGTGAAGACGCTTGCCATAGCCTTCGACCATCAGGCGGCCGCGCGGCGCTGCAACTCATGATGTGCGACCAGGCGAAACTCGTGCGGACCGGCTCTTTCATCTTCCGGAAGGAAGGCGGCATTTTCCACGACCATCTCGGCGACGAGATATTCCAGTTTCTCCGCGAGCTTCTCCAGCGTCGCGGCCTCGGTGACAAGGCCAGGAACGTCGCTGTCCGCGGTCCACCAAACCTTGGCCTCGGGGTCATATTCCGCGCGGATTGTCCACAAGGTCATGGGGCGCTCCTCTCGCGCGCGAATATGAATGCTGGGGAGCAGGAAGGCAATAATTGGAAAAATGGGGGCTACGACGCCGCTGCATGTGCAGAAGGTCCGTGGACGGCATCGAAACCGGCACCGAAAACGTCACCCTGCTCTCACCGGTGACGCGTTTCGATTTATCGGCAGATAGGTCTGCCTCAATTATCCTTATAGCGATGCCGCCACTCTTGCTGGATGTTTCGGACGATTCCACCGTCACCGCAACGTCAATTCCACGTCCCGCACCGGCAACGCCTCGAAGTCTGCACGACGATTCTTGCGCGTGAGATTTATGTAACCGCCGCGGACCTCCGGCCGATGCTGGTGACTGGCCGCTGAAACGCCCTTCATGATTTCCAGTAACGTGGCGGTGATGAGTCGCTGAGCTCCATCAATAAACCCGCGCCTTCGGCTTGATATAGGCGATGTCGTCGGTGAGCGTATATTCGTGGACCGGGCGGTAATCGATCTTCACCGCGCCGCCGCTCCCGCCCCAGCCGTCGAACCAGGCCGCCGTATGCTTCATCCAATTGGCGTCGTCGCGCTTGGGATAATCCTCGTGGGCGTGGGCGCCGCGGCTTTCCTTGCGGTTGACCGCGCCGGCGATGGTCACCGAGGCCTGGGCGATGAGGTTGTCGAGCTCGAGCGTCTCGATCAGGTCGGTGTTCCAGATCAGGCTGCGGTCGGTGACGTGGATGTCGGCCATGCGCTTATAGGTCTTGGCGAGCCTGTCGACGCCCTCCTGCATCAGCTCGCCATTGCGGAACACCGCGCAATGGGCCTGCATGTTGCGCTGCATTTCGAGGCGGATTTCAGCGGTCGGCGAGCCGCCCTTGGCGAAGCGGAACCTGTCGAGCCGCGCCAGCGCGAGGTCGGCGCCGTCCGCCGGCAGAGCGGCGTGCGCCGTTTCCGGCTTGATCGTCTCGGCAAGCCTGAGGCCGGCGGCGCGGCCGAAGACGACGAGGTCGATCAGGCTGTTCGAGCCCAGCCGATTGGCGCCGTGGACCGAGACGCAGGCCGCCTCGCCGACCGCGAACAGGCCCGGCACGACGCTGTTGGGATCGCCGTCCCTGATGGTGACGACCTCGCCGTGGAAGTTGGTCGGGATGCCGCCCATATTGTAATGGACCGTCGGCGTGACCGGCAGCGGCTGGCGGGTCAGGTCGACGCCAGCGAACACCTTGCCCGATTCGGTGATTCCGGGCAGGCGCTCGGCGAGGATCTCCGGCGCGATGTGATCGAGGTGGAGCCAGATATGGTCCTTGTGCGGGCCGACGCCGCGGCCTTCGCGCATCTCCATCGCCATCGAGCGCGAGACGACGTCGCGCGACGCCAGGTCCTTGGCGGAGGGCGCATAGCGCTCCATGAAGCGCTCGCCCTCCGAATTGGTGAGGTAGCCGCCCTCGCCGCGCGCGCCCTCGGTGATCAGCACGCCCGCGCCGTAAATGCCGGTCGGGTGGAACTGGACGAACTCGCAATCCTGCAGCGGCAGCCCGGCGCGCAGCACCATGCCGCCGCCGTCGCCGGTGCAGGTATGGGCCGAGGTCGCGGTGAAATAGCAGCGGCCGTAGCCGCCCGTCGCCAGCACGGTCGCATGGCCGCGGAAGCGGTGGATCGATCCGTCCTCCAGGCAGAGCGCGACCACGCCGCGGCACGCGCCATTCTCCATGATCAGGTCGAGCGCGAAATATTCGATGAAGAAATCGGCGTCGTAGCGCAGCGACTGCTGATAGAGCGCGTGCAGCATGGCATGGCCGGTGCGGTCGGCGGCGGCGCAGGTGCGCTGCGCGGGCGGGCCTTCGCCCATATTCTGCATCATGCCGCCGAAGGCGCGCTGGTAGATCTTGCCCTCGGCGGTACGGCTGAAGGGCACGCCGGCATGTTCGAGCTCGTAGACCGCCGCCGGCGCCTCGCGCACCATATATTCGATCGCGTCCTGGTCGCCGAGCCAGTCCGAGCCCTTGACGGTATCGTACATGTGCCAGGTCCAGTGGTCCGGCCCCATATTGCCGAGGCTGGCGGAAATCCCCCCCTGCGCCGCCACCGTATGCGAGCGCGTCGGGAACACCTTGGTGATGCAGGCGGTCTTCAGCCCCCCCTGCGCCGCCCCCATCGCCGCGCGCAGCCCGGCCCCGCCGGCGCCGACGACGATCACGTCGTAGCTGTGGTCGATGATCTTGTAGGCGGACTTGGCGGTCATGGCGGCCCCTGCGATGCGCTGCCCCGCTTTTAGGCCCGGCGCGGGAGGTTGCAAGGGCGGGGTGGGCGAGCGGGGGCCGGCAGCCGCAGCGGCGTCCGAGCGGACGACGAAGCGCGAGATCATTGCTTTATTCAGAATGACGGCGCGTTGCTGCTCAACAGCTTAAGCTTTCCCGAAGTAAGACCCAAGAAAAAGTTAGCTTCGGCGGCCACCATTGTCTATATTCGCCAAGACTCGACTCGAATTGACGCTATCGACAGGGGGCGGCGATGAGGCACGGCAAGAAGGCGGCGCTGGCGGCGGCGGCACTGGCGGTGACGGCGGCCGCGGTGGCCAACGAGACGATCACCTACAGCTACGACGCGCGCGGCCGGCTGGTGAAGGTCGAGCGCAGCGGCAATGTCAACAACGGCGTCAAGGCCGAATACAAATATGACAAGGGCGACAACCGCACCAATGTGAACGTGGTCTCGCCGAACTGATGCGCATGCGGGGGTTTTGGCGAATGAATGGGCGGCGTCTTGCTCTGGCGGCTTGTTTTGCCGCGGCGATCGGCGGGGGCACCGCCGCTGCCGCCCAGACGCCGCCGCAGGATCTTCCCCGCGTCGTTTCGGAGCTCCGCGTCGAATCCGACAACAATGGCGTCAACCTGGTCAGCGGGCGGACCCAGTTCGAGCTGCCGGTGCTTTCGGTGCCGGCGGCTCCGAACCTGCGCTTCGACCGGATTCAGAACGCGGCGCCCTATATCCTCGGGCGGGTTAGCGGCCAGGCCGGCGAGATTCCGGTCGGCAACTGGAGCATCCACACGCCGGGCGCGACCGAATCCTTCGTCTGTTACGACTGGATGGATTGCGGCAGCGTCACCGGGACCGGATCCTATTTCCGGGGGCCCGCGGGCACGTACGGCGCGGGCGGAACCTACCGGCAGGCCGGAACCGGCGCGGTCTGGACGTTCGGTTATGGCAGCGCCTTCGGACCCGGACCGGTCCGCCAATCCTATGCCAGCAACGTCAGCTATCCAGGCGGCGAGAACATCATCTACAGCTACGACAGCGCGCCCAATCTGGGCCAGACCATCTATCGCCCGACCCGCATCGAGAGCAATCTCGGCTATTTCATCACCATCGCCTATTCGACCACCGATCTCGGTTCGCCCTATTGGGGCAGCCCGGCCGAGGTCTCGATCTACAGGGCTGGAACGCCGCCGACCCTGCTCGGCCGGCTGACCTACGGCTATAGCGGCGCCAACATCACGGTGACGGATATGGCCGGGCGCACGTACAGCTGCACGGGCTGCAGGAATTCCCTCGGCAGCGATGTCGCCGTCTGGAGCGGCAGCAGCCAGCTGCCGGGCGACGGCGCGCCGAACCGGCTGGTCGTGGCGCGGCCGACGCTGCCGTTCGTCGGCTCGGTCACCCAGGACGGGGTGCAATATGGCTACGACTTCACCTTCAACGGCGGCGCCCCCTATCTCCACATGCAGTCCAACAGCTATTGGTTCACGCGGCTCGCCGTGACCGGGCCGAGCGGCTTCAACCAGGTCTACAATTTCGTCCAGTCGGGCCAGCGCAACGTCCTCACCAGCAGCGTGGACTCGCTCGGCCGGACCACCTCCTATCTGTTCGATACCGCCTACCGCCCGACCCAGATCGTCTATCCCGAGGGCAATCGGGTCGATGTCGTCTACGACGATTCCGGCAACGTCACCTCGCGCACGGCGACTCCGAAGGCGGGCTCCGGCCTCGCCCCGATCACCGAGACCGCCAATTACGTGCTCACCAATTGCGCGCCGCCGAACATCGCGCATGTCGATTGCTGGCGGCCTTCATGGTCGCGGGACGCGCTCGGCCGGCAGACCGACTATCTCTACAACAGCTTCGGCCAGGTCACCGAGCAGACCGAGCCCGCCGATGCGGCCGGCGTCCGGCGGCGGACGATCACCGAATATACGCCTTCGCCCGTGGTGGGGATCAGCCGCGCGACCGCGGTCCGGGTCTGCGGCGCTGGCACGACCTGCGGGACCAATCAGGAGATCCGCGTCGAATATCAATATCTGGGCGAGACCAGGCTGGTGACGCGCGAGCGCCGGATCGACCCGGCGTCGGGCGCCACGATCGACACCAATTATAGCTACGATCCCGCGGGCCGCGTGCTCGCCGTCGACGGGCCGCTGCCGGGCGCCGACGACACCAGCTACAACCGCTATGATTCGGTCGGCCAGCTGACCGGAACGATCTCGCCCGATCCGGACCCCGGATCGGGTCCGGGGCAGGCTAGCGGCCCGCTCCCGTTGCTCGCGGTCCGCAACAGCTACGATTCCGCCGGGCGGCTGATCAAGGTGGAGAGCGGAACGCTTGCGGCCGTGCAGCCGGAAAACGTGGCGCCGGCCGATTGGGCGGAATTCACGCCGATAAGCAGCGCCGAGACCCAATATGCGCAGAATCGCAAGCGCCGCGCGTTCGTCCGCGAGGGCCCTTCGTCAGGCTCAGGACAGGCAGGGCCGGTGCGGGCGCTGACCGAATTTAGCTACGACAGCCGGGGCCGGCCGGAATGCACGGCGACCAGGATGAACCCGGCCATGTTCGCCTTCACCGGAACGCCCGATGCCTGCGTCCCCAACCCGCCCGGAACGGCGCCCGACGACTTTGGCCCGGACCGGATCGCGAGGAACGTCTACGACCTTGCCGGCCAGCGCATCCAGTTGCGCGAGGGCGTCGGCAGCGCGGTCGAGGCGGCGGAGGCGAGCTGGGCCTATAATTTGAACGGCCAGGTCACCACCGTGATCGACGGCAACGGCAATCGGGCGGAGCTTCGCTATGACGGCCATATGCGCCAGGACCGCTGGACCTTCCCGGGCGCGGCGCGGGCGGCGGCCTATGACGACGCCACCCAGGCGAGCGCGCTGGCCAGCGCCGGCGCGGTGAACCCGAACGACTATGAGGCTTACACTTACGATCCCGCCGGCAACCGCACGTCCCTGCGCAAGCGCGACGGCACGACGCTCACCTATCAATACGACAACCTCAATCGCCTGATCCTGAAAGCCGTGCCCGAGCGCGCGGGCCTCGCCGCCACCCACAGTCGCGACGTC
>JAXDPD010000090.1:0-150606 GCA_034668505.1 Sphingomonadales bacterium
TCGAGGTGCTCTCGGCGATCGATCCCAATGCGACGGGCGGGATCAACCTCACCGGCAACGACCAGTCCAACACCATCTTCGGCAATGCCGGCGCCAACACCATCGACGGCAAAGGCGGCGGCGACACGCTGGTCGGGGGCGGCGGGGCCGACCTCTTCGCCTTCACCACGGCGCTGGGCGGCGGCAATGCCGATGCGATCTTCGATTTCGTCGTCGGCACCGACAAGATCGGGCTCGACGACGCGATCTTCACCGGGATCGGCGGCACGCTCGACGGCACTGAGTTCGTGGTCGGCGGCGCGGCGACCACTGCCGACCATCGCATCATCTACGAGAGCGCCACCGGCGCGCTCTTCTACGACGCCGACGGCAACGGCCTTGGCGCCGCGGTCCTGTTCGCGACCGTGGATCCGGGCCTGGCGCTCACCGCCAGCGACTTCCAGATGATCTGACCGCTGGCCGTCAATGCCTTGAAAAGGGGGCGCGTCCCGCGGGGGCGCGCCCCTTCTTTTTGTCCGGCCGCCGCGAGAGAGGGACCGGGAGCCGGTCAGCCTGCCGGCGTCATTGCCGCGGAAGCGGGACTCCGGACCGTGCCGGAACAGGCGGCGAGCCCGGGTGGAGTCCCGCTGTCGCGGGAATGACGGGGACGTTGCCGGGACGGCCGCGGAGGACGCGCGGTCGCGGCGATTGGCCGGCCGACCGGCCCTAGGGGAGCCGGGCCGTCAGTTGCGCGAGGGGAAGGCGCCGATCAGCGCGATGCACTGATTGGTGACGAGATAGGGCTGGCGATTCTCGTGCGGCTGGTTGCCGCCGATAGGCGCGATCGCGCCCGGCGCGAGCGTGCCGTTGGCGTTGTTCGGCGGGCTGAACCGGTTGACCGGGATCGAGCCGCCGCCGACCGGCACCGCATTGGCGATGGCGAAGCTGTTGCCCGCCGGCGGGGTCGCCGCCGCACCCACGGTCGCGGCGCCGTTAAAGGCCTGCATCACGTGGAGATGGGTGGGCAGCTGCTGGATGTTCAGAGTCACCGAGGCCGTGCCGACCGCCTGGCCCAGGGTGAAGCCGCCGCCGGTGTGCATCGCCAGCCGCCCGCGCAGATCGGGCAGCGCGAAAGTGGTCTGGCCGTTGCCGCCGAAGGTCGTGCCGAGCAGCGAGAACAAGGCCTGATTCTGGTTGATCGGCAGGAATTGCCCGTTGGCGTTCGCCCACCCTTTCGGGGCGAAGTTGAACGAGCAGATCATGATGTCGGCCATAAAGGGGGTCAGTGGCATGGTCCTGGTCCTTGCTCGTCGTTACTGCCGCGGCGGGAAGACGCCCTGGAGGGCGATCACATAAGTGAGCGTGAGAGAGGGCATCACATTGTTGTGCGGCTGATCGCCGCCGGCCGGCAACAGCGCCTGCGGGATGGCCATCGCCGCATTCGGGGCGCTGGTCGAATAGGCCTGGATGACGCCGCCCTGCGCGCCCTGCACCCAGCCGCCCAGGCACGGAACATTGCCGTTGGCGACATCGGTGCCGCCGGCCAGATTGACCTTCGCCATCACCTGGTGGTTGTGCGCCGGCATTTCGGAGACGAGCAGGGTGACCGTCTCGCTGCCCTCCATCTGGCCGAGGAACCATTCCTGCAGGCCGCCGCCCTGGCCCTGGTGGGTCGCCGCCGAGCCCTGGATGTCGGGCAAAGCGAAGGTCGATTTGCCGTCGCCGCCATAAAAAGTGCCGAGCAACGAGAACAAGGCGGTGTTCTGCGAGATCGGCATGAGCTGGCCGTTGCAGAACGCCCAGCCGGTCTGGGCGAAGTTGCAACCCGTAATCTTGATCTGGGCGACGAATGGGCTGGACATAAGACGGCTCCGGATGCGGGCGCGGCGCGCCCTTCATTGCGGGTCAGTTCTGCGAGGGAAAGATGCCGAACAGCGAGATGACGTAGGTCACGCACAGCGTTTGCTGAAAGTTGGTGTGCGGCTGGCTGCCGCCCTGGATCGTGACCGTATTGGTGTTCATCGCGACCGTCGGCGCCTGGTTCGAATAGATGCGGCTGCCGTTCTGGGTGGTCTGCGCGTCCGCCAGGATCGTGTTGGCCGGGCCGGCCTGCTGGCCGGCCGAGGCGGTCTGCGAGACGTGGGTGTGGTTCGGAATCTGCTGGGTGGACAGCGTGACGCTCTCGACGCCCGCTTTCTCGCCGATCTGATAGGTGATGCCGTCGCTGCCGGTGCCGTTGTGAACGGGCACCCGGCCCTGCAGATCGGGCATTGCGAAGGTCTCCTGCCCGTCACCGCCATAAGTGGTGCCGATCAGGTTGAAAAGCGTATCGTTTTCCGAGATCGGCATGAGCTGGCCATCGCACATCGCCCAGCCTGCGGGGGCGAAAGTGCCGCCAAACATGATGATCTCGCCGACAAAGGGTTGTGACATGAAAAGACCCCCATCCTCGCGCCGGCACTGGCGGCCGGCGATTGCGGGGCGAGTCTATCGCCCTCGAATGCGGCCATAGTGTGCGTGTCGCACAGGCATGTCAAACGCCGATCGTTGCGCTTGCGATAAACGTTAACAATGGCCCGAGAGTTTCGGAAATGAAAAGTTTTTCTCTCCTATCGTCCCATTTCTTTCGCGTCGGAAAACAACGCCTTCAGTAGCTTCACCACTAGCGTGGCGCCTCCCGGTGTGCGAAGGAGCAGGTTGTAGGGATTCACACTGTGTGGTTCGCGCGCGCTTTTGCGCGCGTGCCGCCATCTCCAGGGTGGGGGATAAAATGGCCGTCACGACTCGTACGCTTCGTCAGTTTGGCAACATATTCCAAAATCAGGAGAATCTCGGCCCCGACCGCTTCGCCAACGCGGGCGACCATGTCGCCGCGTTCCGCGCCAACCTCGACCGCGGCCGCCTCGACCAGACCGGAGGCACGTTCGCCACCCAATCGCTCAGCCTCGGCGGCGCTGACGACGTCGGCGCCGCGGCCACGACGACCGGGCTTGTCGCGCTGCAGGCGATCCTCAACGGCGACAGCATCCTCTCCGCCGGCGAGATTGCGATCGTTTCCTACGAGACCGACACCAGCACTCCGGCCAGCCCGGACGGGCTGCGCTTCGTGCTCCTGACCAGCATCGCCTCCGGCACCACCATCTACATCACCGACCGCGCCTGGACCGGCAGCGCCTTCACCAACGCGGCGGGCGAGGGCACCTATACCTATGTCGCCCCCTCCGCTCTGCCCGCCGGCACCGTCATCACGCTCAGCCACGCCCAGCTCGCGACGGGAGGCATCACGCTCTCCAACGCCGGCGAGACGCTCTACATGTACCAGGGCGCCGCCGACCTGCCGACCCACTTCCTGTTCGCCGCCGACGTCGCCGACGGCAACACCACCTTCACCGGCAACCTGACCGGCACCGGCCTCGTCAACGGCGTCAACGCCGTCGCCGTGGCACAGGACAATGCGGTCTATGTCGGCGCGCCGACCGGCATCGCCCAGACCCAGATCCTGTCGATCAGCAACACCACCAGCTGGTACGGCCTCGACCTCGACGACAATCCCGGCACCCCCAATTTCACCGAGGTGATCGACACCGTCGTCCAGAATCCGTTCTTCGACGGCCACGACATGGTGATGATCTCCGGCTTCCGCGGCGGCGGCCAGTCCGACGGCATCCTGCGCATCGGCGAGGAGAATAACGCGCAGACCGCGGTCAACGTCGCCCGCATGTTCCGCGACAATGCCGCTTTCACCGGCGTCGAGGACATTTCGTTCGACCTCGAAAACGGCTTCTTCTTCTTCCTCGACACCAACGGCAACGCCACCAACCGCATCATGCGCGGCAACATCACCGACCTGGTCAGCGGCAACTCCACGCCGACCTTCACCCAGATCTTCGCGACCGACGGCTTCGGCGAGATCATCACCGGCATCGAGGTCGATAGGGCGGCCAACAAGATCTACTGGTGGGACGGCAATTTCGTCGGTGACTTCGAGGGCGGCTGGCAGTTGCTCAGCATCAATTATGACGGCACCGGCCTGACTCAGGTCGCCTTGCTCGACACCGAGAACACCCAGGGCAGCCCGACCGCCAGCCCCGGCGGCCTCGGCGACTGGGCGCTCGATATTCCGCACGGCTTCGCTTATGCGGTCAATTCGCGCGGCCAGGTCGACGGCTTCGGCAATCTCAGCCTCGAGCAGAACCACATCGTTAGGGTAAACCTCGCCACCGGCGTGATCACCGTGCTCGCGCTCGACGCGGCCGATCCGCGTTCCAATACGGGGCCCGGCGGCGTCTACAATAATGGGCGCCTGAATTCCAACGAAGGCCAGATCATTGCCTTGGACGTCGACCAGAATACCGGCATCGTCTATTTCATCACCCAGCCGGAAAGCGCCACCGGCAATGGCGGCGTGTGGAGCTACAATCCGGCGACCGACGATTTGCAGGAGCTGTGGAACCAGCCCTCGCCCAACGCCAACAACACGCTGCAGACCTTCCCGACCTCGAACATGGTCCAGATCGAGGTCGACGAGATTGGCGCGCGCCTGTTCATCACCACCAATCCGGACAGCGATCATGAGAATGACGCGACGCCCGGGATCAACGAGCACGACGCCTCGATCCACGTCCTCGCGATCGGCGCCGCGCTCGGCACCGCGCCGACCCGCTTCGTGCGCGTCTACGAGCCGACCGCGCTCGGCGCGCCGCGCGGCATGGAGATCGACTACGATTCCAACGTCGCGGTGACCACGTCCAACGCGACCTACACCGAATCCACCAACCTGCCCAATTCGCCCGCCGGCCCGGTGATCACGCCCTATACCAATGCGACCGTCACCGATCCCGACCAGACGATGATCTACGGCGCGACCGTGGCGATCACCAACGGCTTCGTCTCCGGCGACACGCTGAGCTTCACCAATTCGGGCGGCATCACCGGCGCCTACAGCGCCGCCACCGGCGCGCTCGTCTTCACCGGCCTCGCCACCCTGGCGGCCTACCAGACCGTGCTCAATTCGGTGCGCTTCACCAATGCGGGCGACAACCCGACCGATTATGGCAATAGTCAGAGCCGGACCCTCTCCGTCACCGCGTTCGACGGCCTGACCCACTCCGATCTCGCCAACGTCAACATCACCATCGTCGGCATCAACGACGCCCCGGTCAACACCGTCCCGGGCGCCGCGGTCGCGATCAACGAGGACAATGGCGTCGTCCTCACCGGCATGTCGGTCGCCGACCCCGATGCGGATCCCGCCAACCAGGACATCCAGGTCACGCTCCACGTCAATCACGGCACGATCACCGTCGTCACCAGCGCACCCGGCGGCGTCCAGCTGTCCGACGTGACCGGCAACGGCACCGGCACCGTCGTCATCACCGCGACCCAGAACCAGATCAACGCCACCTTCGCCTTTGCCACCGGCGTCACCTATCTCAACACGCTCGATTTCAACGGCGCCGACCTGCTCACGATCACCACCAACGATCTCGGCCTCAACGGCAACGATCCGGGCCTCTCCGGCAACGGCACCTCCGAGCAGGACCAGGATACGCGCGCGATCAACATCACGCCGGTCAACGACGCCCCCGTCGTGGCGGGCGACGGCACCGAGGATTCGCTCACCATCTTCGAGGACCAGCCGAGCGCGACCGGCCAGACCGTCTCGAGCCTGTTCCTGGGCCAGTTCACCGACCAGAAGGACAATCAGGTCCCCAATGGCGGCGTCTCCGTGGCGAACACCTTCATCGGTGTCGCCGTGGTCGCCAACGCCTCCTCCGGCGCGACCGGCCAGTGGCAATATCTGAACGGCGCCGTGTGGACCGATATCGGCACCGTCTCGCTGGCCGCAGCCAAATTGTTCAACGACGAGACCCAGTTCCGCTTCAACCCGGCGTTCAACTATAACGGCGCTGAGCCGCTATTGACCGTCCGGCTGATCGACAGCAGCGGCGGCGCCAGCATCACCGACGGGCAGCTCGCCAATCTCTCGGCGGTCGGCGCGACCGGGGGCGCCAGTGCCTATTCGGCCGGTTCCGTCACGCTCGGCGGCACCATCCTTCCCGTCAACGACGCGCCGACCTCGACCAACCTCAACGGCGATGCCGCGACCTGGACAGAAAATGGCGCCGCCGTGGCGCTGGACGCCGGCACCGCCGCGACCATCGCCGACATCGACAGCCCCAATTTCGACACCGGCACGCTCACCGTCGCGATCGCGAGCCCGCTCGCCCAGGACGGCCTGTTCATCGGCACCGTCGGCACGGTCACCACCGGCGTCGGCACCGTCTCGGTCGGCGGCGTCCAGATCGGCACCTTCACCGGCGGCGGCTATGGCGGCGGCCCGCTCGTCATCACCTTCGATGCCGACGCGACCCCGGCGGCCGTGCAGGAACTCGTCCGCGCTATCCAGTATAACAACAATGCCGGCGACAACCCGACCGGCGGCACGCGCACGGTCAACTGGACCCTGGTCGATGGCGACGGCACGGCCAATCTGGGCACCGACACGCTCAACGTCACGACCACCGTCAACGTGGTCGCGGTCAACGACGCGCCGCAGGGCACCGACGCCACCTTCGCTTTCAACGAGGACGGCTCGCGCATCCTCGCCGCGGCCGATTTCGGCTTCAGCGATCCGGCCGAGGGGAATAATTTCACCGGCGTGGTCATCACCACTCTGCCGACCAACGGCGTGCTGTTGCTGAACGGCGTTCCGGTCACCGTCGCGGGCACCTTCGTCACCGCGGCGCAGATCGCCGGCAACCAGCTCGTCTTCCAGTCCGACGCCAATGAGAATGGCTCGCCTTACGCGACCTTCACCTTCCAGGTCCGCGACGATGGCGGCGTCCTCAACGGCGGCGTCGACACCGATCAGTCGCCCAACACGCTGACCTTCAACGTCAACCCGGTCAACGACGCGCCGACCTCGACCAACCTCAACGGCGATGCGGCGACCTATGCCGAAGGCTCGGCCTTCGCTTTGCTCGACGTCGGCGCCAACGCGACCATCGCCGACATCGACAGCCCCAATTTCGACACCGGCACGCTCACCGTCGCGATCACCGGCGGCCTGGTGGCGGCCGAGGACCAGCTCGTCGTCACCGCCACCGGCACCGTCACCTTCACCGTCAATACGGTGTCGGTCGGCGGCATCCAGATCGCCACTTATACGGGCGGCGGCGCCGGCGGCGGCAATCTCGTCTTCACCTTCGATGCCGACGCGACTCCGGCGGCCGTGGCGGCCCTGATCCACGCCATCGGCTACACCAACAGCGACCTGACCAGCCCGACCGGCGGCATCCGCACGATCGGCTGGACCTTGGTCGATGGCGACGGCGTCGCGCTTGGCGGGGCCGACACGCTGAACCTCAGCTCGACGGTCGAGGTGATCAACGTCAACTCCGCGCCGCAGGGCGCCGATGCCACGATCGCGCTCAACGAGGACGGCTCGCGCATCCTCGCCGCGGCCGATTTCGGCTTCAGCGATCCGGCCGAGGGCGACAATTTCGCCGGCGTCGTCATCACCACTTTGCCGACCAACGGCGTGCTGCTGCTGAACGGCGTTCCGGTCACCGTCGCGGGCACCTTCGTCACCGCGGCGCAGATCGCCGGCAACCAGCTCGTCTTCCAGTCCGACGCCAATGAGAATGGCACGCCTTACGCGACCTTCACCTTCCAGGTCCGCGACGACGGCGGCATCGCCAATGGCGGCCAGGACACCGATCAGTCGCCCAACACGCTGACCTTCAACGTCAACCCGGTCAACGACGCGCCGACCTCGACCAACCTCAACGGCGACGCCGCCGTCTACATCGAGGGCAGCGCCGCCGTGCTGCTCGACGTCGGCTCCAACGCCACGATCGCCGACATCGACAGCGCCAATTTCGACACCGGCACGCTGACCGTCGCGATCTCGGGCGGCGTCGTCGCCCAGGACGGGCTGTTCATCGAAGCGGCCGGCGGCATCACCACCGGCGCCGGCACCGTCTCCTTCATGGGTACCCAGATCGGCACCTTCACCGGCGGCGGCTTCGGCGGCGGCAGCCTCGTCTTCACCTTCGATGCGGACGCCACGCCGGGCGCGGTCCAGGCCTTGGTCCGCGCGATCAGCTACAACAATAATGGCGGGATCAGCCCGACCGCGGGCCTGCGCACGATCAGCTGGACCCTGGTCGACGGCGATGGCGTCGCCCTTGGCGGCGCCGACACGCTCGGCGTCACCACGACGATCGACGTCCAGGCGATCAATGACGCGCCGACCGGCACCGACAATGCGTTCACGATCAACGAGGATGCGACCTACACGTTCGCGGCGTCGAGTTTCGGCTTCGGCGACATCAACGGCGATCAGTTCGCCGGCGTGGTCGTAACCACCATCCCGGTGCCCGGCACCTTGTTCTACGACGCCGACGGCGCCGGCGGCGGCGCTCCGGTCGCGGTGGTGGCGGGCCAGTTCATCTCGGCCGCCGAGATCGCACTCGGCCACCTCTATTATACGCCGATCCTCGACGGCAACGGCGTGCCCTTCTCGAGCTTCACCTTCCAGGTGCGGGACAATGGCGGCACCCTCAATGGCGGCCAGGACACCGATCAGTCGCCCAATACGGTGACCTTCAACGTCACCGCGGTCAACGACGCGCCGACCAACAATGTGCCCGGCGGCCAGACCATCAACGAGGATGCAAGCCTGACGCTCTCAACCGGCAACGGTAATGCGCTGAGCGTCGTCGACGTCGATGCGACGACGCTGACGGTGACGCTGTCGGTCGCCCACGGCACGCTGACACTGGCGAGCATTGCCGGCCTCAGCTTCTCGGGCGGCAGCGACGGCACCGGCGACGCGTCGATGACCTTCTCCGGCACCGCCGCGGCGATCAACGCGGCTCTGGGCTCGGGCCTCACCTACAATCCGAACGCCAATTTCAATGGCAGCGACGCCATCTCGGTGGTCACCACCGACGGCGGCCAGACCGGCATCGGTCCGGTCGGCACGGATAGCGATTCGATCGCGATCAGCATCACCGCGATCAACGACGCGCCGGTGGTGATCGGCGACGGCACCGAAAGCGCGGCGACGATCGACGAGGATACGCCGGGCGCCGGCCAGACCATCCAGGCGCTGTTCGCGGGCCAATATTCGGACGCGGCCGACAACCAGATCCCCAATGGCGGCGCTTCCTCGCCCGGCCAGTTCTCGGGCGTTGCGGTGACCGCCAACGGCTCCAGCGCCGCGACCGGCCAATGGCAATATTTCAGCGGCGGCGTGTGGACCGACATCGGCACGGTGAGCGACTCGACGGCCAAGCTGCTCGGCGATCCGTTCGTGACATTGATCCGCTTCAACCCGGCGTCCAACTATAATGGGCCGGCGCCGACCTTGACCGTCCACCTGATCGACAACAGCCTGCCCTTCGGCATCATCAACGGCCAGGTCGTCGACATTTCGGGGGTCGGCGCGACCGGCGGCACCACGGCTTATTCGACCGGTACGGTGGTGCTGAGCCAGGAGGTCACCGCGGTCAACGACGCGCCGACCAACAACGTGCCCGGCGCCCAGACCATCAACGAGGATGCGAGCCTGACGCTCAGCACCGGCAACGGCAATGCGATCAGCGTCGCCGACGTCGATGCGACGACGCTGACGGTGACCCTCTCGGTCGCCCACGGCACGCTGACGCTGGCGAGCATTGCGGGCCTCAGCTTCTCGGGCGGCAGCGACGGCACCGGCGACGCGTCGATGACCTTCTCCGGCACCGCCGCGGCGATCAACGCGGCTCTGGGCTCGGGCCTCACCTACAATCCGACCGCCGATTTCAACGGCTCGGACGCGATCTCGGTGGTCACCACCGACGGCGGCCAGACCGGCACCGGCCCGGTCGGCACGGACAGCGATTCGATCGCGATCGGCATCACCGCGATCAACGACGCGCCGGTGGTGATCGGCGACGGCACCGAAACCGCGGCTTTTGGCCTCGTTGAAGACTCGCCGGGCCCCGGCCAGACGATCCAGGCCCTGTTCGCCGGCCAATATTCGGACGCCGCCGACAATCAGATCCCCAATGGCGGCGCCTCCTCGCCGGGCCAGTTCTCCGGCATCGCGGTGACCGCCAACGGCTCCAGCGCCGTGACCGGCCAGTGGCAATATTTCAGCGGCGGCGTGTGGACCGACATCGGCACCGTGAGCGACTCGACGGCCAAGCTGCTCGGCGACCCGTTCGTCACGCTGATCCGCTTCAACCCGGCGCTCAACTTTAACGGGCCGGCGCCGACGCTCATCGTCCACCTGATCGACAACAGCCTGCCCTTCGGCATCGTCAACGGCCAGGTCGTCGACATTTCGGGGGTCGGCGCGACCGGCGGCACCACGGCTTATTCGACCGGTACGGTGGTGCTGAGCCAGCAGGTGCTCCCGGTCAACGACGCCCCGCTCAACAGCGTGCCGGGCGCGCAAGTGATCAACGAGGATGCCAGCTTCACGCTCTCGACCGGCAACGGCAACGCGATCAGCGTCGCCGACGTCGATGCGACGACGCTGACGGTGACCCTGACGGTCGCCCACGGCACTCTGACGCTGGCGAGCATTGCGGGCTTGAGCTTCGGCGCGGGCGACGGCACGGCCGATCTGACGATGACCTTCTCGGGGACCGCGGCGGCGATCAACGCCGCTTTGGGCTCGGGCCTCACCTACAACCCGACCGCCAATTATAATGGTCCGGACTCGATCGCCGTGCTGACCGCCGACAATGGTCAGACCGGCATGGGCCCCCCCCTGCAGGACAATGATTCGGTCGCGATCACGATCAACTCGGTGAACGACGCCCCGTCGGGCGCCGACAACACGCTGACCGGCAGCGAGGACGACCCGCTCGTCCTCACCGCGGCGGATTTCGGCTTCACCGATCCGATCGACGGCAATGCCTTCGCGGCGGTGCGGATCATGACCTTCCCGGGCAACGGCACGCTCTTCCTGGATTCGGACGGTCCGGGCGGCGCGGCGCCGGTCAACCTGGCCTTGCTCGGCCCGGGCGTGTTCGTCGGCATCGCCGACATCAATGCCGGGCATCTCTACTTCCAGCCCGATCCCGACGAATATGGCGCCGGCTATGCCAACTTCTCCTTCCAGGTGCAGGACGATGGCGGCATCCTCAACGGCGGCGTCGACACCGATCCGACCTCGAACACGATCACCATCAACATCGAGCCGGACAATCTCCCGCCCGTCGTCGACCTCGACGGCGTCGCCGCCGGCGTCAATTACACGACCACGTTCGTCGAGGACGGCGCAGCGGTCGCGATCGGCAGCGGCGTCCTGGTCTCCGATCCCGATGCCGGCCTCGGCGACCAGATCGAAAGCGCGACCATCACCCTCACCGACCGGGTGGCGGGGGATTCGCTGACGCTGACCGGCGGGTTGCCGGTCGGCATCGTTGCGGTCACCACCAACCTGGCCGGCTCGATCACCATCCAGCTCACCGGCCCGGGCAGCGGCGCCCAATATCAGGCGCTGATCGAATCGATCCTCTATGCGACCACCAGCCAGGATCCGACCGTCGGCGGCACCGACCTCGCGCGGACGATCACGGTCAAGGTCAGTGACGGCACCATCGACAGCGCCGTGGCGACGACGACGGTGAACATCACCGCGATCGACGATCTGCCGATCGCGCAGCCCGACGCCTTCGTCATCACCGAATCGGGTACGATCGTCGCGGGCAATCTGTTCGCCGACAACGGCTCGGGCGCGGACAGCGACCCGGACGGGCCGCCGCTCAGCATTTCGGCGGTGAACGGCTTGGCCGGCAACGTCAACAACACCATCTCGCTCGGCTCGGGCGCCACGCTGACGGTCAACTCCAACGGCACCTTCAACTACAACCCGAACACCGCCTTCCTGCCGACTCCAACTCCGGGCTCGGGCGCCTCGAACACGCCGGGCCATGACGGCTTCACCTATACGGTGGCCGGCGGCAACACGGTGACGGTCAACATCACGCTGACCGGGCTCGACACCGACGACACCTTGTTCGGCACGGCCGGTACCGATTTGCTCGCCGGCGGCAACGGCAACGATTCCTACCGGGTCGAGAATTCGGGCGACCTCGTCTTCGAGAGCGTCGGCGGCGGTTATGACGGCGTCTATGTCGCGATGAGCGTGGCCAGCTACGCGCTCGCCGCCGGCTCGGAGGTCGAGATTCTCTCGGCCATCGATCCGGCCTCGAGCGGCGGGATGACCCTGATCGGCAACGAGTTCGCCAACACCATCATCGGCTCGGCGGGCTCCAACACCCTGATCGGCGGCGACGGCAGCGACGTCCTCGCCGGCGGCCTGGGCAACGATTTCTACCGGGTCGAGAATGCCGGCGACGTCATCCTCGAATATGCCGGCGGCGGCATCGATGCGGTCTATGTCGCCCTGGCGCTGGGCAGCTACACGCTGCAGACGGGCTATGAGATCGAACTGCTCTCGGCGATCGATCCCAATTCGACCGCGGCGCTCGACCTCACCGGCAACGAGATCAACAACACGATCATCGGCACCGCGGGCGTCAACACCCTGATCGGCGGCGGCGGCAACGACGTGCTGGCCGGCGGCCTCGGCAACGACATCTACCGGGTCGAGGATGCCGGCGACGTCGTCCTCGAATATGCCGGCGGCGGTTTCGACGCGGTCTATGCGGTGGGCAATTACACGCTGCAGGCGGGCTATGAGATCGAATTGCTCTCGGCGATCAATCCGGGCTCGACCGCGGCGGTGAACCTGACCGGCAACGAGCAGGCGCAATATATCATCGGCACGGCCGGCGCCAACATCATCACCGGCGGCGGCGGCGCCGACGCGCTCTACGGCCTCGGCGGCAACGACACTTATTATGTCGGTTCCCCCGCCGCGCAGGTCTTCGAAGACGCCGTCGGCGGCAACGACGCCGTCTATTCCTCGACGAGCTTCACGCTCGGCGCGGGCCAGGAGATCGAGTTCCTGTCGGCGGGCAACTTCTCGGAGACGACCAATCATATCAACCTGACCGGCAACGAGTTCGCCAACACCATCTACGGCAATGACAGCAGCAACATCCTCGACGGCAAGGGCGGCAACGACTCGCTGATCGGCCTCGGCGGCGCGGACATTTTCCAGTTCACCACCGCTCTGGGCGCGAACAATGTCGATCTGATCTTCGGGTTCGTGAAGGGGGTCGACAAGATCGCGCTCGACGACGCGATCTTCCACGGCATCGGCACGAGCATCGCGGACCATGTCATCTACAACAATGCGACCGGCCAGCTCTTCTACGATGAAGACGGGAGCGGCATGATGGCCGCGGTCCAGTTCGCGACCCTGAGCCCGGGCCTGTCGCTCACCGTGAGCGACTTCCAGGTGATCTGAGCCGGACGGCGCGCCTGCCGACGAGCTCGGCGGGCGCGTCGGCGCGGGAGACGAAGGGCGCCGGCCGCCCGGCTGGAATCCGGCATTAAGGAACCGGTAAGCTTTGGCGGCCGAAGGTGGCCATGACGCGCCCGGCGGGAGCCGCCGGTGGCAGCCGCGACATCGCAGCCACCGAGGACGGTCAAATTATTCTGGAATTTCATAGATTTGCTGTTACGGGGTTTTTCAATCGGGCAGATTAGCGACGAAGGATGGCGCAAGGTCATGAAAAAGCGGGCTCGCAACGAAATCACCATCATCGGCACGGCCGGCGACGACGTCCTGATCGGCACGCCCGATCCGGACACGATCGATGCCGGCGACGGCAATGACACGCTGATCGGCGGCGGCGGCGCCGATACGTTGATCGGCGGCACCGGCAACGACGTCTACCGGGTCGAGGAAGCGGGCGACGTCGTGGTCGAGGCGATCGGCGGCGGCGCGGACGCGGTCTATGCGGTGAACAGCTACACGCTCGGCGCCGGCTCGGAGGTCGAATTGCTGTCGGCGATCGACCCGGGCTCGACGGTCGCGATAGACCTGACCGGCAACGAATTCGTCAATCTCATCATCGGCACGGCCGGCAGCAACACCCTGATCGGCGGCGGTGGCGCGGATACTCTGATCGGCGGCGGCGGCAATGATTATTATCGGGTCGAGGAAGCCGGCGATGTCGTCGTCGAGGGCGCCGGCGGCGGCTTCGATTCGGTCTATGCCGTGGGCAGCTACACGCTCGCCGCCGGCTCGGAAGTCGAGCTGCTCTCCGCCATCGATCCGGCTTCGACCGCGGCGATGAACCTGACCGGCAACGAATATGTCAATCTCATCTACGGCAATGCCGCCAGCAACACCCTGATCGGCGGCGGCGGGGCGGACACGCTCTTCGGCGGCGGCGGCAACGATTATTACCGGGTCGAGGAAGCCGGCGACACCGTCGTCGAGGCGGCCGGCGGCGGCTTCGATTCCATCTATGCGGTGACCAGCTACACGCTGACCGCCGGTTCCGAGGTGGAGCTGCTCTCCGCGATCGACCCGGCCTCGACGGCGGCGATGAACCTGACCGGCAACGAATATGCCAATCTCATCTACGGCAATGCCGCCAGCAACACCCTGATCGGCGGCGGCGGGGCGGATACGCTCTTCGGCGGCCTGGGCAACGATTTCTACCGGGTCGAGGAAGCCGGGGACGTCGTCGTCGAGGCTGCCGGCGGCGGCACCGATTCGGTTTACGCCGTCACCAGCTACACCCTCGCCGCCGGCTCGGAAGTGGAATTGCTCTCCGCCATCGATCCCGGCGCGACCGGGATAATGGACCTCACCGGCAACGAATTCGCCAATTCGATCTACGGCAATGCCGGCAGCAACACCTTGATCGGCGGCGGCGGGACGGACATCCTCGTCGGCGGCGGCGGCAACGATTTCTACCGCGTCGAGGAAGCCGGCGACGTCGTCGTCGAAGCGGTCGGCGGCGGCTTCGATTCGATCTATGCTGTCGCCAGCTACACGCTGGCCTCCGGCTCCGAGGTCGAACTGCTCTCCGCGATCGACCCGGGCTCGACGGCCGCGATGAACCTGACCGGCAACGAGTTCGCCAACCGCCTCTACGGCACCGCCGGCGCCAACGTCCTCGACGGCAAGGGCGGCAACGACCTGCTCACCGGCGGCGCGGGCGCCGATATCTTCGCTTTCACCACCGCCTTGGGCGCCGGCAATGTCGACACCGTCGCCGACTTCGCTCTCGGAACCGACAAGATCGCGCTCGACGCCGCCGTCTTCAGCGGGCTCGGCGGCCTCGGCAGCTTCAAAGCCGCCGCCTTCTTCACCGGCACCGCCGCCCACGACGCCGACGACCGGATCATCTACAACAATGCCACCGGCCAGCTCTTCTACGACGCCGACGGCAACGGCGCTGCCGCCGCGGTCCAGTTCGCGACGCTGTCGTCCGGCCTCTCCTTGAACGCCAGCGATTTCCTCGTCTTGGGCGCGGTCAATCATGCGCCGGCGATCACCTCCGGGGCGGCGGCCCAGATCGCCGAGAACAGCCCAGCGAGCTCGGTCGTCTACCAGGTCGTCGCCAACGACCCCGACGGCGACCAGGTCTTTTATTCGCTGACCGGCGCCGACGCCGGCCAGCTGACGATCGACGCCAATGGCGCGGTCCGGCTGATCGCCCCCGCCGATTTCGAGACCAAGACGACCTATTCGTTCAATGTCGTCGCCTCGGATACGCAGCTTTCGACCAGCAAGGCGGTGACGCTCACCATCACCGACGTCAACGACAGCTCGTCGACGCCGATCATCAACGAAACCGGCGCGGCCAATGACAGCGTCGCCACCGCCCAGGCGATCGACCGGGGCGTCTTCGTGATCGCGGCCAATCCGAACCTGCCCGACGACGATCTGCCGTCGGCGACGATCGTCGGCAACATCTCGACCAGCACCGACCGGGATTTCTTCAGCATCACGCTGCAGGCCGGCGAGAAGCTGATCCTCGACGTCGACAATAGCAGCGGCAATCTGGACACCCACCTCAGGGTCTACGGCCCGAACGGCGTCGAGATCGGCGCCAATGACGATGCCGGCGGGCTCGATCCCGGCTCGACGCCGCACCCGGTCTACGGCCACAATACCGATTCCTTCTTCAGCTTCCGCGCGGCGACCTCGGGGACCTATTATTTCTCGCTCGAATCCTTCCAGGATCCGAACAATCCGACGTCCGGCACCTACGAGATCAACGTCACCGTCGGCCCGCCGGCGACGGCCGCGCAGCTCATCCAGGAGGATGTCGACGCGCTGATCAGCGGCGCGTCCTGGCCGACCACCAACATCACTTATTCCTTCCCGGATTCGGCCAGCGACTATCCCGCGGGCTTCGGCGATCCCGATGATCCCGAACCGGCCAGCTTCCTGCAATTCACCGCAGCCCAGCAGCTGGCGGTGCAGAAGCTACTCGCCCATGTCTCGAACGTGAGCGTGCTCACCTTCCAGCAGCTCACCGGCGCCGCCGACAAGGACGCCCAGCTTCGCTATGCGATGACCAACGCGACCGAGGCTGCCCATGCTTATTATCCGGGCAATTCCGACGAAGCCGGCAGCGCCTGGTTCAACAAGACCAATTTCAACGCCCCGAACAAGGGCAATTACGCCTGGATGGGCATGCTGCACGAAACCGGCCACGCGCTCGGGCTCAAGCACGGCCACGAACCGCCGGCGATCAGCGCCGACCGCGATTCGCTCGAATATTCGGTGATGACCTACCGCTCCTACCCGGGCGGCGAGATCGAAGGCGGCTACAAGAACGAGACGTTCGGCTTCCCGCAGACGCTGATGATGTACGACATCGCGGCGCTGCAGAAGATCTACGATGGCGCCAACTGGGCGTTCAATTCGAGCGATTCGGTCTACACCTGGAGCCCGACCACCGGCGAGATGTCGATCAACGGCACCGGCCAGGGCGCGCCGGGCGCGAACCGCGTGTTCATGACCGTCTGGGACGGCGGCGGCACCGACACTTACGATCTATCGGCTTATTCGAACGGCATCACGCTCGATCTGCGGCCCGGCGAGTGGACGACCACCACCAACATCCAGACCGCCAATCTCGGCCTGAGCCACTTCGCCCGCGGCAACATCGCCAACGCCTTGCTCTTCGAGGGCAATACCGCCTCGCTGATCGAGAATGCGGTGGGCGGGTCGGGGGGCGACACCCTGATCGCCAACCAGGCCGCCAACCACCTGACCGGCAATGGCGGCGCCGACATCTTCAAATGGGCGGCGAGCGGCGATGCCGGCACCGGCGCGCTGGCCGACACGATCCTCGATTTCCTGCGCGGCACCGACAAGATCGACCTCTCGGCGATCGACGCCAATCCGGCCACGGGCGCGGACGACGCCTTCGCCTTCATCGGCACCACGGCCTTCCACAATGCCGCGGGCGAGGTGCGCTATGACGTGACCGGCGGCAACGCCCATGTCTTCGCCGACCTCGACGGCAACGGCGTCGCGGACATGGAGATCATCGTGAACAATGTGACGATCCTCGCCGGCACGGACTTCACATTCTAGGACGCATGAGATGTCCGCCCCCATCGTGGCGCTCGTGCTGGCCGGCCTCGCGCTGGGCGGCGCCGGCGGCCCGGAAGGAAGCGATTTGAGCAAGCAGCCCCCCCTGCGCTCGGCCGAGCTGCCGCTGCCGCGCGACGGCGACATCGCGATCAGGGAGGAGCTCGACGCCGCGCGGCGCGCGGGGACGCTTGCCGCCTACGACCTGTTCCTGGCCAGGCATCCCGGCCACAAGCTGGCCCGGACGGCGCGGCGCGAGCGCGCGGCGATCGCCGCGCGCAGGCATCGTTAGGCCGCTGCCGCCGCGACTCGACTGCGGCCGGCGCCAGGGGTAAGCGAAGCCATGACTAGGCTGATCATCGCGCTGGCAATCGCCTCGGTCCCGGCGGCGCTTACGGCGACGCCGCTCGTCCGCGAGGCGACCCTGGGCGCCGAGCGCCACTGCTTCTACGCGCCTCCCGGCAATTTGCGCACCACCGTGACCCGCCGCGGGCAGCAGGAGCAGCGCATGGTCAGGATCGGGCTCGGCGAGCCTTGTCCCCAGACCTATCCGGTGCAGCGGGTGCAGCGCGCCCGGCCGGCGCGGGCGCAGATTCCGACCATGGCCACGCTGGCGGCATCGGAGGTGCGCGGGACGCAGCGGATCTGCGTCTACACCTATCTCGGGCAGTCCTATCGCCGCGCCGTGGCGCAGAATCGGACTTGCCCGCTGACCCCCCATTTCCAATAGAGGCCGGAGCCGCGACTTTTCAGGGCGCGCGGCGCGCCCGCAGCCGCTATTCGATACGGAAATCTGAACAGGGTCCCGGATGATAAAGACCTTCCTCGAGCTCGATCTGAGAGCGAAGCTCAATTTCGCGCTGCTGAGCCTCTTCCTCTACATCGCCTTCCTGTTTGGCGGCGCATCGCGGGTCGATGTGCCGTCGCAGCCGGTCGTTCGCCTCGCCGCGGTCCTGGCCATCGCTATTTTCGCGGCGCAGCTCGATCGGACCGGATGGCGCGCGATCCGCCCCGCTTTGCTCTTCCTCGGCGCGGTCGCGGCGATCATCCTGGTTCAGCTGATCCCGCTGCCGCCCGAAACCTGGGCGGCGCTGCCGGGCCGGGCGCTTTATGCCGAGGCGCTCGGCGTCGCCGGCCTGCCGCCGGTCTGGCGGCCGCTCTCGCTGACGCCGGATCTGACCGTCAACGCTCTGCTCTCGGTGCTGCCGCCTTTGGCGCTGATCCTGGGGCTCGGCGTCATCGGCCGCAAGCCCTATGTGCTGCTGGTCCCGATCGTCCTGGCCGCGGTCGCGATCAGCGCGGTGGTCGGCGTCATCCAGGTTTCGAGCGGCCTCTTCTATCTGTACCGGATCACCAATGAAGGGTCGCTGGTCGGCTTCTTCGCCAATCGCAACCACCAGGCGCTCTTTTTCGCCATCGCTTTCCCTTTGCTCGCCTGCTGGGCCGCCTCGCCCAGCGGCGACCGGACTCATGCCCAGCTGCGCAACTGGGTCGCCTTGTGCGTCGGCGTCGCGCTCATTCCGCTGCTGCTGGTGACCGGCTCGCGCGCCGGCCTGATGCTCGGCGCGATCGGCATCGTGGCCGCGCTCGCCATCACCGTCCGGCTGCGCAGCGAGCGCGGCATGCCGATCTTCAACCTGAGCCTTCGCGCCGGGCTGCTGCTGCTGATCCCGATCGCGGCCGGGATCGCGGCGGTGGGCGCGACCATCTATCTGGCCCGCGACGAAGCGATCCAGCGCCTCCAGGAGGGGCCGACCAACGAGCTGCGCTCCCGCAACCTCCCGCTGATCGTCGAGCTGACGCGCGACCATCTGCCTCTCGGCACCGGCTATGGCTCGTTTGACACGGTGTTCCGCTCGCACGAAGCGCACGCGACCCTGTCCGAATTCTACCTCAACCACGCCCACAATGACTGGATCGAGGTCGTGCTCGAAGGCGGCGTGCTGCCGATCCCGCTCATCCTGCTCTACCTGGGCTGGTTCGCGCTGAGAGCCTGGCGGCTGTGGGTCGGCAATCGGCATCGAGACAGCCCGATGCTCGGCCGGGCCGGGACGGCGATCGTCGCCATCGTCCTCATCGGCAGCGTGCTGGACTATCCGCTGAGGACGCCGTTCGTCGCGGTTCTTTTCGCTTTGGGCTCGGTCTGGATGCTCGGGCCGGGGCGGCGCGCCGACGAGCCGGTCTCGTTTGAAAAGACGGGCTTGGCAGTCTAAGAGGGTTCGGCTAACCCGCCTCGGCTCGTTCGCGGTGACCGGGGCGCTGCAGGCTGTTGGCCAACAGGGGTTTTTTTTGAACTTTCGGCATTTCATCGTGATTGTGAGCGCGGCGCTGATCGCGTCCTGCGCGGGCCGCGCGCCGCCCCTGCAGTCCGGGCCGCATCTGACGCTCGCGCCCGAGGGGGTTCTGCCGCCGCCGACCGGTCAGACCGCCGGATCGAGCGAGCGGGCCTACCGAATCGGTTCGTTCGACAAATTGGCGGTGAACGTGTTCGGCGTTCCCGAGCTCAGCATGACCGTCCAGGCCGATGCCAGCGGCCGAATCTCCTTGCCTCTGGCGGGAGTCGTCGAAGCGGCGGGCCGCACCCCCGAAGAGCTGGCGACCGAGATCGCCGGGCGGCTGCGCGCGCGCTACATCCGCGACCCGCAGGTCACCGTCAATCTCGAGGAGACGGTCAGCCAGGTGGTGACGATCGACGGGCAGGTCGGCCAGCCCGGCCTCTATCCGGTGGTCGGCCGCATGACCCTGATGCGCGCGATCGCGACGGCGCGGGGCACGACCGAATTCGCCAGGCTCAGCGACGTCGTGGTGTTCCGCACCGTCGGCGAGCAGCGCTATGCCGCGCTCTACAACCTCCAGGCGATCAGGCGCGGCACCTATCCGGATCCTGAAATCTATGCGGACGACGTGGTCGTGGTCGGCGATTCTCCGGCGCGGCGGCTGTTCCGGGATATTCTCCAGGCGGCGCCCCTGCTGCTGACGCCCGTCGTCGCCATCCTTCAAAATACTGGTTCGAACCCGTGAATGACGTGAGCTTCAATCGCGACGACCGGGACGATGCCCTTGCCGGGCGGCGCGACGCGTCCCATGCGCACGCGGAGCCGGCCCCCGGAGCCGTCCCGGTGGTCACGCAATATCTGCGCATCGCCATCCGCTGGAAGTGGCTGATCCTCAGCATGGTCGTGGCGACGATGCTGCTGGCCTTGATCTTCACCCTGCTCGCCACGCGGCAATATACCGCGACGGCGCGGGTCGAGATCGCGCGCGATTCCAACCGCGTCGTCAACGTCGCCGACGTCCAGCCCGAAACCTCCGTCATCGATGCCGAATTCTACCAGACCCAATATGGGCTGCTGGAGGCGCAATCGCTGGCCGAGCGCGTCGGCCGCAATCTGCGCCTCGCCGAGGACCCCGCCTTCTTCCGCTTGTTCGGCGAGAACGAGATCGCCGACATGCTCGCCTCGCGCTCGGCCGCCTCGCGGTCTCCGGCGGAGCGCGACCGGCGCTTCAAGGCGGCGACCAAGATCCTGCTCGATCATCTGTCGATCTCGCCGATTCGCCTGTCGCGGCTCGTCGACATACGCTGGACCAGCCCCGATCCCGCTTTGTCGACGCGGGTGGCGAACGCCTGGGCGGCCGGCTTCATCGAAGGCAATCTCGAGCGCCGCTTCGAGGCGACCTCTTATGCGCGCCGGTTCCTCGAGCAGAGGCTGGAGCAGCTGCGCGGCCGGCTCGAGGAATCCGAGCGGCAATTGGTCGGCTATGCCTCGCGCGAGTCGATCATCAACATTCCGGTGGCGACCAACCCCGGCCAGTCGCAGGAACGGTCGATCACCGCCGACAGCCTCGCGGCGCTCAACATCGCTTTGTCCCAGGCGACCGCGGACCGGGTCCAGGCGCAAAGCCGCGTGCGCAGCTCGCGGCAGGGCGCGGTCAGCGAAGCGCTGACCAACCCGGCGATCGGCGCGATGCGCCAGCGCCGCGCCGAGGCGGCGGCCGAATATGCCCGGCTGATGACCCAGTTCGAGCCCGGCTATCCGCCCGCCCAGGCGCTGGCGTCGCAGGTCCGGACGCTCGACCAGAGCATCGCCCGCGAGGAAGCGCGCGTGCAAAGCTCGCTCGGCGAGACCTACAATGCCAGCGTCGACCGCGAGCGCATGCTCAACGAGCGGGTCGAGGGCCTCAAGCAGAGCTTCCTCGACCAGCGCCGGCGGAGCATCCAGTACAATATCTTCCAGCGCGACGTCGACACCAACCGCCAGCTCTACGACGGCCTGCTCCAGCGCTACAAGGAGGTCGGCATCGCCGGCGGCGTCGGCACCAACAACATCTCGATCGTCGATCCCGCCCAGCCGCCGCGCCGCCCGTCCTCGCCGCGGCCGCTGATCAACCTGCTGCTGGCGATGCTGGTCGGCACCGGGCTCGGCGTCGGCCTGGCGCTGGTCCGCGAGCAGATGGACGAGACGATCACCGATCCGAGCGACCTCGAGAAGAAGATCGGCCTGCCGCTGCTCGGCGCGATCCCGAAATCGGAAGGGTCGGATACGATCAACGAAGTCCGGGATCCCAAGTCCAACGTGCTTGAGGCCTATCTCTCGGTCCAGACCAGCCTCGCTTTCTCGACCGACCACGGCATCCCCAAGACGCTGACGGTGACCAGCACCCGGCCCGCCGAAGGCAAGACGACGACCGCCTTCGCCATCGCCTACATGCTCGCGCGCGGCGGCGCCCGGACCCTGCTGGTCGACGCCGACATGCGCTCTCCCTCGATCCACGCCGATCTCGGGCTGCCCAATGCGGTGGGCCTCAGCAACTATCTGTCCGGCGGCGACAAGATCGAGGATCTGATCCAGAAATCGGACGGCAATCCGTTCGACATCATGACCGCCGGCCCGCAGCCGCCCAATGCCGCCGAGCTGCTGCGCGGGCAGCGGCTCGAGACCCTGCTCGCCCAGCTGTCGGCCAATTACGACCATGTCGTGATCGATTCGCCGCCGGTCATGGGCCTGTCGGACGCGCCGATCATCGCCAGCCATACCGACGGCACCCTGTTCGTCGTCGAGGCGCGCGGGGTCAAGGCGCGGATGGCCGAGCTCGCCATCGGCCGGCTGCGCCAGGCGCGCGCGCATCTGCTCGGCACGGTGCTCACCAAGTTCGATTCGCGCCGCGCGCATTTCGGCTACGGCTATGATTATGGCTATGGTTACGGGAGCTCGAAATCGGCCTGATGCGCTCGGCTCGAAGGCGGCGGCGCCTCCATTTCTCCCGCAAGATGCTCTTCAAATCGGCGGTCGCCGCCCTGTTCGTCCTGGTCATGGCCTGGCTGGTCCTCGCGGTCGCGTTCGGCGCGTCGAGCGCGCTGCGCGAGCGCTTTCCCGCCCTCGCCGCCAATTTCGGCCCGTTCAGCGCGCGCGAGAAAGCGGTGCGTGCCGAGCAGATATTGGTGGCGGGGAAGGGCGAGCCGGCGGCGCGCGCCGAGGCCCGGTCGCTGGCGCAGGCGGCGCTGCTGAGCGACGCCACCCTGGTCGCCGCCTGGCGCAACTTCGCGATCGCCGATTTCACGCCCCGGCGGCTCGGCGCCACCGCCCGTCTGTTCGCCCTGATCGAGCGGATGTCGCGCCGCGACGTACCGACCCAGCTGTGGCTGATCGAGGAGCGCGTCCGCCAGAACGACATATCCGGGGCGCTTCAGCATTACGACATCGCGCTGCGCACCGCGCCGGAGGCTTCCGAATGGCTGCTGCCGGTGCTCGTTTCCGCGACCGCCGATGACGGCATAATCGGGCCGCTGGCGGCCCTGCTGCGAACCGATCCGCCCTGGCGGCAATCCTTCCTCTTCTCGCTCGCCCAGGCGCCGCCGTCGGGACGCAATGCCTTGCGGCTGGTGCAGAGCCTCGCCGCGGCGCGGCTGCCGCCGCGGCCGGACATCATGGCGACGCTGATCGACAAGGTGGCCGCCGCGCGCGACTTCGATTCGGCCCGCCGCCTCTATTCACTGGCGCGGCCCGGAACCGCCGACGCCTTCGTCCGCAATGGCGGCTTCTCCGGCGCGGCGCCCTTCTCGACCTTCGAATGGGCGATGGTGGGCGAGGGCGATTTGTCGGCGGATCAGATCAACATGGCCGGCGCCGGCGACGGCAATGTGCTCGAAGTGCGCGCGGCGCGCGGCGCCGGCGGCATCGTCGCCCAGCAGCTGCTGGTGCTCGCGCCCGGCCGCTACCGGATCAGCGAGCGCAGCGGCGCGCTCAGCGAGGCCAGGCCCGCCGACCTCTACTGGCGGATCGTGTGCGTCAACCGGGCCAACAGCGTCGTCACCGAGATCCCGATCGTCCGCGCGCGGGCCGCCGGAACGGCCGCGCCGGCCTGGCAGGTGCCGGCGGCGGACTGCCCGGCGCAATGGCTCGCCCTCGCCGTCCGGCCCGGCGCCGCCGCGGCCGATGCCGGCGCCTGGGTCGATGCCGTCGCCATCAGCCGCGCGCCATGAGGCGGGGCATCATCCTGGCCGGCGGCTCGGGCACGCGCCTCTATCCGGTCACCTCGGTGATGAGCAAGCAGCTCATCCCGGTCTACGACAAGCCGATGATCTATTACCCATTGTCGGTGCTGATGCTCGCCGGCATCCGCGAGATATTGGTCATCACCACGCCGCACGACCAGGCCGCCTTCCGCAACCTCCTCGGCGACGGCTCGCAATGGGGCCTCGCCCTCGATTATGCCGTGCAGCCGGAGCCGGGCGGCCTCGCCCAGGCCTTCCAGATCGGCGCCGATTTCATCGCCGGCGGCCCCAGCGCGCTGATCCTCGGCGACAATATCTTCCACGGCCACGGCCTTGCCGATCTGCTGCGCCGCGCCGACGCGCGCACCGAGGGCGCGACCGTGTTCGGCTATCATGTCGCCGATCCCGAGCGTTACGGCGTGGTCTCGTTCGACGCCGAGGGGCGGGCCGAGACGCTCGAGGAGAAGCCGGCGTCGCCCCGCTCCAGCTTCGCCGTCACCGGCCTCTATTTCTACGACGAGCGCGTCGCCGATTATGCCGATGCGATCGAGCCGTCGGCCCGCGGCGAGCTCGAAATCACCGACCTCAACCGGCTCTATCTGGAGGCCGGCAATCTCCATGTCGAATTGATGGGGGCGGGCTTCGCCTGGCTGGACACCGGCACCCACGCTTCCCTGCTCGACGCCGCCTTGTTCACCAAGATCATCGAGGACCGGCAGGGCCTGAAGATCTGCTGCCCGGAGGAGGTGGCGTGGCGGATGGGCTTCATCGCCGACGACGACCTCGCTCGCCTCGCGGAGCCGCTGCGCAAGAGCGGCTATGGCGATTATCTGCTGGGCATGATGAAAGGCGGGCGCGCCGGATGAAGCTCCTCGGCACCGCTCTTCCCGAAGTGCGGCTGATCGAACCGCGGCTCTTCGAGGACGAGCGCGGCTTCTTCGTCGAGACCTGGAACGCGCGGACCTTCGCCGAGGCGGGGATCGCGGCGGATTTCGTGCAGGACAATCACAGCCGCTCGGCGCGCGGCGTGCTGCGCGGCCTTCACTATCAGATCGCGCAGCCGCAGGGGAAATTGGTGCGCGTCGCCGCCGGGCGCGCCTTCGACGTGGCCGTCGACCTGCGCCGCTCCTCGCCCACTTTCGGCCGATGGACCGGGGTCGAGCTGAATGCGGCGGACAAGAAGATGCTGTGGGTGCCGCCAGGCTTCGCGCACGGCTTCCTCGCGCTGGAGGACGGCACCGACCTCCTCTACAAATGCACCGATTATTACGCGCCGGCGCACGAGCGTACCCTGCTCTGGTCCGATCCCGCGCTCGGCATCGCCTGGCCACTCGACGGGATCGGCGCGCCTCTGCTCTCCGACAAGGATGTCGGCGGCGTCCCGCTCGGCCAGGCGGACGTCTATCCATGAAGGCCTTGATCTTCGGCGCGGGCGGGCAGCTCGGCCGGGCGCTGGCGAGCACGGCGCCGCCGGGCAGCCATCCGGTCGCGCTCGACCATTGCCAATGCGACGTCACCGATCCGGATGCGGTGGCGCGGGCGATCGCCGCGGCGGCGCCCGATCTGGTCCTCAACGCCGCCGCCTATAATGCGGTCGATCGCGCGGAGGCGGAGCCCGAGGCCGCCGATCGGCTGAACGCGGTCGCGCCCGGCGCGATCGCCGCGGCGGCGCGGGCGGCAGGGGCGCGGACGATCCATGTCTCGACCGACTTCGTCTTCGACGGGGCTGCCTCCAGGCCTTACCGGCCCGAGGATTCGGCCGCGCCCTGCTCGGTCTATGGGCGCAGCAAGCTGGCGGGCGAGCGCGCCGTCGGCGAGGCCGATCCCGACGCGCTGATCGTGCGGACCGCCTGGCTCTACGCGGCCGAGGGCGCCAATTTCGTCAACACGATGCTGCGCCTGATGCGCGAGCGCGAGGAAATAAGGGTGGTTGCCGACCAGATCGGGACGCCGACCTGGGCGCCCTCGCTGGCGGGCGCGCTCTGGGCGCTGGCCGGCAAAAAAGCGCGCGGCCTCATGCACTATACCGACGCCGGCGTCGCCAGCTGGTACGATTTCGCGGTCGCGATCGCGGAGGAAGCGCGCGCGGCCGGGCTCCTCGAAAAGCCGGTGGCGATCCGGCCGATCGCCACGGCCGCCTATCCCACCGCGGCGCGCCGGCCAGCCTTCTCACTGCTGGAAAAGGAGGCTACGTGGGACCTGCTTGGCGAAAGCGCTCCGCACTGGCGGGTCAATCTCCGGCGGAACTTTCAGGAACTGAAGGCCCATGGCTGATCTTCTCGTGACCGGAGGCGCCGGCTTCATCGGCGCGAACTTCGTCCGACATTGGCGCGCGGCCCATCCCGGGGACGGCATCGTCGTGCTCGACGCGCTCACTTATGCCGGCAATCGCGCCAACCTGGCCGGACTCGACGATATCATCTTCGTCGAGGGCGATATCGGAGACACCGAGCGCGCGACCGCGCTGATCGCCGAGCACGGCATCGACACGATCGTCCATTTCGCCGCCGAGAGCCATGTCGACCGCTCGATCGACGGGCCCGACGCCTTCATCCAGACCAACATCAACGGCACCCACAGCCTCTTGAAGGCCGCCAAGACGCAGTGGCTCGACCAGGGGAGCGGCCGGCCGCACCGTTTCCATCATATCTCGACCGACGAGGTCTATGGCAGCCTCGGGCCCGAGGCTGCGGCCTTCTGCGAGACTCATCCCTATCAGCCCAACTCGCCTTATTCGGCGTCCAAGGCGGCGAGCGACCATCTGGTGCGCGCCTATCGTCATACGTTCGGCCTGGAGACCAGTCTCACCAATTGCTCGAACAATTACGGCCCCTACCAGTTTCCGGAAAAGCTGATCCCGCTCTTCCTGATCAACTGCCTGACCGGCAGGCCGCTGCCCATTTACGGCGACGGCATGAACGTGCGCGACTGGCTCCATGTCGAGGACCATTGCCGCGGCATCGCCCTGGTCCTGGAGGGCGGCAAAGCCGGCGAGACCTACAATATCGGCGGCGGCGCGGAGCTTCCGAACCTCGAGGTGATCGAGGCGATCTGCGCTGGCGTCGATGACGCCTTCGCGCGCGATCCGGCGCTGGCCGCGCGCTTCCCGGACGCGCCGGCGGCGAAGGGCGCGCGCTCCGACAGCCTGATGACCTATGTCGCCGACCGCGCGGGCCACGATCGCCGCTATGCGATCGACGAGAGCAAGATCCGCGACTCGCTCGGCTATCGCCCCGCGCGCGGCTTCGCCGAAGGGCTGAGCGCGACCATCGCCTGGTATCTCGCCAACGAGCCCTGGTGGCGATCGGTGATGGACGGCAGCTATCGCGACTGGATCGGCCGCAATTACGGGCGGCGGGCCGCCGGCCGATGAGCGGCGATCCGGCCCAGATCTCATGGACCGGGCCCGGCGGCGCGTTCCTGAAGAGCGTGCCGGTGATCGGCGATTGGCGCGGCAGGCTCGCCTTCACCGAATATGACGCGGCCTTTCCGTTCCGGCCGCTTCGCCATTTCCTCGTCTTCGGCGTCCCCGCCGATCAGCGCCGCGGCGAGCATGCGCATCTCCTGTGCCACCAATATCTGATCTGCGTCGCCGGCTCCTGCGCGGCGGTGGTCGACGACGGCACCAGGCGGGAAGAGGTCGTGCTCGACCGCCCCGAGCTCGGTCTTTACATGCCGCCGATGATCTGGGGGACGCAATATCGTTATTCGCCGGACGCGGTGCTGCTCGTATTGGCGTCGCACCATTACGACCCCGCCGATTATATCCGCGATTACCAGGACTTCCTCGCCGCGACGGCCGCGAATGGCTGACATCCCCTTCCTCGATCTGCGCGCGATCACCGCCGAGGCGGGCGAGGCGCTGCGCGAAGCCGCCGATCGGGTCATCGACAGCGGCTGGTTCATCCTCGGCAAGGAGGTCGAAGCCTTCGAGACGGATTATGCGGCCTATTGCGGCACCGGCCGGTGCGTCGGCGTCGGCAACGGCCTCGACGCGCTCGCTTTGACCTTGCGCGCCTTCGGGATCGGCGAAGGCGACGAGGTCATCGTCCCCTCCAACACCTATATCGCGACCTGGCTCGCGGTCAGCCAGACCGGCGCCACGCCGGTTCCGGTCGAGCCCGACATCGCCACCTACAATATCGACCCCGAGCGGATCGAGGCGGCGATCACGGCGCGCACGCGCTGCATCCTGCCCGTTCACCTTTACGGCCAGCCCGCGGACATGGCGCCGATCCTCGACATCGCCCGCCGGCGCGGGCTCAAATTGCTCGAGGACGCCGCCCAGGCCCATGGCGCGCTTTACCAGGGGCAAAGGCTCGGCGGCCACGGCGACGCGGTCGCCTGGAGCTTCTATCCGGGCAAGAATCTCGGCGCGCTCGGCGATGCCGGGGCGGTGACGACCGACGATGCGGCGCTCGCCGATCGCCTCGCGGCGCTGCGCAATTACGGCTCGCGCGTCAAATATCAGAACGAGGTGAAGGGCTGGAACAGCCGGCTCGACGAAATCCAGGCCGCCTTCCTTCGGGTCAAGCTGGCGCGGCTCGACGCCGACAACGACCGCCGCCGCCAGATCGCCGCGCGCTATCTCGACGCCATGGCGGGCGCCGATCTGGTCCTGCCGCACGTCCCCAATTGGGCGGAGCCCGTCTGGCATCTGTTCGTCGTCCGCCATGCCGACCGCGACGGCCTCGCCGCGCGCCTCAAGGAACGCGGCGTTGCGACCCTGATCCACTATCCCGTGCCGCCGCACCTCCAGCCCGCTTATGCCGAACTCGGTTTGGGCCCCGGCGCCTTTCCGCTCAGCGAGCGGATTCACGGCGAGATCCTGTCCTTGCCGATCGGCCCGACGATGAGCGAGGCCGACGTCGAGCAGGTGATCGAGGCCGTCAAAGCCTGCGCCTGAGGGCATGCGCGCGCTTGCCTCCGGGCGAGGCCTCGGCTACTCAGCCTCCTTCCCACGGAGAATATTGTGTCGAACATCGAAGAACTTAGGAGGCTTCAGGACATCGAGTCCAAGTCGCTTTACGGCGCTGGTATAAATGAGAAAGCTGTCCGCTACTCGTTCGAAGTCCTCAGGCGCCACATTAGGCCCGGCCGGATATTGGAATTGGGGCCGGCCGAAGGAATCATGACCGATCAACTGGTGCTGTTGGAGCAGCCGATGACGGTCGTCGACGGCGGCAAGGGTTTTTGCGACGCGATAAAGGCCCGTCATCCGCAAGTCGATGTGGTGAACTCCCTGTTCGAGGAGTATCGCAGCGGGCCGGCCTTCCAGACCATCGTCATGGGCCATGTGCTCGAGCATGTGGAGAATCCCGTCGAGATACTTGAGCTTGCCCGCAATTGGCTCACGCCCCAGGGGCGCATCCTGGCGGCGGTGCCGAATGCACGGTCGCTGCACCGGCAGGCGGCGACGATCATGGGGCTGCTCCCGCACGAGAGCGCGCTCAACGAGGCCGACCGTCACCATGGCCATCGCCGGGTCTACAATCCCGAATCCTTCCGCGCCGAGTTCACCCAGGCCGGCCTCGGGATCGAGCTGTGCGGCGGCTATTGGCTGAAGCCGCTGGCCAATGCGCAGCTCGAAAGCTGGTTCTCTGCGGAGATGATCGACGCCTTCATGGTCCTGGGCGAGCGCTATCCGGACATTGCCGGCGAAATCTACCTGGTCGCGACGCGCTAGGCGGGGCCGCCCGTCCGATCAAGCGCCGACGCGAATTGGCGCAGGTCCGGATATAGGCCGTCCGGATCCAGCCGCGTCAGATAGGCCTCGCACCGGAACCCGGACAGGACCGAAATCGCGCGGGCGCCCAAATCGCGCGCCGTGGCGATGTCGTCGCCCGTGTCGCCGACGACAATATCGTTCGAGTCGACCGGAATGCCGCGATCGCGAACCGCAGCGGCCTTGCTGCGCCCGCGCCCGGTGACGAGAATCTGCTCGAAATAGCCGTGGAGGCCCGTTCGCCGCAATTGAGCAAGGGCCCCGCCTTCAGATTGGCGCGAGGTCAGCAAGATGAGCGTGCCATGGCGGCCCAGCGTCTCCAGGGCGGCTGGCGAGCCGGCGAGCGGCCGATCAAGCGCCAACAGCTCGGGGCTTTCGATCCGTTCCAGCCACTCGCCTTTGAATCGTTCGACCCGGTCTTCGGAATATCCGAAGCGCGACGCAAGGATTTCGTCGTGGGACTGGGGAATACGCTTGAGGGTCCAATAAGCCTTCTCGTCCAGGTCGTTGCGGGGAACCAGGGTGCCGAAAAGGCGATGCAGCCGTTGCCGACAGTCGAGCAAGGTGCCGTCGAGGTCCACGAAGATGTTCATCGCAGCTTCGACATATGCAGGAACTCTTCGCGAAGCCCGTCCCCCAAGGGCACATGTTCAAGACCCAACCAGCGCTCCATCTTTGCGACTTCGAAAACCACGTCGTCGCCCCGGGCGATTTCGGGCTGTTCGGTGTGGACGGGCTTGCGGCCAGTCGCCTCTGCCGCGGCCTCCGCCAGTTGGTCCGCAACCTCGCGCAACGTCGCCCTGTGCCGCGACGCGACCGTGATCGGCCCGATGTCGCCTGGAGAGGTCAGACCTGCTAATATCATTCTCGCGCAGTCGTCGACGTGAATGAAGGACCGGCGCTCTTCGCCTGTTGTGAAAAAATGAGCACCCTCGCCGTTCAGTATCCGTCGGACGGTTTCGGGGATGAACTTTCGATAGGATTCTTCGCCCGCACCATAAGTGTGACCGATCCTCAGCACCTGCAGCTCGCCGATTTCCGCCTGCGCACTGAGCGCCTCGAGCAGCTGCTCACAAAATAGTTTCGAGCGCCCGTACAGGGTCTCCGGCCGGCAGATATGCTCTTCCGTAACAGGGTCGATCGATCGACCGTAGACGTCGATGCTGCTGAGGAATACGAATCGTGCCGATCCGCTCCCAGGCGCGTTTCCCACAAGATGCCGGGTGTTCGCGATGTTTGCGAAGGCGCCGTCAACATCATTCGCGCTGGCGCCCGACTTGGGAGTGAAGGCTCCGAGGTGGATAATGGATTGGACTGCCTCGACCTCCAGATCCGCGAAGTCCCGTTCCGAGAAGGAATATAGCCCGTCCCTGCGCTTGTCCTCGAGGACCTCCCAGCCAGGTATCGGACGCGACGCGACCAGCAGCACCCGGCAGGATTGCCGCAGCCCCGATTGTTCGATCTGCCGAAGCAGGGCGCGACCAATGAAGCCCGTCGCGCCCGTCACCAGCAAAACAGGACGCATCAGTCGGGCACCCTGTTCTTCTTGAGGAAGGTCTTGAGATCTGTGTCGCGTATCAAGGCGGGCGGGCGATCCATGCCGCGGATCCACAAAAGACCGTCAGGCAAGGGATTGATACGGCGTTCAAGGGTAGGGAAGCGGTCATACAAGCCGATATCGAGGAATATCCGCGGCATGTTCAGACCGGCCTCGGTAAAGAAATGTACGGTCGTGAAGAATCGGCTGATGTTGATCTCGGTGACGCTCGGCTGACCAGCCTGATCATAGGTCATGTCGACGCCGTAGATGCCATGGGGGCGTGGATCGATCGCGCCGATGGCGTCCATTGCCAACCGTGTCACCTCTTCGTCCGAGAAGGTTTCGCCGACGCCGGTCACCCCGGTCACACCGGACAGGGTCCGGCTTCCATAACTCCAGTTCCTTCGACGTCGGCCCTGCGCGACCACCAGTTCGCCCTGGTACCAGATGGAAAGCCATGTGACGGTTTGCGCGGTGAGCAGTTCGGCCGCCGTAAACTGGCCCCATCCGTTGAAGCGCTCGACCCAAAGCCTTGCAAACTCGAAGTCTGACGTTGGCAAAGCGCCGCGCCCGCCCCCGCCCTCGGTGGCGCGCAGCCATAATGCGCCGCCAAAGGTCTCGAATGCCTTGTGCAGATCGGCTTGCGAATGGAGGAGGAATGTCTCCGGAGTGCGAACCCCAGCCGCGCGCCAGATACAATAGGATTCGTGCTTGTCGACGCACGCCTCGATAACCCGCGGCGCGGGCATAAATAGTTTGACGCCTACCGCCAGTATTTGTTCGCGAAGACGGGACAACGCCCTGACCTCGAAGTCGTTCTGCATATGCATGAAGTCCGGCTTCAGCTTTTTGGTCAGGCTCTTCAGCGCGTTTGGATAGCCTTCGGCAGTCGCCGGCGGAATCCAATGCCGCTCATCGACGTCTGCTAGATAGAGGTCGGTCGGCTCGCAGGACGTGCCAATGAGATGCTCATCGCCGGAGATGCGCAACGAGCTGATCACGTTGTTTGTCGGGGCGCCGCCGGCCCCTCCGAGGTAGACTCTCATCGTTCCTGTCTTGTCTAGACGTGCCTTGGCGAGCGATGGACGAAGTGACCCCCGCGCGCAATGCATTCCCTTGGATTGGCCGCGTCGAAGACCCTCCAATTGCTGTCAGAATCTGCGACGCGCCAGCTCGGGCTGACTTCTCCTCGGGCCATCGGCGGCCGCTACAGCGAGCCCGCGATTCGATCAATCGGCTCACGCACGATCTGATCGATTCGATGGCCGATGCAGTGCGCGCGTCGCGCTTCGAACCAGGCACCAGCCTCAAGCTTGACGGCATTCCATAGCCCGGGCAGGTGAATGCGGTACGAGGCGTTGGCTAGAATTGTGGTCCAAGCATAGCCACAAGCGGTACCAGAACAGCGCGCAGTGACGGCTCGCCGCCAACGACGAAGAGGCCTGCAATTCTTGACCCTAGTCCAAACCTCCCTCTGGAACGGGATCGCGGTCGCCACTAGGATGGCGACCGCGCTCGTCATCAACAAGATACTCGCCGTCTATGTCGGGCCGGCCGGCTATGCGGTGATCGGCCAGTTCCAGAACGGCGTCTCGATGGCCGTCACCTTCGCCACCGGCGCGGTCCAGACCGGAGTCACCAAGTTCACCGCCGAATATTATGACGACGCGGCGCGCCAGCGCGCTTTGTGGCGGACCGCGGGGACCGTGGTGCTGTCGGCGTCCCTGGCCTGCGCTTTGCTCATCGTCCTGTTCCGCCGGCCGCTCGCCACGCTGTTCCTCAAGGACGAGTCGCTTTCGGGCGTGTTCGTCTGGCTTGCCGCGAGCCTCGGCTTCATCAGCTTCAACACGTTGCTGCTGGCGATCCTCAACGGCAAGAAGGAGATTCGCCGCTACGTCGTCAGCAACGTCGCCGGCTCGCTGCTCGGCCTCGTGACCGTCGGGGTGCTGGCCTGGCGCTACGGCCTCTACGGCGCTTTGGTCGCGCTCAGCGTCTACCAGGGCATCGTCTGCTTCGTCACGCTCTGGCAGATGTTCCGCACCTCCTGGTTCCACCCCGGCGACCTGTTCGGCCGGATCGACCGCCGCCACCTCGGCAATCTGGGCCATTATGTGCTGATGGCTGCGACCACCGCGGTGGTCGCGCCGGTCAGCCTCATCCTGGTGCGCAACCATCTCGGCGCGACCTTCGGCTGGGATTATGCCGGCTATTGGGACGCGACCTGGCGGATCAGCCTGATCTACCTGACCCTGGTGACGACCACGCTCACCCTTTATTATCTGCCGCGCATTTCGGAGATCCGCAATTGGCCGGAGCTGCGCGGCGAGATCCTCGGCGCCTACAAGATCGTGCTGCCGGCGACGGCGGCGCTGGCGCTCGCCATCTTCCTGCTGCGCGACCAATTGGTGGGCCTGCTGTTCACCCGGCAATTCCTGCCGATGCGCGAGCTGATGGGATGGCAGCTCGCCGGCGACGTGCTCAAGGTCGGCTCCTGGCTGGTCGCCTTCCTGATGGTCGGCCGGCGGCTGACCGCGACCTTCGTCGCGACCGAGATCGGCGCGGCGGCCGTGCTCTGGCTGCTGGCGGTGCTGCTGACCGGGGCGTTCGGCTTCAAGGGCGTGGCGATGGCCTATTGCCTCACCTATCTCCTCTACTGGATCATCGTCTACTGGCTGACCATCGGCAGCGCGGCGCGGCGCGAGCGGCTGTTCCGGCAGGCGCCCGAACAAGAGGCGAGCGGGCTTTGCGAATCCTGATTCCAGTCCTGGGCTTTGGCCAGGGCGGCGGTCATCGCGTGCTCTCGGAATTGGCGAGCGCGTGGACCCGGGCCGGGCACGACGTGGCGATGCTCGTCCATGAAGAGGCGGGGGCGCCCTATTTCCCGACGCAGGCGCGGATCATCCGGACCGACGTTCGCGGCCGGCTCACCGACGCGGTCCCGGAAGGCCCGCCCAAGGCCGGCTTTCGGGGCCTGCGCTTCGTGCGGTCGCTTTATGCCGGGCTGGGCCGCATCGGTCGCGACTATGACGTGATCCTGGCCAATCACAGCCTGACCCCATGGCCGGTCTGGGCGGCGCGCACCGGACGGGCCAGGCTCTTTTACTATATCCAGGCCTATGAGCCCGAAGTCTTCAAGATGGAGGGTCATCCGGTGAAGCGGCTGCTCTCCGCTTTGTCCTACCGGTTGCCCTTGCGCCAGATCGTCAACGGCCCGCTCTATCTCGATTATAAAGGCATCAAGGCGCAGGCCGTGGTCCCGTTCGGGATCGACCTGGAGACGTTCCGCTTCAAGGGGCCGCCGGCGCCGCTGGCAGGCGCGGAGGAAATCGTCCTGGGCTGCATCGGCAGCAGCGGCCCGACCAAGGGCACTGCTTACGTGCTGGCCGCCTTCGAAAAATTGTGGGCGCAGGACAAACGCTATCGGCTGCGCGTGGCCTATGGGAATTTGCCCGAGGGCTGGTCCCATCCCGCCTGCGAGATCGTCACGCCCGCCGACGATTCCGGGCTTGCCGCCTTCTATCGCTCTCTCGATATCCTGATCGCGGCCGGGACCGTCCAGCATGGCGCGCCCCACTACCCCGTGCTAGAGGCGATGGCGAGCGGCACGGCTGTGGTTACAACGGGTTACATGCCGGCTCACGAGAGCAATTCGTGGCTCGCTCGAAACAGGGATTCCGATTCGTTGGCCGAAAAAGTTGAGGAGATCGTCGCGGGCGCCGGCCATGAGGCGCGGGTCATGCGGGCGCGGGACGATGTCATGGACTTCGCCTGGGACAGGATCGCCGCGAAGATGATCGCGCAATTCGAGCGCCCATGATCGGAAGCCGGTCTCTTTCCGCCCCGGTCGAGCCGCGCCGGGTCGCGCTCGACGCCGGCCGGCACGCACAGACCGCGGCCCTGGCGGCGCTGTGGTTGCTCCTGACCTGCGCCGCTGGGTTTCGCTGGCTGGGCGATTCCAGGGACTATCTCGATTATCTCGCTTATTACAACCAGATCCCGCCCTATCTGGCGTTCAATAACAGCCGCTTCGAGGCGGGCTTCCACTTCTGCGCCTGGTTCGCGCGAACCCATCTCAACATGGAATACGATTATTTCGTGCTGATCGTGGCGGGGCTGTCGCTCGCCATCAAATTCCATCTGTTCAAGAAATATCTGCGCTACCCGCTGCTCGCGGCCGTCACCTATGTCGCCATCTTCTATCCGATGCACGAATATACCCAGATCCGGGTCGGGCTCGCGCTCGCCTTGGGCTATCTCACGATCCATTGCCTGTACGACAGGCGCTGGATGGCCGCGGCGCTCTGGTTCGTGCTGGCCTATCTCTTCCACACCAGCGTCATCGTGCTGCCGCTCGGCTTCCTCGCCGCGCGCTACGTCCGCGGCAATATGGCCGTGATCCTGATCGGCATCGGCGCGGCGGTCCTCTTCTATATTTCCGAGCAATTGCGCGAGCTGCTCGTGCAGCTCTTCTCCAGCATCAACCCGTTGCTCAGATCCTATGTCGACAACCGCACCTTCGAATCGGTCAGCCTGCTGTCGATCAACAATCTCCTGCTGATCGCGGCGATGGCGGCCGCGGTGGTGATGGGCTGGTTCAAGTTCAGCCGCTATCACGCGCTCTTCCTCACGCTGTCGCTCGCCTCGATCGTCGCGATCGCGGTGCTCGCCTCTTCGCCGATCGTCGCGAACCGGACCAAGGAAGTGCTGTTCGTCTCGGTCATCTTCCTCATCTTCCGTTCGAAGATCACGCTGCGCACCTTGCCGACGATCCTGTTCATCTGGGCGGATTCGGTCCTGCTCTTCTATCTCGCCTTCCGCGAAGGCCTGATCTCGCTCTAGGCGAGCATGAGCGAGGGAAGCATCTGCGAATGACCGACACATCGCCCAGGGTTCAGATCGTCATCGTGAACTGGAATGCCGGGGACCTGCTCGGGCAATGCCTGGAGTCGGTCGCGGCTCATGGCGGCGCGCTGGTCGAGCGCGTCGTCGTCGTCGACAACGGCTCCACCGACGGCTCGGCGGACCTGCCCGCCCGGCCGGGGCTGGAGGTGATCAGGGCCGGCGAGAATCTCGGCTTCGCCAAGGCCTGCAATCTCGGCGCGAAGGGCGCGAGCGCGGATTATCTGCTCTTCCTCAATCCCGATGCCGCGATCGGGCCGGAGACGCTGGCAAGAGCGGTCGGCTTCATGGAGAGCGAGGCGGCCAGCCGGGTCGCGGTCTGCGGCATCCGCCTGATCGACGAGCATGGCGAGGTCCAGCGGCAGGTGACCGATTTTCCGCGCCCGCGCACCATCTTCACGCTCAAGCGCATGCTCGCCGACTTCGATCATCTCCACAGCCGCCCGGTCGATCATGTCGCCGGCGCCTTCTATCTGATGCGGCGGCGCGTGTTCGAGCAATTGGGGGGCTTCGACGAGAGCTTCTTCCTCTATCTCGAGGACGGCGACCTGTCGGTCCGGACGCACGCTCTGGGCTGGTCGGTCTATTATCTCGCCGAGGCGTCGGCCTTCCACAAGGGCGGCGGGACCTCGGAGCAGATCAAGGCGCGCCGCCTCTTTTATGCGATGCGCAGCCGGCTGGTCTATTCGTTCAAGCATTTCCGCCGGCACGAAGCCTGGATGGTGACCGGCGTCACCCTCTTCGCCGAGCCGCTGGCGCGGCTCGCGCGCGGCCTCGTGCGCCGCTCGCGGCGCGAGCTCGGGGAGACCCTCCGGGCTTATGGCCTGCTGTATCGCGATCTGCGCAATATCCGCCGCGTCGTCGCCGGGCGGCGCGACCGGACGAGGTGATTCCACCCCATCGGAATTCGCGCTAGAGCGCGCCATCCGTTCATTGGAGCTGACATTTGGGTTTTCTGGAAAAGTTCTTTGCCGAGCCGGCGCCGCTGCGGACGATATTGCGGCGCGCGATCGGCCGGCTCAGGATCGGCAGCTTCGCCTTCCGCTACCGGATCGGCGCGCTCGACCGGCCCCATTACGCCTATATCCTCTATCAGGCCGCCCAGCTCGCCGCCAGGCTCGGCCTGCCGCGGATCAGCGCGATCGAATTCGGCGTCGCCGGCGGCAACGGCCTGGTCTGGATGGAGCGCCACGCCGAAGCGATCGAAAAGCTGTTTCCGGTCAAGATCGACATATACGGGTTCGACACCGGCGGCGGCCTGCCCGAGCCCAAGGATTATCGCGATTTGCCTTATCATTGGCAGGGCGGTTTCTTCGCGATGGACCAGGACGCGCTGCGCGCCCGCCTCAAGCGCGCGGAGCTGGTCATCGGCGAGGTCGCCGAGACCATGCCCGCTTTCCTGGAGCGGGCCGATCTGGCTCCGGTCGGCGCGGTCTCGCACGATTTCGACTTTTACAGCTCGACCATGGAGGGCCTCAGCCTGTTCGAAGGCGCGGCCGAGAGGATGCTGCCGCGCGTCTATTGCTATTTCGACGACACGATCGGCACCGACATGGAGCTTTATTCGGATTTCACCGGTGAGCGGCTGGCGATCGAGGATTTCAACCGCGCCAATGACAGGCGCAAGATCGGCATTCCTTATTATCTGCGCGCGCGGGCAGCGCTCGGCGCCTGGGTGCATCAGATCTGGGTCTGCCACCTGTTCGATCACCCGCGCTACAATCAGTTCATCAGCAGCGCCGACCAGCAGCTGCCGCTTCCGCCAAAATAGCCATGACCCGTCCCACCCTTCCGCCCCCGGTGAAAGTGACGGAGCTGCATTTGCTGGCGGTGATCAACACGCGGCTGAAGAGGCTCGGTCCGGCCGTGAAGACGGTGCAGCTGTGCGACATGGGCTGCGGCGAGGGCGGGCTCCTCGCTTATCTGGCGAGCTGCCTGCCCGCGCTCAACCCCGGCCTGGAATTCGAATTCCATGGCATGGAAGTCGCCGATTCTGGGGTTCAGGCAGCCGGCTTCTTCGCGCGCGCGCTCGAGAAGCTTTCCGCCGCGCACCCCGAGGTCGATTGGGAGAATCGGCTGCATCTCGTCACCAGCCGTGACCCCTGGCCCTTCGCCGACGGCAGCCTCCACGTGCTGCTCTCCAACCAGGTGCTGGAGCATGTCGCCGATCATCGCCACTTTCTGGCGGAGACCTATCGAGTCCTCGCGGACGGCGGCCTCTCGCCCCACGTCTTTCCGCTCAAGCATTATTTCTGGGAAACCCATCTTCACATGCCGCTGGTGCACTGGATCCGGCAGCATCATCTGATCCGCCGCTACATCGAGCTGTGCAGCCGGCTCGGCATGGGCACTTTTCGGGCGCACCGCCGCGCTTACAGCATGACCCTCGATCATTATGCCGAGGAGCATGCCGATTATATGAGCTTCCTGACCAATTATCTGTCCAAGCGGGAGCTGCTGGATCTGTGCAAGGCCGCGCGGCTTCGCGCCGATTTCTCCTACACCCCCCATGTCTATTGGGCCCGACTGAGGATGATCTGGCGCGGGCGGCCGCTTTATTTCTATCGGGAGCCGCGGCCGATCTGGGACGGGATCCTATTCTTCTTCCTAAAACGGGTGTCCTCGATCACCTTATTCCTCGAGAAGCGGAATATCTATGCCCGCTGAGCCCCAGGCCAGGCCCGGCCGCCCCGCCAATCTCGACGCCGCCACGGTGGCCGGCTTCGGCGAGGAATGGGACGCCTACGATCAGACCGCGCTCGACCCGGCCGAGCACCAAAGGCTGTTCGAGGCCTATTTCTCGCTTTTCTCTTTCGACGCGCTGCCGGCGGACGCCGAGGGCTTCGACCTCGGCTGCGGCTCGGGCCGCTGGGCCGAGCCGGTCGCGCAACGGGTCGGCATCTTGCACTGCATCGACCCGTCCGAAAAAGCCCTCGCGGTCGCCCGGCGGCGGCTCGCGCACCTCGCCAGCGCCCGCTTCCACCTCGCCGGCGCCGACGCCATTCCGCTGCCCGACGCGAGCCAGGATTTCGGCTATTCGCTCGGCGTGCTCCACCACATACCGGACACCGCACGCGCGCTCGCCGATTGCGTGCGCAAATTGAAGCCCGGCGCGCCGTTCCTGGTCTATCTCTATTACCGCTTCGACAATCGGCCGCGCTGGTTCCGCGCCTTGTGGCGGGCGAGCGACCTCGGCCGCCGCGCGATCAGCCGGCTGCCCTTCGGCCCGCGCAAGGCCGTCGCCAGCTTTATCGCCTTCACCATCTACTGGCCGCTCGCGCGCCGCGCCCGGCGGGCCGAGCGAAAAGGCCGCGACGTCGGCGCCTATCCGCTGAGCTTCTACCGCGACAAGAGCTATTACACGATGCGGACCGACGCGCTCGACCGCTTCGGCACCCGGCTCGAGCACCGCTTCACCCGCGCGGAGATCGAGGCGATGATGAAGGCGGCGGGGCTGGAGGACATAGGCTTCCGCGACGGCGAGCCCTATTGGGTCGCCTGCGGGCGCAGGCCGGCCGCGGCGAAGGCCTCGTCGAAGGGCGCGCAAAAGGCCTCCGCCGAATAGACTTTCTCGGCATGAGCGCGGCCTCGCTCGCCGAGCTGCCTCAACTCGCTTGCGGACATCGCCAGCAGCCGCTCGAACTGGCCCCGCCAGTCGGCCCCGGTCTCGCATAGCATCGGCAGCCCGGCATCGGCCATGGCGCGGCGATAGGCCGGCGAGGGGCCCGCCAGCACCGGCATGCCGAGCTTCCACAGCAGGACCAATTTGTTCTCGGGCTTGCCGCGCATCATCGCATCGTCGGCGTCGATCGGGATGACGGCGGCGTCGGCGGCGGTGATCAGCCGCGAGAAGCTGTCCCTTTGCCAGGGATGGAAGACGATCGGGCACTCGATCCCCGCCAGCAACTCCGGCGACGGCCGCCGCCCGAAACGGCTCAGATAGCGCGGCAGGCCGGGATCGGTGACGACGTGGAGCTCGACCTCGTCCGTCAGCGCGTTCAGCGGGCCGCTTATCTGCTGGAGGTTCGAGACCGTCGCCGCCTGGCCCTCCCAGACCAGCTTCAATCTGCCGCCGCGCTCATGGTCCGTCTTTGGCGGCCCGAGCTCGTCGCCGAACCAGTCGAAGCTGACCAGGGCGCGGCCGCCGAGCCGGGCGATCTCTTCCTGCTGCTCGAGGGTCGAGCAGAGCACGATATCGGCTTCGCGGCAGGCGCGGCGCAGGGTCTCGAGGAAATCGGGGGCGAGGCGGCTGTCCTTGCCTTCGACGAAGCGGCCGACGCCCTTGGCATGGCGTTTGAGGAGGCCGGTCTGGGTGAGATAGGAATCGATCAGCTCGAAGACGATGCGGGGCCGGCCGCCGCCGCGCCGCCGCTTGGCGAGCCAGCCCGGAATGTCGCCGCCAAGGGTCAGCAGCACGACGTCATAGTCGCGGTCCAGGCGCGCCTGCTCGTAGGCGAGGCCGCGCATCCTGGCATAAGCGGCGAGGCGCCGGCGGTCGCCCGGGACCGAGAAATCCTCGCTGTAGGAGGCCCAGCCGATCCGCGCGGACGCAAGCTCGATCATTCGATCAGGCCGGCGAGGCCGTCGCGCAGGCTCCTCGTTTCGGGGTCGCCGACCTCGGCGCGGAAGCGGGTCATGTCGGCCTCGATGGAGGCACGCTCGTTCCCGGGCAAGGCGTCATTGACCTGGACGAGGTCGGGCCGGGCGAAGAGGGCGCCCGCCGTCTCGAACATCTCGCTCAGGCGGACCGCGGCGCCGGTGCCGGTGTTGACCGCGCCTTCGACGTCGCCCGCAACGATGCGGGAAAGCTGGCCGGCGAGGTCGTCGACATGGACATAATCGCGCCGCGAGCCGCCGAAGCGGGGGCCGGCCGGCGCGCCGCGCGCCAGCGTGTCGAGGATGTAGGGGACGAGGCGGCCGGCGCGGTCGCCGGGGCCGTAAATGTAGAAGAGCCGCGCCCAGGCGAAGCCGCCCTGGTCGGACAGGCGCTCGAAGGTTTCGACCTTGCAGCGGGCGTAGAGCGTCTCGGGGCGCAGCGGCGTCGCGCTCTCCGAGAAGGGCCCGGCCGGCGCGTCCTGGTCATATTCGAGGCAAGTGCCGAGGCCGACCAGGCGGCGGCCGCCGCCGGCCCGGAAGCCCGCCGCCAGCCTCAGGCTCGCCGCGACCCAGTCGCGGTTGATGTCGGCGACGAGATAGTCTGCGTGGCTGGTGTACCAGGCGGCGTGCAGGCAGTGGGTCACCCGCTCGGCCTCGACCAGCCGCGCGACCTCGTCCTCGCCGGCTTCGAGGAGATCGAGCCGGGGCGCCGCGACCTCGTGACCGTCGGCGCGCAGGCGGCGGACCAGGGCCCGGCCGACAAAGCCCGTCGCGCCGGTCACGAGGATGCGCGCCATCAGAGGATCGCGAGCGCGGGGATCGCGACCACGAACTTCGCGCCCCAGGTCCGGACGTGCGCGAGCTGGTCCATGATCTCGGCCTTGAGGTTCCACGGGAAGACGATGATGAAATCGGGCCGCTCCTCGTCGATCGCGGCGGGCGCGCGCACCGGCAAATGGCTGCCGGGCAGATATTTGCCCTGCTTGTACGGCGAGGCGTCGGCGACGAAGCGGATCAGGTCGTCGCCCTTGACCCCGGCATAATTGAGCAAGGTGTTGCCCTTGGCCGCCGCGCCATAGCCGGCGACTTTCTTGCCGGCGCGGCGCTGCTCCAGCAGAAAGGCGAGGAAATCGGCGCGGATGCGGTCGATGCGCGGCTGGAACGCCTCGTAGACGGCGCGGCCGGTCAGGCCTCCGGCTTCCTCCTCGGCGAGGACGGCGGCGACGGCGCCGGTCGCGGGCCGGGCCGCGTCATCTTCGTGGGCCGCCCAGACGCGCAGCGACCCGCCATGGGTGGGCAGCTGCTCGACGTCGAAGACCTTGAGCCCTTGGCGCGCCATGATGCGCATGGTCGTCGCCAGCGAGAGATAGGAAAAATGCTCGTGATAGATGGTGTCGAACTGGGCCTCCTCGATCAGCCGCAGCAGATGCGGGAATTCGAGGCTGATCACGCCGCCTGGCGCCAGCGCGATCTTGAGGCCGGCGGTGAAGTCGTTGATGTCGGGGACGTGGGCGAAGACGTTGTTGCCGACGATGAGGTCGCCGCGATGACCCTCGGCCGCCAGCCGCTGGCGGGCGAGGCGTGCGCCGAAGAAATCGACGATGGTCGGGATGTTCTTTTCGCGGGCGACGGCGGCGGTGTTGGCGGTCGGGTCGACGCCGAGCACGGGCACGCCGGCTTGCTCGAAATATTGCAGCAGATAGCCGTCGTTCGAGGCGATCTCGATGACTTTCGATTGCGGCCCGAGGCCGAGCCGCGCGATCGCACCCTCGGCGAAGCGCCGGGCATGATCGAGCCACGAGCGCGAATAAGAGGAGAAATAGGTGTAATCGGCGTCGAAAATCTCGGCCGCCTTCCGGTGCTCGTCGACCTGGGCGAGGAAGCAGAGGTCGCAGACCTGGACCACGAGCGGATAGAAAGTCTCCGGCTCGAACAATGTCTCGCCGGTCAGCATGGCGTTGCTCGGCGGGCAATTGTGGAGGTCGGCGAACGGAATGAAGCCTCCGTTGCCGCAATGACGACAGTTCATCGGGCCTGGTTTCCGGGATCGAGGGCGAGGAGCGGGAAATTCTGGTCCCGAGCGGAGAGATTGGCCGGCGGCAGCGGCCAGGCGATGCGAATCGCGGGATCGTCGTGGCGGACGCCGGCCTCGGCCCCGGGCGCGTAGAAGGCGCTGTGCAGATAGACGAGATGCGCTTCCTCGCTCAGCGCCTGGAAGCCGTGCGCGCAGCCTTTGGGAATGTAATAAGCGACGCTCTCGTCCAGCTCGAGCGCCGCCCAGCAGCGATAGGTGGGCGAGCCCGGGCGCAGATCGACGGCGACGTCGAACACGCGGCCATAGGTGCAGCTGACCAGCTTCACCTCCTCGGCGGGCGCAAGCTGATAGTGCATGCCCCGGATCGTGCCCCGGCCCAAAGTGACGGCGTGGTTCATCTGGACGAAGCGGGTTTCGAGCCCCGCCTCGGCGAAGGCCCTCTCGCAAAAGTGGCGTTTGAAGCGGCCGCGCGCGTCGCCGATCACCTTGAGCCGGATTTCGTGGAGGCCCTTTATGGCCGTGGCGATTATTTCCATCGCTTCCAGCGTGCGGCGCCGTCGCGCCACGCATCGTTGAGCTGCTTATATTCGCGCATCGTATCCATCGGCTCCCAGAAGCCCTCGTGGCGATAGGCGGCGAGCTCGCCGCGCGCGACCAGATCGGCCATCGGCTCGCGCTCCAGCATGACGTCGCCATGGCTTTCCACGATGTCCATGAATTCGCGGCGGAAGACGAAGAAGCCGCCATTGATGTTGCCGCCGCCGGCATCCTCCTTCTCGGCGAAGGCGGTGACGTCATTGTCGGCGCTGATCTCGATCGTGCCGAAGCGGCTCGATGGAGTGACGCTGGTGACCGTGCCGATCTTGCCCTTGTCGAGCGCGAAGGCGGCGAGCGCTGCTATGTCGATATCGGCGACGCCGTCGCCATAGGTGACCATGAAATGGTCGGTCTCGACATAGTTGCGGCACAAAGCGATGCGCCTGCCGGTCTGGCTGGCCGCACCGGTCTCGGCGAAGACGATCCGCCAATCGTCTGTCTCGGGCCGGCTCAGCACCTTCACCTCGGCCTCCGAGCCGCGCAGCCGGAGCTCGAAATCGCAATCCATCAGCCGATGGTTCAGGAAGTAATTCTTGATCTCCCAGCCGAGGTGGCCGAGCGCGAGGATGAAATTGGTGTAGCCGTGATGCGCGTAGATCTTCATGATGTGCCACAGGATCGGCTTGTCGCCGATCGGCACGAGCGGCTTGGGGATGGCGCCGCCCGAGACGTCGGCGATCCGCGTGCCCTGGCCACCGCAAAGGATGATGACCGGCGTATCCTTCGGCATTTCGATCGCCATCCTACCCCGGACCATGCTCTGCGCGCGCCTTGGGGCGCTGGATCCGCCGGACGGGCCGCTCGGCCCGGACCTTGCGTTGGCGGCGGGTCGCGCTTTATAGGCGGCCACGCCAAGATGCAACCGAGGGGACGGCCGGTCGCGGCCCTGCCTTACGGCGCGAACCAGGCGCTGGGCTAGGTCGAAATGTGTGGAATCGCAGGATTTATCGGCAGCAGGCCGGGCGGGCGGCAGGCCCAGGCCGTGCTTCGGCGGATGACCGACGCCATCGCCCATCGCGGACCCGACGATGACGGCGCCTGGCATGACGAGGAGGCCGGGGTCGCGCTCGGCTTCCGGCGCCTGTCGATCATCGATCTGTCGCAGGCCGGGCACCAGCCGATGGCCTCGGCTTCGGGCCGGTTCGTCACCATCTACAATGGCGAGATCTACAATTATCGCGACCTGAGGGCCGAGCTCGAAGCGGCCGGCGCGGCGCCCGAATGGCGCGGCCATTCCGATACCGAGGTGATGCTCGCCGCGGTCGAGCGCTGGGGCGTGGTCGGCGCGCTCGAACGGCTCAACGGCATGTTCGCGCTCGCCGTCTGGGACCGGCAGCGGCGCGTGCTGACGCTCGCGCGCGACCGGCTCGGCGAGAAGCCGCTTTATTACGGCCGCACGAAGGGGGTCTTCCTGTTCGGCTCGGAGCTGAAGGCGCTGACCGAGCATCCGGCGTTCGAGCGGGTCGTCGACCGCGAGGCGCTGACCCAGTTCCTGCGCTACAATTACGTGCCGGCGCCGCGCAGCATCTGGCGCGGCATCTTCAAGCTGCCTCCGGCGCATTTCGTCGAGATCGACGCCCAGGGCCGGGCGCTGGGCGCGCCGGCGGCCTATTGGGATTTCCGCGCCGTGGCGGCGGCCGGGGCCGCGGCCCCGCTGCCCGACACCCCCGCTCTGATCGACGATCTCGAAACCCTGCTCAAGGATGCGGTGCTTCGGCGGATGGAGGCGGACGTGCCGGTCGGCGCCTTCCTCTCGGGCGGCGTCGATTCATCGACCATCGTCGCGCTGATGCAGGCCCAGTCGGCGCGGCCGGTCAGGACCTTCACCATCGGCTTCGACGATCCCCAATATGACGAAGCCGATCATGCCCGGGCGGTGGCCGGCCATCTCGGCACCGACCATGTCACGCTCGAGGTCACCGGCCGGGACGCGCTCGACATCGTGCCGAACCTGCCCAGGATGTGGGACGAGCCCTTCTCCGATTCCTCGCAGATCCCGACCCATTTGGTGAGCGCGCTGACCCGCCGCTCGGTCACCGTCAGCCTGTCGGGCGACGGCGGCGACGAGCTGTTCGGCGGCTATAACCGCTACGTCTCCGGGCTGCGGCTGTGGCGGCGGGCGGCGCATCTGCCCGGGCCGATGCGCCGGCTGCTCGCCCGCACCCTGCAGCACCGCTTCAGCGCCGGCATGGCGAGCGCGGCGATGCGGGCGGTGCCGGCGCGCCATCGCCAGCTCGGCCTGGCCGACCGCCTGCCCAAGCTCGGGCAGGTGATCGCCGAAGGCTCGCCCGACGCCGTCTATCGCCGGCTCGTCTCGCACACGCCCGATCCGGCGGCGATGGTGATCGGCGGCGCGGAGCCCGCCGGCGCCGGCCCGGACGATCCCGACTTCGCCGATTTCCGGCAGACGATGATGTATCTCGACACGCGCACCTATCTGCCCGACGACATCCTCACCAAGGTCGATCGGGCGAGCATGGCGGTAAGCCTCGAAGCGCGGGTGCCGTTCCTCGACCATCGCCTCGTCGAATTCGCCTGGCGGCTGCCGATGTCGGCCAAGATCCGCGACGGCAAGGGGAAATGGATCCTTCGCGCCTTGCTCGACCGCTACGTGCCGAGGGCGCTGATCGACCGGCCGAAAATGGGCTTCGCGATCCCGATGCAGGCCTGGCTGGCGGGGCCGCTCCGCGACTGGGCGGAAGCGCTGCTGGATGAAAGCAGGCTCCGCGCCGAGGGCTTTTTCGAGCCCGCTTCGGTGCGGCGGCTCTGGTCCGAGCAGCTGCGCCGCGGCGGTCACCATGCCCAGCTCTGGGACCTGCTGATGTTCCAGGCCTGGTGGGCGGATCAGGGCGGCGGCGGCGCCGCTTCCTGCGGCGAGACCGCCGCGCCGGCCGCGATCCGCGCCTGACTCGGCGCCCCCCCTGGTGCGGTGAATGCGATCGTAATTCTCTTTAAGGCCGTTGATGCGGCTTTTGGTCATTACGGGGCTATACTGAGCGCCACTATGGAGGTAATCTACCATCCATTATCGGCAGTCGAATACGGAGCTTTGCGTACATACAGGGAGAGCAAATGATGACGTATCTTCAAAAATTGGTCCGCTTTTTCAGCGTGATCCTCATTCTCGGAGGCATAGGTTACGCCACCGCCGCGAACGCGCAAGCCACCCGCACCTGGGTGTCCGGAGTCGGCGACGACGTCAATCCGTGCAGCCGCACGGCGCCGTGCAAGACCTTCGCCGGCGCGATCTCGAAGACCGCGCCGGGCGGCGAGATCAATTGCCTCGATCCCGCCGGCTTCGGCGCGGTCACCGTCACCAAGTCGATTACCATCGACTGCACCGGTACGCTCGGCGGCATCCTCGCCTCCAGCACCACCGGCGTGATCCTCAACGGCGCGGGCATCATCGTCACCCTGCGCGGCCTCGAGATCAACGGCGGCCCGCCGAACCTGCCCGGCGTCAACGGCGTCCGCTTCCTGCAGGGCGCCCGGCTCAACGTCGAGGATTGCACGATCTACAACTTCCTCGGCGCCGCCCCGAACGGCTTCGGGATCATCGCCAACAACACGTCGACCACGGTCCAGATCAGCGTCCGCAACAGCGTGATCCGCAACAACGGCACGGCGGTTTCGGGCGGCGGCATCGCCCTCATCCCGACCGGCACCGGCTCGGTCAAGCTCACGCTCGACAATGTCATGATCAACGGCCACTTCCGCGGTCTCGACATCAACGCCGCCGGCACCACCTCGGCCTCGGGCGTCACCGCAATGGTCCAGAATACCACGTTTTCGGCCAACAATAACGGCCTCCACGTGAACTCGGCCGCCGGCCCGGCGCCCGCGCAGGTCATCGTGAAGGATTCGACCTTCTCGAACAACACCGGCACGGCCATCAACGGCCAGGGCTCCGCCAACACCGTCATCGCGGTCAGCAACACCTCGATCTTCGGCAACGGCACCGGCGTCAACGGCACGGGCGGCGCTTCCGTCCTGACCTTCGGCGACAACCTGCTGAACCTCAACGCCAGCAACGGCGTGTTCACCGGCCCCGCCGGCAAGACTTGATCCTAGTCTGGCAAATCACTTGGGGCGGCATCTTTCCGATGCCGTCCCAGGCGTTGCCAGCCGGCTGATCGGCTGGCATGGAGGGCGATGCGGCCGCGAGCCGCGCCCCGAAGATCGAAGCCCAAGGCCCTCCTGATGTCCGAGCGCGGCGGTGCGAATGCCGAGAGCCGCGATCCGATAGGCTCGATCGCGATCATCACCAGCATCGCCTTCTCGCTGGCCAATTTCCGGGGTCCCTTGATCGAGGCCCTGGTCGCGGCCGGACTCAGGGTCTACGCGCTCGCGCCCGATCATGACGAGGGCACCCGCGCGGCGGTCCGCGCGCTCGGCGCCGAGCCGGTCGACATCTCGCTCGAGCGCACCGGCATGCGGCCGCTCCGCGACGCCCGCGATGCTTTCCGCCTGGCCGGGACGCTGCGCCGGCTGAATCCCGATGCGACCTTCGCCTATTTCATCAAGCCGGTGATCTACGGCAGCCTCGCCGCCAAGCGCGCCGGCGTCCGCCGCCGTTACGCGCTCGTCGCGGGCCTCGGCTATGTCTTCACGCCCGGCGGCGGCCGCGAGACACCGAAGCGGCGCCTGCTCCGGGCCGCCGTCTCGCGCCTCTACCGGAGAGCGCTCAGGGTCTGCGACCTGGTCTATTTCCAGAATGAGGACGACGTCGCCCAGTTCGTCGGCGCCGGCCTGGTCGCGCCGGAGCGGGTGCGCAGGCTCGCCGGTACCGGCGTCGATCTCGAGCGGCTGCAGGCCGCGCCGCCGGTGACCAGTCCGCCGACCTTCCTTTTGATGGCGCGGCTGCTCCGGGAGAAGGGCATCGCCGAATATGTCGCCGCCGCCAGGATCGTCCGCGCCAGCCATCCGGAGGCCCGCTTCCTGCTGCTCGGCGGCTTCGATCCCAATCCGGGCGGGTTCACCCGCGCGGAGGTCGAGGGCTGGGCGGCCGAGGGCGCGGTCGAATGGGCCGGCCATGTCGACGACGTCCGGCCGTGGATCGCGCAGAGCAGCGTCTACGTCCTGCCCTCCTATCGCGAGGGCAAGCCGCGCAGCACGCAGGAAGCGATGGCGATGGGCCGCCCGATCGTCACCACCGACGCGCCCGGCTGCCGCGACACGGTCGAGGAAGGCGTCAACGGCTTCCTCGTGCCGGTCCGCGACGTGCCGCGGCTCGCCGAGGCGATGCTCCGCTTCATCGGGGAACCCGGCTTGATCGCCAAGATGGGGGCCGAGAGCCGGCGGCTCGCCGAGGAAAGGTTCGACGTGCGCAGGATCAACGCGACGATCCTCGCCGACCTCGGCATCGCGGCGCCGGGGACCGGGCACGGACCCCAAGCGTTTGTCTCGGGCGGTGAGCGCGGCTAAGAAGGCGCTGCCCGGAACGTTGGAAGACCGATGCCTTTATTGCTGCTCGAGCTCAACGAGATCAATTTCGATCATGTCCGCTCCTATGTCGGGCTGGGCAAGCTGCCGGTGCTCGGCCGGCTGATCGCGCGCCACGGCCTCACCGAGACGGTGTCCGAGCAAAATTACGACGAGCTGGAGCCGTGGATCCAGTGGGTGACCGCGCATACCGGCATGACGCTGGCCGAGCACAAGGTGTTCCGCCTCGGCGACATCGTCAAGCACGACATCCCCCAGATCTGGGAGGCGCTCGAGGCGCAGGGCCTCAAGGTCGGCGCGATCAGCCCGATGAACGCCAAGAACAGGTGCCGCGCCCCCGCTTTCTTCGTTCCCGATCCCTGGACGCCGACCCGGGTCAGCGGCTCGCGCACCATGAAGCGGCTTTACAGGGCGGTCGCGCAGGCGGTGAACGACAATGCCCAGTCCCGGGTGACGGCCTCCTCTGCGGCCGGGCTGCTCGCCGGGCTCGCGGCTTATGCGCGGCCGGTCAATTATGGCGGCTATCTCGCATTGTTCGGCGCGGCGGCGCGGCGCCGGCCCTGGGCCAAGGCGCTGATCCTCGATCAGCTGCTCGCCGACATCTTCATCCGCCAGGTGCGCCGCGGCCGGCCCGATTTCGCCTCGCTCTTCCTCAATGCCGGCGCCCATATCCAGCATCATTATATGTTCAATTCAGAGGTCTATGACGGGCCCCACGCCAATCCGGGCTGGTATGTCGACGCCGATCGCGATCCGGTGCTCGAAGCCTATGCGCTTTACGACCGCATCGTCGGCCAGGTCGAGCGCGCCTTTCCCGACGCGCGGCTGATGCTCGCCACCGGCCTCCACCAGGATCCGCACCGCGAGGTGACCTTCTACTGGCGGCTCAAGGATCATGAGGCGTTCCTGGAGCGCGCCGGCGTGCCCTTCCGCAGCGTCGAGGCGCGCATGTCGCGCGATTTCCTGGTCTCGTGCGCCGATGCCGAAGAGGCGCGGCGGGCGGAGCAGAGGCTGGCGGCGATCAAGGCGGCCGACGGCCGGCCCTTGTTCGAGGTCGACAATCGCGGCGACGATCTGTTCGTGATGCTCATCTGGCCGGACGATATCAAAGAGGATTTCGAATATCACATCGGCAACGAGCCGATCGGCGGCCTGCGCGACGAGGTCGCCTTCGTCGCGATCAAGAATGGCAGCCATAACGGCATCGGCTACATGCTCGACACCGGCGCGCGGACGGCGCCGGCGGCAGCCGAACCCATGGCGCTGAGCGACATGCCGCGGCGCATCGCCGAAGCCCTGGGCGTCCGTTGGGAGGAAGCGGCCGCCTGAGGCCTGGGTCAGCGAAGGGGCGGGTGGGCGAGGAGAGCGCCATGAAAGAGCTTACGCGCCGTTATATGGTGGCGGGCGCCCTCGGGGCCACCGTGACGCTCGCTTTCTTCCGCGGCGGGCCGGGGACTTCGGCCCAGGCCGCGCCCGCCCGCTCCGTCCTCGACTTCCGCCTGCCCGGCGACCGCGACGATAGCGGCGCCTTCGCCCGGGCGATCGCGGCGGCGCGGCAAATCCACGCGCCCGCCGGCCGCGGCCTCGGCCCGGGCGGCGCCTATCTGATCGGCGACGTCGCGCCCGCCGCCGACACCGAGATTTTCGGGGACGGGATCGGCCGGACGGTGATCAGGCCGGCCGCCGATCGCGGCGCGGCGATCTTCTGCGACAGCGGCGGCGCCCAGGCGCGGGTGCGCGGCATCGTCATCCGCGATCTGACCTTCCAGGGCTGGGCCCGCGAGCGCGGCTTTTCGGAGCATCGCCATCTCGTCAACCTCGCCGGCGTCGAGGATGCGCGGATCGAGCGGGTCGCCTTCCGGGCGTTCCAGGGCGACGGCCTGATCCTCTCCTCCGGCCGGGTCCCCGGCACCGAGCGGCACAACCGTGGGGTGAGCGTGATCGATTGCGTCTTCGACGGCGTCAACAACCAGAACAGGAACGGGATTTCGGTGATCGACGGCGACCGCGTCCGGATCGAGCGTTGCGCGTTCCGCAACTGCACCCGGCCGAACATGCCCGGCGCGATCGACTTCGAGCCCGACGAAAGCGCGTTCGCGATCATCGCCAACGTCGCCGTGATAGGCTGCCGCTTCGACAATATCGGCGGCAATGTCGGCGTCATCGGCTTCCATATCCCGGCCGTGGTCGCGCGGCTGCCGCGGGGCATCAACATCGTCGACAATGTCATCGGCAGCTATGTCGGCTCGGGCGCGTCCATCTACCTCAACGTCAACCGCGCGCTGCCGCCCGACGCGCCCGGCATGGACATCAATATCGAGGGCAATCGCGGCGCCAACGGCGCCTGGGTCTACGATTTCTATTCGGCCAAGGGGATCAGGGCGCGGGGCAATGCCTGGCAGGATTATCGCTACGGCTCGAAGATCGGCTATGCCGAGCCGCGCCATCTGGTGCGCGACGCCGCCATCGGCGACCGCTTCGTCCGCTGCGGGAGGGAGAATAAGGTCGGCCTCTACGTCTTCAACGTCTCGGGCCTCGATCTGGGCGGCAGCGCCTTCGTCGATTGCGGCGACGGCAGCGCCAACGCCTATGCCATCTCCTTCGCCCGGGGCGCGTCGGAGAACGTCTCGCTGGAGAACGTCACGGTGACCTCGCCGACCGGCCGCACGCGGGCCGCGGTGGTGCGCGAGGCGGGCCATCGATTCTCGCCGCGCGGCAACCGCCAGGGAGGCAATCATTTCGGCGCCCTGCCCGCGGTCGAGATCACGCGCGCGCCCTGAGGCGGCTATTTCGCGCCGAGCCCCGAGACCATGATCGCGATCGTGCGGCCGAGGATCAGCAGGTCGAGCCAGGCCGAGAAGTTCTTGATGTAGTAGAAATCGAAGTGGAGCTTCTCCAGCACCTCGCCCAATTCGGCGACGTGGCCCTGATTGACCTGAGCCCAGCCCGAAATGCCGGGCCGCACGATATGGCGGTAGGAATAGAAAGCGAGCTCCGATTCATACCATTCGGACAAGGCCAGCGCCTCCGGCCGCGGCCCGATCCAGCTCATCTCGCCGCGCAGGATGTTCCAGATCTGCGGCAGCTCGTCGATCCGCGAGCGGCGCAGGAAGCGGCCGAGGCGGGTGACCCGGCTGTCATGGTCGCGGGTGATCGCCTCGTCCTTGGTCGACGGCGCATCGCGGCCCGGGCGATGGACCATGGTGCGGAATTTGATCACCCGGAATTCGTTGCCGCGATAGCCGCGCCTTTTCTGGCGGAAGAAAGCGGGGCCGGGCGATTCCAGCCGGATCAGCAGCGCGATGACGAGGCCCGGGATGAGCAGGATCGGCAGCGCCACCAAGGCGGCGGAGAAATCGAGCAGCCGCTTGATCTTGTGGTAGCTGTGATTGGGCAGGAGCGAGCCGAAATGGTTTTCGGACAGATGCTCGATCTCGACCCGGCCGGTGATCGATTCCTGGACCTGCTTGAGATGGTAGACCGGGTGGCCGGCGAGCGCGGCGGCGGCGATCAGGCGCTCCCATTCCTCGCTCAGCTCGGCGCGCAGATCGGCGATCAGCACCGGCGCCGGATCGGCGGGGAGCCTGGGCTCGCGCAGCACCCGCCAGTCGACGTCGGGAATCGCCTGCAGCGCGGCCATGCCGGGCGAGGGGACGAGGTAGAAGCGCTGCCCCTTGGGCCGCCGCAGATAGAGGGCGATCGCGAAGAAGAAGAAGCCGGCCGCGACCACGCTCATGCCGAAGCTGAGGCGGCTGTAATCGAGCCGCAAAGCGAGAATGACGGCAAAGACGATGCCATAGCCCGCCGTGATCGCCGGCAGGACGTGGCCGACCACGCCGACGCCGGGCAGGGTCACCACGCGGCGGAACAGATAGATGGCGATCAGGAAGGCGACGAACGCGCCGGCGCCGGTGTTGAAGCTGTTCGGATCGGTCCAGGCAAGACGGGCATCGCCGAGAAAATAGACGAAGGGCGGCAGCACCACCGTGAGCAGCACGCCGAGCAGCAGCTGATAGCGAAGGCGCGCGAGCGAGCGCGGGGGCGTGACCGAGTGAATCCCGCCGCCGACGCGAAGCCTGGGCGGCCTGGCCGCCACCGGCGGGGCAGGCGTCGCGACTTGCTCGGTCAACTCATCTTCCTTCAGCATCGCGCGCGAAATTCCACCCCCCGGCAACTCATTGAAGCGGCTGCCCTTATCAGATGCGCCGCGATGCGTCACCTGCCGCGCCCGCTATTCGCCGTGATAGGCCCGGTACCATTGCACGAAGGCCGGCACGCCGACGGCGATCGGCGTGCTCGGCGCAAAGCCGAGATCGGCCTGGATGGCGCTGATGTCGGCGAAGGTCTCGGGGACGTCGCCGGGCTGCATCGGCTGGAGGTCGATCTCGGCCTTGCGGCCGCAGGCCTGCTCGACCAAGAAGATCATCTCCATCAGCTCCTCGGAGCGGTGGTTGCCGATATTGTAGATGCGGTGCGGCGCGACGCTGCCGCCGGCCTTGGCGGCGCCGTCGTCGGGCGGGGGGTGATCGAGGCTGGCGACGACGCCGGTGACGATATCGTCGATATAAGTGAAGTCGCGCCGCATCCGGCCCTGGTTGAACACCTGGATCGGCCGGCCGGCGAGGATGGCCCTGGTGAAGATCCACATCGCCATGTCGGGCCGGCCCCAGGGGCCGTAGACGGTGAAGAAGCGAAGGCCGGTGAGCGGCGTCCGGTAGAGATGGGCGTAGGTCTCGCTCATCAGCTCGTCGGCCTTCTTGCTGGCCGCATAAAGCGAGATCGGCCGGTCGACCCTGTCCTCGACCCGGAACGGCAATATCGTGTTGCCGCCATAGACCGAGGAGGAGGAGGCATAGACCATGTGGCGGACGCCGCGGTGGCGGGCAATTTCGAGCAGGTTGAGATGGCCGGCGAGATTGGCGCTGACATAATCGCGCGGATGCTCGATCGAATGGCGCACGCCGGCCTGGGCGCCGAGATGGACGATATTGTCGAAGGCAGCGCCGTCCAGCGCCTCGTCCAGCCGTTCATGGTCGGCGAAATCGACCTTGAGGAAGCGGAACCGCCCGGTCGAGAGCTTGTCCAACTCGGCCAGCCGGGCCTCCTTCAGCGCGGGATCGTAATAAGGGTTGAGATTGTCGATGCCGATCACCCGGTCGCCGCGTTCGAGCAGCCGCCGGGCGACGTGATAGCCGATGAAGCCGGCGGCGCCGGTGACCAGCGTCGCCGTCACGGCACCCACCGGTCGAGGCCGGCCGGCAAATCGCGGTCGCGCCAGATGCCGTGCAGGTCGGCGATCAGGGCGTCCGGGGTGGCGAGCGCCGCGATCGCATCGGCCTCCAGGCCGAGATAGGGTTTGTGGGGAACGGCGGCGAGGACGACGTCGTAGCGGCGGTTCAGCGCGTCGGGATCGAGCGCCAGGCCATATTCCTTCCTGGCCGCCGCCGGATCGGCGAACGGATCGTGCAGGACGACCTCGTGGCCGAGCCAGGTCAGCCGCCTGATCACGTCGACCACCTTGGAATTGCGGATGTCGGGAACGTCCGCCTTGAAGGCGAGCCCGAGCACCAGGACCTTGCCGGCGCGGCCGCCGCGGCGCTCGTGGAGGGTGTCGGCGACCCACTGGCCCATGCCGTCATTGGTCACGCGCCCGGCGAGGATCACGCGCGGAAGATAGCCGAGGCTCTGCGCGCAATGGCTGAGATAATAAGGATCGACGCCGATGCAGTGGCCGCCGACCAGGCCGGGTTTGAAGTCGACGAAGTTCCATTTGGTGCGGGCGGTCTCGAGCACGTCCAGGGTGCAGATGCCGAGCTTGCCGAAAATCTGGGTGATCTCGTTCATGAAGGCGATGTTGATGTCGCGCTGGGCGTTCTCGATCACCTTGGCCGCCTCGGCGGTCTTGATCGAACGCGCCCGGAAGGTGCCGGCCGACGTCATCTTGCCGTAGACGTGCGCGAGCTGGTCGGTCACCGCCTCGCTTTCGCCGGCGACGACCTTTTTGATCTTCTCGATGCCGCGCTCGCGGTCGCCGGGATTCACCCGCTCGGGGGAATAGCCAAGGAAGAAGTCCTTGCCGCGCGCGAGGCCCGAAATCTTCTCGATCAGCGGCCCGCATGTCTCCTCGGTGACCCCGGGATAGACGGTGCTTTCATAGACGATCGTCGCCGGCCGGCCGGGCTCGATCATGCCGGCGACGAGCTCCGTCGCTTCGGTGAGCGGCGAAAGATCGGGCCGATTCGCGCCGTCCACGGGAGTCGGCACGGTGACGATGTAGAAATCGGCGCCGCGGGCCTCGTCCTTGCGATCGGTCAGGGTGAGCGGCGAGCGCGCGACCCGCTCGGGATCGACCTCGTTGGTCCGGTCGTGGCCCCGGCGAAGCTCCGCCACCCGCGATTCGTCGATGTCGAAGCCGACCACGTCGAAATGATCGGCGAGCGCGACGGCGAGCGGCAGGCCGACATAGCCGAGGCCCATCACCACGATCCGGGGGTCGTTGGTCAAGTTCATAACCGCGCCGCGTAGAGCCCAGGGGTTAAGTCCGCGCCAGCGATTTCGATCATCGCGGACAAAAAAATAGCGGCCCGGGGGCCGCTATCCTTTCTCGGTGTCGGTCGCTCAGGGGCTCGACGGACGGTTGCTGCCGCCGGTCGCTGCCAGAACGCCGAGGATGATCGCGACGACCGCGATCAGAGGAATGATGACGCCCCCGCGAAGCTCACTCGAGTCGCTGGTGGCCGCACCGCTGCGCGCCGCAATGGAGAGCGGGGCAGCCGACTGCGCCAGAACCGGCGCGCTGACCATGGAAACAGCGAGCGCCGCCGCCACGGATGCCTTCTTCAAACTCATCTTGAACTCCCTGTTGAGCTGTTCGGTTTTGGCACTGCCACAGTGCTATTGGGTTGACAACCCCAAAATTGGTAATGGTTTCGACCTCATCGCGGGGTGTTGCCCGATTGCACTGCCGGCGACTAACGATGGGTTAAGCGCCGGAGCGCCCGATCTCGGCGCGATTGCCGGCGATTGCGGCCGGCCGGCCGGGAAAGGTCCGATGAGACGCTTGTTGCCGATCGCGCTCGTCTGCGCCGCGCTCTGGGCCGCGGCGACGCCCGCCGCGCCGCCGCCGGCGGCGCCCGCCGAGGAGTCGCTGGCGGCGATGCGCGCGCTCGACCAGAGGGTGGCGACGATCGGGCACCGGCTCGCCGTCGCCGGCCTCGGCTGGTGCGCCGAGCGCGCCTGGCTGCCGGGCCTGGCGGTTCACGACCTGTCGCAATATGGCGCCGATTTCCGCGCCGCGGCGATCCGCGCCTTCGGGCTCGACGCCGGCCCGGCCGTGCTCGCGCTGGCCGCCGGCGGCCCGGCCGAGCGCGCCGGCCTTCGCGCCGACGACATCCTGCTCGCCTTCGACGGCCGGCCGCCGCCGCGCGGCGCGCTCGGCCGCGGCGGCTCGTTCGAATTGATGGAGCGCATCCTGGCGGCCCTCGACGAAGCCTTCGCCGACGGCCGCGCGACGATCGAGGTCCGGCGCGGCGGCGCCCGGCGCGCCATCGCGGTGGCGGCCGAGCAGGGCTGCGCGACCCGCTTCCAGCTCATCCCCGGCCGCAGCCTCAACGCCCGCGCCGACGGCCGCTACGTCCAGCTCAGCACCGCCATCGCCCAATATGTCGCCGACGACGGCGAGCTGGCCGCGGTGCTCGCCCACGAATTCGCGCATAACGTGCTCGGCCACCGCGTCCGGCTCGACGACGCGCGGGTGCGGCGCGGCTTCCTCGGCAATTTCGGCCGCAACGCCCGGCGCATCCGCGAGACCGAGATCGAGGCGGACCGGCTCAGCGTCTATCTGATGGAGCGGGCGGGCTACGACCCGCAGGCGGCGGTGCGCTTCTGGTCGCGCTTCGGCCGGCGCGGGCTCAACTTCCTGGGCAGCCCGACCCATCCCAATTGGCGCTCCAGGGTCCAGCTGATCGAGACCGAGATCGCGGCGATCCGACGGGCGCGGGCGGCGGGGCAGGAACCGGTGCCGGCCTTCGCGACGCTGCCGCGCTGAAGGGGGACAGTCACTTTCCGCACCGTCGCGCAGCACCGTCGCGCGAGTCCTTATTGCCCGCCGCGCGTGAAAGTGACTGTCCCCTCTAGGTCGACAGGAACCAGCGTTCCTCGCCCTCGAGGCCGATCGCGGTCAGCTTGCCGCTGGCGAAGGCGCCGGTGTCGATGCCGATGCGGTTGGCGCGGACGTCGATATCCTCGGTGATCGAATGGCCGTGGACGACCATCTTGCCGAAGCTCTCGCGGTGGCGGAGGAAATCCTCTCGGATCCAATAGAGGTCGCTGGCCGCCTGGTCCTCGATCGCCACGCCCGGCCTGAGCCCGGCATGGACGAACAGATAATCGCCGATCGAAACCCATTTCTCGAAGCCGCCCAGGAAGGCGCGATGCGCGGCGGGCACCCTTTCGACGGCGATTCGGAGGAGATCGCCGTAATCGTGGCTGCGATATTCCTCCTCGCCGATCCCGTAGCTCAACAGGGTCTCGCGCCCGCCGATCCGGACCAGGAAGCGCAGCGCCCCGACGTCGCCGTCGAGCGCGCGCAGCAGCACCTCCTCGTGATTGCCCATCAGGAAGCGGGCGTCGAGCCCCGCTTCGGCCAGAGTCATCAGCCGCTCGACGACGCCGCGCGACTCCGGGCCGCGGTCGATCAGGTCGCCCAGGAAGATGTAGCGGGTGCGCAAGGCCCCGCCGCGGGCGCGGTCGTCGGCCGCGATCGCGGCGAGCAGGGCGTCGAGCAGATCGAGCCGGCCGTGAATGTCGCCGATCGCATAGACTCGGATCCCGTCCGGCACGGCGTGGCTGCGGGCCGGCTTCCTGGAGACGAGATTGAGCAGCGCTTTTACGGACATGATCCTGGCTGGCGATCCAAGCGGGGGGAGCGGGCAGCAGATAGGGCGTGCACGAGACGACTTCAATCGCGCCGGAGGCCGGCCCGCCATCTTGATCGGACCGGGCGGGGCCGCTATTCGGCGGCTTAAAGCTCCAAGCCAAGGATGTTCCCTGTTGCGTAACGAATGGATATGGGCAGCCATGCTGTTCGCCTGCCCCTTTGTGATTTTCGGCCTGGCCGAAGCGGTCGGCCTGGTCCGGCGCCGGCGCCAGACCGCCGTCGCCCAGCGCACCAAGGGGCCGCGGCGCGGCGCGGACGAGCCGGCGGTCCGCCCGCGACGGCTGACCCGCGGGTGAGGAACCCGGCCTCGCCGCTGCTGCGCTGCCTGCTCGCGCTGCTCCTGCTCGTCGCCGCGCCGGCGCCGGCTTTGGCGGCGGTCGAGATCGCCTTTTATTCGCGCGAGCTTGGCGGCAACAATTTCCCGCACGCCTTCATCGTGTTTCGCGGCACGCTCGACGAGACCGGCGAGCGGATCGACACCAGCCTCGGCTTCACCGCCCATTCGGTGACGCCCGCCTTGCTGTTCGGCTCGGTGCGGGGCGAGGTCGTGGTCGAGGGCGCGCGCCAGATCGCGCGCTCGGACCGGCAATTCGCGCTTGTTCTCACCGACGAGCAATATCGCGCGGCGATGGCGGTGGTCGAACGCTGGCGCGCCCGGCCGCAGCCCTCCTACAATCTCAACCGGGCCAATTGCGTCTGGTTCGTCTCCGAGATCGCGGCCGCGATCGGATTGCGCGTCGAGATCAGCCAGCGCCTCTCGAAGCGCCCGCGCTCGTTCCTCCAGGGCGTGATCCGGCTCAATCCCCAGCTCGCGCCGCCCGCTTAGGGCGCCGGCTACGGACCCTTGGCCCGAGGGCTGATTCGCCATTGGCGGTGCATCGCATTCTGCTATGCTCCCGCTTGGCCAGGCAGATCCGGGGCCAAGCAGATCAGGGGTGGTCCGCGCATGGGTGAGCGTTTGCCGAACGGACCAGCGCGCCCACGGGCGCTGCGCGCGTTGCGCATCGGTCTGGCGGGCTCCGCCGCCTTCGCCGCCTTCCCGGCTCCGGCCCAGCCGCCGCCCGGCCAGCCGGTCGCCCCGACCCGCGAGGAGGTCAACCGCCCCGCGCCCGCCCGCGACGAGCGCCCGCCCGCCCGGCTGACCGTCGAGGGCGACGTCGAGCGGGCGCCCTGCGCGCTCGACCGGCCCGAATATGCGAGCATCCGCTTCACCCTCAGGGACGTCGCGTTCGAGGATCTGCGCGGCCTGACCGCCGAGCAGCTGCGCCCTGCTTATGCCCGCTTCGTCGGCCAGGAGGTCTCCCTCGCCACGATCTGCGAGATACGCGACCGCGCCGCCACCCTGCTGCGCGAGGCGGGCTATATCGCCGCGGTCGAGGTGCCCGAGCAGCGCATCGCCGACGGCAATGTCCGCTTCACGGTCCTGATGGCGAAGCTGGTCGGCATCAGGGTGCGCGGCGATGCCGGCCGGTCGGAGCGGGCGATCGCCCGCTATCTGAACAAGCTGACCGAGCGCGAGGTCTTCAACCGCTACGAGGCCGAGCGCTATCTGCTGCTCGCCGGCGACCTGCCCGGCTATGACGTGCGGCTGGCGCTGCGCTCGGCGGGCGCGGCGCGGGGCGAGGTGATCGGCGAGGTGACGGTGGCGCGCGTTGCGGCGACCGCCGATTTCACCGTCCAGAATCTCGGCTCGCGCGAGCTCGGCCGCTGGGGGGCGCTGCTGCGCGGCCAGCTTTACGGGCTGACCGGGCTCGGCGACCGCACCACGATCGCGCTCTACAGCACCGTCGACACGCACGAGCAGCAGACCCTGCAGCTCGGCCACGATTTCCGGATCGGCGGCGAGGGGCTCGCGATCGGCGCCCAGCTCACTTACGCCTGGGCGCGACCGGACCTCAACCTTGCCGGCGTCGACATCGACTCGCGGACGCTGTTCGCCACGCTGGAGGCGAGCTACCCGTTCGTCCGGCGCCAGACCCGCACCCTGCGCGGCGCGATCGGCCTGGACGTGATCGGGCAGGATGTGGATTTCAACAATATCCCGCTCAGCCGCGACCGCCTTCGAGTCGCCTTCGTCCGGCTCTCGTTCGACGCGCTCGGCCTGTCGCCCGGCAATCCGCGCTATACGCCGGCCGAGCCCTTGTGGCGGCTGGGCTTCACCGCCGAGGCGCGCCAGGGGCTCGACATATTGGGCGCCAGCCGGGGCTGCGGGCCGGGCCTCGCGCTCTGCCTCGTTCCCGGCGCGGTGCCGCCGACGCGGCTCGAGGGCGATCCGACCGCGGCCGTCCTGCGCGCCACCGCCTCCGGCGAATATCGGCCGACGCCGCGGCTGACCTTCGCGCTCGACGTGCGCGGCCAGTACAGCGCCGATCCCCTGTTCAGCTTCGAGGAATTTTCCGCCGGCAATTATACCGCGGGGCGCGGCTACGATCCCGGCGCCCTGCTCGGCGACAGCGGCATCGGCTTCCAGGCCGAGATCCGCTACGGCAGCGCGATTCCGCGCCGCCCCGACCGCTTCGTCGCCGAGCCCTACGCCTTTTTCGACCATAGCTGGGTGTGGAACCGGGACGTGCTGTTCGCGCCCGGCCGGCGGCAGCTGAGCTCGGTCGGCGCCGGCGTCCGCGCCGCTTATGGCGACCGCTTCCGAATCGACGCCATTCTCGCCGAGCCGCTCGACCGCCTGCCCTTCCAGTCCAGGCGCGGCGACACCCGCTTCCTCGTCTCGCTCACCACCCGCCTGTGGCCATGGAGATCCCGATGACGGCCCACGCCCCCTCCCGCGCCGAACGGCCGCCCGCCGGCCTTCGCCAGGCCCTGCTGCTCGGCTGCGCGGTCGGCAGCCTCTGCCTCGCCGCCACCCAGCTCGGCGCCCAGGCGTTCAACGCCACGCCGAAGACGGTCGCCGGCGTCGTCGCCTACGACCGCGCCACGCCGGGGGTCGAGACGATCCGGCTGGACACCGATACCGCGATCATCAACTGGGCCCCGAATGTCACCGGCAACCCGATCCTCTTCCTGCCGCAGGGCAATGTCGCGACCTTCACCAACGGCATCAACGTCAGCGATTTCGTCGTCCTCAACCGAATCTTCGCCGATGCGCCGATCCGCTTCGACGGCACCGTGCTCAGCCAGATCCAGAACATCGCGCTCGGCACATCGCGCACCGGCGGCACGGTGATCTTCTCGAGCACGGGCGGGATCATCATCGGCGCGACCGCCGTGTTCGACGTCGGCAGCCTCGTCCTCACCAGCCTCAACGTGGTCGACGACGGCGCCGGCAATTTCTACGATCCGGCGACGCGCGGCCTCAACTTCGCGCCGTTCGGCGGCTTTCCCGGCGCGGCGGTGGTCACCGAGGCGGGGTCGCAGATCCGCGCGCTCGAGCAAAGCAGCTTCGTCGCCATGGTCGCGCCGACCATCCGGCATGGCGGCTCGGTCCGGGTGAACGGCTCGGCCGCCTATATCGCCGGCGAGACCGTCCAGATGCGCGTCAATCAGGGCCTGTTCGACATCATCGTCGACGTCGGCAGCGACAATCCGGTGCCGCTCGTCCATCTCGGCACCACCGGCGGCCCGGCCAGCACCGGCGCCGCCGATCCCCACGCAATCTATCTGGTCGCCATGCCCAAGAACCAGGCGATCACCGCCATCCTGCAGGGCGATATCGGCTTCGATCCGGCGGCCAATGCGGCGGTCGAGAATGGCGTCATCGTGCTGTCGGCGGGAGCCAATGTGATCGGCGGCGCGGTCGACCGCTACGGCCATGCCAGCGGCACGCCCGCCGCCGATCTGCAGGCGAGCTTCCAGATCCTCGGCGGCACCATCCGCTCCGATCTGTTCGGCACCGCGCGCACCGACATCGATGCCAATGCGTCGGCCACGGGCAGCCTCGATTTCCTGCAGGACGTCAGCCTGTTCGGCGGCCGCAACGCGATCCTGTCCGCGAGTCCCGGCCAGATTGTCAATGTGCAGGGCAATGCCCTGGTGTCGGCGGCCGCCTTCGATTCTTCCAATCCGGCGCTTTTCGACCTGACCGGCGGCACCGCCCGCATCTTCACCCAGAATGGCGGCAGCATCCATATCTTCGGCACCGCCACGGTCGATGCCTCGGCGCGCGGCCTGGTCGATCCCGGCGGCAATGCCGGCAGCGGCACCGGCGGCTTCGCCAACGTCATCGCGACCGGCGGCGCGATCGTCGTCGACGGCGCCCTGGCGATCCTGGCGACCGGCGAAGGCGGGGGCGATCCGGCCGCGCCGGGGCCGGTCGGCGGCGCGGGCGCCGGCGGCAATGCCACCCTCGCCGCTTTGGCCAGCGGCAGCGTCACCGCCAAGAGCGGCGTCACCCTCGACGCCGACGGCACCGGAAGCGCGTCGGACGGCAGCGGCGGCGTCAACGGCGCCGCGGGCCGCGGCGGCGCCGCGTTGGTCGCGGCGATTTCAGGCGGCATCCTTACCTTGACCGGCGCGACGAACGTGAGCGCGAGCGGCCAGGGCGGCGCCGTGCAGAGCGGCACCGGCCTGACCGGCGGCCTCGGCCTCGGCGGCGCCATCGCCGTCCGCTCGCAGGAGGGGACGATCGACTTCAACGGCAATGCCGCCTTCGCCGCCGCCGGCACCGGCGGCGCGGCGCCGGAGGGCGGGCGCGGCCAGGGCGGCGACCTCGTCATCGACGTGGCCGGCGGCTCGATCGATTTCTTCGGCACCGCCAGCGCCGCCGCCGGCGGCTTCGGCGGCGATTCGGCCGGCGCGCCCGGCGGCACCGGCGGCGTCGGCCAGGGCGGCACCGTCCAATTCCTCTCCCGCAGCGCCGCCACGGTGTCGCGGATCGGCAGCGGCGCGCTCAGCCTGACGGCGCCGGGCATCGGCGGCGCGGGCGGCAGCGCTTCCGCCGGCGTGACCGGCGGCACCGGCGGCAACGGCACTGGCGGCGCGGTCATCCTCCTCGCCGAATCCGGCAATGGCAGGCTGTTTCTCGGCGCGGTCCAGGTCAGCGCGAACGGCACCGGCGGCGTCGGCGGCGCGGCCGACAACAATGTCGACGGCGGCCGTGGCGGCGCGGGCGGCGGCGGCACCGTGCTGGTCGGCATGGCCGGCGGCCCCTCCTCGACCACGCCGACCGGCATCCTCACCATGCCCGGCCTCGCGTTGAGCGCGACGGGCACCGGCGGCGCGGGCGGGTTCGGCCGCGGCCGAGGCGGCAATGGCACGGGCGGCGGCGCAACCTTGTCGGCGACCGGCGCGGCGGTGATCGTGCTTGGTCCGGTCTCGCTGCTGGCCGACGGCAATGCCGGCGCCGGCGGCGATTCGCCAAGCGCGGGCTTCGGCGCCGGCGGCCAGGCGGTCGGCGGCATTCTGAACGTCGGCGCCTTCGCGCATGCGCAAAGCGGGCTCGCCGGCGCGCTGAGCCTGAGCGACGTCACCGGCTCGGCCAGCGGTCTCGGCACCGGCGCCGGCAATGCCGCCGGCCAATGGCATATCAGCGCCGTCGGCGGCGATGTCAGCGCGACCAACGTCATCCTGACCGCCACCGCCGGCGGCACCGGGCCGGGGCCGGCGCCCACCTCGACGATCGACGCGCAGGGCCGGCTCGTCAATCTGAGCGGCGTCTCCACCCTGACCACCGACGGCGACATCCTCCTCACCGCGACCGGCAAGGGCCGGGTGGCCGGCGGGCGGCTCAGCCTCGTCTCCGGGCGGGACGTGGTCGTGGCCCATAGCGGGGGCCCCGCCAACGCGCTCACCGTCGACGTCACCGATCTTTCCATCCGCGCCGGCGACGACGTCACCGTCAATGCCGGCGCCATCACCCGGGCGAGCAACGCCACCGACATCCGCGCCGCCGACCTCGCCACGATCGCCGGGCGGCTGCTCGGCCGCCAGATCGCGATCGGCTCGGCCGACCTCGACATCCAGGCGACCGGCGCCGTCGGCGACGCCGCGACCGAGCTGGTCGCGCTCGAAGTGGCGGGCGGCACGACGCCCGCGGGCGTTCCCGCCCAGGTCACGACCCTGGGCGGCACGGCCCAGGGCCCGGGCTATACGCTGACCGCAGCCGAAGCGGGGCGGATCCGCGCGGGCAGGTTGCGCGTCGTCGTGCCGGCGCTGGGCGCGAACCCGGCCCGCGCGCCGGACCTGGTCGTGCGCGACCTGACATTGAACGGCGGCGGCGCGGCGGCGGGGATCGGCACGCTCGAAATCTTCACCCCCGGCATTGCGCGGGTCGAGGGCAATTTGCTGCTGGCCGGCGCCCGCGCCCAGGACGGCATCAATTTCACCGCCACCGAGCGGCTCGAGGTCGCGACCCCGGCGGGCAGCGTCCGCGTCCGCGACGCGGCCGGCGCGCCGGCCGGCACGCTGCGGCTGGCCTCGAACAATCTCTGGGTCGCCTCGGCGGCGATCATCGACGCGCTGCGCGCCAATCCGAACCATGCGGGCCGCGACGACGCCTTGCTCGACAATGGCGGGACCGAGGTGCCGCGCGGCTATGTCGAGGCGAACGGCGTCACTCTGGTTTCGGGCGGCACGCTCTACGTCCAGAATACCGGCTCGACCGAGCGATTCACCATGGCTTTCGCCGGCATCACGGTGGGGTCCGGCGGGCTCATCATCACCGCCGCCGCGCCGAACACCAACGTCACCGCCTTCGGCCGGCGGCTCAACGCCGACGGCAGCTTCACCACCGGCGACGCCTTCTTCTTCCAATCCACCTACAATACGGCCGGCGGGGCCGGCGGGGCCGGCGGGCCGGGGAGCTACGCGCCGGCCGCGGCGCTCAACACCTGCATCATCGCCACCGGCCGGTGCCCGGGGCGGCCGCCCGCCGTGCCGGTGCCCGGCGGCGCCGATGCGATCACCGGCCCGCTCGGCGGTTTGGGCGGCGACCTGATCGGCGGCTCGACCGGCGGCTCGAGCGGGGTCCTGTCCGCGGCCGGCGGCGGGTGGGACGATCTGGTCGACAGCAGCTTCAGCGCCGAGCCGCTGATCGAGGAGCCGGTGACCAGCGGCAGCGAGGCGGGCCTGTGGGAGTGCGACCTCGACCATGACGGCGATTGCGACGATGAGTAAGAATCTCCGCCTCCTCCTCGCCGCGGCCCTGGCGGCTTTCGCCTGGGCCGGCACCGCCTCGGCCCAGCGCCTCGGCGAGCGCCAGAGCTTCCGCATCGGCAGCGGCACCGCCGCCACCTGCACCGCCCAATCGCAGATCCAGGACCGCGCCTTCGCCAACATGTTCGACCGCGGCTACCAGATCGTCTGCCGCGACGCCGCGGTGCCGGTCGGCCAGCTCTACGTGCTTCGCGACCGGGGCGGCGACGCCGCCGCGCGGCTGGCGGGGTTGCGCGCGGACACGGTCACCTGCGATCGCGCCGAGCAGGCCGAGATCGAGGGGCTCGGCGCCGTCGAAAGCCTCAATTGCCGGGTCACGGCCGCCGATGTCGGCTACCGGGTCTATGTCCTGCGCCGCGGGCGCGGCACGGTCTATGTCGCGCAGGGGCTGGGCGGCTATGACAGCGCCTTGCGGCTGGGCCTGAGGAGCCTCGCCGCCGACCGCGAGGTCGCCGGCGAGGTCTCGATCGCCACCACCGGCGCCGGCGATCCCGCCGCCTTCGCCCGAGCCCAGGCGGGGACGCTCGACGCCCAGCGCGCTTTGGCCGAAGCCTATCGCCGCAACAATGCCGGCGCCTATGCCGAAGCCTCCGAATATTTCGCCACGCTGAGCCAGCGCGACACCGGCCCCGGCGGCCAGGCCGAGGCCCTGGTCAACGAGGCGCTGCAGAAATCCAATCTCGGCCGCCACGCCGAGGCCGATACTTTGTTCGCGCGCGCCGGGGAGATGGCGGGCGCCGATCCGGTGACCGCGCGGCGGCTGCGCAATTATCGCTCGATGCACCTGCTGAACCAGGGCATGGCCGCCGCCGCGCTCGAAGCGCTCGACCGGCCGGTGCCGGGGCTCGCGGCCAGCGCCGCGGTGAACGCACTGGTCATCGACCGGGCGACCGCCGGCCGGCTCAGCGCCGAATCGCCGGGCGCGAGCCGCCTGCGAGGACCGGAAGGGCTGACCGAGGACGACAAGGCGCAGATCCTCGACGGCCAGGCGCTGCAGCTGCGCGGCACCATCCTCCATCTCCAGGGCCGCGACGCCGAGGCCGCCGCGCCCTTCAACCGCGCGCTCACCGAGCTGGTCGCGATCCGCGGCGGCCGGATCGCCGCGACGGTCTGGCTGCGCGCCCAGATCCACGGCGAGCTCGCCGGCCTCGCCGAGGGGCGCGGCGACCAGGCGGAGGCCGAGCGCCAGCACCGGATCGCCGTCGCTTTGCTGCTCGGCAATTATCCGGGCTCCTCCGCGCTGATGAGCGCCAAGGGGCGGCTGGCGGGCTATTATGCGCGGACCGGGCGGACCGAGCCGGCGCTCGTCCTGTTCCGCGAGATCGTCGCCGCCAATGTCGACAGCGGCGACGCCTCGCCCGGCCTGCGCCGCGTGCTCGAACCCTATTTCGAATTGCTGGTGCGGCCCGACGCCGGCCCCAATGCGGTCGCCGATCTGTTCACCGCCAGCCAGATCCTGGTCCGCCCCGGCGTCGCCCAGACCCAGGCGGTGCTGGCCCGCGAGCTTTCGGGCGGCAGCGACGATGCCGCGCGCATGTTCCGCCAGTCGGTCACCCTCACCCGCGACATCGAGCGCGGCCGGGTCGAGCTCGCCCGGCTCGAGGCGAGCGACGCGCCGACCCCCGCCGCCGCCGCGCGGATGGCGGAGCTGCGCACCTCGATCGGCCAGTGGCAGCAGGACCAGACCGCGATGCAGGCGCGGCTCGCGCAATTCCCGCGCTACCGGGCGGTGTCGAGCGGCGCGCTCCAGCTCGCCGATCTGCAGGCCCTGCTGCGGCCGGGCGAGGCCTATTACAAGATGCTCGCCTTGGGCGACCATGCTTATGCGATCTTCGCCACCTCCGCCGGCGCGCACGCCTTCCGGATCGGCGTGACGCCGCGCGAGCTCGACCGCCAGGTCGACGCGCTGCGGGCGACCATCTCGGTGGTCGAGAACAACCAGCAGCTCACCTATCCGTTCGATCTCGAGCTCGCTTACGGGCTCTATCAGGCGCTGTTCGCGCCGGTCGACGGCGAAATCGGCGCGGTCACCCATCTCGTCTTCGAGCCCGACGGGGCGATGCTGCGGCTGCCGCCCAATCTGCTGGTCATGGATCGCGCCGCGATCCTCGCCTACCGCGCGCGGGCCGCCGCCGATCCCACCGACGACGGCTTCGATTTCCGCGGCGTCAAATGGCTGGGGCGCGAGCGCGACATCTCGACCGCGGTCTCGGTCCGCGCCTTCCGCGACGTCCGCCAGGCGCCGCCGAGCCGCGCCCGCGCCCAATATCTCGGCTTCGGCGAGAACGCGCCGGCGCGCGGCTATTTCCTGCCGGGCGGCACCGGCGCGCGCGGCGAGGGCGGCATGGAGCAGGCCGGCTGCACCTGGTCGCTCGCCGCCTGGAACCGGCCGATCTCGGCCCGCGAGCTGGTGATGGCGGGCGAAGCGGCTGGCGGGGGCCGCGCCGGCGCGGCCGAGCTCGTCACCGGCGCCGCCTTCACCGACACCGCGATCATGGCCCGGACCGACCTCAGCGACTATCGCATCCTCCATTTCGCCACCCACGGCCTGGTGACTCCGCCCAGGCCCGAATGCCCGGCCCGGCCCGCCCTGCTGACCAGCTTCGGCGACGGCGATTCGGACGGCCTGTTGACCTTCTCGGAGATTTTCGACTTGAGGCTCGACGCCGACCTCATCATCCTTTCCGCCTGCGACACCGCCAGCCGCTCGAGCGCGACGGCGACCGCGGAGGCGGGGCTCGGCGGCGGCGGCGAATATGCGCTGGACGGGCTGGTGCGCGCCTTCGTCGGCGCCGGCGGCCGCATCGTCGTCGCCAGCCACTGGCCGGTGCCCGACGATTTCAACGCCACCGAACGGTTGATCTCGGGCCTGTTCCGGGCGCCGCCGGGGACCGCCACGGCCGGCGCGCTGCGGCTGGCGCAGCGGGCGCTGATGGACGAGCGCGACACCTCCCATCCTTATTATTGGTCGGGCTTCGCGGTGGTCGGCGACGGCTCGGCGCCGGTGATCCGCCGGGCATCGGAGCAGACTGCCTTGGGTTATTGAACCATAAGCGGATTCGGTCGTTAATGCGCAGCCGCCGCTCCTTCGGCGGCCGAGCGGGGTTTATTGAACGAAGCGCGTATCTTAGCTGCTGCGATTGCGGGAGGCGTCCTCGCGGCGCCGCTCTCGAACGCCCGCGCGCAGGAAAGTGTGCCCCCCGGCACCGAGGCCGCCACCCCCGCTCCCGAGGACAATGAGGCGATCGTTCCCCAGGGCGAGTTCGACGAGGCGACGCCGCCGCTCCCGGAAATCAGCACCGATCCCGACCCGATGGCGCCGCTCGACGCGCCCGGCGCGACACCGTTCCCGCCCGTGCCGGGCCCGGTCGAGGACGCGCCTCTGGGCGATCCCGCTTTGTCCGAGCCGCTGCCGCCGCTGTCCGGCTTCGACGTCCAGCCCGCCGGCGAGGAGCCCGCTTCGTCCGACGCGGAGGGCGAATCCTTGCGGGTGCGCTACAGCCTCGTCGTCGCGGGGATGGAGGAGACCGGCCTCGAAGGCCGCTTCCGCGACCTTTCCGCGCTCGACGATGCCGAGGGCGAGGCGGTCAACGGCGCGATGATCGCCGCCCGCGCCGAGGAGGATGTGGCGCTCGTCGTCCGCCTGCTCCGTTCCGAAGGCTATTATGACGCCGTCGCCAGCTCGGCGATCGAGCAATTGCCGGGCGAGGGCGACGCGCCGGGCCGGATCCGGGTCACGCTCACCGTCGCCGCGGGCAATCGCTACAATTTCGGCGCGATCGCCATCGCCGGGGCGGACACCGAGCCGCCGGGCATGGCGCGCCGCTTCCTGCCGCTCGTCTCGGGCGCGCCGATCCGCGCGGTCGACGTCGAGGCGGCCGAGGCCAATATACTGCTGCGCCTGCCGCAGGAAGGCTATCCCTTCCCCCAGCTCGGCCTTCGCGACATATTGCTCGATCCCGACACCAGGCTCGGCGATTATACGCTGCCGCTCAACCCGGGCCCGCGGGCGCGCTTCGCCGGCTTCACCACCGAGGGCGAGAAGCTCGCCTTCGACGCGGACCATGTCGGCGTGCTCGCCCGCTTCCGGCGCGGCGAGCTCTACGACCGCCGCAAGGTCGACGACCTCAGGGAGGCGATGGTCTCGACGAGGCTGTTCAGCACCGTCTCGGCCGAGCCGGTTTTGACCGGCGAGACGGCCGAGGACGGCACCCAATATGTCAACATCCTGGTCCGCCAGCAGGCCGGCCCGGCGCGCTCGATCGACGCCAGCGCCGGCTATTCCACCGGCGAGGGCTTCCGGCTCGAGGCCGCCTGGGAGCATCGGAACCTGTTCCCGCCCGAAGGCGCGCTCCGCCTCGCCGCCATCGCCGGGACCCAGGAGCAGAATATCTCGGTCCGCTTCCGCCGCAACAATTGGGGCCAGCGCGACCGCGCCTTGCTCGCCCAGTTCGACATCGGCCGCCGCGATTTCGAGGCCTTCCAGGGCTATACGGCGCGGCTCTACGGGCTGGTTTCGCGCGAATCGACGCCGATCTGGCAGAAGCGCTGGACCTATGCCTATGGCGCCGAGCTGCTCGCCACCAACGAGAATCGCAACGGCAATGCGGTCATCTCGCTCTCCGACGCCTATTTCATCGGCGGCCTGATCGGCCAGATCGGCCATGACCGGTCGAACAGCCTGCTCGATCCCACGCGCGGCTTCCGCCTGCTGGCCCGGGTCAATCCCGAAGCCTCGCTGCGCGACGGCAGCCGCTTCTACATCCGCAACCTGATCGAGGGGAGCGCTTATTATCCGGTCGGCGAGCAGTTCGTCATCGCCGGCCGCGCCCGCTTGGGCTCGATCTTCGGCATCGCCCGCGACGATCTGGCGCCGTCGCGCCGACTCTATGCGGGCGGCGGCGGCTCGGTGCGCGGCTACGGCTTCCAGGAATTGGGGCCGCGCGACCTCAACAACGTGCCGCTCGGCGGCCGCAGCCTCGCCGAGTTCGCGCTCGAGGGCCGCTACCGCTTCGGCAATTACGGCGTGGTCGCCTTCGTCGACGCCGGCCAGGTCTACGAGGCCCAATATCCCACCTTCGATTCGATGCGCTTCGGCGTCGGCATAGGCGGGCGGGTCTATACCAATTTCGGCCCGGTCCGGCTCGACGTCGCCACCCCGATCGGCCGGCGGAAGGGCGAGACCCTGATCAACATCTACGTCTCGATCGGGCAGGCCTTCTGATGGCCGCCGCGGCGCCCGAGGACGAGATTGTAGTGGTGCGGCGGCGCGGCCCCGGCTGGACGATCGCCAAATGGGCGGGGATCGTCCTCGCCACGCTCGTCGCGATCGCCGCCGCCTTCCTGCTCTGGCTCAACAGCGATGCGGGGCACCGCTTCATCGTCGACCGCATCAACGCGATGGAGATGACGTCCGGCCTCAAGATCCATGTCGGCCGGATCGAAGGCTCGATCTTCGGCCGGCTGACCGTCCACGACCTCCAGATCGCCGATCCGCGCGGCACCTTCGCCAGCGCGCCGCGGGCGGAGGTGGATTATCGCCCCTTCGCCTATCTGACCGGCGGCCGCATCGACATACGCGATCTCGACATCCCGGAGGCGCGGCTGATGCGGTCGCCGCGCCTTCGCCCCGGCGATCCCAATGCGCCGATCCTCCCCGACATCAGCCTCGCCGTGGCGCGGCTCCATGTCGGCCGGCTGGCGATCGACCCGGCGGTGACCGGGCGCCGCCACCTGCTGTCGCTCGACGGGCGCGCGACGATCGCCGACGGGCGCGCCCAGGTGACGCTCGACGCGGGCACGTTGCGCGCGCCGGGCCTCGCGGGCGGCGACCGGCTGCATCTCGTGCTCGACGCGGTGCCGACGGCGAACCGGCTCGACATCGACCTCAACCTGAGCGGCCCCGGCGACGGCTTCATCGCCGGCCTGATCGGCACCGATCGGGCGGTCGTCACCATTGTCAACGGCCGCGGCAGCTGGGCGAGCTGGCAGGGCCGGGCCCGCGCCAACCTCGCCGGCGAGGCGCTGGCCGATCTCGCCGTCACCGCGCGCAACGGCAGCTTCACCGTCGACGGCATCGTCCGGCCCAATTTGGTCCTCCAGGGCGCGGCGCAGCGGCTCGCCGAGCCGGCGCGGGTGAATTTGGTCGCAAGCCTCGACCAGCGCCGCGCCGACATCCGCTTCCGGATGCGCAGCCGCGTGCTCGCGCTCGCCGCCGAGGGCCGGCTCGATCTCGGCGCGAACGCCTACCAGAATTTCAGGATCGCCGGCCGGCTGCTCGAGCCCGGCGCGATCGCGCCCAACCTTGCCGGGCGCGACCTCAGCCTGACGATGATCCTCAACGGCGCCTTCGCCACCCCGAACGTGCTCTACGAGCTGCGCGCGGCGAGCCTCGCTCTCGGCGGCACCACGATCGAGGGACTGCGCGCGCTCGGCAACGCCCGGGTCCGCGCCGGCGACATCGTCGTGCCGGTGTCGGCGCGGGCGACGCGCATCCTGGGCTTCGACGCGGTCGCCGGCGGCACCATCGCCGAGGTCCGGCTCGACGGCCAGCTCGGCATCGCCGGGACAAGGCTGGTCTCGGACAATATGATCCTGCGCTCCGACCGCATCCAGGCCAGGCTCGCTTTGGCCTTCGACCTCGCCGCCGGCCGCTATCTCGCCGCGGTGCAGGGCCGGGTCGACAATTATCTGGTGGACGGCGTCGGCCTGTTCGCGGTCACCACCAATCTCGACATGACCAGCGGCGCGAACGGCTTCGGCCTGCGCGGCCGGGTCGCCGCGCGCAGCGTGCGGCTCACCAACGAGACCGTCCGCAACCTGTTCGGCGGCGTCGGCACCGCGACCGCCGGCATCGTCATGGATGCTTCGGGCGTCATCCGGGTCAGCGACATCCGCCTCGCCGCGCCCCGGCTGCGCGTGCGCTCGGGCAGCGGCGTCTACCGGCCGGACGGCACGATCAACCTCAGCCTGGCCGGCGACAGCAGCGATTACGGCGCCCTGGTGGTCACCGTCACCGGGCTCGCCCGCGCGCCCAGGATCGACGTCACCCTCGCCAAGCCGGGCTATGGCCTCAACAGCCTCAGCGCCACCGTTCGCGCCACCCGCAACGGCTGGGCGCTGAGCGCTCACGGCACGTCCGATTACGGGCCGTTCAGCGCCGAAATCCTCATCCGCTCGAACGGCAACAGGCTCGCCGTCTCGGTCAACCCGTTGGTCTATGCCGGGATCACCTTCAGGGGGAATCTCGCCCGCAATGGGAATGCGCCGTTCGCCGGTGAGCTCCGGCTGACCGGGCAGGGTCTGAGCGGAATCGTCACCCTCGCCGCCGATCGGGGGCGCCAGCGGATCGCGATCGCCGCCACCGCCAATGCCGCGTCCACGCCGCCCGGCCCGATCCGGATCATCGTCCAGCGCGGGTTCGTCAACGCGACGATCGTTCTTCCCCGGAATAACGTTCCCCCGAGAGACCGCGAGCCGATGGAAGTCTGGGGGGACGCCCAGCTGGCGAATCTCACCTGGGGCAATCTGGCGGTCCAGCGCGGCCGGGTTCATGTCGATTTTAGGGGCGGCACCGGCGAGGCGCAGCTCTTCGCCGAAGGGCGGAGCGGCGTGGCCTTCCGCGTTGCCGCCAGCGGCCGGCGCGCGGGCGACCGGGCCAGCCTCGCCATGCAGGGGCACGTCAACAACATCCCGTTCCGCTTCGATCCGCCCGCGCAATTGCGGCGCGTGCGCACGGCGACGAGCGACGACTGGTTCATGCTGCCGGCGACGATCGCCTTCCCGCAAGGGCGGGCGCGGCTCGCCGGGCGCTATGGCGACGGGCTCGTCATCCAGACGCGGCTCGACAATCTCGATCTGTCGATCGTCAATGCCTTCTCGCCCGGCCTCGGCATTGGCGGCCGGGCGACCGGCAGCCTCGATTTCTCCGAGCCGGCCGGCGGCACCTTCCCGCGCGCCGAAGCGCGGCTCAACGTCACCGGCTTCACCCGCACCGGCATCGCGGTCCGCTCGTCGCCGGTCGACCTCTTCCTGGCGGGCAACCTCACCCCCGAAGGCGGCGCGGCGGGCGCGATCATCCGCCGCGGCGGCGCGATCATCGGCCGCGCGCAGATCAGGCTGCAGCCTTTGGGGCCGACGGCGGGCAGCTGGCGGGAGCGGCTGGAGGCCGCGCCGCTCGCCGGCGGCGTCCGCTATAACGGGCCGGCCGACGTGCCGATGTCCTTCGCCACCCTGCCTGGCCATCACTTGACCGGGCCGATCGCCATCGCCGCCGATTTCACCGGCCGGTTGGAAGCGCCGCGCTTCACCGGCGTCGTCCGCGCCAACAATTTGACCTATCTGAACGAAACCTACGGGACGCGGGTCACCAACCTTGCCGTCGACGGCCGGTTCGACGACACGCGGCTCGAGATCGTCTCGCTCACCGGCCGCGCCGGCAACGGCACGATCACCGGGCGGGGCGCGATCGGCCCCGTCTTCACGGTGCACGTCCCGCCGTCGCCCTTCGAGCCATATGGGCACCGCGAATTGCGGCTGGGCATGGACCTCAGCTTCGACTTCCGCAACGCCAGGCTGGCCCGCAGCGACGATCTTTCCGCCACCGCGACGGGCAATTTGCACGTCACCTACAATCCCGCGGGCGCCAGGATCGAAGGCGCGCTCGATCTCGGCGAGGTCCGCTACCAGATCGTCCAGCAGGCGGCGGCCGAAGTGCCGCAGCTCGCGGGCGTGCGCCGGCGCGGCCAGCATCTGCCCGATCCCCGCGAGCAGAGCGTGGACGCCCGCGTGCCGAGCGTCTGGGCGCTCGACATCGCGCTTCGGGCCAACAACCGCATCTACGTCTCCGGCATGGGCATGGAATCCGAGTGGCGCACCGCCGATCTGCGCGCCAGGGGCACGACCACCACGCTCGAGCTGGTCGGCCAGGTGCGGATGATCCGCGGCACGCTCGGGCTCGCCGGCCGGCGCTTCCGCTTCGACCGCGGCGAGGTCACCTTCGAAAGCGGGCGGCCGCCGCGGCTCGATCTGGTCGCCACCGCCGACATCGAGAATGTCGAGGTCGGCATCGTCATCGCCGGCAACTCGGCCAACCCGCAAATCTCCTTCACCTCCTCGCCCTCGCTGCCGCAGGACGAGGTCGTCTCGCGCATCCTGTTCGGCAGTTCGGTCACCCAGATTTCGGCGCTGCAGGCGGTCCAGCTCGCCGCCTCGCTGAACTCGCTTCGGCCGAGCGCCGGCGGCGGGCTCAACCCGCTCGGCCGCCTCAGGTCGGCGACCGGCATCGATCGGCTGCGCATCATCGACGCCGATACCGCCACCGGCCGCGGCACCGCGGTCGCCGCCGGCATGTACCTCTCCGACAACATCTATGTGGAGATCATCACCGACGCCAAGGGCTATACCGCGACCCAGATCGAGATCTCGCTGACCCGGGCGCTGTCGCTGCTCTCGCAATTCGGCTCGAACAGCGGCACCAACGTCAATCTCAGGTACAACCGGGATTATTGAGGCGCGCGCCGACAAGCCGGGAAGGGGTGGTGCCCAGGGACGGAATTGAACCGCCGACACCGTGATTTTCAGTCACGTGCTCTACCAACTGAGCTACCTGGGCCTGCCGCGGACGGGCGGAAGCCAGCGCCTATAGAGGCGCTTAGCGCTCGCTGTCCAGCCCGTCCTGCTCAGGCCCGGGCAGGTCCGGATCCGCGGGCGGGCCGGGGACGCGATAGCCGTCGCCGAGCCAGTTCAAAAGGTCGCGGTCGCGGCAGCCCTGCGAGCAGAACGGCCGGTGCGCCGCGCCCGCGGGCTTGCCGCACAAGGGGCAGGTTTCAGTCTTGGCGGCTCTGGACATGCCCGGCCGATATGGCGAGGCCGGCCTCGCCAAGCAAGGTTGCGGCGCCGCCATTCTGCCGCGCCAGCGCCGCCAGCCAGTCCGGCCTGGCCTCGAGCAAGGCGACGACCCTGGGCGCCGCGTGCAGGATCACCGGCCCGGCGAGCCGCCCGGCCCGGCGCAGCAAGGCGCGCGCGGCGGCCGCGACGGGGTCGGCGCGGAGCAGCTCGGCAAGCGAGGGCCGCGTCCGGCGGCGGACGATCTGGAGGAAGCCGAAGCCGTTGACCGCGCTGCGTTCGAAGGGTTGCGGCAGGATCGCGTCGACCGCCGCCGCCGCCGCCTGCCGCCCGTCGCGCGGCAAAGTGGGGAGGTCGATGCCGATCGAACCGGCGATGCCGAAGCGCAGGATCGCGCGCGCCGCCGCCGCCGCGCCGGCCTCGGCCAAAGCGGCGGGAGGCAGGCCGCCGTCGACGTCGAACAGGGTCATGGCCGGGGTCACGCTCATCCGCAGTGCGCCGCCTTCGAAGGCGATCTCGCCGCTCGCCGCCTCGTCGAGCAATTCCGACCAGCCGGCCTGCTCGAACAGGTCCGGGCCGTGCGCGGGGAGCGGCGCCGGGTTGCCGATCCGCTCCCTCAGGCCGGGCCCGTCCCGCAGCGGCAGATCGGTCGCGCGTGCCTTGGGCGGCTTGGGCCGGCCCGGCTCGGGGATGGCCTCGCGCAGGATCTCGGCGCGGAAGGCCGCGCCTTCGCTCAGGCCGGGCGCCGCGACGGTCGCTTGCGTGCCGTCCTCCAGCGTGGCGATGCCGGCGATATCGGTCAGCCGCGCCGGGACGACGGCGCCGGCGCGCAGGCCCGGCAGCTCGATCGCCGCTTCGACGATGACGCCGTCCGCGACCAGGATCGCGCGAGCCTCGCCGATCCCGTCCTCGTAGAGCCACTCAGCCAAGCGGATAGCCGGCGGCGCGCAGCAAGGCGCGGGTCTCGAACAAGGGCAGGCCCATCACGCCCGAAAAGGAGCCGGAAAGCGCCCGGACCAGCGCTTCGGCGCGGCCCTGAATGGCATAGCCGCCCGCCTTGCCGCGCCATTCGCCGGCGGCGAGATAGGCGTCGAGCTCGGCGGCGCTCAAGGGTTTGAAGGTGACGATCGAGCTCGACAGCCTGTGGCGGGCGCGGCCTTCGCCGTCGACCAAAGTGAGCGCGCTGTGGACGCGGTGGCGGCGGCCGGAGAGCAAGGAGAGGCAGGCACGCGCTTCATCCTCGCTCTCGGTCTTGGGCAGGATGCGGCGGCCGGCCGCGACCACGGTGTCGGCGGCCAGGGTGAGCGCGCCCGCCTGCGCGACCGCCGCCGCCTTCGCCGCCGCAATCCGCCGCGCATAGATGATGGGCAGCTCGCTTTTGAGCGGAGTCTCGTCGATGTCGGCGGGAATGACGGCGTCCGGAGTCACGCCGAGCCGCGCGAGCAGCTCGAGCCGTCTGGGGGACGCGGAAGCGAGGATGAGCCGCATGAGGCGGGCCTACGCTTATTTGAAGCGGTAGGTAATCCGGCCCTTGGTCAGGTCGTAGGGCGTGAGCTCGACCAGCACCTCGTCGCCGGTCAGCACGCGGATCCGGTTCTTGCGCATCTTGCCGGCGGTGTGGCCGAGGATCTCATGGCCGTTTTCGAGGGTCACGCGGAACATGGCATTGGGCAGCAGCTCGACCACCTGCCCGCGCATCTCCAAGAGTTCTTCCTTGGCCATTCAAGTCCCAGCTCGAAAAGTGCCGGGTGCCATTAGCGGCTCGGCCCGAAAAATAAAAGACCGGCCCGGTACGTTTTTCGCCTCTCCCGATCAGCGGGCCGGAGCCGCGGCGGGGGCCACCGTGCGCGGCTGCTGGCCCGACGGATTATGGCGGGCGAGGAAGCGCTGCATCTCCTCGAGCAATTGCAGCCGGTCCGCCTCGAGCGGCAGATGGTGGGAGTTGCGCGGCTGCTCGATATAGACGAAGTCGCGGCCCTCGACCTTGCCGGCGTCGCGCAGGCGCTGCACCAGGGTCCGTGACTGGGAGACCGGCACGCGATCGTCGCGGGCGCCGTGGACGATCAGGATCGGCGCCGAAAATTGCGCGGCATGGCGCGACGGCGAGATGTCGGCGAGCCTGGCCGCGGCGCTGCCGATATATTGCGAGCCGTAGCGGCCGAGATAGTTGCGGTCGTAGGCGACCATGTCGGGGATGTCGTGCACGCCGGCGCCGCTGATCGCGCAGCGGTAGCGGCTGCCGTCGCGCTGGGCGGCGCGCGAAGCCGCATAGCCGCCATAGGACCAGCCGAACATGCAGACCCGCGACGCATCGGCGATGCCCAAGGCGGCGAGGTGGGTGACGGCGTCGTTGAGGTCGTCCTGCATGCGCGTGCCCCAATTGCCGTCGGAGGCCGCTTCCCAGGCATAGCCATAGCCGGAAGAGCCGCGGAAATTGGGCTGGACGACCGCATAGCCGAGCTCGGCGAGCGGCTGCGCCCACGCGTCCCAGCTTTCGGCGTCGCGCGCCCAGGGGCCGCCGTGCGGCAGCACGATCAACGGCAGGTTCCGCGCCTCGCGCAGCCGCGGCAGCGTGAGCACGGCGGCGATTTCCCGGCCGTCGCTGGCGCGGTAGCGGATCGTGCGCACCGGATTGAGGCGCATGTCCCTGAGCGTGTTGCTGACCCAGCCGATGTGGCGCAGCGCGCCGCTCTCGGTATTGTAGAGATAATAGCCGCCCGCCTGATCGGGGCCGCCGACATGGACGACGATGTTGACCCGCGCCCGGTCCGTCGACGTGATCATGGCATTGCCGGCGCCGAACGTCTCGTCGAGGCTCGCCTGGATCTCGCGCAGGCGCGGGTCCATCCACTGGATGCGGCTCCGATTCTCGGTCACCGCGACGCCGTCGACCGCGTTGCGCGCGACGTTGAGCCTGACATCGTCAATGTCATAGCCTTCGACGCTGTATATCTTGCGGCCGAGCTCCATCGTGCCGAGGTCGAGCTCGTAGAGCGCGCGATAGCCTTCGTGGCGGCTGACCGCGAGCGCCCTCTCCGCGGAGAGGAAGGCGATCGGCACGGGCGCGTCCTGGTAGCGCGTGGTCCGCTCGCGCAGGATGGTGCGGAAATTGCCCTCGCCGCCGGGCCGGTAGAGCACCCACAAACGGCCGGTCCTCTGGTCGAGGCCGCTGCCCATGCGGACATTGCCCTCGCCGTCCGCCAGCCAGCTGGTGATTCCGGGGCGCGGCAATTCGATCGTCCGCGTGCGGCCGGTGGCCGCGTCGACCTCGACGACTTCGGGGAAGCGGATGCGCTCGCTGCCGCGGCCGGCGGCGAGCCGGGAGAGCAGGATTCGCGGCGGGCCCGAGGTCGAGCGCCACAACACATTGCTGCCGAAGACGAAGGTGCCTTCCCAGCCGAGCCGCTGGGTCTGCCGGGTGCGGCGGTTATAGGCGATGACCCGGGTGGCGTCGACGGGCTGGCCGTCGACGTCGGTCCGCGACGCGACCCAGATCAGCAATATATCGGGATCGAGCCAGACCCAGTCGGTGGTCCGGAATTCGTCGCGCTCGTCGAATTCGGCGTCCCGCGCGATGAGCTGCGGGCGCGCATTGGGCTCGTCGAGCGCGATCACGGCCAGCCCCTGCTCGCCATTGGCGCGGACCCGCATCGCCAGCGCCGATCCGTCGGTCGAGATGCGCGGCCGCTCGGTCTGGGGCAGGCGCGCGAACACCGCGAGCGGCAGCGGCTCGGCCGGCGCGGCCGCTTGTTGCTGCTGCGCCGCCGCCGGCGTTCCGAGCAGGCCGAGCGACAGGATCGCGGCCAACAACTTCCTCATGCGAGCCCCCTTTTCGCAAGCAGGCGAGCAAGATAGCGAGGATGTCCGGCGCCGCAAAGGGCCCGCCGCAAAATGCGGAAAAGGCCGCGCCCGGGGCGTCCGGACGGGGCCTTTTCCCGCTCGCGAGAGGCGCGGATCAGCCGGCGGCGTGGCCGGCCAAAGCCGCGAGCAGCAGCAGGGCGACGATATTGGTGATCTTGATCATCGGATTGACCGCCGGACCGGCCGTATCCTTGTAGGGATCGCCGACCGTGTCGCCGGTCACCGCGGCCTTGTGGGCCTCCGAGCCCTTGCCGCCATGATTGCCGTCCTCGATATATTTCTTGGCATTGTCCCAGGCGCCGCCGCCGGAGGTCATCGAGATGGCGACGAACAGGCCGGAGACGATGACGCCGAGCAGGAGCGCGCCCAGGGCGGCGAAGGCCGAGGCCTGGCCGGCGACCGCGTTGATGATGAAATAGACCGCGATCGGCGCGAGCACCGGCAGCAGGCTGGGGAGGATCATCTCGCGGATCGCGGCGCGGGTCACGAGATCGACGGTGCGGCCGTAATTGGGCCGCGTCGTCCCCTCCATGATCCCCGGATTGTCGCGGAACTGGGCGCGGACGTCCTCGACCACCGCGCCGGCGGCGCGGCCGACCGCGGTCATGCCGAAGGCGCCGAAGCTGTAGGGCAGGAGGGCGCCGAGCAGCAGGCCGACGATGACGTAGGGATTGCTCAGCGAGAAATCGACGTCGAGATTGGGGAAGAACAGGCCGAGATCGGCGGTATAGGCGCCGAACAGGACGAGCGCGGCCAGAGCGGCCGAGCCGATCGCATAGCCCTTGGTCACCGCCTTGGTGGTGTTGCCGACCGCGTCGAGCGCGTCGGTGCGCACGCGCACCTCGTCGGGCAGCCCCGCCATTTCGGCGATGCCGCCGGCATTGTCGGTGACCGGACCGTAGGCGTCGAGCGCCACGACCATGCCGGCCAGCGCCAGCATCGCGGTCGCGCCGAAGGCGACGCCGATGACTCCGGCGAGCTGATAGGCGCCGATCACCGCGACGACGATGACGAGCGTCGGCAGCGCGGTCGATTCGAGGCTGATCGCCAGGCCCTGGATGACGTTGGTGCCGTGGCCGGTCTCCGAGGCCTTGGCGATGCTCCGCACCGGCCGGTAGTTGGTGCCGGTATAATATTCGGTGATCCAGACCAATGCGCCGGTCAGGCCGAGGCCGATCAGCATGCAGTAGAAGAGCTTCATGCCGGTCAAAGTGACGGTGGCGCCGGCGGCGCCGCCGATCGTGGCCAAAGGCGCGTTCATGTCGCCCAGCACATATTGGGTGGCGAAATAGACGGCGACGGCGCCGAGGATCGCGGCGGTCCAGAAGCCCTTGTAGAGCGCGCCCATGATCGACTGGCCCTTGCCCAAGCGGACCATGTAGGTGCCGATGATCGAGGTGACGATGCAGACGCCGCCGATGATGAGCGGGAGCGCCATCAGCTTCATGAGCATGTCCGGCCCGAGCGCGGTGAGGGTGAGCGCGACCGAGACCATGGTGACGCCCAAGGTGACGACATAGGTTTCGAACAGGTCGGCGGCCATGCCGGCGCAGTCGCCGACATTGTCGCCCACGTTATCGGCGATCGTGGCGGGATTGCGGGGATCGTCCTCGGGGATTCCGGCCTCGACCTTGCCGACCAGGTCGGCGCCGACGTCGGCGGCCTTGGTGAAGATGCCCCCGCCGAGACGCGCGAAGATCGAGATGAGCGAGGCGCCGAAGGCAAGGGCGACGAGGCCGTCGACAACGATGCGGGCGTTGGGCGCATGCGCGGCGGGGCCGGTCAGATACCAGAAGAAGCCGGCGATCGCGAGCAGGCCGAGGCCCGCCACCAGCATGCCGGTGATCGCGCCCGAGCGGAAGGCGATGGTGAGGCCGCCCTGCAGCGAGGTGCGCGCGGCCTCGGCGGTGCGGACATTGGCCTTCACCGAGACGTTCATGCCGACGAAGCCGGTCAGGCCGGAGAGGATGGCGCCGATCAGGAAGCCGATCGCCGAGACGAGGCCGAGGAAATAGAAGACCAGGCCGGCGACGATGATTCCGACGATCGCGATCGTGCGATACTGGCGGGCGAGATAGGCGCGCGCGCCTTCCTGCACGGCGGCGGCGATGTCCTGCATCCGCTCGTTGCCGGCCGGGGCCTTGAGCACCTGCATCGTGGTGATCAGGCCGTAGAGCACGGCGAGCAGGCCGCAGCCCATGGCGATGTAGACGACGGTCATGTTCTATTCCCCTGAATTTTCAGCAAATAAGGGCAGGCGCTTGGAGACTGGCGCGCCCTCATTGGTGGCGCGCCTTTAAGCAGAATGGACGGATCAATCAACCATGCTCGAAGCCGAGCCGCGCGGGCGGCTCGACCGGGGTGCCGTGCTCGGTGAGCGAAAGGCCGCCGCCGGCATCGAAGCGGCCGATTCGCGACAAAGGCAGGCCGATCTCGTCGGCAAGGGCGAGAATGGCCTGCGCCCGCGCCGGATCGGCGGCGAACAGCAACTCGTAATCGTCGCCGGCGCTCGCCGCCTCGCGCCGCGCCGCGCCGAGCAGCGCCAGATAGGCCGGCGACAATGGCACCGATTCGAGCTCGACATGGACCGCGCAGCCGCTCGCCGCCGCCATTCGGGCGGCGTCGAGCAACAGGCCGTCGGAGACGTCCATCATCGCCGACACCAAGGGCGCCAGCCGCTCCCCCGCCTCGAGCCGCGGGCGCGGGTTGCGGTAGCGCTCGACCAGCGCGTCCGAGGGCCCGAGCGCGCCCTTCAGCACCCGAAGCCCCGCCCCGGCATCGCCGATCGTCCCCGAGACCCAGAGCAGGTCTCCGGGCCGCGCGCCGCTCCGGCCCGGGGGCGCGTGGGCCGCCCGGCCGATCGCGGTCAGGCCGAGCACCCGCGCCGGCGCGCAGACGGTGTCGCCGCCGAGCAAAGGCACGCCGAACGCCGCGAGCGCCGCGCCGAGCCCGTCGGCGAAGGCGCGGTCCCACGCTTCGTCGCCGAGCGTGAAGCCGAGCAGCACGCCGACCGGCCGCGCGCCCTTGGCGGCGAGGTCGGAGAGATTGACCGCGAGGAGCTTCCAGGCGACGTCGCCGGGCGGGTCGCCGGGGAGATAATGAACCCCCTCGACGATCATGTCGTGGGTCAGCACCAGCGTCTCGCCGCCCACCTCCAGCACCGCCGCATCGTCGAGAAGGCCGCGCGCGGCCGGATCGGTGGCGAGCGCGCGCAGGCTGTCGATGAAGGCTGCCTCGCGGCTTACTTGCGCACCTCTTTGGCGATGGCGTCGAGCAGGCCGTTGACGAAGCCGGTCTCGCGGGCGTCGTAGAACGCCTTGGCGACGTCGACATATTCGCCGATCACGGTCGCGGTCGGCACGTCGGCGCGGGCGACCAGCTCGTAGGCGCCGGCGCGCAATATCGCCTTCATCGGCTTGTCGAGCCGGGCCAGCGACCAGCCCGAGGCGAGCCTGGCTGCGATCAGGCCGTCGAGCTCCTCGCTCCGGGCCTCGGCGCCCGTCACCAGATCGTCGAAGAAATCGACCTCGGCGTCGGCATATTCGATCCCGTCGATGGTCGCGCCGAGCCGGTGGTGGTGGAATTCGTGGAGCAAACGGGCGACGGGGATCGCCTCCATCTCCTGCTGATAGAGCGCCTGCACGGCGGCGAGCCGCGCGGCGGAACGGGAGAGCGAGCGTTTGGGAGTGGTGGCCATGGCGCGCGGCTTAGAGTCTGCGCCGGTCATAGGGAACCGTCATTCCGGCATCCTCCGTCATTCCGGCGAAGGCTGGAATCCCGCTTCCTTTCATGCCGACGCCGCAGGTCGGGGAGATTCCGGCTGTCGCTGGAATGACGGGCAGGGCGGGTCATCGCGCCTCCGCCATGAAATCCCGGATCGCGGCGATCACCGTCCGAGGCTGCTCCCAGGGGACGAAATGGCCGGCGCCGGGGATGGTGACGAGGCGCAGATCGTCGATCAGAGCGTCGAGGCCTTCGAGCTGGACCGGGAGCAGCGCCTTGTCGCCGAGCGCCCAGATGACGAGGGTCGGCATCGTCACGCGCGGGAAGGGCGCCTCGGTCCAGGGCGGCGGCGCCACCGCCTCGCCGATTTGCGGCACGATTATCTCGCTCGCCCGATACCAGTTCAGCATCGCGGTCAGCGCGCCGGGCGCGGACCAATCGGCAAGATAAGCGGCCTTCTCCTCGGCCGGGACGCGGCTGAGATCGGCGTGGCTGCCGAAGGTCTTGGCGTAGAAGCTTTCCCAGCCCATCGCGGCGATGCCCTGCTCCATCGCCGGATTGCGGAAGGCGTTCATATATTGCGAGGCGGCGCGCTGGGCCGGATCCTCGATCAGGCTTTTCTGGAAGACGAGCGGGTGCGGCGCGTTGACGATGACGAGTCGGTTTATGCGGTCGGGATGGCGCAGCGCCGCCAGCCAGGCGACCGCGCCGCCCCAATCGTGGCCGACCAGGGTGAAGCGCGCCAGCCCCAGCGCGTCGGCGAGCGCGATCAGATCCTCGACGATCCGCTCGGTCCGATAGTGCTCGACTCCCTCGGGCTTGTCCGAGCCCGCAAAGCCGCGCTGGTCGGGCGCGATCACGCGGAAGTCGCGGGCGAGCGCCGGCGCCGCTTCGCGCCAGGTCCGGTGCGATTCGGGGAAGCCGTGGAGGAAGATAATCGCCTCCGCGCCTTCCGGCCCGCCTTGCTGGACGTTGAGCGTGACGCCGGTGGCGAGCGGGATGCGGCTGAGTTGGAGTTCCGTCACCAAAGGCCTCCGTTCGTCCCGAGCGAAGTCGAGGGGCGTGCGAGATGAGTCCGTGCCAGCGCGCCCCGACTTCGCTCGGGACGAACGACCATCCTTTGCCGGAGCCCGCTCATGGATAGCTCACCGTCTTGGGCACTTCGGGCAAGGGGATATACTCGTCATGGTCGTCGGGCGGCAGCGCGAAGCGGCCGGCCTTCCAATCCTCCTTGGCCTGGTTGATTCGGTCGCGGCTGGAAGAGACGAAGTTCCAGAAAACGTGGCGGGGCCCGTCGAGCGGCGCGCCGCCGAGCAGCATGACGTGGCCGCCGCTCCCCGAGCGCAAAGTGGCGCGGATGCCCGGGCGCAGCACGTAGAGCGTGGCGGGCGCCAGCGCCCTGCCGTCGAGGCTGGCCTCGCCTTCCGCGACATAGAGGCCGCGCTCGTCGGCCTCGGCGTCGATCGGCATCGCCCCGCCCGCGCGCAGGTGGATATCGGCATAGATGGTGTGGCTGTGGCAGGTGACCGGCGCGCTCTCGCCCCACAAGCTCCCCATCACGATCCGGGCGCGGGCGCCGATCCCTTCGACCACCGGCAGATCCTCCTTCGGCACATGCTCGAAGGCCGGGTCGATCTCCTCCAGCGCGCTGGGCAAAGCGAGCCAGGTCTGCATGCCGCTAAGCTCAGGCCCCGCCGGGCGCAGCGCGGCGGGCGAGCGCTCGCTATGGGTGATGCCCCTGCCGGCGGTCATCAGATTGACCGCGCCGGGCTCGATCGTCGCGAAGGTGCCGAGCGAATCGCGATGGTCGATCGCGCCGGCGAAGAGGTAAGTGACGGTGGCAAGGTTGATATGGGGGTGCGGACGCACGTCGATGCCGGTGCCGGGCGCGAGGCGGGCCGGCCCCATCTGGTCGACGAAGATGAAGGGACCCACCGTCGTCCGGTCGCGGTGCGGCAGGGTGCGATGGACCTTGAACCCGCCCAGATCGTGGGTGGAGGGGAGCAGGGTCTGGAGGAAAGGATCGTCGGTCATGGGCTCATCCTAGCCGTCCTTGCGGGCGAAGCGAAGATGCGCAGGCCGCACCTGCTCATCCGGCGGACAATGGTCGCGACTCGCGGAAGTTGACGAAGTTGATGCCACGTCAGGGGGGAGTCGCCCCGGCCGAGGGGATCGCGGCGAGTCCGGATCGAGGTGGAGTCGAGCAAGGCGAATCGCGCGTGTCACCTCCTCAGGGTGATCGGTGAAATCCTATTTGTATCCAACAATCGGTGGGCCCCTGCATTTCCGGATTGACGAAAACTCTATATATGTAGATTTAAGGCATATGGTCCGGAACCGCACCTTGTCGCCGGCGGCGCGAACGATCCTAGCGATCATGGCCGATGCCGGGAGAAGCTGGCTCCATGGCTACGATCTGTGCCGTCAGGGCCCGGTCAAGTCCGGCACGCTCTACCCCCTGCTGATCCGCCTTGAAGAGCAGGGCCATCTGGAGGCCGAATGGCAGGCGCCCGCGGAGCCCGGGCGGCCGCCGCGTCACGCTTACCGGCTGACCGCCACGGGCCGGGCGCTGGCGCGCGCGAACCCGCCGCCCGGGCTTGGCGCCGCCGCTGCCGATCCTCGGGGAAAGCCCGCATGAGGCGCAGGCTCGCAGAGACGATCGTCCGGCTCGCCGCGATCATATTGCCCGCGCGCCTGCGGGGCTGGGGCCGCGCCATGGCGGGTGAGCTCGCCGCGATCGAGCGGCCGGGAGCGGCCCTCGCTTTCGCCCTCGGCTGCCTCGCCGGCGCGCTCCGGCAGACGCTGTCCTTCCACCTCCGCCATCCCCGCCGCCTCGCCGCTTCGTGCGCGATCGGCGCAACCGGCCTCGGCCTGGCCTATATGAATGCGGCGGGCGCGCCGCTCTCCTACCTCGCGATCAACGCCGCGGCGCTCGCCATCGGCCTGCTGGCGGTCGGCGTGCTGACCGAGGCCGGGCGGCTTTGGCGAATCGGCGGCGGCGCCCTTGGGGTCGCGCTCGCCTGCCTGATCCTGCTCACCAGCCTGTTCGGCGTTTCGGCGGACGGCGCGACGCGCTGGATCTCGGCCGGCGGCATCCTCCTCCAGCCCGGCCTCTTCCTCGTCCCGATCCTTGCCCTGGGCTTCGCCCGCGCGCGCGATCCGGCGTCGCTGCTCGCCATCCTGATCGCGGCGCTGGCGCTGGCGCTGCAGCCGGACCGGGCGATGGCGGGCGCGCTCGCGGCGGGCATGGCCGCGCTGGCGCTGGCGCGGCCCGACCGAGACGTGCTGGTCGCGCTCGGCGCGGCGCTGGCGGGGTTCGCGGCGACCCTGGTGCGCACCGATGCCTCGCCCGCAACGCCTTTCGTCGACCAGATCTTCTACTCGTCCTTTCTCCTGCACCCGCTGGCGGGGGTCGCAATTCTCGCCGGCGCGGCCCTGATGCTCGTCCCGGCGATTGCGGGGTACATGAGGGATCCCGATCATCGCACGGTCCACGCCATGTTCGGTGCGGTCTGGCTTGCCGTGATCCTTGCCGCCGCGCTCGGCAATTATCCGACGCCGCTGGTGGGCTATGGCGGCAGCGCGATCCTCGGCTACCTGATCAGCCTGCTCGGCCTGCCGCCGCGCCCCCTTGCCCGAAGCATCGGTCGGGACGGCGCCGCGGCGCAGTCCGAATCCGAGGAGCAGCAGCCCAATCTGCGCGCCGGCCGGATCAGGCAAGCGAAGGCCGCGGCCCCCCATTTTCGCCCGAGCGCGGGATAGAGGCTCTGGCTTCGGCGCCCCGAGCGCCAGATGGCGGCGGGCGACGAGATCAAGCCGGCACGGATCAAAGGCGCGCAGAACAGGGTGGCGCCCCAATGCGGGTAGCGGACGGCGGCGAACTCCCAGGCGGCGAGCTGGAACTCGCCCCGCATCGTCATCGGACAGCCGGTCATCAGACGGTGGAGATCATGCGCCGCAAGGGCGCGCCGCCGCCAGGCGAAATTGGGGAATCGCAGGGTTATCGGGCCGACCGCGCAGGACCAGCGCGCCGCGCTCATCCGGGCTCGCCCGGCGCCCGCGCCCTGATCGCCAGCGCGTGGACGCGTTCCTTCATCAGGTCGCCGAGCGCCGCATTGACCGCGCGCTGGCGTTCGAGGCGGCTCAGGCCGGCGAAGGCCTCGGCCTCGATCTCCACGGTGAAATGGCTTTCGCCGCTGCCGTCGTCGCCGGCATGGCCGCGATGCTTCGCTGAATCGTTGATCACGGCGAGCCGAGTGGGAGCGAGCGCGGCGCGCAGGCGTTTTTCGATTTCGGTCGCGACGGGCCCGGTTAAAGCGGCGGTCATTTGAGGCTATATAAAGAAGCTGTCGCAGAAAGGGAGCGAGGATTGGCGAGCGCGCGAGGCAAGGAGACGCGGTTCCACGGACGGGTCGAGGGGCGGGCGCGCCATTGCGCCGAGCCCGGCTGCGACGCGCCCGGCGAGTTCCGCGCGCCCGGCGGGCAGCGGCCCGGCTTCGACGGGCCGGGCGAGTGGCGCTGGCTCTGCCTCGACCATGTCCGCGCGTTCAATTCGGACTATAATTATTTTCACGGGATGAGCGCCGACGAGATCAGCGCCGCGCAAAATCCCTATGGCGGCTGGGACCGCGAGACCCGCGCCTTCGGCACCGCCGGCGTCTCGGCCGGGCCGCGCTGGGCCGATTTCGTCGACCCGCTCGACGCGATCGGCGCCCGCTTCCAGGCGCATATGGAGCAGCGCCGCCGCCAGGACGGCCGCGAATTGAGCGAGGGCGACCGCAGGAATTTGCGCGTGCTCGGGCTCGGCATGGACGTCGACCGCCGGGCCTTGCGGATGCGCTATGCCGAGCTCGTCCGCCGCTACCATCCCGACCACAATGGCGGCGACCGCGGCCACGAGAAAGCATTGCAGGCGGTGATCGAGGCTTATACGGCGCTCAAGGGGCGGCCGGTCTTCGCCTGAATCAGAGAAACACCATGGCAGACATTCCCAACGTCAACCCCGACAGCCGCGCCGCGACCGTGATGGACGCGCCCGACCGGATGGTGAAGGTGCGCGAAGCGTTCGGGGTCGACAGCGACATGGAGGTCCCGGCCTTCTCCGAAGCCGACGAGCGCGTGCCCGATCACGATCCGGCCTATGTCTTCGATCCAGACACCACGCTGGCGATCTGCGCCGGCTTCGCCAAGAATCGCCGGGTGATGATCCAGGGCTATCACGGCCCCGGCAAATCGACCCATATCGAGCAGGTCGCGGCGCGGCTCAACTGGCCGACCATCCGTATCAATCTCGACGCCCATATCAGCCGCATCGACCTGGTCGGCCGCGACGCCATCGTGCTGCGCGAGGGCCAGCAGGTCACCGAGTTCCGCGAGGGGCTGCTGCCCTGGGCGCTGCAGACGCCGACCGCTCTGGTGTTCGACGAATATGACGCCGGCCGCCCGGACGTCATGTTCGTCATCCAGCGCGTGCTCGAGACCGAGGGCAAATTGACCCTGCTCGACCAGAACCGGGTGATCCGCCCGCATCCCTATTTCCGGCTGTTCGCGACCACCAACACGGTCGGCCTCGGCGACACGACCGGCCTTTATCACGGCACCCAGCAGATCAACCAGGGCCAGATGGACCGCTGGAACATCGTCGTCACCTTGAACTATCTGCCGGCCGAGACCGAGGCCCGGATCGTCCTCGCCAAATCGGGCGAATATGATCATGAGGGCGGCCGGGCGGAGGTCGAGCGGATGGTCAAGGTCGCCGATCTGACCCGGCGCGGCTTCGTCAACGGCGACATCTCGACCGTGATGAGCCCGCGCACCGTGATCAGCTGGGCGCAGAACACATTGATCTTCGACGATGTCGGCTTCGCCTTCCGGCTGACCTTTTTGAACAAATGCGACGAGGCCGAGCGCGCCACGGTGGCCGAATATTACCAGCGCGTGTTCGGCAAGGACCTGCCCGAGAGCGTGGTCGGGAAGGCCTAGCGGTGGGCAGTCCCCGTCATTCCGGCGAAAGCCGGAATCTCGCTGCCTTGAAAGAAGGGAGATCCCAGCTTTTGCTGGAATGAGAACTATAACTTAAAACACTAGAAACAAACCATATTTTTTGCTATAAATCTCTACACAGGTCCTGCACAGCAACGGTAGATCAAGCACTTACGCCGCCAATCTGCACAGAACCTACACAGAGTAAGAGGCAAAAATGGCGTTTGTCACGGATAAAGAGCAGCTGAAGCCCGGCTTGGTCATCTTTCGCCGGGCCGATGTGCAGCACCGCAACTGGTATTGCCGGGTGAAGATGCCCAAGGCGGATCGTTACAAAACGATCTCTCTCAAAACCTCCGACATTACCACGGCGCGGGATCGGGCTTTCGATTACGACGCCGACGTGCGTTTTCGCCTCAAGCACGATGTGCCGATATTCAACCGGCCCTTCCGCCAAGTAGGGCAAGAGTATCTCGCCGAGCAGGCACGGCGAGCCAAGCGCGGCGAGATTGGCGAGGCGCGCGTCAAGAAACTGAAATCCGTCATCGAAGGAACACTCGATAGCTATGTCGGCGCGACGCAGGTGCATCTGATCGGCCAAGAAAGCTGGGATGGCTATCCGGCCCATCGCCGCCAGAAGGGCGAGGGCCGCTATCGCATGCAGGTGATCGACGGCAAGGATGTGAAACTGATCAGCGACAACACCATCCGCTTCGAAATGTCGATCTTCGGGGCGGTGATGAATTACGCCGTCAAGAAGCGGTACATCACCGTCAGCCAGCGGTTCGCGGGCAAACCCAAACTCAAGACGATGCGGCGCGACGAATTCACGCTGGAGGAATACCGCAAGCTGCACACGGTGGGGCGCGCCTGGGTGGCAAAGGCAACCAAGCCGTCCAGCCGGTGGTATCGCACCATCGCCTACAATTTCATCCTGATCATGTGCAACACGGGCATGCGTCCGAGCGAGGCAAAGAACCTGCGTTGGCGCGATATCGCGTCCGCCAAGGATCGCGACGGGCGCGAGATCGTGGTGCTGTTCGTCCAGGGCAAGGGTAAGTCGCGCAAGCTGGTCGCCCCGCAAAGCGTGGGCGACTATCTCGACCGCATTCGGGCCATTGCCAAGGCGCAAGAACCCGATAACCGGGTGTTCACCACCGTGACGGGCTCGCCCGCAAAAACCCTCTACAAGAACCTGATCGATGCCGTGCTCAAGGAAGCGAAGCTACGCGACGGTCCCAACGGGGTTCCGCGCTCGACCTATTGCTTTCGCCATACCTACGCCACGTTCCGATTGAGCGAAGGCGTCGACGTGTATTTCCTGGCCGAGCAGATGGGCACCTCGGTCAAGATGATCGAGGATCACTACGGCCACGTGGACACCATCAAACATGCCGACCGCGTGCTGCACGGCATGGGCGGCTGGGAGCCGGTTGATGCGCCACCGGCTGAGACAGCGCGGGCGTCGCCGAAGCGGCCAGCATCTAGGCTTTCGCGGAAACAACGCCACTCTTAACTCCGGCGTCGCGACGAGTTCAGCAATCGAGCTTCGATGCTTCAGCGACGACGCACACCGGCCCGACCTTTGCCGATGCCGCCGATGCGCCGCTGGCGCTCCTCGATCGACGGCACCGGCCAAAGCCGGGTGCGGAGCAAGGCAGGTCGAGCCTCGACATGCCCCGCTACCCGGCGTCTTTCTATCTCGTTCCGGCGCCGCTGGCGCACCTAGGGTAGGAGGACTTGCCTGACAAAATTCTGATGCCGCGGGTCGGTGAAAGCGGCCCCTGACCGGGCCTAAGGCGCGTCCGAGGGTCAGAGGTCGCACCAGCCAAATTTGCACCATCCTGGGTTCGCATCCTTGGTTAGCAAGCTGGACGCACGCACGCCGGTGAGCTAGCTCAAAAGGTTCAACCAAAGAGGTTGTGCCGGGATTCACGACCGAATATCGGTAAGTGACAAGATCGCAGAGGTAATAATGGCTCTAAGTGCAGAGCTGACAATAAAGCTACTAGGTGCAATAGAAACCGACTCGTTGGTTTTCCTATGCGGCGCTGGATTGTCCATTCCTTCGCCTAGCTACCTCCCTTCCGCAGTGCGTGTTGCGCAAATCTGTTACGATAAGTGGCAAAGCACTGAGGCGCTCAACGCGGCACTTCGCAACGATGTCGATCAGCTAGCAGGTCATTTTTATGGTCGCGGTGACTTCGACGTCTTTCTTCATTTGGTCCCTTGGAATGAACTCGCGGGATCGCCCAACCGCGGCCACGCGGCGGTTGGCGACTTGCTGGTTAGCAGGGCGGCGCACGCGGCGATGTCAGCCAATTTCGATACAATGGTCGAGCGGTGGGCGGCTGAACTCAAGGTTGCGATGCGTGGCGCCCTAACCGGACAAGAGGCGGTTGAATTCGCCGCCACTTCCAGCCCCCTGATAAAGTTTCACGGCTGCATGCAACGCGAGCCCGCGGCAACGCTATGGACCCAAGGCCAGCTGGCGGAACCGGACGTTCAGGCTCGGATTCAAAGCCTTACTCAATGGATGACCCTTCACCTGCCCAATAAGCACCTCGTGGTGGTGGGGTTCTGGACTGACTGGGGCTATCTTAACGACGTAATTGCCGCAGCCTTCACCATCAACACAGCCCATTCGGTCACGGTGATCGACCCAGCTCCAACTGCCGATCTGCAAACGAAAGCGCCAAACCTTTGGGCAAAGTTGACTGGGCTCAGTCAAACCTTTGAACATGTCCAGGCTTCGGCGGCGGACGTACTGGACGAGCTGCGCGCGGCATTTTCCAGAAGTTGGGCGCGCAAGTTCTATGTCCTCGCCGCCCCAATGGCCAACGCCGCTGGCTTCCAGGTCAATGCCTCTGCGGATACACTTAGCGGAATGGACCTGTATAATCTTCGCCGCGATGTGGAGGGGCTGCCATACACCCGCGCGGCGACACTCAAGCAGCCTCCGGCTGGCGCGGCCGAAGCAGCCCTTATGTACTCCGAACTCGTCAATGCAGGAGCTGCCCTCCGAGGGGCGTGGCTGAGCCATGGAGGCCGCACGATCCGCATCGTCAATGGAGCTGGCCAAGGCTTAGCCGATGTCCGAGAACGCTATTTGGAGCCAGCAACGATCGACCAGTCTGATATCGTGGTCTGTGCCGGAGCTGTAGACCTAGGAGTGCCTGCAGCACTTATCGCCAGTGGTCATGGCGCGAGCATCATGAGGCCGGCGCCTGGTGGCGGGGCGCTGTGGTTGACCCGGCAGCAAGCCCATGCGGAACTGGGCCTATGATTGACCTCCTTTCGACCACGCAGATTTTGCTAAGCGATGCGGGCTATACGACTCGCTTGATCTCGCTGGGTGCCACGCCATTGGTGTGTTTCGAAGACGATGTTGTGGTAGGGTTCGCCTGTATTTTTGACTCACCCCAAAGCCTCCTGTCGGGTTGGCGCGAGCGCGAATTGGCTATCCTGAATCGATTTGCTCCGAGTTTTCGCTCGGCGGGTGACAAAGCATGGAACGTATACAGCGTGTTTCTGTGCGGCCCGACTACCGGCTTGGTCGAAGCGCGTGAAATCCGGTGGATTGAAGAGGACCTAGAGCGCACGCGTAAAATTGCGGCGTGCGGTATCGCGTCCCGCCAAGATCTAGTGCGCACCCTCCTGCCGGTGATGGCCCTTCAATATCAGCCAGTGCTGCGTGCCGAGGACGCAACAGAAAGGCTTCAGAGAAGGATCAGTTCAATCTCTCCGAACGTAGCCCGACTTGTGCTTGATTCAGACACTGCTCCTACGGATGTCGCTCAGCTCCTGGGGGACAGTCCATGAAGCTAGCTTATGTCGAAGTGGCGGGCTTTCGAGGTTTCAAGGAGCCTACGCGATTCGACTTCCCTGGAGGGTTCGTCGTGCTTACCGGTCGGAACGGCGCCGGTAAGAGCACGGTTCTGGACGCAATCGACTTTCTCCTCACGGGGACGATCAATAAGTATGAGGTGAAAGGCGCCAAGGGCGGTGGGCTGGATAGCCACATATGGTGGGTCGGCGATGGGGCGCCTGAAAAACACTATGTGTCAGCAGGTTTCATATCGCCCAATGGCCGGGAAATTGCCATCAGGCGCAGCCGTGAATCCGGAAGCGACTTCGATCCGAAGTCTCTCGGAGGCGAGCTGTGTTCTGCAGAGTCACTGGCGGATTCCTGGCCCGAGACCCTCATCCAGACGACCCTGATCCGCGACGAAACGCTATCCAAATTGAGCTTGGATTTGCCGGAGCAGGCACGTTTCGCTGCCGTCCGAGCAGCCATTGGCGGCCTCACGGGTCCGGATCATTCCCAAAGAACGACTGCCATTCACAAAGCGGCGAGTGGAGCAAAGACGAATCAGGAAGCTAGGCTGGCCGAAGCTCAAGCGGAGTTAGGCCGCACTCTCTCCGCATTGACGGAAGCACGGAGTGTCGCGGAACGGCAAACCGACGTTAGTGAGGCTGAAAGTATCATCGCTGAGCTGGCGGCCGACCTCTTATCTGCCGCCGGCGACCGCGCTGAGCACCTGCGCAGGCGCATTGCGGATCGGAAGCAGTCGATCGCAGTGCTCGCGGAGGGGATTGAAAAAGCCGCACGTCTGCAATCGGAAGACGCGTATTTTGCCTCTCAAGTTGGTCAGGCAGAGCTGGCGAATGTCCAGGCTGAACGAGACAGCGCACGGCAGCAGGCGGAAAGTGCCAAGCAGCTCTTAGACGCTGCAGAGGAACGAGCAGCTACCGAGCGTGAGAGCGATTCGTATGCGGCCCACATAGTAGCGCTCCTCGATCATGGCGAGGCCATAGGTCTCGAGGATGGTCACTGCCCCCTTTGCAATGCCGAGCGCACCGAAGGGGAATTCTCGGCTGCAATCAATAGCGCCCGGGCCAGATTGAGTGCGCGCGGTGAACGCGCGGCACAGATGCTGAAGGCCCTTCAGGAAGCGCGCGCTAAGGCGGAGCAGGCCACAGCGGAATTGGTGCGAGCCGAACAAAAGCTCACGGACCTTGAAGCAAGGCGGGACCGCCTAGTGAGAGAGCTTGCCGCAGTACGAGAAGAATTCCGGCAATTCGAGTTCGAGGGCGATCCGTCAAATCCCGAAGCGGCCCGCAGGTTGGTCTTGGAACGCCAGAGCGCGACCACCCGCCTTGAACATGCTCTGTTCATTCTGGAGACTTCGGGTGCCCATGACCGGGTAACTGCGCTGGAGGGAACCGTAGAAAGGCTGCGGGCTCAGGTGGACGAGGAACAGAGAAAGGTGACTGCCGCTGAGCGGGCGGTGGAGGCTGCGCGACAAATCGACAACGCTGCGAAATCCGTCGCCAACGAAGTTTTGACCGAGCAATTCGACACAGTGATGCCGCTCCTGAAGGAGCTGTATCAAAGGCTCCGTCCCCATACCGATTGGAGGGAGATTGAAACGGACTTCGGAGGCCATGTCAGAGCCTCCTTGAATTTCACCGTGGGCGATGGTCGCAATCCGCAATTTCTCTTTAGCAGCGGTCAACGCCGTGCGGCTGGACTGGCCTTCCTCCTGGCAATTCATCTCTCCCGCCCATGGTGCCGGTTGCAAACCCTCCTCCTGGACGATCCTGTGCAACACATCGACGACTATCGAGCGCTTAATCTGGTAGAGGTACTTTCTGCCGTCCGCCGATCCGGCAGGCAGATCGTCATTGCGGTTGAAGACCCCGCGCTGGCAGATCTCCTTTGTCGACGGTTACGCAGTACAGTGGATGACATTGGACGGCGCTTTGAATTGGGCATCGCTAAGGATGGATCGGCAGCTATCCAAAAACAGGTCGATATCTTCCCGCTCCCACGAGAGGTTCTTCTGGCCGAAGCATCCTAAATGGAAATGCTCACCCTACGGTGGCGCCCCCCTAGGGCCCCTGCCGCATCGCCACGAGGATCTGAACGATTGCGGTGATGACCGCGGCGAGCGCCTCTATCAGCAGGATAATGTCGGTGGTGGTCATGGTTCCTCTCTTTCGTCCCGCACGGCATGTGCGATGACGCTGAGGCTCCAGCCGACCGCTCCCGCGCACCGGACAAGGCCGCCAGCCGCCTTGGCGGGATGAAGCTGCACGCAGGAAGCAAGTCGCCTTTTCCGGGAGTAGCGGACGGCTACAAAGCCGCCGACAAAGAGCAATGCGGGCTGGAAGAAAGGGAGGTACAGTTCCTGCCCAATCGGCTCACCAGACAGTCTCTAATATCGCAGCATCTCACCTTTATGCCGGTGCAGCCCTGTAGTAACATCTCAAGTTGGAATAGCGGTCGAGTCGCTATTCGGGAGTGTTCTATGAAACACGTCCTCATACGATGCCTTGCCGTCGCCGTTGCCTTGGCTTCCGCCACGGCCCAAGCCGAACCGATAGGGAGCGCGCCTGTCTATCGGCCTCCAGCGCAACAGCCGCCGATCAGCCAGGAGGAGATCCTTCAGATCGTTCGCAGCAATCCGCAGGCGCCGGCCATAGCTCCATCTGTACCCCCTCCCATAAGCCAGGAGGAGATCCTTCGGATCGTTCGTAGCAATCCGCAGGCGCCGGCGACCGCTCCGTCTGCATCTCCGTCCATCGACCGCGCCGCTCAGCTTCAGGCAGAATTAAATCAAAGCCTTGAGGCCATTGCACGAAGCGATTCACGCAGTTGGTGGACCAACAGCTACGACGTCGGCTCCATGCATAATTCTTATGTCCGGGCGTCATCGCCGGACGGGACCACCGTCATCGCGCGCGGTTTTTACACATACAACGGAGGCACTCGCGGTTGGGTCGACGCTCGCATCGTCAACGGGCAGCTCGACTGCATCGAGTATTGGGATACTTGGATGGGCTGTCGTCGGGCCAACAGCGGCACAAATGCGTACGCCAGAGTAGTCGTCGCGGCGTTAGTTGTTGCCGTCGTAGCTGTCGCCGCCAATGGAACAAATGGAGAAGGCAGCGCTGGCGGGTCTTCGTTTTCTGATGACGAAAATCGGGGCTCGCATGCCCGCGCCACCGATCAGCCGCCGACTCGACGCCCCGAGCCGGGCGAACGAATTGGCGGTGAAAATGGCCTCTACGGCTGCGCCAGTCCGCCCTGTTGGGACCGTCAGCCTCAGAGTTAACCCGAAATTAACCAATATCGTTTACGGTAAGAAGATAAGCCAACTAAATTAGATGCATGACGATTGATGAACCAAGTAGAGAAGCTGCCCTCCGTCTGACGCAATCGCAGCGCGCCACGTTGGAGCGATTGGTTTCCGAGTTGTCTGGCGACCCCCAAACTCAGCAGAACATTCTCGATGCGCTAACGCGCGTGGCGGGCATTGAATCCTTGCTTGCCCATGGCGACCACTCCACCCTCAGCCTCGCCGACCTCATGCGCTTTTTGCACACCGAAGCGAATGCCGCACTGGCCAGCGCCGCCAGCGGCCGAGCTATGGCGGAGGCACGGGTCAATGCTGCGGAAGGCGACGCTATGGCCACCGCCCGCGCCGATAGCCGTCGTCAGGTCCAAATGTTGATACGCGATCTGCATCGCTTCGATGCCTACCTGACCTTCGCCGGTCCCGAGGACGAATTGGCCTACCGGGACCGCGAGGCCGAGCGCCGGGCTTACATCGAAGAGCAACACGCTCGCGGCACGCCGGAAGGCGACCTCAACGCCTCCGGTGCCGCCATCGGCCAAATGGTCGACGCACAAGGGCATGGCGCCGCCGACAGCCCCGAGTTTCGCCAGCGCTTGGACGAGCTCGGCGGCACCACGGCGCGCCTGCGCCAGCAAGTCGCGCTCGGCGGCGGTTCAACCGCCCGATTCGACAACCGGGTGCGCGAGGAACTACGCGCCACCCTGCGCCGTCGCGGCGTACCCGATGCTGAAATTGACGCGCGCCTTGCCGCTCATCCCGATGATCCGCTTTCCGCCGTGCGGGATCACTTGCGTAGCGAGGAAGACCTTCGCGCGGTCGACCGTTCGATCAGCCAGATCGGTCGACGCGAGAGTATCGCACCGGCACCTCCGCCGGTGATCATTGCCGTTGCCGACCAACAAGCGGGATCGGCAAGCATGGATGATGTTATGGCCGAATTCCGCGCCTGCGGCATCGCGTCGGCCGATCACCAGCCGGGCGAGGATTTCGCGCACGGCGTTGCTACCTGCGAACGCCCCGGCCCATCGCCGGGCCGCCACTAATCAGGTCTGTTCCTGCCGCTATTGCGCGTGCCCCGGGCCCACAGACCCGAGCTCGCGTCCATGCATCGCGACCCGTCCTCTCAGACCCGTACTAGCGGACGCGCATCAACTCCCCCTGACGCGCGCGCGCGCCATAAGCATATCCCGCCGAATAGCAGAGCCCGAGTCGCGCCTCCGCTTGGGCCAGGCAGCGCTCGGCAACTGGACGCAGACTCGCCATATCCGGTAGCCCCGCCCCAACCCCTTCGTTCTTGGAGTAAGCGGCGGTGAACCCGGCATCAAACGCCAGCGCTGCAGTAACAATGGTTCCTGCGGCGCCGATCGCCACACGATCCGAACGCTGCTGGATCACGGCAGCGCCAATGCGTTCCGGCAATCGCCCATACTCGGCGGCATTGCCCGCCACCCGCTGCGCTAGTCGCCGATAAAACGGCATCAGCGCGCTGTCGCGTCCGGTGCGGATCAGCACCGTCACGCAGAGGTCGGCAGCGTCGGGCAGACTGGCCGCACCGGCCGACCGGCTACGCGTCACTGCCGCGGGCTGCTGCCCGTTGGCGCACGCTTCCCGGTCGCGCGCGATGTCCTCGGCAGGGGCGCGCTCAAGCAGTTCATTCAGACTTGCTTGTCGCTGTTCCGAAATGCCCTGGGGCGTGACGAAGGCGTTGGCCGTCGCCCCATGACCGCCGAGCGCTACCAAGACACTGAAACAGGCACGATAATAAGCCATGCCGCCTCCACCGAGAACGAAGGCCGAGCATGCCATTTTGCAACAGAATCAACAATTTCGTTGCAGGTGCGGCACGAAAACTCAAAAGGTTCTTGAGGGGAATGACTGCTCCGAATTTAACTCCATTTTGGAGGTTTCGCAGCGCGCCAGTAGAGCAAAAAAGTCTGCGCAACCCTATTGTTGATTCTGTTGCAGCTGGGAGGCCGGAATGTCCTTCATCCAGACCGGCCAATGGCAGGCGCACGACGCCACCGGGCGCCGCAAATATATCGACAGCGAGGAGCGGCGCCGCTTTCTCGCGGCAGCCGATCGGCTTTCGCCGAAGCGACGCGCGCTATGCTATACACTCGACTTCACTGGGTGCCGCGTCAGTGAAGCGCTGAGCATGGGTCCGCATCAAATCAGTCCCGACGGAAAGCTGGTTCTTCGCACCCTAAAGCGCCGCCGCATCATGTTCCGGGTCATCCCGATCCCATTGCATCTGGCGGATATGCTGCTTGCGCTTCCACCCTTGGAAGACGGGCGCTTTTGGGATTTGCACCGCGCCACGGCCTGGCGGCAGGTGTCGGCGGTAATGGCATACGCTGAGATCGAGGGACCGATGGCCTCCTGCAAGGGGCTGCGGCACGGCTTCGGCGTCCGTGCGATCGCCGCTGGCGTGCCGCAGAGCCTAGTCGCCAAATGGCTCGGCCACGCCTCGATGGCGACGACGGCAATTTATCTGGATGCGGTTGGACCGGAGGAGCGCGCATTTGCCAGAAGGATGTGGTGAACCAGGATCGCTATCCATCCGGCTGGCCCCTAGCCTCGATCTTACTAATCGCCGTCACAACCGGCCCGTTCGGCTGCGTAGGCCATATCTGAGCTGAATATTCCTGGATCGCCAGCACCGTGCCTTGTTGGAGGTGCCGAACTAGCTCGGTGAGGTCGTTGCCCTGGATTATGAATTGTCGCGATCCGAAATCCAATGACAGCATGCGCTCGCCGACATAGTCGGCAGCAACCAGATATGGATAGCTCGCCTGCCAGCCAATCAGCAGGCCTGAGCGCGGATCGAACTTTCGCAGGTTGAGCAGCAGCGCCGGGCGCGACCGGCCGCGCTGAATGATCCAGGGCTGATAGTGCGCCAAGTCCGGCGCAATCTGCTCCTCGTATTCCACGGGGGCGGGCGGTGGGGACGTCGCCCCGCCCGACCGCTCGCGCCGCTGTTCCTCGAACATATCTTTCCAGTTGCTCATGCTACCGCTCCCGCTCAATGGTGATTTCATGCGAAGGCGCCCGCGGCGCCGGGTCCAGCCGCGCCAGCTGGCGATCGAACCAATCATAGAATCGCCGCATCCGGCCGGCGGCCTCCGGCGCACCGAGCGCTGCCGGATCGGCCTGGCGATGCGCCTTCTGTGCGGCCTCCTCGACCGCGCGATAATGCTGCGCCATTTGGAACTGGCCGAACCGTTCCTTCATGCAGCCGTAGAGATCCTTGAGATACCAGGCCAACCGCAGCGCCGGTTGCGGCAGGCGCGACAATCCGCGCTCGAGCAGGCTGCGCCGGTCGATCCTCGCGTCCGACCCGGCGCGCTCCAGCGCGGCGTTCGCAATGTTCTCCCAATCCTCGCGGCACCGCTCGAAATAGTCCGGGCAGTTCCAGCTATCCTGGTTGCTGACCACCAGCACCGGCCGCCCGTCCGGGTGCGTGCGGCCCAGCGGGTCCGGCACCCAGTCATGCCGTGACTTCGGCCCGAACCCGTTCGCCGCCAGCGGACGCATGGTGAGCATCACATGCGCATGCGGCTGCTCCTTGCCGTCCGAGGCCATGCCGTTATGCCAGGACACGTCGGCGACCATGCCCTTGGCCACGAAGCTACGCTCCAGGTATTCACGGATCAGCGCCACTCGATCCTGGGGGGCGACCTCGCGCGGAATCATGATCCGCAGCTCGCGCGCCGTTTGCGAATCCTTTCGCCGCTCGCCCGCCTCGACCCGGTTCCACAGCGCCTCGCGGGTTAAGCCGCGGCACCAGGCCGGGGCATCCGCTGGCAGCAGGATCGTCGAATGCTCGACCCCGCCACGGTTTCGGTAATCGAAGGTACGGCCCTGCCGCTCATCGCGCAGACACTCCCCCGCGCGATAGGCCGCAGCAGCCACGGAAGACCGCCCCGCACTCCGTTTAATAATCTGCATCCCCCAACTGAACTGCGCCATAAATCGAGCTCCGACCCAACCGCGCTTTCGTCCAACCCGCCGTCCGCATCCGCCTCCAAACATCCAAGTGTGCACTTATACGTTGCAAGCAACGTGCACCCAAGCCGGAGGCTATTTCAAGCCGAACGGGTGTACAGTTTAGCGTGGATAGTTGCCAACAAGTCTCAGTATTAGCTCCGATTTGGCGCGTTCTCACTAATGGCCGAGCAGGCGGCCCGGAGGGCCGCAGGCTGTACTGCCGCCAGACTGCGCTGCAACGCGCGCCGGGGCGGTCTATACAACCTAAAGTGGTGGTGCGTTCGTGAGCGGAACTCCGCGCTCGATCACTGTTCGCTAGACAGAATTCCGGGCGCGGTGTATTATTTCACTAAGTCACCAGCGCGGCACGGACCTATGGAAGTATCGTTAAGCGAGGATTGGAAACCGATGGTGGACGAGCTTGTCCACGCCGGCCACTACGGCTCCGCGACCGAAATCGTGGACGAAGGTCTGCGCCTCGTCCAACAGCGCGAAGCCAAGCTCGCCGCGCTGCGGGCCGACATCGAGGCGTCAATCGCTCGCGGCGGCTCATACACCAGCGACGAAGTCCGTGCGCACGTTAGAGCTCGGCTAGACGCTTGGGAGCAGGAGCAAGCGAACAATAGTGTACCGGCTTGAGTACTCTGAGGCGGCGCTCGCCGACCTCGGGGAGATCGGTTATTTCCTCGCCCGCGAAAGCCACAGCCGCGCCACCGCCGACGCATTCACCGATCGCCTTATCAGGCATTGCGAGAAGCTCGCCGCCTCTATCGGCACACTAGGCGTCGCGCGCCCAGACCTGCGCGCCGATCTCCGTTCCCTCCCGTTCGGCAATTACACGATCTTTTTCCGCTACCGCGACGATTTGCTAGAGATCGTCAACATCCTAGAATCCCATCGCGACGTCGAAGGCTATTACACGCAGGGCTAGCGTGAGCCGCCATTGATCGTCCGCCAACAATGATCCGGCAACGCCTCGTAAGCGCGTTGAAGATCGGGCACCGGCAGGACCGGCCGACGAACGCAGATGGCCACCGGCTGAGTGGCCGCCGCTTGGCGCCGCCGTATGCCGCGCCTCGCCCAACGCAGCATATCAACCAGCATCGACACAACCAGCAGCGCCAGCGAGGCGCCAATGCAGATGAGCGCGATACGGTGCTCCGGCACGTCGCGATTGGTGTAGAGATAGAAGATTACGGGGACCAGCATCGCGGCCAGTGCCGCACGTTTGAGGGCCGGATGTGCGGGCGCCTTGGCGGCCTCGGCGTTCGGCCCCAGCGCTTCCCATTCGCGCATCCACTGCGTGTACTGGCGGACCTCTTTGCTCGCATTGCCCGCGGCCACGATCCCGCCCAAGGCGGCAATGCCGACGAACCAAAGTTCCGCATCGAGATACCAGCGGTAGAGCCCGTAGCACCCCAACGCCACCACGGCCGTCGCCACGATCGGCTGACCGAGGAACCAGCGCGACGCGGGCGGCCGCTTCATTGCTGGAACTCGGCCAGCAAGGCGTTGCCGCGCGACTGGCCGAACCGCCGCCCCGCCTGATACCATACCGCGCTGACGCGGTTTCGGTTGGCGGACCCACCGGTTTTCAGGATGCGCCCGAAATCTCCCGGCTCCAGCACGTAGCCCATCTGCTCCGAGTACCCTTGGCTGACATTGCTGCTGCTGCCCGCGCCCCGATTGCGGCCCCAGTTGTCGCTCGCGCCCCGCGAGCTGCCGCTACTCCAATTGCTGCTGGAACTTCCGCCTTGGAGCCCCTGCCCGGAGCTGGCGCTGCCGCCGACACTCGAATTGGTGCCGGTATTGTCACCCGCGCCCATGTTCATTCCGTAATTGCTGGTGGTGCCTTCGCCCTCACTGAAATTGCCGCGTCTCTTGACGACTTGGCCCAGCGTGTCCGCCGCCCACCGGTTGGTTTCGGGACAGGCGTTGCTGTGCCAGATCTTTGTGGCGAAATTTCCCAGTAAATGCTGCACGCGCTCGCGGGGATGCTCGCCGCCCATCGTCGCGTAATAGGTCGGCAATGATTGCGACAGAAACACCGGGCATGCCAATGAGCCGCGGCCGGTCGACAGAAATTCGGCATCGTGGCCGGCGAGGAAATACTGCGCCTCGTCAGCCCACAGGAAGACCGGGCGCGCCTGCTGCGCGGGCGCCAGGGCGTTGCGGGCAAGCACCGCGCGCTGCCAGATATATTTGAACAGCAGCTGGGCGATGATGCCGTCATCGTTCAACGTCAGCGCGGGCATGTTGAGCACGATCACCGCGCCGTGAAAGGACAGCTCGGGCACGACGGTGGTCGCGCCGCAGAAGGCGCTCTGCAGCCAGCCGTGATTGAAGCGATCGAGCGCCGTGGTCAGCGAGATCGCGATATTGCCTCGGGTCTTGGGATCCAGCGGCACAAACTCGCGATGCCAATATTCCGCGGTTTGGTTGACCAGCGGATGGTCATCGCCCAGCACTTCTGCGGCACGCATGAATATGCGGAACATGAAGGCGTTCGCCTGCCATTCCGGGCTTCGAGCCTGCGCAGCGTCCGAGGGCGCACTGCGCACGAATCGCACAATATCCGGGATCGTCACCGTTCCCGTCGCCGCATGGAGGATCGGGATCGCATTGCGCAGCAATTGCCGGGTCGCATCTTCCCAAAACCGCTCGCCCGCCCGGCCAGGTTCCGCCCCGGCGTTTCGCGCCGCTTCCAGCACGCGCATGAGACATTCGATGACGCTGTTGAGCCCTTGCACCCCATGCCGCGCCAACTCGTAGTCGAGGAAGTTGAGAATAGGCACGCTTCCGTCGAGCTCGATGAGCGACCCGCTGCGTCCATGCGCCGCGCAATACCGTCGCCATAGGCCCGCTTCCTCCGGCTTGGCGCACAGCACCAAGCCGCCCATCCCCGCGCGCAGATACGCCCCGGCCAGTGCCTGCCCGGAGCCGGAGGTCTTGCCCGAGCCGATACCCCCGGTAATCAACACGCCCTGCACGGCGTCACGCAGCGTGAAGTAGTCGTGCGTTGAAAGCCGCAACAACGGTGAGTCCAATCGCTCCGATACGGACATAGACTTGGCCCCGACTCCGCAATCTTGATTTTGAATCGTAAGTATAGCAAGTTCCGAGTCAAGATGAGTCGTAGCAACCCCTTGTCTGACTTCTTCGGCGCGCTGATCGCCGACATACGTCATAAGCTCGTCGAAGAGCCTTGGTTCGGTCGTGAAGTCACAAAGTCGGATGAGGCACCGCAGAGACAGGATACGGACGATCTAGGCTGGATTGCGTGGCGTGATGCCGAGCCGAGCCCATCGGATGAAAATTACCTTGGTCGTGGACATGAAATAGAACGCTGACAGAAGGGGGAGAATGGTCATGTGGGGAGCCAAACTTTGCGCCTGCATGCTCTACGATTTGTTCGACATGACGATAGGGCGTATTCTTTTCGTAGCTCCGTTCTCCGGCGAAATCATCGGATGCGTCCTTTGCGCGTCCTTCTTTGGCTGGCGCGGCGTGTTCTACGGGCTCGAAGCGATCGACCCGACCGAGCAGCTGGATGGCTTCCTCCCGATGGCCACCATCATCGCCTTCGCCAACCGGCCGCAGCCGGCGGAAACCTCAGCTTCGGTTCAAAGCCGGTCCTAACGCTCAGCGTGGCCGGATGCACGACATAGCCGCCATTCTCACCTAATGCCGGCGCGATGATCGAGTTGGGAATAGGGCATGTGCGGCCATTCTGTTCCTTCCACAATAGCGCTCGGACAAGGCGGCTTTCATTCGGTGACCTTGGGGCAGGCCCGCCTCGGGTAAACCCGGCTCGCTTCCTCCGCGCTTCGCGCTACGTGCAGCTCCGCCCCGCAAGCGGCGCACTAAGTGCGTGCGGCGTGTGACCCTCGGCTTTGCGGCCTTCCCCGTTCTGCTCCCCGTCAAGCCGCTGGATGGTCCGGCGACAGCAAAAGGAGCACATCATGGCCTCTCGCAAACCCCTTCCCAAAGCCCGTCCGACCCACCGGCTGTATCAGGTGACCGGCGACGGCAAGTCCGCCTTCTGGCGCGAGATCGGCGCCGCCTGGCCGAACAAGGACGGTGCCGGCTTCAGCCTCAGCTACAGCGCGATCCCGCTCTCCGGCCGGATCGTGATGCGGGCGATTACCGAACGACCGGCCGAAGGGACGCTCCCGTGAGCGCCCCCAACACACCAGCCAGATAGTGCGTGCGACCCGGTTTTATTGGGGATGTTGGCCGGCCTGCTGCAAAGGAGTACGTTAGTGACGCGGCCCCCGCGGGTCGCGCCGAAATGCCCAGACGAGGCTGGCCGTAGACATGATGATTGCGGCGATGCCGATGCAGGCGGTTGAGTCGAGGGATAGTTCAATCACCTAGTGTCCAAGCGAAAGGCCGCCTCCCGTCACGCGAGCGCACCGCCCAGGCCCGCCGCGAGCCATTTGCTTTTAAGCGAATCCGGTGACTTGTCTATCTCGGTTCACCGCTTTTAGCGAGATGCCAGCGCCGAGCCGACCCGGGTCGGCGGGCCAGCAAATTTCTGCAATGAAGGAATTATCTGCGGCTAGGCTCCTAGCGGATCAGCCATCTGCCGTAAGCTTCAATGTCGATCATTGGAACCGTACCACTGAACTGAAGCTGCGAGATCAGCTTGAACAGAAAGGCCGTCGCCGGCTTGTTCTCATTGACGAAGGAATAGCTCCCGGAGTCCTTCAAAAAGTAATGCCCATGGGACGCAACGCACCCGATATCGAGCCGCCCTTCGCCGAGGTCAGCGTTCAGAGCTTTTTCAAAGGACGCACCGAGCGCGGGACTCCATTCGCTTTCGAATGTCAGCAGACCACCCAGAATAGGAATCAGTGGTTTGGGGGGATAGACGCCCTTCGCATAGGGAATCGGAAGGCTTGTCCGATGGAGACGGCGGACGCTCGCTACTTTCTCCTGTGCGTACGACACGAGGGTGGAATTGGCCGTCTGCTTCGCCTCGAAAACCGCGTAGACGCTCTCTGCGGGAATGATGGTTTGATCCTCGTAGGTGAAGATAAAGGGCGAATACTGGCGATCGAAGACAACCACGTCGATTTGCTGGCTAAAGTTGCCTTCGCTGTCGACGACATGCGCCTTAGCGGCCTGATAGCGCTTGGGCAGATATGCCTCGAGCAGGCTGATCCACACATTTTCGCTCGCATCGCCCTTGGTGCCTGGATGACCGAGCGATTGGCGAACCGTGGCGAGGCGATGTTGGATGTCCTCGTGAAGTGAGGAAAGCAGTTGGCCGAGGGACCATTCCGACATGAGAAAACCTTCGCTTTGAAACCCGACGGAGTGTGGCGTTAGGACAAGGGGAACTTAGGACCGAAAAGTTCACGCCAAGCGCGTAGCGCCTCTCCATTTCGACCGCGACGTACATGGTCGATTGCCAGCGTGGCCTCGCGCTCCGCCGCCCGCAATAATTCGCGCGCGCGCGTTTTGCGGGTCGCATCCATGCCATTGCTGATAGCCGGGCCAAGGCCCGCAGGATCGGGCCACTCGTCAAGAATTCGATCCGCCATCGTGGCCAAGAAGCCCTGGATCTCGCGGTCGAAACTGCCGCCCCAGCCGCCGTAGAGGCATTGCAGGGCCATTACCTCAATCAGAAAGGACGGCTTGACGGGCTTCTCGCCATGCTTGGGATTGTTATTCCAATATTTGAGCATCCGCACCAAGCCCTTCCACTCGCAACCATAGGCTTGATGGGCAGCGGTCGCCTTCGCCGAATGCGTTTGAGGATTGGTTTTGATCCACTTGCCCAACTCGTTGTCGGGGATTTCGAAATCGTCTCCCTCGTCGAAGGCGGGGACGACATCGACGCTGATAACTCGATAATCGGTGTTATCCTCGGCATCCGCCGTCACTCCGAAATCGACGTTGATCGAGCGATTCTGCTTCTTCGCCTTGTCGCCGTACTTTTCGGCCAACGCGTCGTGAAAATCGGTCAATATGACCGAGGGCCCCTTTGAGCGGTAATGGTCCTCGGAAGGCTTGAGAACGAAAAAGATATCGACGTCCTTGAGCGGCTTCGTCTTGGTCCAGCGGGCGTACGATCCGGTCAGGAAGCTGCGGTCGATCGCGAATTTGGTATCAAGGTAGTCGCGAACCTCCTGCTGGCGTGTCGAGGCGTTCTTTTGCTCCTTGTCGTTCAGTTCAAGGCGGCTTTTGAACTTTCGGAACGCCTCGTCGATGGTCAGCATTATGCCTTCCTCCAATAGGCAGCGCTCGCACCAAGGCCGCTATGTTCGATGGTGGAGCCGAGGCTCTGGCGCACCATGCCGTCGGTCGAACGGTACGATGAGGTGGTCCACCCGCTCACGTCGGGCCTGCCGGGCTTGTTGTCCATCAATAGGCGATAGCTCGCGGCGGCCGGCACGAGGCCGGCCTTCTTGATCGCGTACCTGAGCTGGTCCGTATCCGTCCAGAAGCTGCCATCCCCGGAAGCCCAGGTATAGACGATATCGACATCCCAACGGGTAACCAGCGCATCGGTTCTGGGATCGTAAATCTCGAGAACGACGGTGCGCAGATGCCCGCTTTCGAGCCACGTGCGGACCGCCCGCATGTTGCTCTCCCAACTACCGACGAGTTTGGAAGGATCGAGTCCGCTCAGCCGGATGATGTCCTTCAGGCTCTTCAGAATATTGTCGGCCACATAGGTGACCGAGTGCGTGTAGGAATAAACGGCTACGCTGCTCATGACCCAAGAAATCCTGCCGGATCGAGGACTAGGGACTGGGCGCCGGCCGATTCCTCGCCGGCCTTCGCCGCCGTGTCCCTGTCGAGATCGCGGGCTGTGATGCGGGTGCTCTGCTGCTTGAGCGCGCGCTGCACCCAGACAAGGTCTTCGTCGCCGCACGGCAGGGAAACCCGCCAATCGCCATTCAACGGGTCGAAGCCCAGCCCGTCCTCGTTGGCGTCGGACCCTTCCACCGCATCATCGTCGTAAAGGCAGTAAATGCGCGTCCGCGGCCCGTCGCAGGTAACCACGATGGCACTATCCTTCGGCGCCGCATCGGCGATCACGCTCGCAGCCACGCCGGCGACCGAAAGCAGTTCCGTCCGCGCTTCCCCAGTACGGCCCTGCGTCAGGAGCTCGACTATCGCGTTCCAAGTCTCGCCGGCGTCGCGCTGCGGCGAGCTGCGAAAGGTCCGGCTGGCGACGGTACTCATGCTTTCAAGCCACCGGCGCTGCGGTTTGCCTTGGCTTCCTTCGCCGCGGCCAACAGGTCCGCGGCGGATACGGTCTCCGGATTCATGGCGACCTGAGGGCTCGATGCCAGGGCATTGGCAACCATCTTACGGATCGTGCGGCCGTCGAGGCCGACACACTCGGCGGCACACCGGGCAAAATCAGGCGATTTGGAAAGCTTGCCAATCGGAGGGTAGGTTCGCGCGAGCCCGCTCAGGCAATCGGAAAGAATGCGGCGGCAGGCGTCTTTGTCGGGCAGCGGCACCTGCAGCACCAAGTCGCAACGCGAGGTGAAGGCGCTGTCCACGGCCTGCGGGAAATTGCTTGTCGCCACGAAAAGGAGGTTCGGATACTGATCCGCCAACTCGTCGAGCTGGACGAGCACGGCGTCCGTGGCGCGATGCACATCCACCGGGTTTGCCTCAAGGCTCAGTTTGGTGCGGTCTGCCGCCAGCGTCTCAACCTCGTCCAAGAGCACGATTGTGGGCCCGCCGGAGGCCGCTTCGGCCACCGATTGCGAAAACAGATCCGACACGGCGCGCTGCGTCTTGCCGTGCGCCGAGCTGGTCAATTTGTGGGGCTCCACCTCCAGGAGGCGAAAATTCCCGCCAGGAAACGCCTTGGCCGTACGATGGGCGAGGCCGCGCGCCAGCGAGGTTTTTCCAGTTCCAGGCGGTCCGACAAGCAGGATGACGCCATGCAAAGGCAGGACAGTCCGATCGACTTTCCCCCGGATGGTGAAGTTCAGCACCGCCTGCGACAGCAGTTGCATCTTCAGCTTGTCGTTGACGATGATCGAGTCCCAAAGCGCCCCGAGCTTTTCGTCCGGCAGCCGCCGTATCCGCTGGATACCTTTCGGCGGGCGATCGGCGTTGTCCGCTACCAGTGTGGGTCTCATTTCCGGTTTCCTCCCCAGCCCGGATACGAGTCCAGGTGCGAATCGTTATGCTTAATATATATGTTAAATTTTATGTGTTGCGCAAGCCCTCCGCGCGCCGGACTCTAACCCGCGCGAAAACGGCTGGACCCAGCGGTACTTAACGCTTAGGTTAAACTCACGAGGTGTCCGATTGCGTCATCCCAGACGAGCGGCGGCGGAAATTCCTCTGGCGCGCTTCGAGGGGGCGCGCTGGAACGTGGCCATGTGCGAAAGCGATTGGAGAATATTCTGCGAACGCATTTCCTCAGCCGCAAATGAGCGACTGACCGTGGTTCTAGAGCATTTTTGCGCCGCTGGCGAGGATGACCTGCCAGGTGGTTCACTCCGTTGGATGACGCCCTTGCCCAGCGATCCGCCCGGAGTGGCGATGGGCGCCTTCGAAGCCCGCGGCGTCGTTCTTCATGGTCGTAAGGCGGTGAGCGGCGGTCGCGACACCTTCTTCGTTACTCAGATTGTCGTGGACCAGCCACAGCCCACCCGTCCGAGCGGTCGCAGACGAAACAGCGACGAACGGCAGGGATTCCTGCCATTGAGACAACCTGGCGAGGGAGACAAGCGATGACCAGCGCAGGCGCAGACGCAGCCACGGACGCGGGACGGCGCGAGGAGAGACTGGCCGAAGAACGCTTCCTCCTTATGGCTCAAACCGAAATGCAACGGCTGCTGAATGATAAGGAGCTGCGTTACCGCGACCTTTCAAAACGGTTAGGAGTCAGCGAAGCGCGCGTAAGCCAAATGTTCGGCGACGATGCCGCGAACCTGACGCTTCGGACCATCGCCCGGGTCTTCCATAAGTTAGACCATCGCCCACTCTTGATGTGCGCGGACGAGTTCGAACGTCGTCTGGCAGAAGCACGCGGTACCTCGGCAGGTCTAGCGCGAGCCTGGACATTTTCCGGTGCGGCCGATGATTTGAGCGTCGGCGCATGCACGGAAGTTGTTCCGAAATCGGAGGCTCCAAAGCATTTCTCGCGATCCATCACTTCTACCAAAGAATGGGCGAGCGCCGAAGCCGCTGCCGATCGCCGAGCGCGTGCGGCCTAAGGGAGGATCAGGTTTGCCAAAGGATCCCCACAAGGTCGACGCCGCAGCATACAACAGCGTTGTTGGGCGAACCGTCCTGCGCGGCATCCGCCTCACTGAAACTCGTTTCGATATCAAGCCCGAGGCTCTTGAGCTGGATGCTTCCACCTGGCGAAATTCGATCAGCGGTGAGGCGGTCGAGGTATTCACCGACCCGGAAATTGGCAGGCTCTATGGTATTTTCCTATTCGAAGTAATTTGTCGCCACCGCCGCAAGCGTCTCTTGTCTGCTTCGGCCCGCTATTTGGTAAGCTATCAAGTGACCGGCGATTGCGACCCTAACATTGGCGAGCTTTTTGTGGAGCGAGTCGGGCGCGTCGTCGCATATCCCTATTTCCGAGCCGTCGTCGCGTCGCTTGTTTCTCAGGCAGGAATCCAAATGCCGCCCCTACCGATAATCAGCCTAGCCCCACGCAGCGTTGCATCGGCCCGCGATCTTGAGGAACTGGGGCCAATCAAGGTGCTGGCGGAAACTCGAGATGCGCCTTGATCCATAATTAAGTGGAACCTCGTCTCTACCCGACTACCTCGCGCTGACACGCCAAAAGCCAATGCTGGTTGAAGCGGAATAATTCAATTCCTACGATCCCGGCGTTGCCGGGCCGGGCTCTAGGCTCCGCCCCGAGCGCGTCGCTGCGCGCCGATCTCGGCCCATCCGGGTGACGATCCCTATCGCGGCTAAGGGGCGCTGCCCCTGGCGCGGCGCCAAGGCCCAAGCCTTCGGGCCGATGCCGGTATCCCCAGCCTTCACTGCGCTGCAGGCCGGGTGATCCCCCTCCGGCACCGGCGGCCGGCACCTTGCCTCCCCGGTCTCGCCGACGGGCAGCGGTTGCTATGCGCAACCCTAACCCAAGGAAGAAAGTCATGGGCAAGCAAGCAAGCAAGGCGCGTTGCCTCACCCACGGCAAAGGCGCCGGCCATTAGGCGCCGCAAGCCAAGGCTCGGCGGCAACTCCGAACCCCTCACTTGGGAAGGGCTCACTCTGTCCGTTTCCTACGACCCCCAGTGGCTGCCCAGCGCCGATGACCCCGGCCGCGCCCACTTGGAGGTTCGCGTCATCGAGCCCGAGCGCGCCCCGCTGCCGATCACCGACACCGGCTACCGTTCCCATTTCCTGCTTGCCGGTATCGTCGAGGAAGCCGGAGGCCCTGCCGCTTACGTTCGCTGTTGGCTGGACGAAGCCGCGCGCCATCCCCGTTGGCCGTCATCCGCGACCGCTGGCGGCAATACAGCCTCTTTTGAGACAGCAACCCGATGGGGATAAATACATCGCGCGACTGGACAGAAATACTCAGAACGGCAAATGTCACGGGCGACTGCGGCTCGCCGATGCCGATCTGCCACGGAGGGCAAGAAAATTTCCTACACAATTCCTACACAGCCATTTTTCCATGCGAAAAGATGTGAGATTTCAATCGATTGTGAATCTCTCATCCTTTTGCTGGGATGACGAACCTGGCCGAAGCCAATCCTCTCGAAGCCTTCCGCCTCGCGCTCGCCGGCGCGACGCGGGCGATCGCCGGCGATGCCGAGGTCGAGCTCAGCTTCACCAGCGACGCGCCGGCGGTGACCGGCAAGGCGGTCAAGGCGCCGATGCCGGGGCGGTCGATCGGGGCGGACGAGGCGGCGCAGGCGCGCGGCTTCGCCGACGCCGCGGCGCTTCGGCTGAGGCATCACAATCCGGCGCTGCACCGGCGCGCCGCGCCCGCCGACGATGTCGCCCGCGCCGTGTTCGACGCCGCCGAGCAGGCGCGGGTCGAGGCGCTGGGCGCGCGCGGCATGGCCGGCGTGCGCTTCAACCTGGCGCGGCTGACCGAGATGCGGCTGAAGACCGATCCCCTGGTCCGGGCGCGCAGCCGCGAGGAGGTGCCGCTGGCCTCGGCGGTCGGGCTGCTGATCCGCGAGCGGCTGACCGGCGCGGCGCCGCCCGAGGCCGCGCGGGCCGGGCTCGGCTTCGTCGCCGGCTGGATCGAGGAGAAAGCCGGCGCCGACCTGGACGCGCTCGGCCTCGCCCTCGACGACCAGGCCGCCTTCGCCGCCCTGGCCACCAAGATGCTGCGCGACCTCGAGCTGATCGAGGGCGAGGACGAAGGCAATCTCGATCCCGACGAGGGCGACGAGGGCGAGGGCGACGACGAGGCCGAAGGCGACGACGACAATCGCGACGAGGATGAGAGCGGCGGCCGCGGCGAGGCCGAGATGCGGGGCGAGCGCCAGGATTCGGGCGACGAGGAGGGCGAGAGCGACTGGTCGGAAGAGGAGATGTCCGACTCCTCGGACGGGCTCGGCGAGGAGGGCGAGGAGGGCATGCTGCCGGTCCGCCCCAACCGCCCCCTCTCCGATCTGCCGCCGGCCTTCGACTATCGCATCTTCACGCCTCAATATGACGAGGAGATCGACGCCAGGGAGCTGTGCGACGAGGAGGAATTGGGCCGGCTGCGCGCCTATCTCGACCAGCAGCTCGTCCACCTCCAGAGCGCGGTCACCAAGCTCGCCAACCGGCTGCAGCGGCGGCTGATGGCGCAGCAGTCGCGAAGCTGGGAGTTCGACCAGGAAGAGGGCCTGCTCGACGCGGCGCGGCTGGCGCGGGTGATCGTCAACCCGGCCCACAGCCTCTCCTACAAGGTCGAGCGCGACACCGAGTTCCGCGACACGATCGTCACCTTGCTGATCGACAATTCGGGCTCGATGCGGGGGCGGCCGATCTCGATCGCCGCGATCAGCGCCGACATCCTCGCCCGCACCCTCGAACGCTGCGGCGTCAAGGTCGAGATACTGGGCTTCACGACGCGCGCCTGGAAGGGCGGCCAATCCCGCGAGAAATGGCTGGCCGACGCCCGGCCGCCCAATCCGGGCCGGCTCAACGACCTCAGGCATATCGTCTACAAGGAGGCGGACGAGCCCTGGCGCCGCGCCCGCAAGAGCCTCGGCCTGATGATGCGCGAGGGGCTCTTGAAGGAGAATATCGACGGCGAGGCGCTGTTATGGGCCCATGCGCGGCTGATCGCGCGGGTCGAGGAGCGCAAGATATTGATGGTGATCTCGGACGGCGCCCCGGTCGACGATTCGACGCTGTCGGTCAATTCGGGCACCTATCTGGAACGCCATTTGCGCCAGGTGATCGGCTGGATCGAGGCGCGCTCGCCGGTCGAGCTGATCGCCATCGGCATCGGCCACGACGTCACCCGCTATTATCAAAAGGCGGTGACGATCATGGACGCCGAGCAATTGGGCGGCACCATGGTCGAGCAATTGGCGGGGCTGTTCGACAAAGCGTGAGTCGAAGCTGCTTCCCATTTTCTCCGGATGCGGCTAGGGATCTGCCTAAATCTTTGATCCAGGGGGATAAATGTTAAAGTTCATACAGGCGCGCCGCGTCGCTTTGGCGGCAATGGCGTTGGCCGCCGCCGCGGCGCCCGCCCATGCCGGACAATATCGGGTCGAGGTCAGCGGCACCGTGATCCTGCCGCCCGAGGAGACGCATGCGCCGGGCCTGGAGCGGGCGGTCGTGCCGGGCGACATATTGATGCGGGCGCCGCTCGGCTGGGCCGACGCCGCCACCATCCGCCAGGACGTCTCGCTCGAAATCGCCGGCCTGCGCGAGACGATCTCGTCGGACTCCGTTCTGTTCGGCGTGACCTCGGCGCGCGGCGGCGATCTGGCCGGCCTGCCCGAAGGCCGGCGCATCTATTGCGGCGAGCAGCGCGTCAACGCGGTCGGCGCGGTGATGGGGGTGGCCACGTTCGGCCTCACCAATATCGGCAGCCGGGTCGCGCGGGTGCGCCGCTTCTGCCTGGCCGACCTCGATTCGGACGGCCGCTTCGAGCGCGCCTTCCTGGTCGGCGCCAAGCGCGCCGCCGACCAGCACATGATCGAGATCGCGCCGGTGCCCTACGAAGCGATGCGCAATCATCCGATCGGCCCCGGCAATTTCGTCCAGGTCCGCTACGGGGCCGGCGGCCTTCTCGGCAATCCGCTGATCTTCGCCGATTATTATTTCGGCAATATCCCGCAGCCGATCGACTCGCTCTATACCGGCGAAGGGCGGGCGACGATCCGCACCCGCGCCGCGACCGCGTTCCGGACCACGCCGCGGGCGTTCGCGATCGGCCCGGCGCAGTTCACCGTGCTCTCGTTCGACCGCGAGACCAAGGCCGCGCGCATCCGCTACGAGCGGGATTTCGCGCTGACCCCCGTCAACGTCGGCTTTGCGGCGCAGACCGTCTACGTCGTCGTGCCGCGCTGAATGGGATGGCCGCTTTGGGGCCGGCCGCCCATTGCAACGGCCGGCCCCGCCCTCGCAACGCTCACGAGGGCAAGAAGTGGGGACAGTTGCGCGCAACTGTCCCCGATTTGGTTAGCGGCAATCGTCGCGGTCGATCGCCCGGCCGGCGAGCGCGCCCGCTCCGGCGCCGATGATCGCGCCGACGGTGCGGTCGCCGCGGCCGGCAATCTCGCGGCCGAGCAGGCCGCCGGCGATGGCGCCGATGATCGTGCCGGCCGAGCCGTTCGAGCAGCGGCGGCCGTAATGATTGCCGTAGCGCTGGCCCTGGTAGCGGCCGGCATAGCGCCGGTCGTAGCGCTGGGTGTAGCGCTGGTCGTAACCGCGGTTGTAGCCGCGATTGTAGCGCTGGCCCTGATTGTAGTTGTCGTAACGGCTGGAATAGCCGTAGCGGCTCTGGGCCTCGGCGGCGGCGGGCATGGCGGTCAGCCCGGCGACCGCGACGGCGGTGGAAAGGGCGATTTTCTTGAACATGGAACTCACTCCTTCGTCTGTTAGGCCGGTTGCCGGAAAAAGCGCTTCGGCCTTCGACATGCCCTTCATTTCGCACGATTCCCTTGAGCCCGTCCTGAATGTGTTCGACAGCCGTTGTTCATGAAACCAGGGGGTTTTCCTGAACGAATTTGGCGCTGGCGCTGGGGCCGCCCCTTCCTGCTGCTCGCCATTTTCGTGCTGCTGGCGACGATCGTCCGGCCCGGGCCGCAGCCGGCGCCATGGGAGGCGGGCGACGCGATTCTGATCGCGACGCCGATTCCGCTCGACCCCGGCGACCCGGCCCGCCGCGACGTCGGCCGGCTGCATTTCCTCGCCGGCTGGACGCTGGACAGCGACGACGAGAGGTTCGGCGGCCTTTCGGGCATGCATGTCGAGGCGGGCCAGGTCACCGCGATCAGCGACGTCGGCATCGTCACCCGCTTCCCCCTGCCCGGCGCGGCGCTCGCTTTGCCGGTCCGCTTCGATCCGCTGCTCGAGGGGCCGGGGCCGCGCAGCCGGCGCTCGAGCCGCGATTCGGAAGGGCTGCTCGCCGACCGCGACCATCTGTGGATTTCGTTCGAGCGCCGCCACATGGTCTGGCGCTACAACCGCGCCACCTTGCGCGCCGAAGCGGCGGCGCGGCCCGAGCCGATGCGGCGCTGGCGCGGCAATAGCGGTGCCGAAGCGCTGGTCCGGCTCGCCGACGGGCGCTACCTGGTCTTCGCCGAGGGCAAGGACGACGGCGCCCCCTACAGCGACGCGGTGCTGTTCGCCGGCGATCCCGCGCGGCCGGAAACGCCCGCAATGCGGCTGCGCTACCGCCGGCCCGACGGTTTCCGGCCGACCGACGCGGCATTGCTGCCGGACGGGCGCATCCTCATCCTCAACCGCCGCTTCGCCTGGCTGCGTTTGTCCGCGCGGCTGATGGTCGCCGACACGGCCGGGCTCGCCGCCGGCGGCACCATCGAGGGGCAGGAGGTGGCGACGCTCGAAGCGCCGCTCAACGTCGACAATATGGAGGCGCTCGCCATCACCGTCGAAAATGGCCGCACGATCGTGTGGATCGCGTCCGACGACGATTTCATGTCGATCGTGCGGCGGACTTTGCTGCTGAAGTTCGAGCTTCGGGAGTGATCTCGCGTTGCGACTAGGCCGTCGCGGCTTCGCTCGCCTGCTTCTTGGCGATCTCGCGCTTGAGGCGGCGGACCTTGAGGCTCAATTTGTCGTCGCCCGTCTTGGCCAGCCAATTGTCGAGGCCGCCGACATGCTCGACCGACCGCAGCCCGTTCATCGACACGCGCAGCTTGACGCCGCGGCCGAGCGAATCGGAGATCAGGGTCACGTTCTGCAGGTTCGGCAGGAACGTGCGCTTGGTCTTGTTGTTGGCGTGGGAAACATTGTTCCCGACCAGCCGGCCCTTGCCGGTCAGCTCGCAAATGCGCGACATTTCAATCTCTTCCTGGAATGGGAGGCGCGAGGCTTCCCCGAAAGGAGGGGCGGATAGCGCCCAGGGCGGGATTCGTCAACCGCTGCGGCTCCCGCATCATGCAACCGATCCCCGCGCTCCATCGTTACGCCCTCGATTCATCTCAGCGAGAACCCCCATGCGAACCCTATTGCTCGTGATCGCCTTCATCCTGCTCATCTGCGTGGTGCTCGTCCTCACCGGCGTCATCCACCTCAATCGCGACCCGAACGGCAGCATCACGCTGAAGACGCCCGACGTCACCATCAACTCGGCGGACGGCAACGGATCGGTGACGCTCAAGGCGGACGACGTCACCGTCGGCACGACCACCACCAACGTCCAGGTCCCCGTCGTGCGCACCGAGACCCGCCAGGTCCAGGTGCCGAGCGTCACCACCAACAGCCAATGACCTTTGCGCCGGCCGCCTTGCGCGGCTAGCACGCGGCATGAGCTTTCCGCTGCCCGAGCCGATGCGCCTGGCGCTCGACGAGGCGCGCGCCGCCGCCTTGGCGGGCGAGGTGCCGGTGGGCGCGGTGGTGAGCCGGGGCGGGGCGGTGCTCGGCATCGGCCGCAACCGGATGCGGCTGGACCAGGACCCCAGCGCCCATGCGGAAATCGTGGCGATGCGCGCGGCGGCGCGGGCGATCGGCGATTGGCGGCTCGACGGCTGCGACCTGTGGGCGACGCTGGAGCCCTGCGCGATGTGCGCGGGCGCGGTCGCTCTGGCCCGGATCGGGCGCCTCTATTTCGGCGCGGCCGACCCCAAAGGCGGCGCGATCCTCCACGGCCCCCGCCTGTTCGAGCAGCCGACCTGCCACCACGCCCCCGAAATCTATCCCGGCATCGGCGAAGGCGAGGCGGGCGCGATGCTGAAGGCGTTCTTCAAGGAGCGGCGCTAGGGGACAGTTACTTTTTTCGCCCGCCGCCGATGCGATCCCCCGCCGGCACGCGCGAAAAAAGTAACCGTCCCCATTTCCAAGATCATATTGTTAAGCCCCACGCTTCGCGGCTAGGAGTTAGGCGGCCATGCCCGCCAACGCCCCCCTCGCACCCTTTCCCTGGCTCGATGTCCTGATCATCCTGCTGCTGGTGGGATTGAACGGCCTGTTCGCCATGTCCGAGCTCGCCGTGGTCTCGTCGCGCAAGCCGCGGCTGAAGGCGATGGCGCGGGCCGGGCGGCGCGGCGCGCAGACCGCCTTGGACCTTGCCTCCGATCCCGGCCGGTTCCTGTCGGCCGTGCAGATCGGCATCACCCTGATCGGCATCCTCGCCGGCGCCTATTCGGGCGCCAGCCTTGGCGGGCCGACGGGCCAGCGCATCGCTCTGCTCGGCGTCGATCCGAACACGGCGGCGACCCTGGGCTTCGTCCTCGTCATCGTGCTCACCACTTATGCCTCCTTGGTGATCGGCGAGCTCGTGCCCAAGCAATTCGCCTTGCGCTCGCCCGAGACGATCGCCGCTCTGGTGGCGGGGCCGATGCGCTTCATCTCCAAGGTCACCGCGCCGTTCGTGTGGCTGCTCGACCGGACCAGCGCGCTCGTCTTCCGCCTCCTGAGGATGAACCGCGAATCGGGCGATCACGTCACCGCCGAGGATCTCCACCTGGTGGTGGCCGAGGCGGCGACGGCGGGCGTGCTCGAGGAAAGCGAGCGGGCGATGATCTCCTCGGTGGTGCGGCTCGCCGACCGGCCGACCCGCGAGGTGATGACGCCGCGCACCGAAGTCTCCTGGATCGACGCCGACGCCGACGTGGCGACGGTCCGCCAGAAGCTGATCGAGGCGCCGCACAACCGGATCCCGGTCGCGGAAGGCTCGGTCGACCGGCTGATCGGAGTCGTCCAGGCGCGCGACATCGTCTCCTGCCTGCTCGTCGGCAAGGAGATCAATTTGCGCGAATTGATGAAGCCGGCGCCGGTCGTCCCCGACCAGCTCGACGCGATGGACGCGATGACCGTGCTCAGGGATTCCGAAGTGCCGATGGCCTTCGTCCACGACGAATATGGCCATTTCGAAGGGCTGGTGACGCCGGGCGGCCTGTTGACCGCGATGGCCGGCAAGTTCCTCTCCTCGGCCGATTTCGACACCGATCCGCCTTTGGTCGAGCGCGACGACGGCAGCTGGTGGGTGTCGGGCTCGGTCTCGGCCGACGCCATGGCCGACAATCTGTGCTTCCGCCTGCCCGACGACCGCGATTTCGCGACCGCGGCGGGCTTCGCTCTGTCGGTGCTCAAGCATCTGCCCGAGGTCGGCGAGCGCTTCACCTATCGCGGCTGGCAGTTCGAGATCTCCGACATGGACGGCCGCAAGATCGACAAGATGCTGGCGATGCCGGTCAAGCGGGGGAGAAGGGCCTGAGCCAAGTCGTCGTGCCGGACTCGATCCGGCATCCATCTCCATTTCACGAAAGCCGAAAAGCGAAGGTGGACCCCGGATCGAGTCCGGGGTGACGTTTTTGGGTGCGACAGCTCGGCGCCTTAGGGCGTCAGCTTCCCGAACCGCTCCTCGAAGGTCTCGACGTCGTGGCGGGCAAGGAGGTCGGCCTGCTCGATCACCCGGTCCTTGGCGAGGCGGCCCTGGAAGGGGCCCATGCGCTCGTCGAGATGGGCGACCTCGTTGGCGTTGAGGCCGGCGAGCTGGTCGAAGCGGACGATGCCGAGCTCATTGAGGCGGGCGACGAATTTCGGGCCGACGCCCTTCAATTTGCGCAGATCGTCGGCGGGGCCGGCCGGCGCGCGGACGACGTCGACGCCGAGCACCTCGCCGGCGACGTCGGTGGCCGCCGTCGCCACTTCGTCGGCGACGCCGCCGCCCTTGGGCTTCGCCGCGGCGGGCGGCGGCGCCATATAGGGCCGCTCCTTGCTTGCGACATAAGGACCGCCGCTCTCGTCGGTGCGGCGCTCGACCCTCGGCTTCCTGCGTTGCGAGACGATGCCAAGGACCATGATCGCGACCCCGAGCAGGATCACGCCGATGAGGACGATGGTGACGGTGTCGAAGGTCATGTCTGCGAACTATCCTCGGCTCTGCTGTCGGCGGTGGGGGCTGGCGGGCGGCGGAACGCCCAGCGCGCCGTCAAGACGCCGATGACCAGCGCGACGCCCAATATGGGCAGGTTGTAAGAGGCGAGGTTCAGCATGCGGGCCTCACAAATAACCCTCGCGCTTGCGCCTGGGCCGGAAGATCAGCCAGCCGAGGCCGAGCCCGACCAGCCAGGCCAAAGCCGTCAGGCCGAGCGTTTCCGCGAGCAGCGGAACGACGCGGCCCCGCGGCTCCCAGCGCAGGCCGGACATGCCGGGCACGGCCGCGACCCTGTCGTTGATGCCGGGCACGTCGCTCGGCCGGCGCGGCATGCTGCAATCCCGGTTGCCGCGGATGAAGCTGGCGCTGCCGCAGCGCAGGAACGGATCGTCGGTGCCCGACAGCACTGCGACCCGCGCCAGCGGCTCGCGGTTCATCTGGACCGTGATGCCGGGCAGCTCGGTCCGCGCGACACCCGCCTTGGCGCCGGCCTCCAATATGTCGACATAGGCCGCGCCCCGGCCGAGCGGGCCATGGCTGATCCAGCCGGCGAGAAGCGCGACGGCGAGCCCGATCAGAATTTTGACGCCCCGCGACACGCGCGCACCTCCGCTTCAGAGAGCCTGACGGCCGAGCGACATCTAGCGCCCGCGCGCGGCGCCGTCACCCCGCAAAGCTCAGGCGGGCGGCGGCGGCGGGGGCGGGGGCGGCATGGCGGCCGGCGGGGCCTCGGTGCCGCCGGCGTCCGGAGCGGCGGGCTTGGGCGCCGCCTTGTAGGTGAGATAGCCGGCATGGCTGATGCCGAGCAGCCAGACGAACTTGGGATCGAGCGCCGGGAACGCCCAGAACGAGCCCGCCAGGTGGCAGAACATGTCCGCGATCAGCGCGCCATAGCCGCCGACCAGAGCGAGCGTGATCAGGAATTGCTGGATCTTCGAAAGGTCGGGCCGGTTCGCCTCGGCCGGGTCGTCGCCCCGGAACATGTCGAGCCAGGACGCATCGTCCGGGTCGTTGTGATAGGCGGCCAGGCTGATGCCGGTATTGGGGTCCGATCCCTTGAGGGTCAGAAGGGCCGGGCTGGCGGCGAGCGAGACCGCGGCGATGCCCATCGCGGCGAGCAGCTCGTCCGGGATTTCGATGGCGAGCGCCCGGCTGTTGTCGGCCAGGCCGAGATTGCTCGCGACTGCGGTGATCAAGGCCGATAGGGTCAGCAGGGTCCAGGCCAGCATCTGCAGCCGCGACAGCGACACGCGGTTGCGTCCGTCGACCAGCACGCCATCCCAGCAGCCGGCGATCGCCTTGCCGATGCAGCCGCACAGCAGAGCGACCATCGCGATCGTGACCAGCCAGGCCAGGACCTTCATCATCCCATATTGCGGTGCGAGCCAGATATTGGCCGCGGCGCCCGCGATGATGGCAAGCACGGCCAGGGCCGCGGCCTTCTTCTGATCTTGTGTCAACATGCCGCTTTCCCCGACTTCTGTCGCGGCGCGAAGCTATACCATGACGGGGCCGATATAAAGGCGGCCGTTCAGGCGCCGCGCGCGATCTCGCGCCAGCCGATGTCGCGGCGGCAGAAGCCGTCGGGGAAGGCGATGGCGTCGACCGCGCGATAGGCGGCATCCCGGGCTTCGGCGACGCTCGCGCCGCGCGCGGCGACGCCGAGCACGCGCCCGCCGCTGGCGACCAGCCGGCCCCGTTCGAGCGCCGTCCCCGCCTGGAAGATTTTGGCGCCGGCGACGTCGAGGCCGGCAATGGCGCCGCCTTTGGCCGACGCCCCGGGATAGCCCTTGGCGGCCATGACGACGACGAGCGCGGCCTCGTCGGCGAAAATGGGCGGCGGCGCGGCGGCGAGCGCGCCTTTGGCGGTGGCGATCATCAAAGCGAGCAGGTCGCTCTCCAGCCGCAGCATCAGCGCCTGGCATTCGGGATCGCCGAAGCGGACGTTGTATTCGATCAGCCTGGGGCCCTCGGCGGTCAGCATCAGCCCCGCATAGAGGATTCCGGAAAAGGGCGTGCCCGACGCGGCCAGAGCGTGCGCGGTCGGGCGGACGATCTCCGCCATCACCCGCGCCTCCAATTCGGGGGTGAAGATCGAGGCCGGGCTGTAGGCGCCCATGCCGCCGGTATTGGGGCCGGTATCGCCCTCGCCGACGCGCTTGTGGTCCTGCGCCGAGCCCAAGGGCAAGACGGTCTCGCCGTCGACCAGAGCGAAGAAGCTGACCTCCTCGCCGGTCATATATTCCTCGACGACGAGCGCTTCGCCGGCGCTGCCGAAATCGCCGTCGAACATGGCGTCGAGCGCGGCCAGCGCCTCGGCCTCGCTCTCGGCGATGATCACGCCCTTGCCGGCGGCGAGCCCGTCCGCCTTGATCACCACCGGCAGGCCGAAATCGCCCAAAGCCGCCTCCGCCGCCAGCCGGTCGGACGCGCGGGCGTAGCGGGCGGTCGGGATGCCGTGTCTGGCGCACAGATCCTTGGTGAAGCCCTTCGAGCCTTCGAGCTGGGCGGGGATGCGATTGGGCCCGAAGGCGAGGATGTTCATCGCGCGCAGATTGTCGGCGAGCCCGTCGACCAAGGGCGCCTCGGGCCCGATCACGACCAGGCCGATGGCATGGCGGCGGCAGAAATCGACCACCGCCCGGTGGTCGGCGGGGTCGAGCGCGACCAGCTCGGCATATTCGGCGATGCCCGGATTGCCAGGCGCCGCATAGAGCTTGCCCATCGCCGGCGATTGCGCGAGCTTCCAGGCGAGCGCATGCTCGCGCCCGCCCGATCCGATGAGCAAGACATTCATGAGCGACGCCCCTATTCCCGACCATGGGCTCCTGGCAACCGAGACGCCGGGCGACAATGCGCCGGCGCTGTCGGTCTCCGAGCTGTCGGCCGCCCTCAAGCGCAGCGTCGAGGACGGCTTCGGCCATGTCCGCGTGCGCGGCGAGATTTCCGGGTTCAAGCGCGTCGGCTCGGGCCATTGCTATTTCACCCTGAAGGATGAGGGCGCCTGCATCGACGCGGTAATCTGGCGCGGCCAGGCGGCCTCGGTCCGCTTCCAGCCCGAGGACGGGATCGAAGTGATCGCGACCGGCAGGCTGACCACCTATCCGGCGCGCTCGCGCTACCAGATCGTGGTCGAGCGGCTGGAGCTGGCCGGGCAGGGCGCGCTGATGGCCCTGCTCGACAAGAGGCGCCGGGCGCTGGCCGCGGAGGGGCTGTTCGACGAGGCGCGGAAAAGGCCCTTGCCCTTCGCCCCGCGCACCATCGGCGTCGTCACCTCGCCGACCGGCGCGGTGATCCGCGACATCATCCACCGGCTCGAGGACCGCTTCCCGACCCATGTCATCTTGTGGCCGGTGCCGGTCCAGGGCGAGGGCGCCGCCGAGAAGATCGCCGCCGCCATCGCCGGCTTCAACGCATTGCCGCAGCCGCCCGATCTCCTCATCGTCGCGCGCGGCGGCGGCTCGATCGAGGACCTGTGGGCGTTCAACGAGGAGGCGGTGGTCCGCGCCGTCGCCGGCTCGGCCATCCCGACCATCTCGGCGGTCGGCCACGAGACCGACACCAGCCTCACCGATTTCGCCGCCGACCGGCGCGCGCCGACGCCGACCGCCGCCGCCGAGATGGCGGTGCCGGTGCGCGCCGATCTGCTGAGCCAGGTCCGCGACCTCGGCGGCCGCGCCGAGCGCTGCGCCCGGCGCTCGGCCGAGCGCTCCGCCGAGCATTTGCAGGCTTTGCTCCGCCATTGGCCCGAGCGCGAGGCGCTGCTCGCGCCCCAGCAGCAGCGGCTCGACGATCTCGCCGAGCGCCTGCCCCGCGCCCTGAGCGGGCGGCTGGACCGGGCGCGCGGCGAGCTCGGCCGCGCCGCCGGCGCGCTTCGTCCGGCGCTGCTCGAAGCGGCGCACCGGCGCGCCAAAGAGCGGCTCGACGCCTTGTGGCGGGTCGCCCTGCTCGCCCATCCCAACAAGCCGCTCGAGCGCGGCTATGCACGGGTCGAGAATCGCGACCGGCGCACGATCATGTCGGCGGCCGCGGCCCGCGAGGCAAACCGGCTGCGCCTGATCTTCCACGATGGCGAGGTCGAAGCCTCGACGGGCGAGACGGTTGAGCGACCGAAGCGGACGGCCCATAATAAGGACAAGGGCGATCAGCCCAAATTTCTGTAGGAACCATAGCTTATGCTGATGACCAGCAGGGGCCGGCTGGCCCGGCTCCATTACCTTCCCGGAACCTTCCGCGTGCTCGGCCATGGCGATCATGTGATCTGCGCCGTCACCCGCCAGCCTATCCCGCTCGCCGAGCTCAAATATTGGAGCGTCGCGCGCCAGGAGGCCTATGCAACCGCCGAAGCCTCGCTCGAGGCGGAAGGCAAAACATGATCCTCGACGAGAGGCAGGTGTTCGCCCAAGCGTCGGAGGCGTGGCACCAGGGGCGGCACGAGGCCGCGACCCGGCTTCTCCAGACCCTGGTCGACGAGCATCCGTGGCACGTCACCGCGCTCAATACGCTGGCGATGATCGCGCTCAATCTCCGCGATGGCGACCGCGCCGTCCACTATCTCGAGCGCGCGGCGGCGGCCGAGCCCGGCTCGGCGCCGATCTGGTTCAACCTCTTCCAGGCGTTCGACCTGGCCGGCGACCTGGAACGCGGCCTGGAGAGCCTGGATCGCGCGCTGGCGCTCGACCCTTATTATGTCCCCGCCATCCTGATGAAGGCACGGGTGCTGGCAAGGCTGGGGCGCTTGCCCGAATCGGTGGCGATGTACCGGGCGATCATCGCCGTCGGCCCGGACGCCGACAGCCTGCCGCCGCCGGCCCGCGACGCCCTCGCTCACGGGCTCGCGCTGATCCAGGCCGACGACGACCGCCGCGCCGCCGCTTTCGAGCGGCCCATCGCCGAGGTTCATGCCGCTTTTCCGGGCGCGGATTTTCACCGGGCCGACGCCTATGTCGAGCAGCGGGCCGGCCGCCGGAAGGTCTATGTGCAGCAGCCGGTGGGCGGTCACTTCCCCTATCTGCCCGCGCTGGAATTCTTTCCCCGGGACCATTTTGCGTGGCTCCCGGCGCTCGAGGCGAAGACGACCGAGATCGAGCGCGAGCTTCAATCCCTGCTTGCGGAAGCCGACCGGGGCTTCCGCCCCTATATCGCCTTCGACGCGACCCAGCCGGTCAATCAATGGGAGGAGCTCAATCACTCCCCACGCTGGAGCGCGTGGTTCTTCTGGGAGGATGGGGTCCGTCAGGAAGAGAATTGCGCCCGTTGTCCCGCCACCGCCGCCGTGCTGGAAGGCCTGCCGATGCTGGACCTGCCGGGCAAGGGCCCCACGGCGCTGTTCTCGATCCTGGAGCCGCGCACGCGCATCCCGCCCCACACCGGCTCGAGCAACGTGCGCACCACCGTCCATCTCCCGCTCGTCGTGCCGAAGGATTGCGGCTTCCGGGTCGGCTCGGAGACTCGGACCTTCGAGGCCGGCAAGGCCTGGGCGTTCGACGATACGATCGAGCACGAAGCCTGGAACGACAGCGACGCGCCGCGGGCGATCCTCATTTTCGACGTCTGGAATCCGCTGCTCACCGAGGCCGAGCGCGCGGCCGTCCGGGTGGTGGGATGATGAAGCTTACGGTCCTGGCCGCATCGCTGCTGCTGCTGCTCGGCGCCGCCGCCCAGCAGCCCGAGCCCGCCATCCGCCTGACCGGCACTGCCGCGCAGGCCTCCCTGATGCGCGGCGTCGCGCCGGCCGGGACGGTGGCGCTGACCCTGGACGGGCGTCCCGTGCCGCTGGCGCGCGATGGGCGCTTCATCCTCGGCTTCGACCGCGACGCGGCGCCGACCGCCCTGCTGGCCGCGCGCCTCGCCGACGGGCGCGTGATCAGCCTTCCCGTCCAGGTCGCGCGCCGGACCTGGCGGATCCAGCATATCAACATGGCGCGCGGCACCGGCGGGCCGAGCCCCGAATATGCGCGCATCCGCGACGCCGAGCTTGCCCGAATCGGCGCGGCGCGCGCGCGGGGCTCGGACAGCATGGGCTGGGCGCAGAGCTTCGCCTGGCCCGCGCATGGCCGGCTGAGCGGCGCCTTCGGGGCGCAGCGCATCTACCGGGGCGGGGTGCCGGCCGCTTATCATAGCGGCGCCGACATCGCCGCCGGATCGGGCGCGCTCGTCGCCGCGCCCGCGGATGGAATGGTGGTGCTGGCGCCGCCGCCGGGCTTCAGCCTCGAGGGCAATCTCGTCATTCTCGACCATGGCATGGGGCTCAGCAGCGCCTTCCTTCATCTGTCGAGCGCTTCGGTCCGCGTCGGCGACCGGGTCCGCCAGGGCCAGGAGGTTGGCCGCGTCGGCGCGACCGGCCGCGCCACCGGGCCGCACCTCCACTGGACGATCATGTGGAACGGCGCCCGGCTCGATCCGCAGGCCCTGGCGGGCGGGACGCCCTGAGCCTAGCGCGTGCGGCGGACGCGGATGGCGGGCTGGTTGTTGACCCGCATCATGAAGCTGCCCAAGGCGGCGCGGTTGATCACGATGCGCTGGCCCGGGCGCGGCCGCAGCGCCAGCCGGTTATTGTCGACCTGGATCCAGGCCGCGCCGTCCTGCAGCACCACCATCCAATGGCCCAGACTGTCCTGCGACGCGGAGGCGACGACGCCTTCCACCGTGCGGACCCGATCCGCCTCGTCTTCATCGTTATCGTCGTCGCCGCCGCCGAAGATGGGGATGCGCGGCAGCGTCAGGCCGAACAGCCGCCGCCGGCCTTCGCGGACCTGCTGGCGATCGATCACCACGACCTCGCGCCGCTCCTGCGCCGTCTGCAGGGCGGCGGCGGCGGCGTCGAAACATTGCAGGCGCGCCTCCGGCTCGGCGATCGACCGGCAGCGGACCAGCGCCTCGAACGCCTCGGGCCGCGGCGGCGGCGCCGCGCCCTGGCGTTGCGCCAGGGCGGCGACCGGCGCGGCGGCGAGCAAGACGGCGAACATATAGTGGCGGCGAGTCATGTGCTGTCCCTTACTCGGATGCGAGGCCGCGATATTGCGGGCGGCAGGGCCATTGCGCAAGCCTCCGCCGCCGTCCGGGGCCATGTGGCAATTTTGTCACGTGCAGGAGAAATGCCCGATTGCAAGGGGCAGGGGAATTGCGTCGCTTTGATTTCATCTCGTAAAGAAGGGTCTGCTTCGCTGGATATGTCCCGGCGCAAGAATCGCGGCTTTGCCGAGTTAAGGGGACCGACATGAGGAACAATCCGTATCTGAGCAAGTTGCTGGCGACCACGATCATTTGTGGCGCGGCGAGCATTGCCACGCCAGCCTTCGCGCAGGACGACCAGCCCCAGGCGGGTCCGGCGGAAGCCGCTCAGGCCCAGGAGGACGAAAACGACGTCACCGTCACCGGCACGCGCATCCCCAGAAACCTCACCGCGGTCAGCCCCGTCACGGTCGTCAACAGCGAGGAGATCCGGCTTTCGGGCACGACCCGCACCGAGGATCTGATCAACTCGCTGCCGCAGAGCTTCGCCGGCCAGGGCGGCAACCTCGCCAACGGCGCCAGCGGCACCGCGACCGTCGATCTGCGCGGCCTCGGCCCGGATCGCACCCTCGTCCTCATCAACGGCCGCCGGCTCGTCCCGGGCGATCCGTCGGTTCCCAATCCCGACATCAACGTCATCCCCTCGACGATCGTCAGCCGCATCGACGTGCTGACGGGCGGCGCCTCCTCGGTCTACGGCGCCGACGCCGTCGCCGGCGTCGTCAACTTCGTCATGGACACGAACTTCACCGGCGTCCGCCTCGACGCGCAATACAGCTTCTACCAGCACAACAACCGGTCCGACACGGGCATCCAGGCGGCGCTCGATCTGCGCGGCTTCGGCTATCCGACGGGCAGCGTCGCCGACGGCGGCACCTACGACCTCAGCCTCGCGGTCGGCGCCGCGTTCGACGACGGCCGCGGCCATGTCGTCGCTTATGCCGGCTATCGCAGGCTGAACGCGGTCACCCAGGGCCGGCGCGACTACAGCGCCTGCGCCAGCCAGGCGCGGCCGACCGCGGTTCCTGCCTCCCCGTCCCCGCTGATCACGTGCGGCGGCTCGGCGACCTCGGCGAACGGTACGGTCATCCTGTTCGACGGTGGCACCTCGACCTTCTTCCAAGTCGGACCGAACCGGACCTTGATCCCGGGCTTCACGCCGTACAATTTCGCGCCGACCAACTATTACCAGCGGCCCGACGAGCGCTACACGTTCGGCGCCTTCGCCAATTACGAGATCAGCCCGGCGCTGCAGCCCTATCTCGAAGTGATGTTCATGGACGATCGCACGGTCGCCCAGATCGCCCCGTCGGGCGATTTCGGCAACACCTTGTCGATCAATTGCGGCGCCCCTGGCGCCCCGACGGTCAACGCGCCGGGCGTCGGCAACCCGCTGCTCTCCGCGCAACAGCGTTCGCTTCTCTGCGACGCCGAGAATCTGGTGACCTCAACCACGGTCACCGGCTATCCGCTGGTGGCCTCGCAGTCGCCGGGCGCGCCGCAGGTCTTCTTCGACCCGACGACGGGCCTGCCCTATACCCGCGGCTTCGCGCAGATCCTGCGCCGTAACGTGGAAGGCGGCGGCCGCAGGGACGATCTGCAGCACACCAACTATCGCATCGTCGCCGGCATGCGCGGCGAGCTCAGCCCGGCCTGGTCGTACGACATGTACTATCAGTTCGCGCAGACCAATTTCGCCGAGACCTATACCAACGACTTCTCGGTGACCCGCCTGACCCGCGCGATCGACATCGTCGACGATCCCCGCACGCCGGGCGTCGATCCGATCTGCCGCTCGGTCCTCAATGGCACCGACCTGTCCTGTATCCCGTACGACATCTTCGCGACGGGCCAGCTCACCCCCGGGTCGCCGGTGCTCAACTATCTGCAGACTCCGGGCTTCCAGCGCGGCACCAACCAGCAGACCGTCGCCAGCGCCTCGCTGACCGGCGATCTCAGCTCCTGGGGCATGAAATTCCCTTGGGCCGAATCCGGCGTCGGCGTCGCCGTCGGCGTCGAATACCGCAAGGAGAGCCTCGAGCTGCTCACCGACGCGGCCTTCTCGCTGCTGCCGTCGAGCGATCTCGCCGGCCAGGGCGCGCCGACATTGGCGACCAACGGCAGCTTCGACGTCCGCGAAGTGTTCGCCGAGGTCCGCGTCCCGATCATCGAAGACGGCTTCATCTACAATTTGTCGCTCGAAGCCGGCTATCGCTATTCGGACTATGACATTGGCGGCCGCGGCGTCAGTACCGACACCTACAAGGTCGGCGTCGATCTTTCGATCATCCGCGATATCCGCTTCCGGGCTGCGTATAACCGGGCGGTCCGCGCGCCGAACATCCAGGAGCTGTTCGCGCCGCAGCGCGTCGTGCTCAACGGCAATGGCGATCCCTGCGCGGGCGCCGCGCCGTCCGCTCCGCTCGCCGCCTGTCAGGCGATGGGCGTCAGCGCCGCCCAATACGGCACCATCGCCGGCAACCCGGCGGGCCAATATAACGGCCTGATCGGCGGCGTGCCGACGCTGAATCCGGAAATCGCCGACTCGGTCACTATCGGTGTCGTGCTCCAGCCGAGCTTCATCCCGCGGCTGGCGATCACCGTCGATTATTTCGACATCGAGGTGCGGGACGCGATCCAGAACTTCGGCCAGGACGCCATTCTCGCCACCTGCGTCGCTCAGCCGACCAATGCGGCGCTTTGCGGCCTCGTTCATCGCGATTCCTCCGGGTCGCTGTGGCGGACCTCCGACGGTTACGTGGTCGACAAGGTGACGAATATCGGTTCGTTCACCACCAGCGGCATCGACGTCGGCGCCAGCTATTCGATGGAGCTCGGCGGAATTGGCGGCCTCAGCTTCAGCCTGGTCGGCACCTGGCTGGACGAGCTGACCATCGATAACGGGATTTCGGAAACCTATGATTGCGCCGGCTATTACGGCCCGACCTGCGGCGTTCCGAGCCCCGAATGGCGGCACAAATTCCGTGTCACCTACACCCATCCGAGCGGCATCGGCCTGTCGGCGCAGTGGCGCTACTTCAGCGCGGTCGACGTCGAGAACAAGAATCCGAGCTCGACGCTCAACCAGGCGTTCGCGCCCTTCAACGAAACCATTCCGTCGCAGAGCTATTTCGACCTGACGCTCACCGCGCGGCTCGGCGACCATTACAATTTCCGTCTGGGCGTGAACAACATCCTGGACCGCGAGCCGCCGATCATCGGCGCGAACGGCACCAGCACGGTGATCAACGCCTGCCCCGGCACGGTCTGCTCGGGCAACACCTTCCCGAACGTCTACGACGCCATGGGCCGGTATATCTTCGCCGGCGTGACGCTCGACTTCTGATAGGGCGGATCGAACCAAGACTGACGGCGGGCCTCGCGGCCCGCCGTTTTCTTTTGTGCGGCCGACGCGCTAGAAATGCATCGATGGACGGACAGCTGGATCAGGACGCAGGCGCCGCGGCCCTCGAGGCCGAAGCGGACCACGCCGCCGGGCGCGGCGACGCGACGGGCGCGCGCGCCCTGCTCGAACGGGCGACCGCCGCCGATCCCGGCCGCGGCGAAACCTGGCTCAAGCTTGCCGCCATGTGCCGGGCCCAGGGCGATCTGCCGGAGGCGCTTGCCGCGGTCAGCGGGGCGCTCCGCGTCGATCCGCTCGGCTTCGTGCCGCTGCTGCTCAAGGCGAACCTGCTGGAGAAGCTTGGCCGGGGGAACGAGGCGGGCGAGACCTACGGCTATGCGCTCGCCCAGGCGCCGGCGGAAATCCCGCCCCATCTCGAGGCGATGGCCGCCCATGCCCGCGCCGCCAACGAAGCGCATGTCGCGGCCGCCGCCGCCCGCCTCGCCGAGGCCGCCGCCGGCGCCGGCCTGTCGGAGGCCGAGGAGAGCCGGCTCGCCCGCTTCCGCAGCAACATATTGCGGCGCACCCGCCCCTATCATTCCGAGCCGACCCATTTCCATTATCCGGGCCTCGCCGAGCGCGAGTTTCACGACCGCGCCTTGTTTGCCTGGCTGGCGGCGCTCGAGGCGGCGACGGCGGCGATCACCGACGACTTCCATCGGGTGATGGCGACGGAGCGCGCCGAGCTCGTTCCTTATATCCAATATCCCGACGACGTGCCGCTCAGGCAATGGGCGGCGTTGAACCGCAACAAGGCGTGGACGGCGATCCACCTCGTCCAGAACGGCGTCACCATAGACGCCAATGCGCGCCATTGCCCTGCGGTGATGGCTTTGCTCCCGGCGCTCGGCCAGCCCGACATTCCGAGGCGCGGGCCCAATGCGATGTTCTCGCTGCTCGCGCCGGGCGCCCATATCCCGCCCCACAATGGCGTCGCCAACACCCGCCTGGTCTGCCATTTGCCTTTGATCGTGCCCGATGGCTGCTGGTTCCGCGTCGGCGCCGAGACGCGGCCCTGGCGACCGGGCGAGGCCTGGATCTTCGATGACACGATCGAGCACGAGGCGCTGAACCCGAGCGATGCCCTGCGCGTCATCCTGATCGTCGACACCTGGCATCCCGATCTCTCCGCGGCCGAGCGCAGGGCGGTGGCGGCGGTGATGGCTGCGACGGACCCGATCGACGCCCAGGAGGGATTGTGACCGACGCCGACCGGGCCAGGCGCCAGCTCGCCGCCGCCGATCCCCGCTCCGCCGACCAGGTCTACCGGGCGACGGCGGCGGCGGTGGCGCTCGGGCTCGCGGCGGAGGCGCTGCCGCTCGCCCGCGCCGGCGCCGAACGGCACCCCAATGACCCGCATATGTGGCAGATGCTCGGCCTTGCCCATCGCCGGCTCGACGAAATGGCGGACTCGGTCGCGGCGCTGACCAAAGCGGCCGCGCTGGCGCCGGATGAGCCGCTCATCGCCCACAGCATCGCGCGCGTCAGCCTCGAGGCGGGCCTGCCCGCGCTCGACCTGTTCGAGCGGGCCGTCCGGCTCGCGCCCAACGACGCGTCCGTCCTGCTCGGCCAGGCCGCCGCCCAGCTCGCCGAGGGCAGGCTGGAGGAGGCGATTGCCGGGCTCGAGGCGCAGCTCGGCTCCAATCCGGGCTGGGTCCAGGGCCATGCCACGGCGGCGCGGCTGCGCTGGCTGCTCGGCGACCGCGAGACCTTCACGGCGAGCTTCGAGCGGGCGCTGGCCGCCGCGCCGCTGGCGATCCCGGTCTGGCGCGAGCTGGCCGAAACCTTCATGCATGCCGGCTTCAACGATCGGGCGCTGGCCGTGATCGCCCGCGCCCGCGCGGCCGCCGGCCAGAGCCCGATCTTCGACGCGCTCGAGGCGGTCTGCGTCGCCGAGCTTGGCGAGACCGAAAAAGCCGACCGGGCGTTCGCGGCTCTCGGGCCGATCGAGCACGTCACCATGGCCACCCGCTATTTGCGCCATTTGCTGCGCGCGGGCCGTCCGGCCGAGGCGGCCGCCTTCGCCGAGACCTGGCGGGACCGCGACCCGGCCAATCTCACCACGCCTTACCTCTCGGCGGCCTGGCGGCTGACCGGCGATCCGCGCTGGCAGTGGCTCGAAGGCGATCCGCGCCTGATCGGGGTCTACGACATTGGCGAGCGCCTGCCCTCGCTCGGCGCGCTCGCCGAGCGGCTGCGCGGGCTCCATGTCACCCTGCACCAGCCGCTCGAACAGTCGCTGCGCGGCGGCACCCAGACCGACGGGCCGCTGTTCAGCCGGATCGAGCCGGAAATCCAGGCGCTGCGCGCGCTCATCGTCGAGACGGTCGAGCGCCATGTCGCCCAGCTGCCGCCGCCCGCGCCCGGCCACCCCAATTTGCTCGCCAGGCGCGCGCCGATCCGCTTCGCCGGCTCCTGGTCGGTGCGGCTGACCGGCGAGGGCTTCCACGTCAATCACGTTCATCCCGCCGGCTGGCTCAGCTCGGCCTTCTACGTCGCCTTGCCGGAGGCGGCGATGGCCGGCGAAGGCCATGCCGGCTGGCTTTCGATCGGCGAGGCGAGCGAGCTCGGCCTCGATCTGCCGCCGGTCCGGCTGATCGAGCCCAGGCCCGGCCGGCTCGTCCTCTTCCCTTCCTCGATGTGGCACGGTACCCGGCCATTCGCGGCCGGCGAGCGGCTGACGGTCGCCTTCGACATCGCCAAGCCCGAACAATAAAGCCCGAGCAATAGAGCGTCCATGACCGAGCAGCCCCCCGCCAGCCTCGCCCCCGCGCTCGACCGGCTGCGCCTGGGCGACCGGCCCGGCGCCCGCGCGGCGATCGACGCGGCCCTGGCCCGCGAGCCCGACGCGCCGGAACTGCTCGCCTTTGCCGGCCTGCTCGCCGCCCAATCGGGCGAGCCCGCCGCGGCGGCCCCCTATTTCCGGCGCGCTCTGGCGCTCGACCCCGACGACCTCGCCATGCGCGTCAACCTCGCCACCGCTCTGGCCGCGAGCGGCGCGCGCGACGAGGCCGCCGCCGTCTGCGCCGCCGGGCCGGCCGATCCCCGGCTGGCGCGGCTGGCGGCCTATGTCCACCAGGAGAGCGGCCGGCTCGCCGAGGCCGCCGCCGCTTATGAAGCGGTGATCGCCGCATTCCCGGAGGATTTCGAGAGCTGGAACAATCTCGGCAACGTCCGCGCCGCGATGGGCGATCCGGACGGCGCCGCCGACGCCTTCCAGCGGGCGATCGCGCTCAGGCCGGACATTGTCGAGATGGTCTTCAACCTGTCCGAGGTGCTGGGGGCGGCACAGCGGGACGAGGAGCGCCGCGCGGTGATGCGCGAGGCGGCGCGGGTCAGCCCCGACGATGCCAGGGTGCAGACCGAGCTCGGCCTGGCCGAATCGACATTGCGCGATTTCGAGGCGGCCGAGCGCGCCTATCGGACGGCGATCCGGCTCGATCCGCGCTCGCTTTCCGCGCATCTGGAGCTCGGCCTGCTGCTCGAGAATCTGAACCGGACCGAGGAGCTTGCCGCTCTGGTCGAGGACGGCAGGGCGCGCGGCCTGGCCGGGCCCGAATTCGGCTTCATCCACGCCTGGTCGCTGCGCCGGCAGGGCCGCTTCGCCGAGGCGCTGCCGCTCGCTCTGGCGACGCCCGAGACCATCCATCCGGTGCGGCGCAACCAGCTGATCGCCGAGCTGCACGACCGGCTCGGCGCTTCCGACCGCGCCTTTGCCGCGTTCGAAGAGATGAACCGGGCCTCGATCGCGGGCAAACCGGCGCCCGCGGGTCCGAGCTATCGCGAGACGGTCGCTGCCGACGCCGCCCGCCTCACGCCGGAGCGAGTCGCGGCCTGGACCGCGATTGGGACCGGGGCCGCGGCCGCGCCGGTGCCGCCGGCGCCGGTCTTCATCGTCGGCTTCCCGCGCTCGGGCACGACCCTGCTCGACACCTTGCTGATGAACATGCCGGCCTTGCACGTGCTCGAGGAATTGCCGGTGCTGCGCGAGGTCGAGGCGTCAATCGCCGGCGACACCGATCCGGGCCAGTGGAGCGCGGCCGAGGTGGCGCGGCTGCGCGCGCATTATTTCGAGGTGCTCGACACGCTGTCGCCGCCGGCGCCCGGCCAGATCGTGGTCGACAAGCATCCGCTGCACATGGCGCGGATGGGAATCGTCCACCGCCTCTTTCCCGACGCCAGGATCATCTTCGTCGAGCGCCATCCGGGCGACGCGGTGCTCAGTTGCTTCATGGCCAATTTCAACCTCAACCATGCGATGCGCAGCTTCACCGACCTCAAAGAGGCGGCGCTGACCTACGACACCGTGTTCGACGCCTGGACCCGGGCCGAGGCCTTGCTGCCGCTCAAGGTCCACCGCGTCCGCTACGAGCGCATGGTCGAGGATCTCGACGGCGAGATGCGCGCCCTGCTCGAATTTCTCGGCCTGCCCTGGGACGAGGCGGTGCTCGACAATCGCGCCGCGGCGACGACGCGCGGCCATGTCCGCACCGCCAGCTATGCGCAGGTCACCGAGCCTATCTACAAGCGCGCCGCCGGCCGCTGGGAGCGCTATTGGGCGCAGATGGCGCCGGTCCTGCCAATCCTCGCGCCCTGGGCCGAACGGCTGGGCTATCCGCCGCTCGAGCCGCCGCTTTCGCCGGCGGAGGCGCTGGAGAGGGAGCTCGCCGGCAATCCGTCCTGGGCCGAGGGCCATATCGAGCTGGCCCGGCGGCGCTGGGCGGCGGGGGATCGCGATACGTTCGCCCGCTCGTTCGAGGATGGCCTCGCCGTCGCACCGCGCGACACGGCGCTGTGGCGCCAGTATCTCGCCAGCCTGATGTATGGCGGGCGGCACGAGGCGATCCTCGAGGCGGCGGGACGCGGGCGGGCGGCGGCCGGCGCGCATCCGCTGTTCGATCTCGCCGAGGCCGTCGCCTATGACGACCTCGGCAATCTCACCGCGTCGGCGCCGCGCTTCGAGAAGCTGGCCGCGAGCCCGGACCCTGCCGTCGCCCTCTATCGGATTCGCCACCTGCTCCGCGCCGCCCGCAATGACGAAGCCGCCGCGCTCGCGGAGCAATGGCAAGCAACGGACGCGGGCGGTCATTTCGTCCCCTATCTGGCGACGGCGTGGCGGCTGATCGGCGATCCGCGCTGGCAATGGCTGGAGGGCGACGAGAGACTGGTCGGAGTCCACGACCTCGGCGACGAGGCCGGTCCGCTGGCGCCGCTCGCGGACCTGTTGCGGGCGATGCACGGAGGCGCGGGCCAGCCGCTCGACCAGTCGGTGCGCGGCGGCACGCAGGCGGAAGGGCCGCTCGCCCGGGCCGATCCGGTGATCGTGCGAGCGCGTGAGGCGATCATGGCCGCGGTCGCGCGCTATATCGCGCAGCTTCCGCCGGTCGATGATTCTCACCCCGTGCTCCGCCACCGCCGCGACACGCCGCCGCGTCTCTCAGGCTCATGGACGGTGCGGCTCTCGGGGAGCGGCCATCATGTCGCTCATGTCCATCCCGAGGGCTGGCTGAGCTCGGCCTTCTACGTCGCGCTGCCGGACGAAAATGAGGCCGGGCCGCCGCCGGCCGGCTGGCTCGCTCTCGGCCAGCCGCCTGCCGACCTCGGCCTCGATCTCGCGCCGACGCGGACGATCGAGCCGAAACCGGGGCGGCTCGTCCTCTTTCCAGCGACGATGTGGCACGCGACGATGCCGTTCGAGGCCGGCGAGCGGCTGACGATCGCCTTCGACGTCGCCCCGCCCGCCGAACCGGATCGCCCGTGACCGATCAGGCGCGGCGCGCGATCGGCCAGGCCCGCGCCGGCGATGCCGGCGAGGTTCTCCAGGCGGGAATCGCGGCGCTTCGGGCCAATCTCGCCGAGGAAGCGCTGCCCCTGCTGGCCGCGGCCGTCCGCGCGCATCCGGACGATGCCAGGCTGTGGCAGCTCAAGGGCCTGCTCCACCGCACCGCCGAAGATCTGGCGCCGGCGGTCGAGGCGTTGTCGACTGCCGCGGCGCTGGCGCCCGCCGACGCATTCATCGCGCACAGCCTCGCTTGCGCCACGATCGAGGCCGGCCTGCCGGCGGTCGATTCGTTCGAACGGGCGCTCGCGCTCGCGCCGGGCGACGAAGCCCCCCTGCTCGGCCTCGCCGAAAGCCATCTCGTCGAGGGCGCGACCGAGCGCGCCGCCGCGCTGCTCGAGGACCGACTCGGCCGCGATCCGGGTTGGCTGAACGGCCATATGAGCCTTGCCCGGTTGCGCGCGTCGCGGGGCCAGGGCGAGGCCTCGACCGCGAGCTTCGAGCGGGCGCTGGCCGCCGCCCCGGCCACGGCCCCTTTGTGGCGCGCCTATCTCGAGCTTCTTTACCAGTCCGAGCGCTACCAGGACACGCTTGCTTTGGTCGCGCGGGCGCGGGCGGGGGCGGGCGCGCACCGGGAGTTCGACGCGGCCGAGGCCGTCGCCACGGCGGAGCTGGGCGAGGCCGAGACCGCCGACCGCCTGTTCGAAGCGCTTCGCCCGCGCGACGACATGACGCTGGCCGTGCCTTATCTTCGGCATCTGCTCCGGACCGGCCGTCCCGAACAAGCAAGCAAGCTTGCCGAGCATGCACTCCGGCGCGCGCCTTACCCGATGCTGTGGTCCTATCTCTCCGCCGCCTGGCGGCTGACCGGCGACCCGCGCTGGGACTGGCTCGAGGGCGATCCCAGCTTCGTTGGAATCTACGACCTCGCCGACAGGCTGCCGGCGCTCGACGCGCTGGCGGACCGGCTCCGCGCCTTGCATCGCACGACCCACCAGCCATTGCACCAATCGGTGCGCGGCGGCACCCAGACCGAGGGTCATCTGTTCAAGCGGGTCGAACCGGAAATCCGGGGGCTGCGCCGGGCCGTCGTCGAGGCGGTCGAGGCGCATGTCGCGCGCCTGCCGCCGCGCGACCCCGGCCATCCGATGCTCGCGCCGGCGCGGTCGCCGATCCGCTTCGCCAGCGCCTGGTCGGTCCGGCTCGCGGGGGGCGGCCGGCATGCCAATCATGTTCACCCGGGCGGCTGGCTGAGCAGCGCGCTTTATGTCGCGCTGCCCGAAGCGCCGGAGGGCGGCCCGCCCGATTCGGGCTGGCTCACGCTCGGCGAGGTCGGCGATCTCGATCTGGGCCTGCCCCCGCTCGCCCGCATCGAGCCCAGGCCCGGCCGCCTGGTCCTGTTTCCCTCGACGATGTGGCACGGGACCTTGCCGTTCGAGCGCGGCGAGCGGCTGACCGTGGCGTTCGACGTCGCGACGCCGGTGGGGTGACGGGCGGCGTACGCCCGTGGGGTGAGGGATGACTCCAGTTTGTCTTCCCTGCCGCGCGCTTTCTAGCCCACCGCGAGCTTCAGCGCGCCGTCGCCTTCGTCGACCGTGACGGTCTGGCCGTCCAGTATCTCGCCGCGCAAGATGGCGTCGGCGAGCGGGTCCTGGAGGTATTTCTGGACGGCGCGCTTCAGCGGGCGGGCGCCGTAGACCGGATCGTAGCCGACCCGGCCGAGCCAGAAACGGGCGCCGTCGCTGAGCGCGAGCGCGATCTTGCGGTCCTTCAGCAGCCCCTGGACGTGGGCGACCTGGATGTCGACGATCGGGCCCATATGCTCCTGGCTGAGGCGGTGGAACAGGATGATCTCGTCGAGTCGGTTGAGGAATTCCGGCCGGAAATGGGCGCGGACCACCTCCATCACCTGCGGCTCGACCTCCTCGACCTTCGCGCCGTCGGCGAGGCCGGTGAGGTACTGGCTGCCGAGGTTCGAGGTCAGGATGATGATCGTGTTGGTGAAATCGACGGTGCGGCCCTGGCCGTCGGTGAGCCGGCCGTCGTCGAGCACCTGGAGGAGGATGTTGAAGACGTCGGCATGCGCCTTCTCGACCTCGTCGAACAGCACCACCTGATAGGGCCGGCGCCGAACCGCCTCGGTGAGCACGCCGCCTTCCTCATAGCCGACATAGCCGGGCGGGGCGCCGATCAGCCGGGCGACCGAGTGCTTCTCCATGAATTCGGACATGTCGATGCGGACCAGGGCGTGGCTGTCGTCGAACAGGAATTCGGCCAGCGCCTTGGTCAATTCGGTCTTGCCGACGCCGGTGGGGCCGAGGAACAGGAAGCTGCCCATCGGCCGGTTCGGGTCCTGCAGGCCGGCGCGGGCGCGGCGGATGGCGCGGCTGACCGCCTGCACGGCCTCCTGCTGGCCGATCACGCGCTTGCCGATCTCCTCTTCCATCGCAAGCAATTTGGCGCGCTCGCCCTCCAGCATCCGCTCCATCGGAATGCCGGTCCAGCGCGCGACCACGGCGGCGATGTCCTCGGCGGTGACCTCTTCGCGCAGCATCGCGCTGCCGCTGACGACGGCCGCCTCGGCGAGCTGCTTTTCGAGCGCGGGGATGCGGCCATATTGGAGCTCGCCGGCCTTGGCGAGGTCGCCCGAGCGCTGCGCCTGGTCGAGCTCCAACCGGGCGGCGTCGAGCTGCGTCTTGATCACCGCCTCGCCGGCGATCTTGTCCTTCTCCGCCTGCCAGCGCTGGGTCAGCTCGGCCGATTGCTGCTCCAAATTCGCAAGCTCGCCCTCGATCGTCGCCAGCCGCTCCTTGGAGGCCGCGTCCTTTTCCTTCTTCAGCGCCTCGCGCTCGATCTTGAGCTGGATGATCCGCCGGTCGAGCGTCTCGATTTCCTCGGGCTTGCTCTCGACTTCCATGCGGATCCGGCTCGCCGCCTCGTCCATCAGGTCGATCGCCTTGTCGGGCAGGAAGCGGTCGGTGATGTAGCGGTTGGAGAGCGTCGCGGCTGCGACCAGGGCGGCGTCGGTGATGCGCACGCCATGGTGCAGCTCGTATTTCTCCTTGAGCCCTCTGAGGATCGAGATCGTGTCCTCGACCGTCGGCTCGCCGATGAACACCGGCTGGAAGCGCCGCTGCAGGGCCGGGTCCTTCTCGACATGCTTGCGATATTCGTCGAGCGTGGTCGCGCCGATGCAGTGAAGCTCGCCGCGGGCGAGCGCGGGTTTCAAGAGGTTCGACGCGTCCATCGAGCCCTCGCTTGCGCCGGCGCCGACGAGCGTGTGCATCTCGTCGATGAACAGGATGACCTCGCCCTCGGCGCCCTTGACCTCGTCGAGCACGCCCTTCAGCCGTTCCTCGAACTCGCCGCGATATTTGGCGCCGGCGATGAGCGAGCCCATGTCGAGCGCCATCAGCCGCCGGTCCTTCAAGGAATCGGGCACGTCGCCATTGGCGATCCTCAGCGCCAGCCCCTCGGCGATCGCGGTCTTGCCGACGCCGGGATCGCCGATCAGCACCGGATTGTTCTTGGTGCGGCGGGCGAGGATCTGGACGGTGCGGCGGATCTCCTCGTCGCGGCCGATGACGGGATCGAGCTTGCCGTCACGCGCGGCCTGGGTGAGGTCCCGCGCGAACTTCTTGAGCGCGTCGTAGCGGTCCTCGGCGCTTTGGGTGTCGGCGGTGCGGCCGCCGCGCAATTCGTTGATCGCGGCGTTCAGCGCCTCTGGCTTCAATCCGGCGTCGGTCAGCGCCTTGCCGGCGTCGGTCTTCGACATGTTGAGCGCGAGCAGGATGCGCTCGACCGCGACGTAGCTGTCGCCGGCCTTCTGCGCGATCTGCTCGGCGGAATCGAGCAGGCGGATGATCTCTCCGTCGAGCGCCGGCGCCGCGCTGGCGCCGCTGCCGGAGACCGCCGGCACCTTGGCCAGCGCCTCGTCGGTCTCGCGCCGCGCCGCCTCGGCGCTGCCGCCGGCGCGCGCGATCAGCCCCGCGGCCATGCCCTGCTCGTCCTCGAGCAAGGCCTTGAGCAGATGGACGGGCGAGATTCGCTGGTGGTTCATCCGCGACGCGACGGTCTGCGCCGATTGCAGGAATCCGCGGGCGCGGTCGGTGAATTTCTCGAGATTCATGGCGTCTCGCTCTGTTTTGACCTTTCCGGATGTAGGGGCGCGGCATCGCCGCGCAATGGCCGCCGTGAAAAGCCAATCCGCGCGGCGAAAATCCTCGCCGAAGCGTATTGCGTTGGCCGTACACCGCTGTAGTGTCCGCCGCCTGCACGACATGGGGAATCACATGCGCAAATTGCTTACCGCCTTCGCGTTCGCCGCCGGCTTGTCGCTGGCCGCATCGGCCGCCACCGCCGCGACCGCGACCGCCGCCGATCAGGGCCGCCGCGCCGCCGCCGCCGATCCGGTCCGGCAGCTGGTCAGCCGGGTCGACATCCCGTTCCAGACCTTCACGCTCGCCAACGGCCTGCGCGTCGTCGTCCATGAGGACCGCAAGGCGCCGGTGGTCGCGGTCAGCGTCTGGTACAATGTCGGCTCCAAGGACGAGCCGGCGGGCCGCACCGGCTTCGCCCACCTGTTCGAGCACCTCATGTTCAACGGCTCCGAAAATGCGCCCGGCGATTATTTCGCCCCCTTGCGCGAGATCGGCGCGACCGACTTCAACGGCACCACCTGGTTCGACCGCACCAATTATTTCCAGACCGTGCCGCGCAACGCGCTCGATCGCGCGCTCTATCTCGAGAGCGACCGGATGGGCCATCTGCTCGGCGCGATCACCCAGGAGAATCTGACCAACCAGATCGGCGTCGTCCAGAACGAGAAGCGGCAGGGCGACAACGAGCCCTACGGCATGGTCGAATATGCCCAATTGGAGGGCCTGTTCCCCGCCGGCCACCCCTATCACCATTCGACGATCGGCTCGATGGCGGACCTCAGCGCCGCCTCGCTCGATACGGTGCGCGACTGGTTCCGAAGCAAATATGGGCCGAACAACGCCGTCCTCGTCCTCGCCGGCGACATCAACCTCGCCGAGGCGCGGCCGCTGGTGCAGCGCTATTTCGGCGACATTCCGCGCGGGCCGGTGAACACGCCGGCCGCCGCCTCGGTGCCGACGCTCCCCGCCCGCGTCGACCGGCAGATGCACGACCGCGTCGCCAACACCCGGCTCTACCGCATGTGGACCGTCCCCGGCCTCACCGCGCCGGACCAGGTTCCGCTCCAGGTCGGCGCGGCGATCCTCGGCGGCCTCGCCAGCTCGCGGCTCGACAACGCCTTCGTCCGCGGCGACCAGACCGCGGTGCGCGTCTCCACCTTCGTCCAGCCCTTCCAGCGGGTCAGCATGTTCGAGATCCAGGTCGACGTGAAGCCGGGCCAGGACGCCGACGCGGTGTCGCGCCGGCTCGACTCGGTGATCGCCGATTTCGTCCGCACCGGCCCGACCGCCGACGAGGTGCGCCGCGCGGTGATGCGCGCGCTCTCCGGCCGGGTCCAGGGCCTGGAGCAGGTCGGCGGCTTCGGCGGCAAGGCCGTCGCGCTCGCCGAGGGCATGCTCTACGCCAACGATCCCGCTTTCTACCGCACCAGGCTGCGCCAGCTCGCCGCCACCACGCCGGCGCAGGTCCGCGCGACCATGCAGCGCTGGCTCAGCCGGCCGGTGCTCGCGCTCCGCGTCGATCCGGGCGAGCGCGAGGCCTATGAGGAAGCGCCGGGAGTCTCCGGCAACCGCGCGGCGGCCCAAGGCGGGGGCGCCGCGCCCTCCGTGCCGAGCCAGCGGCCGCGCTATTACACGCCGCCCCGGCCGGGCGACCAGCCGCTCGCGCCCTCGGCCGTCGCCGGCCAGTGCGATCCCAGCCTTTGCGGCACGCCAACCAGCGGCCCCGACGCCGTGCGGCGCCCGCGCGAGCCGATGCCCGGAGTCACCGGCACCGCCGCGCTCGATTTCCCGCGCACCGAGCGCGCCCGCCTGTCGAACGGCATCCCGGTGATCTACGCCCGCCGAACCGCGGTTCCGGTCACCCGGGTCACCGTCGAGTTCAACGCCGGCATCGCCGCCGATCCGGGCGACCGGCTCGGCACCCAGGCGATGACCTTGAACATGCTCGAGGAAGGCACGACCAGCCTCAATTCGGTGCAGCTCGCCGAAGCGCAGGAGCGGATCGGCGCCACCATCGGCACCGGCGCCAGCCTCGACCGGACCACGGTCTCGCTGACCGCGATGACGCCGGCTCTGGGCGATTCGCTCGATCTGCTCGCCGACGTCGTCCGCAACCCCGCCTTCGACCCAGGCGAGGTCGAGCGCATCCGCCAGCAGCAGCTCGCCGGCATCGCCAGCGAGATGACGCAGCCGGCGGGCATGGCCTTCCGCGCGCTGCCGGGGCTGCTCTACGGGCCGAACCACCCTTACGGTAAGCCGTTCAGCGGCACGGGCGACCCCGCGGTCGTCGGGTCGCTGACCCGCGACGAATTGGTCCGCTTCCACCAGAGCTGGATCCGCCCGGACAATGCGGCGATCTTCGTCGTCAGCGACACGCCGCTCGCGCAGCTGGTGCCGATGCTCGAGGCGCGCTTCGGCGATTGGCGGGCGCCCGCCGTGCCGCGCGGGACCAAGGCGTTCAACACCATTATACCGACGCCGCGGCCGCGGATCGTGCTGATCGACCGGCCGCAATCGCCGCAATCGTTCATCCTCGCCGGCGAGATCATCCCGGCCGACGGCATTCAGGACCTGCTCAACCTCAGCGCGGCCAACGAAGCGCTGGGCGGAAGCTTCCTGTCGCGGATCAACATGGAGCTGCGCGAGCGGCGCGGCTGGTCCTACGGGGCCCGCGGCAGCCCCAATATGCTCGAGCATCAGGTGCCCTATATCGTCCAGGCGCCGGTCCAGGCCAACCGGACCGGCGAATCGATCGCCGCCGCGATCGAGATGATCCGCGGCTTCCTGACCGGCACCGGCGGCGTCACCGCCGAGGAGATGAACCGCATCGTCCTCGGCAACACCCGCCAGCTGCCCGGCCAGTTCGAGACGTCGGGCGCGGTCCTCGGCGCGCTCCGCTCGAACGCGCTGCTGCAGCGGCCCGACGATTACCAGATGAGGATCGCCGACCGCTATCGCGCGATGAACGCGGCGACGCTCGATCAGGCCGCGCGGCGCTACATCGATCCCGCCAATTTCGTCTGGGTGGTGGTCGGCGACGCCGCCCAGGTGCGCCCGCAGCTCGAGCGGCTCAACATGCCGATCGAGGTGATGACGCTCCCCGGCGCGCCGCCGGCCCCGGCTGCCCGGCCCGCGCAATGAGCTGAACCCGGGGACAGTTACTCGTAACTGTCCCCAAGCAGTCGCGTGACATGCCCCATCTTGCGGCCGGGACGGGCTGAGTCCTTGCCGTAGAGGTGGAGATGGGCGCGCGGGTCGGCGAGGATGTCGCGCCAGGCCTCGACCTCGTCGCCGACCAGATTGCGCATCGCGACCCCCGGCACGACGCGCCCGGTGGCGCCCAGCGGCAGGCCGCAGATCGCGCGGACGTGATTCTCGAATTGCGAGGTCAGGGCGCCTTCGATCGTCCAGTGGCCGCTATTGTGGACGCGCGGCGCCATTTCGTTGAACACCGCCCCGCCGTCCAGTGCGAAGAATTCCATGGTCAGCATGCCGACATGGCCGAGCGCGTCGGCGGCGCGGCGGGCGAGCGCCTCGGCCTCGGCGATGGCCGGGGCGAGCGCGGGGCCGGCCGGGACGTCGGAGGTCACCAGGATGCCGCCCTCGTGCCGGTTGAGCGGCGCGTCCCAGGTGACGATCTCGCCGTCGGCGCCGCGGCAGAGCAGGATCGAGAATTCGGCGTCGAAGGCGACGAAGCCTTCCAGGACCGAGGGCGCGCCGCGCAGGGCTTCCCAGGCGGCATCGGCGTCGGCCGCGCCGTCGAGCCGCGCCTGGCCCTTGCCGTCATAGCCGAAGCGCCGCGTCTTGAGGATCGCCGGCGCCCCGATTTGGACGATGGCGGCGTCGAGCCCGGCCCGGTCGTCGACCCGGGCGTAAGGCACGGGCCGCCCACCCAGATCCTGGATGAAGGCCTTTTCGGCGAGTCGGTCCTGCGCGGTCTCCAGCGCCGCGATCGGCGGATGCAGCGGCACGCGCGCGGCGATCGCAGCGAGCGGTTTCGTGGGAATATTCTCGAATTCGTAGGTGACGACGTCGACCTCGGCCGCGAAGCGCGCGAGCGCCGCCTCGTCGTCGAACGCGCCCCGGGTGAAGCGGGCGGCGACCAGAGCGGCGGGGCCGGTCTCGTCGGGCGCGTAAACGTGGCAGCGATAGCCCAATTGGGCCGCGGCCAAAGCCAGCATCCGCCCCAATTGGCCGCCGCCGATGATCCCGATCGTGGCGCCGGGCGGGACGATCATTCGGGCGCTTCGGCGACGCCGTCGGTCTGGCTTTGCCGCCAGGCGGCGAGCCGCGCCGCCAGCGCGCCGTCGGACGTGGCGAGGATCGCGGCCGACAGCAGCCCGGCATTGATCGCGCCGGCCTTGCCGATCGCCAGCGTGCCGACCGGAACGCCGGCGGGCATCTGGACGATCGAGAGCAGCGAATCGAGCCCGGCAAGCGCCTTGGTCTCGACCGGCACGCCGAGCACCGGCAAATGGGTCATCGAGGCCGCCATGCCCGGCAGATGGGCGGCGCCGCCGGCGCCGGCGACGATGACCTTGAGGCCGCGCCCGGCGGCGGCGCGGGCATAAGCGTAGAGCCGCTCGGGCGTGCGATGGGCGGAGACGATTTTTTTCTCATAGGCGACACCCAGCATGTCGAGCGTCTCGGCGGCGTGGCGCATCGTCTCCCAATCGGAGCGGCTGCCCATGATGATCCCGATGAGAGGCGCTTCGCCCGGCATGTCCGGCCCCCAAGGCTTGGAAGCGCCACCCCCTAGCTTGCATGGGCGGCGGGAGCAATCTTAGCCGCCGTTCCACCCCATCCGTCGTCAGGATCAAGTCCGGGGCGACGAGCCGTACCGGTCGCGGCGCGCCCTAAAAGAAGCGTTAACCTTCGCGGGATATGGTGCGGGCATGGGACGCCGGAAGATCAGCTCGGAGATTGCGGACCGCCCCCCCGAGGGGCTGGCGCTGGAAGCGCGCGAGGCGCTCTCGCGGCTCAGCGACGAAAATGCCTTGCTCCGCGCCGCGCTGGCCGACGCCCGCGCCCGCCTCGGCGACCTCGACGAGAATGTCGGCCGCGACCCGCTCACCGCTCTGCTCGATCCGCGCCAGTTCAGGAACGAGCTCGAGCGCGTGCTGAGCCAGGCCGCGCGCCACGGCACGCCCGCGGCCCTGATCTCGGTCGATCTCAGCGAATTGAAAGCGGTCAACGAAGGCTATGGCCGAGTCGCCGGAGACGCCGCCTTGCGCCACGTCGCCCGCCTGCTCAAGAATCTGATCCGCGCCAGCGACGTGGCCGCGCGCAACGGCGGCGGCGCCTTCTCGCTGCTGCTCGACCATCTCGACGCCGATTCGGCGCTCGACACCGCCGAGCGGATCGCGCGCTGCGTCGCCGCCCATCCGCTCGATCTCGGCCACACCAACGTCAAGCTCGAAGCGACGGTCAGCGTCGCCACCATCCTGCCCGGCGACACGGTCGAGGAAGTGCTCCGCCGCGCCGCCCGCAACCGCGAGCGCGTCAAGGAATTCTGACGGCCCCAACAGGCCGTCACCCCGGCGAAGGCAGGGGTCTGGTGGAGAGGGTCTGAGACTTCTTGTCCCGAGATCCCGGCCTTCGCCGGGATGACGGGATGCTCAGCGATCCCGCAGATAATAACGCTCGATCGCCTGCAATTTCCCGTCGAGATCGTAGACGATCGGCTGGCCGGTCGGAATCTCCAGCGCGACGATCTCGTCGTCGGCGATGCCGGAGAGATGCTTGACCAAAGCGCGCAGCGAATTGCCGTGGGCGGAGATGACCACCCGCCGGCCGTCCTTCAGCGCCGGCGCGATCCGCTCCTGCCAATAAGGCAGGACCCGCTCGATCGTGTCCTTGAGGCTCTCATGGGTAGGAATGGTGACGCCGGCATAGCGGCGGTCGTTGGTGAGGTCGAATTCGCCGCCCGGCTCCATCGCCGGCGGCGGGATGTCGAACGAGCGCCGCCAGATCCTGACCTGCTCGTCGCCGTGGCGCGCCGCGGTCTCGGCCTTGTCGAGCCCGGTGAGGCCGCCATAATGGCGCTCGTTCAACCGCCAATGCTTCTCCTCCGGGATCCACAGCCGCCCCATCGCCTCGAGCACGACGTGCAAAGTCTTGATCGCGCGGGTCTGCAGCGAGGTGAAGGCAAGGTCGAAATCAAACCCCTTATGGGCGAGCAATTCGCCCGCCTGCTTCGCCTCCTCCTCGCCCCGCGCCGTCAGCCCGACGTCCCACCAGCCGGTGAAGCGATTCTCGAGGTTCCAGGCCGACTGGCCGTGGCGGATCAGGACGAGCTGGGGCATTCAACGAACCTCCCGACGCTCATCCGACATCCGTTCGGGCTGAGCCTGTCGAAGCCCTTTCCTTCTTTTCAGCCGCAAGGGAAGAAGGAAGGCCCTTCGACAGGCTCAGGGCGAACGGAAAGGGGGGCTCTCAAGCCGCGCCTTGGCGATATGCGGCGAGTCGGCCGATGATCGCGTGAAGCGCGTCGAGGCTGGCGCGGGCGAGCAGGCGGCAGCGGTCGGTCGACCAGCCGTAGACCGGATCCGGCAGCTCTTCATTGTCCTTGAACGGCATTTCCAGCGTCATCGAGACCGCGCCGTAGCGCTCGGCGAGCTGGGCCGTGGACATTGAGAGATTGGCCTGGCCCGGGCCGGGGATCTGATAGCCCTTGTCGGTCTGGAAATCGGGGCTCGCCCTGAGCAGGGCCGCGCTGAACGCGTCGAACAGGTCCTGCTGCTCCTGCTTCAGCGACGGAATGCCCTCGAAGCCGGCGAGGAAATTGGCGGCGATCGCCTCGTCGCCGTGCACGTCCATCGCGAAATCGACGCCGGTCCTGTCCATCTCGGCGCGGACGTGGAAGACTTCGGGGCTGCGCTCGAGGCTCGGCGCGTGCCATTCGCGGTTGAGGTTCACGCCGGCCGCGTTGGTCCGCAAATGGCCGCGGAAGGAGCCGTCGGGATTCATGTTGGGGACGATGTGCAGCGTCGCCTTCTCGCGCAGGCGGCGGATCACCGGATCGGCCTCGTCGAGCAGCCGCTCGAGCGCGCCTTCCATCCAATGCTCGGCCATGGTCTCGCCGGGATGCTGGCGGGCGTAGAGCCAGACCTGCAAGGGGCCGCCGGCGAGCCTGAAATAGTCGATCTCGCGGCCGTCGAGCGTCTGGCCGAGCGAGCGATATTGGACGCCGGGCGCCGCCGCCACCGAAGCGACGAGCTCATGGTGCCGCTCCATCGGGTAAGGCGCGAAATAGGCGATCCAGATGCTGTCCGACGCGGGCGTCAGCGCGATCGACAGCACCCCGTCCTCATAAGAGGTGTCGGCCCGGATCCAATCCTCGCGGTCCTGGCTGACGCAGGCGCGATAGCCGTCCCAGCCGTCGGGATAAGCGGCGCCGGCGCAATTGAGGATGCGCAAATTCAGCGCGCGGCCGCCGCCGCCGGTCAGCCGGAAATAGAACCATTGGTAGAAATCGGACCGGTGATCGGTGACGATCTCGAGGTCGACGCGGTCGCCCTCGATGGAAATCAGACGAATATTGCCGCCATCGAAGGCGCTCGAAACGGAGAGTGTCATATTATCCTTGGGGGAGAGCGGAATTAGCGCACCCTGATAGTGCGCCCCGACTCTCCGGGGAAGTCCCGAAACAGCGCCCAGGCGAGCTTGTCGGCGGCGCCGGCGCGGCTGGCCAGCGGGGTGCCGCCGCGCGCCTCGATCTGGGCCCGGCCCTCCCAGGCGACGGTCGCGTCGGAGCGGCGCTGGATGCGCACCGAAAGCTCGGTGCCGACCAGCATGGTGGGCCGGTTGCCGGTCACCGGGATGGTGCCGCCGACGCCGACCCCGACGCCGCTGCGCCGCCCGTAGCTGGCGCCGCCGGCACCAAGGCCGATGCTGAGCCCGCCGCTGCGGCCGCCCGGCCGAGCGCCTTGCGAGATTGCGACCACGGCGACCTGCTCGGAGCGGCCGTTGCGCGGCTCGACGGTCCAGCCCAGGCGGGTGAGCTCGCGGCCGACCGCGGCCGCGACCTGATCGAATTCGAGGCTGTTCGCGTCCGCCGGATCGGCGGGCTCGATCGCGATCGGCCCGCGCGCGATCTGCTGACCCAAATGGAAGCGGGTCACGGACGCCGCCGAGCTGCCGCCGCCGCCCATGTCCATCGCGCAGCCGGCGAGCAAGGCGAGGCCGCAAAGGGCGCCCAGATGCGATGCGACTTTGTTCATGGCCCACCTCGTTGCTAAGGCTCGTCCGGCACGAACGAGACTGTATAGCCTGTGTAACGAGTTTAACCGGTTTTTGCTGCATCGGACAGTATCGGAGAAAGAATGACGGACGAAGCAGGGCGGCTGCCCGTGTTGGTGACGGGCGGGGCCGGCTATATCGGCAGCCACGCCGCTCTGGCGCTGCTCGACGCGGGCTGGCCGGTGGTGGTGATCGACGATCTGTCCACGGGCTTCGACTGGGCGGTGCCCAAAGGCGCTGCGTTCGTCGAAGGCGACATCGCCGACGCCGCCTTGCTCGCCCGGCTGATCGCCGAGCATGAGATCGGCGCGATCATGCATTTCGCGGGCTCGGTGGTGGTGCCCGAATCGGTCGAGGACCCGCTCAAATATTACGGCAACAACACGGTGAAGAGCCGCGCCCTGATCGAGAGCGCGGTCAAAAGCGGCGTCGCCCACTTCATCTTCTCCTCGACCGCTGCGACCTACGGCATTCCCGAGACCGTGCCCGTGGCCGAGGATGCGCCGACCCAGCCGATCAACCCTTATGGCTGGTCCAAGCTGATGACCGAGCGGATGCTGAAGGACAGCGCGGCGGCTTATGCGCTCAATTATTGCGCCCTGCGCTATTTCAACGTCGCCGGCGCCGACCCCCGCGGCCGCTCCGGCCAGTCCACCAAGGGCGCCACCCATTTGATCAAGGTCGCGGTCGAGGCGGCGACCGGCAAGCGCGGCCATGTCGACATTTACGGCAGCGACTATGACACGCCCGACGGCACCGGCGTGCGCGACTATATCCATGTCAGCGACCTCGCCGCCGCCCATCTCCACGCGCTCGAGCGGCTGATCGCCGCGCCGGCGGAGAGCCTCGTCATGAATTGCGGCTATGGCCGCGGCTTCTCGGTCAACGAGGTGCTCGACTGCGTCGACCGGATCACCAACCGCGCCGTCGAGCGCCGGGCGATGCCGCGCCGCGCCGGCGATCCGCCGAGCCTGGTCGCCGACAATGCCCGCATCCTCGCCACCTTGCCCTGGCGGCCCGAACGCGACCGTCTCGACACCATCGTCGCCGATGCCCTGGCCTGGGAGCGCAGGCTCGCCGAGCGCGGCTAGCAAGACGCTGCCGAGCCGGGCGGCTTATTGGAAGGAAGCCATCGCCGCATGGCCCTCCAGGGGCGCGGCCGTGCAAAGTTGCGCGCTTCGCCGATCCCGCATTGCGGCATGGGGCGGCTTTTGGTCTTTCTGGGCCGCCCATGATTCGCAAACACATAAGGGGGAAACCACGATGAAACTTATCTCGACAGCCTTGCTCGCGGCCGCCTTGGCCTCGCTCGCGGCCTGCGGCGGCGGCGCCGCCAACAACGCCGCGGCGAACAACAGCGCCGCCGCGCCGGCGGCCGGCGGCGACGAGCCCAATGCGGCCGGAGCGGTGGTCAATGAGGAGCCGTTGCCGTCCGAGCCCGGCAACGCCGGCAACGCGAGCAACGGCGCGGCGGGCAACAGCGCCGGCAACGTCGTTGAATAACCCGATTACCGCTGCGGTCTCCCTAGGTTGAAGCGGTCGACTGGGCCTCCGGAGCGCGAGCTCCGGAGGCCCTTTTCGTCGCCCCTCCGCGGGGATAGTTGCGCGCAACTGTCCCCTAGATCGCGAGCGGATAAGCGGTGGTGCTCTTCACCCGCTCCATGGCGAAGCGCGAGGTGACGTTCTTCAACGGCACCTGGGCGATCAGCCGGCGGTAGAAATCGTCATAATCGGCCATCGACCCGACCGCGACGCGGAGCAGATAATCGACGTCGCCGGCCATTCGGTAGACCTCCATCACTTCGGGCATGGTGGCGACCGCGGCGGCGAAGCCGTCGAGCCAGGCCGTGTTGTGGTCGGCCGCCTCGATCTCGACGAAGACCGAAATGCCGAGGCCGACCGATTCGGGGTTGAGGATGGCGACCCGGCGCTCGATCACGCCCTGCGCCTCGAGCTTCTGGATTCGCCGCCAGCACGGCGTCTGCGACAGATTCACGCGGGCGGCCACCTCGGCGACGGCGAGCGACGAATCCTGCTGGAGGATGGCGAGAATCCTGAGATCGGTGCGGTCCATCCTCCTTCATGGCCGAATTGGGAAAATCTTCCAATAGCGGCGCGCGAAGCAGGCGGAAGGAGCAGGTTTTACCCGGCGAGGGGCCGGTGTCCGAACTTGACTTGGCGGGCGCCGCCCCTTAGGGAGCGCCTTCGCTTTTCAGCAATCAGCATCGATAGAAACAGGCAGGCGTTTCAGGCCATGAAGATCCGCAACTCCTTGAAGTCCCTCAAGTCGCGCCACCGCGACTGCCGCGTGATCCGCCGCCGGGGCCGCACCTACGTCATCAACAAGACCAACCGCCGCTTCAAGGCGCGCCAGGGCTGACGGGCTGCGCGTCGTCACGCGCGGATCGTCACCCCGGACTTGATCCGGGGTCCATCTCTTTCTTTCTGCCTGAAAAACAAGGTGGATGCCGGATCGAGTCCGGCATGACGGCTTGGTGCAACTCATGAACACGGCCCCCAAAGCCGTCGTCTTCGACGTCGGCAACGTCCTTTACGGCTGGGATCCCGACGCCTTCCTCGTCCGGCAGGTCGCCGACGACGTGGCGCGGCTGCAATTCATCGAGGATGTCGACCTCTACGCCTGGCACGAGACGCTCGACGGCGGCCGTCCTTATGCCGAAGCCGCGGCCGAGCTCAACGAGAAATTCCCGCAATATGCTGCCGTGATCGCGGCCTGGAGCGAGCGGTTCGGCGAGTCGATCAGCGGGCCGGTGCCCGGCGTCCACGAGATCGTCGCGCAGCTCGACGCGCGGGGCGTGCCCTTGTTCGCGATCACCAATTTCTCCGCCGATTTCTGGCCGCCCTTCCGCGACGGGGAGCGCGCCTTCTTCGCCCGCTTCCGGGACATAATCGTGTCGGGCGAGGTCAAATTGCTCAAGCCCGACCCCGCCATCTATTATCTCGCGCTCGACCGGTTCGGCCTGAAGCCGGCGGACGCGCTCTTCGTCGACGACCGCGAGATCAACGTCGAGGGCGCGCTCGCGGTCGGGATGGCCGCGCATCTCTTCACCGACGCCCCGGGCCTGCGCGCGCGGCTGGAGGCCGAAGGCCTGCTCTGACCGGCGGAACCGCGCGCCGCGCCGCGCTTTGTTTCGCCCGTGAGACAAAGATGGCCCGAAAAGCTGTGGATCGTCCGCCACGGGCAGAGCGCCGGCAACGTCGCCCGCGACGCCGCCTACGAGGCGGGCCTCAGCGTCATCGACATCGCCATGCGCGACGTCGACGTGCCGCTGAGCGAGCTCGGCCTCCGGCAGGCAGGCGCGCTCGGCCGCTGGTTCGCCACGATCCCGGAAGACGGCAGGCCCGAGGTCGTGCTGTCCTCGCCTTATGTGCGCGCGCGCCAGACCGCCAGGGCGGTCTGCGAAGCGGGCGGCGTCACCGAAAAGGCGCGCCAGCCGATTGTCGACGAGCGCCTGCGCGAGCGCGAGTTCGGCATCTTCGACCGGCTCACCGGCGCCGGCATCAGGGAGAAATATCCCGACCTCGCCGAGCATCGCTCGCTGATCGGCAAATTCTACCACCGCGCGCCCGGCGGCGAGAGCTGGGCCGACGTCATCTTGCGGCTGCGCGGCGCGCTCGACACGATCAGCCTTCATCATGCCGACCGGCGCGTGCTCATCGTCTGCCACCAGGTCGTCGTCCTGTGCCTGCGCTACATCCTCGAGGAGATGGACGAGGCGCAGGTTCTGGCGATCGACAAGGAGGGCGACGTCGTCAATTGCGGCCTGTGCGAATATGAATTCGAGCCCGACGACGCCAAGGACTGCGTGCCCCGCCTGGTCCGCTACAATTTCGCGGCGCCGCTGATCGAGGAGGCGGCGCCCGTCACCTCCGCACCCGACAAGATGGTGGCCGCGCGGTGAGCGGCGCCGATTGGCGGCTAGTGTGGCGATTCGGGAATTCGCCGGCGCGGACGGAGGGCTCGGAGCGAATTCCCGAATCTTCCAGCCACACTAGCAAACCAATGAAACGAGTGTGCTTCTTGAATTTGAAGTTCGCTCCGAGCGCGATCCGATAGTCTGGCGAACTTCAAATTCAGCACACTAGTAAAAAACGGCCTCGTAGCGCGTACCGTGCATATCGCGCGCGAT
>JAXDPD010000091.1:0-34574 GCA_034668505.1 Sphingomonadales bacterium
GCGGTGGCGGAGGCGGAGGGCGCGTCGGGGCGAGCCTGTCTCGACGCCTACATAGTTGGTCTGCAGATCCTCGGCCGGGTCGGCCAAGGGGTCAATCCGGCCCACCGCAACCGCGGCTGGCACGCGACCGCGACGGTGGGTGCGATCGGAGCGGCGGCTGCCTGCGCGCGTCTGCTCAGGCTCGACGCCGGCAAGGCGAGCGCGGCGATCTCGATCGCGACCAGCATGGCGGGCGGCTTCATGTCGCAGTTCGGGACCATGACCAAGGCGATGCATGCCGGGCTCGCCGCCAAATCGGGGGTGATGGCGGCCGCTTTGGCGCGAAGCGGAGTCACGGCGGGGACGGAGACCCTGGACGCGCCGACCGGGATGAACCGGCTGATGGTCGGGCCCGATTATGAGGCGCTGCGCGATACGCTCACCCATGTCGAGCACGGCCAGAATTTGCGCTTCGAGACCGAGCAGGTGGGCGAGCCTTTGCTGATCCTGTCGAGCGGCCTCAAGCTCAAGCGCTTCCCCAATTGCGGCAGCGCCCACCGCGCCATGGACGGTCTGGCCGCGCTAATGCAAACCCACGGCTTCGCAGCGGCCGAGATTGCAGCGATCCACGTCCGCGCGCCGGTCAGCCATCTCAACAATCTGATGTACCAGGTGCCGCAGGACGCGCTCCAGGCCAGGTTCAGTCTCGAATATGCGCTCGCCTGCGTCGCCATGAGCGGCAATTGCACGCTCGCCGATTTCACCGACGAAGCGGCCACGCGCCCCGAATTCGCCACCTTCTACCCGCGCATCCACCGCCACCCGGTCGACAAGGCGGAAGGCGAGTTCCCGACCGAGATCGAGGTCCGCCTCAGCGACGGCCGCGTCTATGAGACCGCAATGCCCTGGCCCGCCGGCAGCCTCGCCGTGCCGTTCACCGCCGAGCAACTCTGGGCCAAATATGAAGGCTGCACCGCCCCGGTGCTGCCGCCGGCCCGCGCCGCCGCCTTGCGCGCCGCGCTTGAGGCGCTGCCCGGGCTCCCCTCCATTGCCCCGCTGACCGAGCCGCTTTACGGGGGCCTCGCATGAGCGAAAGACGCTATACGGCGCTCGTCCTGGCGGCGAGCCGCGGCAATCTCGATCCGCTGGCTGTGGCCGGCGGCGTCTCTCACAAATGCTTCATCGACATTGCCGGCCAGCCGATGCTTCGCCGCGTCGTCGGCGCGGTCCTGGAGAGCGGCCGCGCCGCGCGCACCGTCGTCGCCATCGAGCCCGGTTCGATGGAAGAGGCCAGGGCGATCCTCGCCCCCCTGCCGGGCGCCGGAACTATCGAATATATTGCCAGCCGCGAAAATATCGGCACCAGCGTCGCCGCCGTCGCATCGGCCGAGCATCTCCCGCTCGTCATCACCACCGGCGACAACGCCCTCCACACCGCCGAGATGTTCGCTTATTTCTGCGACGCCCTCGCCGATGTGAAGGAGGACGCGGCTTTGGGCCTGACCCCGGCCAGCTACGTCCTCGAAAAATATCCGGAAGGAAACCGCGCCTTCCACCGCTTCCGCGACGGCGCCTTTTCGAGCTGCAACCTCTACGCCATCCTCACCCCCGCCGGCCTCGACGCCGCCCGCGTGTTCAACAGCGGCGGCCAGTTCGGCAAGAAGCCGCGGCGGCTGATCGGGGCGTTCGGGCTGTTCGCTTTCCTGCTCTACAAGAGCCGGCTGTTCAGCCTGCGCACGGTGCTGCGCACGCTCTCGCGCGGCATCAAGGTCCGCACCGCGCCCGTGCTCATGCCCTTCGCCGAAGGGCCGATCGACGTCGACCGCCCGGTCGATTGGGCGCTCGCCAACCGCATCGTCCGGGAGCGCGAAGGAAGTTAGGGAGGCCGGGGACAGTCGCTCGCGCGGAATTGGGGACAGTTGCGCGCAACTGTCCCCGCGGGGGGAGGGCCGCCCAAAAACCGCCGCATTGCAATTTCATAGGCCGGCCACATATCGCAAGAGCCAAAGCCGCTCCCCTTCCCGGCGCCGATGCGCTACAAGGACAAGCTGGAACCGAACCGTGAAGACCGCACAGAGCCCCGACGCCCCATCCCTGCGCCCCGCTTTCTGGCGGCGGGAGCATCATCTCGACAAGATGACGCTGAAGGAGCTGGTGGTCGCCTATTTCACCTATCCGGCGATCGTCGTCTATCTCGCGCTCGCCGCGGTCTCGGCGGCGGCCTGGATCTGGCGGCCCGCGGCCGCGGCGCCGAGCCTGATCGCGATCGCCGCCGCCGCGCTCGCCTACCCGCTCTTCTGGTACCTGATCCACCGCTACGTCCTGCACAGCCGCTGGATGTGGCGCCACAAATGGGCCGCCTCGACCTGGAAGCGGATCCATTACGACCATCACCAGGACCCCAACCATCTCGAAGTCCTGTTCGGCGCGCTCCACACCACGCTCCCCACCATCGCCTTGGGGGTGATCCCGATCGGCTGGGCGATCGGCGCCGCCTTCGACGGAAGCTGGACCGGCCCCTCCGCCTGGGGCGCCGCCGCCGCCGCGCTCGCCGCGGGCCTCTTGACGACCTGCTTCTACGAATTCGTCCACTGCATCCAGCACCTCGCCTACAAGCCCAAGAACAAGACGCTCGCCGACATGAAGCGCCGCCACATGGCCCACCATTTCCACGACGAAAGCGGCAATTTCGGCATCACCACCTTCTTCTGGGACAAGGTCTTCAAGACCTATTACGACCGCCCCGAGCGGCCGGAGAAGAGCCCGACGGTGTTCAACCTTGGCTACACGGAAGAGGTGGCCGAGATTTACCCCTACGTCGCGGAGCTGTCGGGCGGAGTCGCGACCGGCCATCCGCGGCAGCGGGAGAAATCGTCTTAAAGCGGTACTTTAAGCCGGGCTTTCGGCCGCCTCTTCGATTCATCGATTCCGGGTATTATAGTCCTCAAAGTTGCGCTAATCGTGGAGCGGCATGGATGTTGCTCCACACTTGCTGATGCTCGACGCGCTGCTCGGCCTCGTCGAGCGGGAGCTTGATCTCGACACCGCCCGACCCGCGCCCGACTTGCGCCGGCTCGGCGAGCAGGTCCAGCGCATCGTCACCGTCCACCTGGGCCTCGCCGCAGCGGCGCGCGGAAGCGCCGGCTGTCCCGAGCCGGAGGCGATCACCGTCCCCATGATCCGCGCGATCAGCAAGGCCCGCCGCCTGCGCGCGAAGCATCTCGGGCCCGACATCGCCGACGCGGCCTGGTCGCTGATCCTCGCGCTCTACGAAGCCGGGCTCGACCGCCAGCGCCTGCCGCTGAGCCGGGTCGGGCAAGCCGCCGCCGTGCCGCAGAGCACCGCTTATTACTGGGTCCACAGGCTCTGCGAGCGCCGCATATGCACCCGGGACCGCCATCCGCAGAACCGGCGCATCGTGCTGATCGGCCTTAGCGACGAGGCGGCCGAGAAGGTGGAGGCCTATCTCAAGGCGGCGATGCGGCTTTCGCCGAAATCGTTCGATGCTTCGTTGAGTTAGGCGATTTCGGTCCAAATGTGAATCATCGTCCATGGACTTATAGTCCACATCTTGCCGACATGCCGGCGTGGACAAGGCGCAACAGGACCGGGTCAAGAAGCGCTTCGGCGCGCGCCTCCGCCACCTCCGCAAGGCCAGGGACATGACGCAGGAGGAGGTTGCGTTCGCCGCCGATCTCGATCGTTCCTATCTGAGCGGCATCGAGCGCGGGAAAAAGAACCTCAGTTTGGTGAACATTCATCGGATCGCGGAGGCGTTGAAGGTTGGGGCGGGGGAATTGTTTACGGAGTGAGAGGGCGCCTACAGCTCGGCGTCATCCGCCGCTTCTTCAGCGGCCTGCTGCTGTTCTTCGAGGTCCTCCTCGACTTTTTTGGGAAGCTTCTTGAGCGTTCGGCCCGCGAAGTAGTCAAGAACCCGCTCTTGGAGAAACTCGACTGTCAGACCACCATCCGCCAACTTCTCCGCGAATGATCTCCCCGGGTGCAGAACGTCCCAAGGCGAACGATACTGGGCCGCGCGCCTCTTGCCGGGATCTTTGTTGCCAAAACCGTCGATCGCGCGATTCCAGACTGGATGGAACGTCTCAATGAGCATGTTTTCACCCAGCGGGATCCAGATGTCCTCGACGACAAGGTGGCGCACCCAAAAATCGTCCAGCTGCAAATTGCGCGCTTCATCTACCGAGCTGGCATGCTGTCGCAGTCGATCCCTTAGGGCGGTACCCCTACCCGAATCCTTGGTCAGTCCGCCTTTGCGGCCACCCTTCGGTATCGCCTTGCCCACATAGATCGGTTGTGTCGACTTATCGGGCTCCGACGTGGCTCGGATTGCACCGTAAGTGTGGAAGTCTCCGCTATAATATAGGACATAAATCCCGGCGCCGCCGATCTCGTCCACCGATGACAATGGGTTGGCCGCGCGAGAGAGCAGTTCGCCTTCGATACTTCGAGCTAGGTTACCTTTTTCCAGCGGATTATAGGGCGGATCGGTCATGCAGCCTTTCGTAGCTGGTTTGCCACATCGCTGGCAATCACGCGCGCGAGCTCCACGGGCACCGCGTTCCCGAGTTGGCGCATCGCCTCGCTCCACGAGCCGTGCAGCTCGTAATCGTCGGAAAAAGTCTGGAGGCGGGCGCTTTCGCGAACGCTGAAGTAGCGCACCGTGCCATCCGGCCGCATCAACATATTCTCGCCGCCCGGGACGCCATGGACTCCGGCCTTCAACGTCTTCGCCGCCTCGTCCATGGGGCTGCCAGTGTGGCCCGCATAGGAGCGCGCGCCGGCCTGGAGGCGATGATTGAGGATCTTGCCGTGGGGAAAGTCTGTAGGCTCGGGGAGGTCGTGAAGCGCATCCCTGACGGTGCGCCACGCCTGTTCCGTGGGCTTTTCCAACAGCTTCATCCCTTTGGCGTAAAGCCTGCAATCCAGGTCCCGATGGAGCGTCGACACTTTGTGCCGCTCCCAATAGTCGCCCGACCGGCATTGCTCCCAGAGGAGAGCCTCGATCGAATGGGTCTTCTCGGGGAAATTCCACCTGATGCCCGTGTCCGACCGGAAGCCGACGAAAACGACCCGCTCGCGCCGCTGCGGAACCCCAAAGTCCGCGGCGTTCAAGACTTTGAAAATCACATGATATTCAAGGCCGCTGGCGCACCCAGACGTGTGGTGCTGCTCCAGTCTCGCTAGATGCTCGCTCCATCCCTCGTCCGAACCTCGTTCGATTTCCGGATGGTGGAGTTGGAGATTGATGTAGGAAAGGTAGGTTGCGAACGCCGCGCGCGTGAGCCCCTTCACATTCTCGAAAATGAACGCGCGAGGCTTGGTTTCCCTGACCACACGCACGGCTTCCGACCACATGTCGCGCTCGTCGGCATGGGCCTTGTGCTTCCCCCCCAGGGAAAAGGGCTGACAAGGCGGCCCGCCACTTACCAGATCGATCTTGCCCTCGAACTCCTCGAAATCCAGGTCACGGATGTCGCCTTGAGTCGGTTCCGGCCACGCCGCAACTGGTTTCTTCCGGCCCCAACGATTCCGATTGATCGTGTCACAGCACCACTTATCCCATTCAACGATCTCGAGCGGTTTGAAGCCAGCCTTGCTGACCCCCATCCCCAATCCGCCAGCTCCAGCGAATAGCTCGATGGCCCTCATTTCGGCTCCCCTTCGGTCAGAAACGCACGCAGCTCGTTCTCTAATTGTTCTTTATGCCGCAACTGACACTCCCAGACAACCATTGATTGCCATCCCAGCGCCTCCAGCTCCCCTTGGCGGCGCAAATCCCGCTCCCGATTGCCTTGCAATTTCGGCGCCCAGAAATCCAGTCTCGACTTAGGCATTCTGGCGAGCTTGCACTCCGGGTCGGGATGCCGATGCCAAAAGCAGCCATGCACGAAGAGGACCTTGCGGAGCTTTGGGAATACGAGGTCGGGCGTGCCGGGTAGGCGCCGGTCATGGAGACGATAGCGGAAGCCCATGGCATGGACGAGACGGCGTACAAGCATTTCGGGCTTGCTATCTCGCCCTCGCACCTTCGCCATGCGCGCGCTACGTTCCAGCACCGTGAGCGTGTCCATTTTCTCGCCTAGGACGCAGCGACGGAATGTCGAGACCAATCCACTTTCAACCCCTATGCCGGTGTTTCGTGACATCGGAAACGCGGTTAGGACGCATGAGTGTCCAACTCCGACGACATCAAAGGCAGCGATTGGACCGAGGGCGAGGTCAATCTCATCGTCGCGGACTATTTCGCGATGTTGGAACTGGAACTCGTGGGCCAGCCGTTCAACAAGGCCGCCCGGAATCGCGCGCTTCAGGCGCTTACCGGTCGTGTCCATGGCTCGATCGAACGCAAGCATCAGAATATCAGTGCCGTACTAGTCCGCTTGGGGCTGCCCTGGATCAAAGGGTACAAGCCTCTTCCCAAATTCCAGAATGCCCTGATCGACGGGGTCGGTCGTTTCCTCGCGCTCAGGGGTGAGCCCGTTTTTGGTATGGCCGCGACAGCCGTGCCCAGGGTTTCAGAAGCCACGAACTTCTGGATTGGCGCGCCGCCCGTCCTTTCTCCCGAAAATGAAAAGGATACCGAGGCGCTGCGGCGCTTGGTGCGGAAGTTCGATCCCGCGGAGCGCGACGCGCGGAACCGGGCGCTCGGCAAGGAGGGCGAGAAGCTCGTGTTGGAGCACGAGCGGGCATATCTGGTTGCGGCTGACAGACCCGATCTCGCACGCAAGATCGAATGGACGTCGGAGGAACGGGGTGACGGCGCGGGCTATGATATTCGCTCGTTCGATCTGGATGGGTCGGACCGTCTGATCGAAGTTAAGACGACTAACGGATCGGCGCTTACCCCCTTCTTCCTGAGCGAGAATGAGCGCGCGTTCAGCGAAGAGAGGCCCGAGGCTTTTCGGCTGCTACGTCTGCATGATTTCCGAGAGAGGCCCGCCGCGTTCGAACTTGTTCCTCCGCTCGGTCAATGGGTCAGATTGATACCTGCAACCTATCACGCAAGTTTCTAATAGAAGCCTATCTGGACATATTGCTTGACAGCGTCACGCTGATCCGGTACAAATCTTGAAGCTGCAGAGGTGCGAGTCGCGGACTCGCCCTCTCGGTCAACAGGCTCGAAGGCCGGGGTGGAAACGCTCCGGCCTTCCGCATTTCAGGAGAAAGGACATGCCAAGCAAAAGCCCTTCGACTGCGCTCAGGACAGGCCCTTCGACTGCGCCCGGGCCGGGCCCTCCGACCGCGCTCAGGCCGGGCCCTTCGACTATGCTCAGGACGGGCCGCGGGTGGCGCAAGGGGCTTTGGTTCACGTTCGACGGGTTCGCGATGGCGCGGTTCGTGGCGGCGGTGCGGGGCGGGGCGCTGGTCGTGGAGGCGGCGCGCGAGGCCAAGGTGACGGTGGCGACGCTCTACCGGCGGCGCAAGGCCTGCGCCGGGTTCGCCGCGGCCTGGGACGAGGCGGCGGCGGCGAGCGCTGGGCCCGAGCTGGTCTGCGCCGTCAACGGCAGGGCCTGGCAGCTGGCGCGCGGCGGGCGCCGGCTGCGCTTCGGGCGGGCGCGCAAGCAGGCCTTCCTCGACCGCTTCGCGGCGACCTGCAACCTCGCGCTTGCGGCGCGCGCCGCGGGCGTCCATCCGAGCACGGTCCACCGCCATCTCGCGCGCGACCCCGCCTTCGCCGCGGGCTTCGCCGAGGCGCTCGCGGCCGGCTACGAGGCGCTCGAGGCCGAAGCCGTGCGGCAGGCGCTGGCCGACCAGGAAGCCTATCGGATCGCCTGCGGCACCGCCGACGAGGACGCGCTCGCCGCGCAAAGCTTCGAGCGGACGATGGCGCTGCTGCGCGAATATCGGCGCGGCGACGGGCGGATCGGGCCGCGGCCCGTGCACGGGCGGCTCACGCGGTGGAGCTTCGACAAGTCGATGGCGGCGCTCGAAAGGCAGCTCAGGGCGTCCGGGGTCCGGATCGGGCAGAGCGGGCAGAGCGGGCAGAGCGGGCAGGCATAAGCGGCGCGCGGCTCGCCGGAGGAAGACAAAGCCGCGGCGGGGCGCTACCGAGGGCGGCATGACCGCCCCCGCTCCCGTCCCCGTCCCCGTCCCCGGCCCCGGCCCCGGCCCCGTCACCGTCCGCCGGATCACCGCCAAGGCCGACCGCAAGGCGTTCGTCGAGCTCGCCTACCAGCTCAACCTCGCCGATCCCAATTGGGTGCCGCCGCTCAAGGCCGAGATCCGCTCGCTGATCGACGCGCATGAGAATCCCTGGTTCGAACATGCCGAGGCGGCCTTCTTCCTGGCCGAGAGAGACGGCGGGCCGGTGGGGCGGATCTCGGCGCAGGTCGATGCGCTGGTGCAGGTCCATATGGGCCAGGGGCTCGGCCAGTGGGGGATGTTCGAGGCGGCGGACGAGGCGGCGGCGCATGCCCTGCTCGGCGCGGCGGAGGCCTGGCTCAGGGGCAAGGGCATGACGCGCTCGATGGGGCCCTTCTCGCTCGGCATCTGGGACGAGCCGGGGCTGCTGATCAAGGGCCACGACCACAAGCCGATGGTGATGATGGGGCATAACAAGGCCGAATATCAATTCTGGGTGGAGAGCGCGGGCTATGAAGGGGTGAAAGACCTCTTCACCTACGATTTGCGGGTCGACCTGCCCTTCCCGCCGATCGTCCAGCGGATCGTCGCCTCGGGCGAGAAGAATCCGCGCATCCGCATCCGCGACGTCGACAAGAGCCGGTTCGACGCGGAGGCGGCATTGCTGCTCTCGATCCTCAACGAGGCCTGGTCGGAAAATTGGGGCTTCATCCCGCTGACCGATTCCGAGGTCGCCTATGTCGGCAAGAAGTTGAAGCCGATCGTGCTCAACGACATGATCAAGGTCGCCGAATATGACGGCGAGCCGGTCGCCTTCATGATGTCGGTGCCGGACATCAACGAGTTCATCGTCGACCTGAAGGGCGAGCTCTTCCCGTTCGGCTGGCTCAAATTGCTGTGGCGGCTGAAGCGGATGCGGCCGAAGGGCGGGCGGGTGCCGTTGATGGGGGTGCTGAAGAAGCTGCACGCGACCCGGCTCGCCAGCCAGCTCGCCTTCATGATGATCGAATATATCCGCCGCGCCGGCAACGGCCATTACGGCATCCGCCGCGCCGAGGTCGGCTGGGTGCTCGACGATAACGGGCCGATGATCTCGATCGCCGAGGCCATCGAGAGCAAGAACAACCGCACCTACCGGATCTACGAACGCGCCCTGTGAGCCGGCGCCGCCGGGGGCCGTTCCGGGCCGGCGATCGCGGTTTCGGCGTCCTCCCCTGGCACAGCTCCGCGGCATCCGGGCAAGCCGTTAATCATAAAAGCTTTTCTGGCCCCTTTCGCTCGGGCCCCGGGCTCGCTATGTTGGGCGCTGGCGAGACAGTCGGGGACCAGCTTTGATGAAGGCGATTGCGACCATGGCCGCGGCGGCCGCCTTGCTCGGCCTGGGCGGCTGCGGCCAGCTCGGCTCCGGCGGCGGCAGCGCCTCCAGCGACAAGGCCGGCGGCGCCCCCGCCGACAAGGCGCGCGCGGCGAGCCGCACCGCCAATGCGGCGGGCGCGACCAATGCCACCAATGGCGGCCTCGCCTCGGCGCAGCAGGGCCTCGCCGGCAATCCCAACATCATCCCCACCTCCTCCGCTTTGACCCTGCCCGCGGTCGACCGCGCCTTCCTGATCGGCCGCTGGACCGACGCGCGCGATTGCGACGAGGCGGGCGAGTTCGCCGCCGACGGCCGCTACACCAACGCCGCCGGCGTGAGCGCGAGCTGGACGCTCGAGGGCGACCGGCTGACCGTGACCTTCCCCGGCGCGAGCCCGCGCACCTTGCGGGTCAGCGCGCTCGACCAGAATACGCTCAATGTCGTCAACCCGGACGAGACGATCGGCCGTTCGACCCGCTGCTGAACGCGGCGCGGCGCAAGGAGGAACGAAGCAGGTGACAAGGGCCTTTGCGATGCCGGTCCGCACCGCGGCGATTGCCGCCCTGCTCGCCTTGGCCACCCTCGCCGCCCCGGCCGGCGCCGCCCAGACCGGCTCCGGCACTGCCCCAGGCTCCGGCTCCGGCCCCGGCGCGGCCCGGATCGCGGTCAACCGCGACTTCCTGATCGGCAATTGGTCCGACGCGGGCGATTGCAGCGCCACCGTCGCCTTCGTCGCCGACGGCACCTTCGCCACCGCCGACGGCGACCAGGGCGTGTGGAGCCTGAGCGGCGATTCGCTGACCCTGACCGGCGCCGCCGGCACCCGCATCGTCACCATCATCCCGATCGACCGCGACACGATGGAGGTGGTCGGCGAGAATGGCGCGCACGACCGCACCACCCGCTGCGCCGGCGATCTGTTCGACGCCCGCCGCTTCGCCTGAAGCCGGCGACAAAGCGCCCCGGCCAAGAGCCCGGGAGAGGCTGCGGCGGGGCTTTCTCCATTCCCGGCCCGAAGCGCTTCTGTTATGGTCGCCCCGGCGCGCGTGACACGGTGAATCTTGCTGCCGTAGCACGGGTCCGGCCACCAGGCCGACCGAACGCATTGTGGGGAACGCAAGTCCCACCGCGCGCCACTTTCATCGGCCGCTATCCCTTCTCCGTCGGCGGCTCCGCATGCGTGCGATTGGCCTGCGCGAAGGTCAGGATCGACAGCGACACGATGAACCAGCCGGCGATCGCGTAGAGCGCCTTCATCCACCACCAGAAACGGTGATCGTCGAAGGGCATGTCCGGCACGCTCGCGATGAGTTCGCCGATGCCCATGTCGTTGGGGTGGACGACCGATCGATCCGCCGCGGACATGCGGCGAATTTCGCACCGGCTTTCCTCGCCCAGGTCGATGATCGGGATCAGGACGTCGAGCGCATAGAGCGGCTCGCTGATTTCGGGAGCGCAGGAGATTTCGCGAACGAAGCGGCCCCCATCGGCCACGTTGGGGCTGCCCATGACGAGCGGCTCTCCCGGCGGGCGTGCGGGCTGGTGGGGATCATGACGTCCGACCAGGGTCGCGGCGGGCTCGGCCTTCACAACCAGCATATCGCGCGCATTGGCGATGTAGACGCCGGCCCAGCCGACGAAGAAGGTCAGCACCAGCGTGATAATGGCGCGGACCGGTTGCCGGAGATAGCCGAACCCCCAGCGCATCACGGCATGGGCGAAAACGGAGATCAGCCGCACCGATGCGAAAATGAAGAAAGCGACGATGAAATGGAACGGGCGCGACGTCCATTCTCCGAGCAGGAGGCCGAGCGCCGGAAGATAGAAAAGGGTGGTTCTCAGGCGGCGGCGCGCGGGCTTGCCGAGCCAGAAGAAATATTTGTCGAGGATGTCCCGGGTCCAGGAGACCACGGCCATGAGGATCAACGTTATCAGAAGCGCGGGGACGGTCGCCGCCCACGACCCGCCATGTCCGACCAGCCAGGAGGCGGCCAGGATTATCGCCAGCGCGGCCCATCCCCAGCGGTTGCGCCGGTTGAACAGGCGCCATTCGACGCGATTCTTGATCTTCTCGAACTCGATGGCGACATCCTCCCGACCCTCGGCGCGGGCGACCCGGATCGCCTGCTCGAGCGGCTGGGAGCGATATTCCTCTTCGCGGTCTATCTTGTACCGGACGGGGGAGGGCAGATCGAGCGCCGCCGGATATTGCTGGTAGATCCAGTTCCGCCGCTGCTGCCAGGGTTCCCTGTCGACCGCGCGATTCCGCCATCGCGCGGGAAGACGATTGTACAGGGGAAGCCACAAATGATCGGCGGTCAGCCGATGCATCCAGTCGAGAAAACGCTTTTGCGTCGATTTGCGCACCGGCTCCGCCTCGCGCGGCCCGGTCGTCTGCCGATAGACGAAATGGTCCATCTTCACGCGGGACCGCGGCCCCCAGGCGGAGCCGCACTCATCCTCCAGCAGCTCGCAGCCGGCGCTGCGCAGATCGATTTCTCCGCGCAGCTGCAAGGTCTCGAGAAGGTGCGGGACCAGCTGATTGCGCAGGTCGGGCAATTCGTCGCGATCATAGGCCGTCATTCCGGCCAGGGCCGGGGGAGCGATCCAGACCGGCTGATCGATCAAGCGGCGTAGATCGGTCTTGTCCGACGTCGGGTGACAGAGGAAAGGCCCGAGGAAGATCGGAATCCGATCGACGGCCGGGCCATCCTCGATCTGTTTCAGCCTCCTGACCTGGATCGCGGCATTTCCCGGCACCACGCTGAAGGCACAGCGGCTCAGCGTGCCGTTGTACAAAACGCACGCCTCGACTCGAAAGCCGGCTCCCGCCTGGGCCGAGGCGTCCACCTTGAAAAAGCCCGGGGGCAAGGCGAGAATGTCCTTGTGCACGCGCGCCTGGACCGGGGACGGCGGAAAGCGGGTCGCATCGGGATCCGAAATGACGGGGAAGCCGCCGTCGCCATGGGCGTAGAGCCCGTGGATGAACAGGAATTCGACCGCGCTTTCCGCGCTTGTGAGGTCGTATTCGAATGCCTTGGTCGCTTTTGCCAGCCCACTGGCGAAGCCGTCGAGCGGCACGACGCTGTCGCCCTTGACGAGGAAGGCGGCCTGAAACGCGGTTTCCTCCGGCTTCTCCTGCCCCTGGCCGGCCTTGCCGCGATTCGGCCTGGTGCTGGTGGCCCACAGCGTTTCCACCAGCAGGACATCGGGCATCGATTTGAGAAAGGCGCGGCGCGCCGCCAGCAACCTGAATTCGAGCGCAGGGCAGCGCCGCTGGAGCGATCGCCCGATCGCCGCGTCCGTGAGCGTCAGCGCCTTGAACCCGCAGCCCGCGATCAAGCCGCTGAGGCGGATCGAGCCGCCGATCCGGCAGCCGGTCAAATCGACTCCGTCACGAACCGCGGCACCGAAGACGAGGTCGTTATTGACCTTGAGGTCGAGGAAATTCGCGATGCCGGCGACAAAAGCGTGGGTCAGGTGCAGATCGGTGCCGACGGTGGCCGCGCGGAGGTTGAGATTGCCCTTGCAGATGAAGGATCGGCGCGGCCCCGAATCGTTTGCGCGGTCCCATTGCGCGCCCAGAAGGACGCTGCCCCCGATCGTTGCTCTCTGCAGGAAAAGCGCGTCGCGGCCGGGCGCCTCGACCGTCGTCCCCCACATCCACAGATTGCCCTCGATATGGACGCCTCTCGCATAGATTCTGCCCTGCGCGCGGACGCCGTTCAGCAGATAGACGTCTCCTCCTATGGTGGCCTCGGCGAGGTCGAGACAGGCGACGGGAGGATCGCAATAGAGCCTTCCCGCCACATCCTCCTGCGCGCGCAGATGCGAGCAGGACAGATCGAGAGCGCCGGCGACGCGAAGATTGGGCGCCCTGATCGAGAGCGTGTCGTCGGCGCCCGCCGGCCGGAGCGCCCTCAGCTGCAGCCCGGTGTCGATTCGAGCCGCCGACAGGTCGATCGTCGGCTCGAGATCGCTCCGGGCGGGATAGACGAACGTGCAATCCTTGAAGCGCAGGCTGCTGAAATGGCTGCGCGCGCCGGTAAAGCCGCCATGGAGTTCGCAATCGACAAATTCGATCGGCGCGATCGCGCCGCCGTCGGAAACGGCGACCCTGTCCAGCTCGATCCGACGGTCGATCGTCGCGCCCTTGATTCTGAGCGCCACGGGCTCGGCTGTCGGCGGGGACCTTCGAGGCAAAGCGAGAAGAATCTCGCGAACCATGGTTGCAGTGATCGTTTCCCCGCGCGCAAACTCGGCAACCAAGCCATTTTCCGCCGCATAACGCAGCCTGTCCACGACCGATCCGGCAGAAGTCGCCACGCAAGCCCCCCTTTAACTGCGCAATTCTGCCATTATTCATTTATCTTGCGGGCAAGCGAGTCCAATTCCAGCCATTTTAGACCTGTTCCACGCCGGGACGACTTATCGTCGCCGGAGCGTGATCTTTCATGGACTGGAGAGCTTGCCGCTCGTCAGGCGGACGTCATGACGATGGATGCTGCCGCGCCGCCATCCGGAACAGCCAGGCCGAGACGAGCCACGGCGCGACGAAGAGCGCCGTCACCATGGAGGCCTGGCCGAAGCCGGCGATCAGCGCGCCCGCGGCGACCAGCGCCTGGGCGAGCGCGGTCGCGGCCAGCGCGAGGGCCATGCCATGCGGCCGGAAGCGCGCGACCAGGGCGCCGGCGATGGCGAGCACGCCGCCATAGACCAGATTGGCCGGATCGGCCTCGGTCCCGATGATGCCGACGGCGAGATGGTGCGCGCCGCGCTTTCTATCTCCGCATGTCCTGCCATTGTCATGGTCTCCGCGATCGGGGCTTTCGAGCCGGCCTCTACGGGGACGGCCTTGCAGCCATGATGCCACGGACGAGGAGAAACGGTGTGGGAGGATTGCGATGCGGGCGAGGATTCCCATCCCCGCCCGCAGGATATTGCTATGAGCGCCGGTCCGTCTAGGTCGCCCGCCGCACCAGCCCGACGAGCAGCAGGAGCACGACCGCGCCGATGGTGGCGGAGAGGATCGCGGCGACGATCGGACTGCCGACGCCACTGAAGCTGACGCCGAGCTTCGGCAGCAGCCAGCCGGCGAGAAATGCGCCAAGCACGCCGACGACCAGGTTTCCGACCAGGCCCAGGCCATAGCCCCTGACGAGGACGCCGGCCAGGAAGCCGGCCACGACGCCGACGACGATGATGATGATGATGGACTGGGTGTCAACGGGCATATCGCTCTCCTTGCCTTGACGTCCGAAGTCCGGATCGCCTCGCGACGGGAGGCATAGCAGGCGGCGGCGGCGAAGGCGCGCGTTTTTCCGAAGGATGACCCGGCTTGACGCGCCGCCGGCCCGGCCTTAGTGTCTTAGTCTGTTAATACAGCTCTCCCTTGGCGGGCTGGCGGGAGGGATGAGCACGCATGATCTTTGCCAGGTTTCTCGGCATTGCCGCCTTCGTCACCGCGGCGATCGCCGGCGCGGGCGCCGCCGCCGCGCCGCCCGCCGACCTCAGGGCGAAAGCGGATGCGATCGTCGCGGCCGCCTTTCCGGCCGACGGCCCGGGCGGCGCCGTCATCATCACCCGGGGCGGCGAGACGATCTACCGCGCCGGCCGCGGCCTCGCCGACGTCGAGACGCGCCGGCCGCTGACGCCCGACAGCGTCTTCCGGCTCGGCTCGCTCACCAAGCAGTTCACCGCGGCGATCGTCCTGCAGCTCGTCCAGGAGGGCAGGATCGCGCTCGACGACCCCGTCTCGCGCTTCTTCCCCGATTATCCGCAGCCCGGCGCGGCCGCGACCGTGCGCCAGCTCTTGAACCACACCTCCGGAATCCAATCCTATACCGGCATTCCCGGCTGGATGGTCGAGGAGAACACCAACCGCCCCCATGGCACCGCCGAGATGATCGCCTTGTTCCGCGACCGCCCGTCGCAATTCCCGCCGGGCCAGGCCTGGGCGTACAACAATTCGGGCTATGTCCTGCTCGGCGCCATCGTCGAGAAGGTGACCGGCAGACCGTGGCACCGGGCGGTCGCCGAGCGGATCGCCGGGCCGCTCCGGCTGAGGACGATCGGCTATGGCGTGGACCGCGAAGCCGGGCCGGCGATGGCGCGCGGCTACACCCGGGCCGACGGGCAGGTCCGGCCGGCGCGGCTTATCCATATGAGCGTGCCCCACGCCGCCGGCGCCCTGGTCGGCACGGTCGGCGACCTCGCCCGATGGTCGAACGCGCTCCACCACGGGCGGGTGGTGAGCCCGGCGCTCTACACGGCGATGACCAGCCCGACGGCCCTGCCGGAGAGGCGCAGCCAACCCTATGGCTTCGGGCTCGGCATCGGCGAGGAGCGCGGCCGCGCCACGATCGAGCATAGCGGCGGCATTTTCGGCTTCAGCACCTATGCCGCCTACGTCCCGTCCGACGATCTGTTCGTCGCCGTCTTCGCCAATAGCGACGAGCCCGCCAGCCCGCCGGCTTTGGTGACGTCGCGGCTGGCCGCGCTCGCGCTGGGCGACCCCTATCCCACGTTCGCGCGCGCCGAGGTCGATCCGCGGGTGCTGGCGCCTTTGTTCGGAGTCTATCGGGTCGGCGATGCCGGGGTGTCGCGGCGCTTCTTCGCGCGCGACGGCAAGCTCTACACGCTTCGCGAGGGCGGCGCCGACCTCGAGGTGTTCGCCGCCGGCGGCGACCGTTTCTTCTACGGCCCGAACAGCCTGACCTGGTTCCGGATCGAGCGCCGCCCCGACGGCGCCCATGTCATGGAGATGCACCAGAACGGCAATGACGCCGCCGAGCGCGCGGTGCGGACCGGCGACGTCCCGCCCGAGCCCGCCGCCGCCGAGGTCGGCCGCGCTATCCTCGACACCTATGTCGGCCATTATGTGACGCCGGGGCCGGCGGTCGATATCGCGATCGGCGAGAGCGGCGTGCTGACGGTCCAGCTCAGCGGCCAGCCGGCGATCCCGCTGCGGCCCACAAGCACCACCGAGTTCGTCGTCCAGGGCGTCGACGCCCGGATCGTCTTCCATGCCGAGAACGGCCAGGTGAGCCGGCTCGTCATCCACCAGGAAGGGCGCGAGCTCGAGGGGCGCCGGGCGCCGCGCTGATCCCCGGTGGGGGGGGCTCAGACCTGAGAGACGGTCAGCACGTTGCCGTCGGGGTCGGCGAAGAAGGCGATCCTGTCGCCGTCCGGGCCGGTCCAGATGCCTTGCGCGTCCTGGCCCATGCCTTCGAAGATGGTGAAGGCGATGCCCTTCTCGCGCAGGTCCGCGGCGGCGGCTTCGATATCCTCGACGTTCCAGCCGAGCACCGGATGGGGGTGCGGCTTGTGGTCCGCGATCACGGTCATCCGCAGCAGGCCGCCGCCGAGGTCGATAAAGTCCCCGAAATCGTCCGAGCTGCGGAGCGGGAGGCCGAGCGTGTCGCGATAGAAGCCGAGCGCCCGCTCGCGGTCGCCGACGTAGAGGAACGATACCGGCGTGCCGGCCTGCTGAAGGTCCATGTCGATCCGCTCCTTTGTTGCAGGCCGGGCTTACAATGGCGCTAGAGCGCGGACTATCACCCAGACGGGTGATTTCGCGAGATTACCCGCGAAGGCCGACGATGACGGGCCTGCGCGCGTTCACTTTGGGATGAGCGTTGCGCGCTTGCGGTTGCATAGCATAATTGCTATGTTGCCTTATGTGGACGGTCGAGATCCTCAATGAGGACGTCGCAGCGGAGCTCGATGACCTGCCCGCGGACATGCGCGCCAAGCTCGAGCATATCGTGCGGCTGATCACCCAGTTCGGGCTTGATCGCGTCCGCGAACCGCATGTGAAGCATGTGGAAGGACGGCTTTGGGAAATGCGCCTGGTCGGCCGCGGCGGCATCGCCAGGGCGCTGTACGTTACCGCCATCGGCAAACGCGTCGTCATTGTCCGCGCCTTCCGCAAGAAGTCGCAAAAGACGCCGCGACGGGAAATCCAGCTTGCGCTGCGGCGCGCGGAGGAAGTGGAATGAGCAAGGCCAAGTCGATTTCCGCCCATCAGATGTTCGCCCGCTGGCGCAAGGACCCGGCTTATGCCCGTGCCTTCGCCGAGCTGGAGGGCGAATATGCGATCGCGGCGGCGCTGATCGCGGCACGGAGCCATGCCGGGCTCACCCAGGCCGAACTGGCCAGCCGGATGGGTACGACCCAGAGCGCCATCGCCCGGATGGAAGGGGGCAAGGTCAGGCCGTCGACCACGACGCTCGAAAAAGTGGCGAGCGCGACCGGGACGCGGCTTCGGGTGCGCTTCGAACCCGACGCTTCGGCCGCCTAGTCGATCTCGACCCAGGTCGGGGCGTGGTCGCTGGCTTTTTCGCGGCCGCGATATTCCTTGTCGACGCCGGCGTCGCGGAGGCGGTCGGCGGCGGGGGCGCTGAGCAGGAGATGGTCGATGCGGAAGCCGGCGTCGCGCTGCCAGCAGCCGGCGGTATAATCCCAGAAGGTGTAGAGCGCGCCTTCGGGATAGCGGGCGCGGATCGCGTCGGTAAAGCCGAGATTGAGGATCCGGCGCAGGGCCTGGCGGCTTTCGGGCTGCATCAGCGCGTCCGAGGCCATCGCCCTGGCCGAGAAGACGTCGTCGGGATCGTCGGTCGGGATCACGTTCCAGTCGCCGGCGAGGACGAGCGGGCATTCCTCGGCGAGCAGGGCCTCGGCATGGGCGCGCAGCCGCTCCATCCAGGCGAGCTTGTAGGCGAATTTCTCGGCGCCGACCGGATTGCCGTTGGGCAGATAGAGGGAGGCGATGGTGACGCCGCCGATTTCGGCCTCGATATAGCGGCTGTGGGTGTCGTCCGGATCGCCGGGCAGGCCGACGCGCCTGAGCGCGAGCGGCGCGCCTTGCGGGGCCAGGATGGCGACGCCGTTGAAGCCCTTCTGGCCGTGCCAGATCCCGTCATAGCCGGCGGCGCGGATGTCGACGATGGGGAAGGCATCGTCGTCGCACTTGATCTCCTGCAGGCAGAGCGCGTCGGGCTTGCGCTCGGCGAGATATTCGATGAGGCGCGGCAGCCGGGCGCGGATGCCGTTGAGGTTGTAGGTAACGATCTTCATGGGAGAGGGGAGTAGCCGTCTCTTTCCGCGCCGTCATCCTGGATTGATGGCGCGACCGTCCGTTGGCCGTTTCCGTCCGGCCCAAGTCTCCAAATGAAGAGAGGCCCGGCGCTGGCACAAGCCAAGATATTCTCCTACGCTCGCAAATTCCGAGGAGAACCGAAATGGCTGCAGCGCCGAAAACCCAGTTTAAAGACTCAATCAAGCCGGCAAAGAAGAAGCAAGCGCCAGCCAAGAAACCCCAGCGGAAATTTCAAGTCGGCGATGCCCCAATCATATTAGACAATAATGTCGCGGGACCGATTGCCCTCGCTGCCGGCGCGAACCAAGCCTACCTTGTCTATCAGCTCGCGACGGGGGAAGTTTATGCGACGCTGGCGGCGGGCGGCGGTCTCTTCACGCCGCGCCTGTCGCTCGTCTCCGGACAGGGCAGTTTGCCGGCGGCCGCGCCGGCCGGCGGACCGGGCATTGCGTTCGACGCGGTGAACCAGCGCGTGGTCGCCGCTTATCCTTCGTTCGACGGGCAGAATGTGGTGGTGGTCAGCAGCGATCCGGCATTCGCCAGCGGCTGGCGGCTCGAGGGCACGCTCCAGCTCATGGGTTCGACGCTGCAGCCGGGCCTGGCGATGGTCTCGGGCAATTTCGGCGGGACGGCGGTGACCGTCGTCTACGCCGTCGTCGCCGAAGGCCCGAAGGTGGTCTGGGCGGCCTCGCCGAACGGCTGGAGCGGTGGATTTCAATCGGTCCTGCTCAACGGAGCACCGTTCAATCCGCCGGACTGCGCCGGTCTCGCAGCGAGCATGCAGACGCCGGACGCCGGCCAGATCGCGCTGGCCTTCACGATCGGAAGCCAAAGCACCGCTTTTGTCGGGGTTTCGGCTCTCGACGACCTCTCGCAGTTTGGCAACGCCGTGCAGTTGCCGCCCGGAATGGGCACCACGCTCGCCCCCGGGCTGATGCTCCAGGTCGACACCGGCGCCCAATGGGCGCTGACCGACACCGCGCGTACGGTCTATTACGCCATCTTTGGGAACGGCAGCTGGTCTACGCCGCAGCCGATCGAAGATCTGTCGCTGAGCATGGGCGGCGCGCCGGCCGGCGTGTGGAACGGATTCACGGCCTATGTGGCGTGCGTCCGCCGGTTGCAGGGCGAACTGGCCTACACCACGATCGTGATCGGCTGAGGCGCGCCCAGGCGATATCGCACCTCCGCGGGAGGGCGCTCGCGGTGCCGCTGCGGCCGCTCCGGCGGCGAAGCGGCGGCTGGACCCGGCCCCAGCCAGCGCATAGCATGCGGATCGGACGTTCGGCACGACGCCTCGTCCGATCGGCCTGGGGGAGCGGCAATGAAGATCGCAAGGGCGATGCTGACGGCGGCGGCCCTGGTCCTGACCACCGGCGTCGCCGCGGGGGCCGGCACTGAAGCCGACGCCAGCCTCTCGCCTGCGCAGGAGGATCAAGCGTCCGCCGCCGCGCCGGGCGCCGCGCTCGACCGCGCCTTCGTGATCGGCCGCTGGGGCCCGGACGCCGCTTGCTCGCAAATCGTCGAGTTCCATGCGGACGGCAGCGTGACCCCGCCCCAGGGCTCAAGCTGGACCATGACCGGCAATCGGCTGACCATGTCCCTTCCCGGCCGGCCGGTCGTGACGACGACGCTCACCCGCATCAACGACAATGAGATGACGGCCACCAGGCTGGACGGCTCGACCTTCACCATGTTCCGCTGCCGCTGATCCGAAGTCCCGTTCCGGGCCGGCGCCCGCGATTGAGGTGGCGGATGGTTGCGCGTCTGCTACGGGGGCCGCAGAAGCCGCGCGTCTCGCCGGCTCGGACGGATTGGACATCATCATGAAAATCGGAACGGCATTCTTCGCGGCGACCGCGCTCGTCATGGTCGCGGGCTGCTCGCGCCAGCCCGCCGCCAACAACGTTGCGGCCCCGGCCAATGCGGCCGGCGACAATCAGGCGGCCGCGCCGGCGGCGGAAGAGCCCGCTCCGGCCGGCAATGACGGCGCCGCCGCCGAGGGCGGCGCGTTCGACGAGGCATTCCTGATCGGCCGCTGGGGCGTGGCCGGCAATTGTTCGCAGGTGATGGAGTTCAAGGAGGATGGGGTCGTGACTCCGCCCGAGGGCAGCCGCTGGACCCTGGAGGGCAATGTCGTCACGGTCACCGATCCCGGCGGACGGCCCGAGCCGCAGACGGTCACCCGCACCGGCGACGATTCCTTCTCGACGGTGACGGCCGGCGGCGCGACGCTGAACATGACCCGCTGCCCGGCGGAATAAGGCGATCGGGGCGGCCGCGGCCGCCCCGCCCGTTTCAGATGCTGAAGCTGGTCCCGCAACCGCAGCCCGAGGCGGCGTTGGGGTTGGTGACCTGGAAGGCGGAGCCGCCGAGGCTCTCGACGAAATCCACCGTCGCGCCGCGCACCAGATCGAGCGAGACCGGGTCGACGACCAGAGTCACGCCCTCTTCCCTGGCAATCTCATCGTCGTCGGCGACCGCGTCGGCGAGCTCGAACCGATATTGGAAGCCGGCGCAGCCGCCGCCGTCCACCGACAGCCGCAGGATGGCGGGCTTGGCCTGACGCGCGGCGATCGCCGCGACGCGGGCGGCGGCCGAAGGGGAAAGCGCGATCTCGCTCATGGCAGGAAGATAGGGTGTCGGAGCGGCGAAGACCAGAGCGCCTCCGGAATGGGGACAGTCACTTTCACGCGCCGGCGCGGGCTGAAGAGACGGGGCAGCCGAAAGTGACTGTCCCCGCGCAGCCGGCCATTCTCCATTTGACGGGTCGGGCGAATTGATCAATCAGGCGGGCGCATCGGCGGACAGGCGAAGAGGAAGCGGACATGGCTGAGGACCGGAACGGATTCTGGCTGCTGGCCGCGGGCGCCCTGCTCTTCGCCGTCGGCTTCCTGCTTGGGCTGGAATGGCTGAAGCTGGACGAGAAGCTGGCCTGGCTCGAGCCGCCGGTGCTGGTGGCTTTGTGCACCATCCTGTTCGGCATCCCTTATGTCCTGCGCGAATTCTGGCGGCAGACCAACTGGGCCCTCGTCGCCTACCTGCTGATCCTGATCCCGCTCTTCCATTTCCTGGCGGCCGATACCCTGCTTTATGTCTCCAACGCCCTGTCGGAGGCCGCCGGCCAGATTGCCGCCCAGGCTGCCGCGGCCGCCGAAATGGGAGAAGCCGTGCAAGTGCCGCCGGATCCAGCCGCCATCATCCACCTCGGGGCAGGCCTCATGGCCGGCTTCGTCGGAGCGATCGGGCCGCTTCTCGCTGTCGGCCTGTTGCGCTGGCTGCGCAGGCCCGGGGCCAGCCCCCTGCTTTTCATCGCCGCGCTGCTGACGCTCACGTGGTGGAGCGGCCTCGGCATGAGGCTGGTGGGCGAGGACGCCTACGACGCCGTTACGCTCATCGCGCTTGTCTTCCTGCCCTGGCAAATTCTGCTCGCCTTCTTCCTCTCGCATCTGCTGAGGGCCTCCCCGCCGAAGGCGCCGCCCGCGCCCGCCCCGGCGCCCGCGCAATGAAGGTCCGAGTCCATGTCACGCTGAAGAAGGGCGTGCTCGATCCGCAGGGCAAGGCGATCCACCATGCGCTCGAAGGGCTCGGCTTTGCCGGCGTCAACGGCGTGCGCGCGGGCAAATCGATCGAGCTCGACCTCGCCGACGATGTCGTCGAATCGGAGATCGAGGAAATGTGCCGGCAGCTCCTCGCCAACACGGTGATCGAGAATTATCGCATCGAGCGGCCGGAGGAGGCGGCGCGGTGAGGAGCGCCGTCATCGTCTTCCCGGGCTCCAATTGCGATCGCGACATGGCCGAGGCGCTTGCGCTCGTCACCGGCCGGGCGCCGGCGATGGTCTGGCACCGCCAGGACGCGCTGCCGCCCAAGCTCGACCTCATCGCCATACCGGGCGGCTTTTCCTACGGCGATTATCTGCGCGCGGGCGCGATGGCGGCGCAATCGCCGGTGATGTGGGCGGTCAGGGAAGCCGCCCTGCGCGGCGTCGCCCTGCTCGGCGTGTGCAACGGCTTCCAGGTGCTGGCCGAGGCGCGGCTGCTGCCCGGCGCGCTGATGCGCAATGCCGGCATCCGCTTCGTCTGCCGCGACGTGCCGCTGATCGTCGGGAACAGCCGATCGGCCTTCACCGCGCGCTACGAGGCCGGCGAGGAGATCGTCCTCCCGGTCGCCCATCATGACGGCAATTACCAGGCCGACGCGGCCATTCTCGACCGGCTCGAGGGCGAGGGCCGGGTCGCGTTCCGCTACGCCGCCGACGTCAACGGCTCGGCGCGGCGCATCGCCGGCATAACGAACGAGGCCGGCAACGTGCTCGGCATGATGCCCCACCCGGAGCGCGCCGTCGAGGCCGCGCACGGCCTTGGCGACGGCCGCCGGCTGTTCGAGGCATTGCTGGCGACGGTGAGCCAGCCCGCCTGAAGCGCAGCCCCCGGAAAACCGCGCGATTTGACGCAGCCCCGCGAGAGTGGGATGAGTTAGGGTCGGGATGGAGGGGCGACTCGCATGGCGGCGAGCGAAAATATGGTCAGGCCACGGGGGCGCGCTTCCTCCGACGCCGTGACTCGCTTGCCCCCGGTCGGCTTCTGGAGCTACGCCCGCCAGGACGACGAACTCTCCCAGGGCAAGCTCACCAGCCTGCGCTCGCTGCTGATGTTCGAGCTTCAGCAGCAGCACGGCCGCGACCAGATCCAGATTTTCCAGGACGCCCGCACCATCCCGCACGGCGCGGCCTGGGAGCGCGAGATCAAGACCGCGCTCGGCCAGTCCACCTTCTTCATTCCGATCGTCACCCCGAATTTCGTGCAGAGCGAATGGTGTTGCCGCGAGGTCACCCTGTTCCTCGAGCGCGAGGCCGAGCTCTACAAGCTCCATCCCGGCCTGGCGCAGCGGAGCCGGATCTTCCCGGTCCAGTTCATCGACATCGAGGATGTCGATCCCGCCGATCCCGCGGCGCTGGCGGCGCTGCAGAGCCTGCAATGGTTCGATTTTCGCCGGTTCCGCCACCGCAGCTATGAGAGCGAGGCGGTTCGCGAGGCGATCGCGGATCTCGCCGGCAGCATTCGCGACCTGCTCAAGATGAGGGTCTCGCCTGCTGGCGACGAGGCGCCCCGGCGGCCCCCGGCCGCTGCCGAGCCGCCGCCGCCCGAGGAGGCGCGCGAGGTCTCGCACGCACCGACGGTCATCATCCCGCCGGAGCCTCCGCCCGAGGCCGCGCGGCCGGCGCCGCCGCCGCTGCCGCCCGCGGCGAGGCCGATCGAGGTCGGCGACGTGCTCAACCACATGTTCGAGGTGAAGAGGTTCATCAAGGCCGGCGGCATGGGCCAGGTCTTCGAGGGCTCCAACGTCATCACCGGCGAGCGGGTGGCGATCAAGACCTTGCTCCCGGCGCTGGCGGCGGACCCCAAGGTGATCGCCATGCTGCACCGCGAATCGATCACGCTCACCAGGCTGCAGCACGAGGCGCTGGTCCAGTATCGGGTGCTGGCGAAGGAGCCGCAGCTCGGCGTCCTCTACATCGTCACCGAATATATCGACGGCGTCGATCTCGGCGACGTCCTGGAACGGGTCGATCGCTCGCCGACGGCCCTTGCCGCCTTGCTGAAGAGGCTCGCTTCGGGCCTCGCGGCGGCGCACAAGCTGGGCGCCATCCACCGCGACATGTCGCCGGACAACGTCATGCTCCCGGGCGGCGACCTCCAACAGGCGAAGATCATCGATTTCGGCATCGCCAAGGACCTCGCCGGCACCCTGCCGACGATCATCGGCGACGGCTTTGCCGGCAAGCTCAACTTCGTCGCGCCCGAGCAGCTTGGCGAGCATGGCGGCGAGATCGGCAGCTGGACCGACGTCTACAGCCTGGCGCTCGTCATCCTCTCCGCCGCCAAGGGCGAGAAGGTGGACATGGCGGGATCGTTCGCCGACGCGATCCGCAAGCGCCGGGACGGACCCGATCTTTCGTCCGCGCCCGAGAGCCTGCGCCCGCTCCTGGCCGACATGCTGCGCCTCGATCCGGCCGAACGGCTGCGGACGATGGACGAGGTTATCGCGCGGCTGGCCCCGAAGATCGCGCGCCCGCCGCCAGTCGCCATCCCGGCGCCGGAGGCTGAAGAGGCCCAGGCGGCGGCCGCCCGCGTCAAGGCCGAGCGCAGGGCCGAAGCAAAGGCGCGCCGGGACGCCGAAAAACAGGCGGCGAAGCGCGCCGAAGACGAGCGCCGGGACGCCGAGCGCCGGGAGGCCGAGCGCCGGGACGCCGAACGCCGGGAGGCCGAGCGCCAGGACGCCGAGCGCCGGGAAGCCGAGCGCCGGAAGGCCGAGCAGCGCGCCGAGCAGGAGCGGCAGGAAGCGGAGCGGGAGGCCGAGCGCAAGCAACGGGCGGCCGAATTGGCGGCCGTGGCGGCGGCGCAGCACAGCGTGTACGCCGATGAGCCCTGGGAGGCCCAGCAGTCCTGGGAGGCCGAAGAGCCCTGGACGGAGGCCGCGCGGGGTCCCCGGCTGAAGCTCTGGGTGCCGCTGGGCCTGGGGGTCGTCGCGCTGATCGCGGCGATCATCCTGTTGTTGCCGAAGGCGGAGACGTCCGGCGCCCTCGCGGACGGGTCCGGCGCGGCTTCCGGTTTTTCGGGGGCGCCGGCCGAGAACGCCGATTGGCTCGGCGGGCGGTGGGGGACGACCGAAACCTGCTCCTTGATCGTCACCATCGCTGCCGCCCCGGATTCGATCCGGGTCAGCTTTCCCGGCCGGCGGCCGGTCACCCACATGATCAGAAGCGCCACCTCCCTGCTGGTGACGACCGAGAGCGGCAACAGCTACCAGCGATCGGGCCCGTCAGCGGGGTGGATCGATGTCGAGGAGGGGGGAATACCCTATAGGCTATGGAGATGCTCATGAGGCGGATCGCGCTCTTTTGCCTGGCCGGCCTTGCCGCGGCGGCCTTCATGACGCCGGGGCGCGCCATCGGCCAGGGGATGGCATGCGACGTGCTGCGCGACCAGGCGATGAGAGCGCCGCCGGCGCGCCGCGCCGCGGCCCTGCGCGAATATCACGCGAGATGTCCGGCGGCGGCGGCAGCGGCGGCGGCGGCGCAACGGCGACGGGAGGCGGACGCCCAGCGGTTGCGGGAGATCCAGCGGCGGCGGGACGCCCAGCTGCAGCTGGACGCCCAGCGGCGGCGGGACGCCCAGCTGCGGGAAGCGCAGAGGCAGGAAGCCCAGCGGCAGGAAGCCCAGCGGCAGCGGGCCGCCCGGGAGCGGCAGCAGCAGCAGCAGCGGCAGCAGCAGGCCGCTGCAGCCCAGGTGCGAGGTGTCGAGGTCTGGAACAACTGCAGCTATCCTCTGCAGATAAGGCTGGCTTATTACACCGTGCGAGGCTTTGAATATCCGGGCACGAACCCCGATTATTGGAGCGTCGCAGCCGGCGGCCGCGACATATTGGGCATTTCGGGAGTCTCGATCCAGGTGGTGCGGAATGAGTTCTACTATCACGTCACCGGCCCGAACGGCGCCTTCATTGCCTCGCAACCGCATAACGTCAACTATGGCGGCACCACCCTGCCGATGGCGCTGAGCAGCTTCACCATCGCCGCCAGCGGCAATTACGTGCTCGAGATCAGCAACTGCTAGGAAGTCTCGGCAGCACGATCCGATCCGACGTCCCTTGCACATAATGAGCATACTCATTATGTGCGCGTCGCTATGGAAAATTTCGCATTCGAGGTCGTCGAGACCGCGCGGCTGATCAGGCGCGAGGCCAATCGCCGCGCGGCCGTGCTGGGCGCCACCAAGGCGCAGTGGCGGGTGCTCGCGCGGCTGGCGCGCAGCGGCGAGGCGATGCGCCAGGTCGCGCTTGCCGACGCGCTCGACGTCGAGCCGATCACCTTGTGCCGGATGATCGACCGGCTCGAGGAAGCCGGCCTGGTCGAGCGCCGCCGCGACGGCGCCGACCGCCGCGCCTGGCGCATCCACCTGACCGAGGCGGCGGCGCCGGTCCTCGCCAAGCTCGAGGCGATGGGGGTCGGCTTCAACGCCGATATCCTCACCGGCCTTTCGGACGCGGACCGCGCGACGGCGCTGCGCGTTCTTGCCCGCATCCGTTTCAATCTCGACCAGATCGAGCAGGGCATAGAGCAGGCGTCATGAGCGAAGCCGACCCCAAGCTGAAAACCGAAAAGGCCCAGCCCGCCCCGGCGGTGGCCGAGGCCGCGCCCGCGCCCGCGCCGGAGAGCGCGGTGGAGGCCGCGCCCGAGGTGGAGCCCGCGCGCAAGCGGCGGCCGTGGCGGATCGTCCTGATGCTGTCGGTGCCGCTGATCCTGCTCGGCGTCGGCGCCTATTTCTATCTGACCTCGGGTCGCTACGTTTCGACCGACAATGCCTATGTCCAGCAGGACATGGTCTCCGTCGCCCCCGAAGTGCAGGGGGTGATCACCGAAGTGCTGGTCCACGAGAATCAGCGGGTGCGGCGCGGCCAGGTGCTGTTCCGGATCGACCCCCGCCCGTTCCGCATCGCGCTCGCCCAGGCCGACGCGCAGATCGCGGCGGCGCGGGTCCAGGTCAACACGCTGATGACCCAATCGGCCGGGATGGGCGCCGACATCAGCGGCGCGACCGCCAATCTCGATTACGCCCAGCGCCAGTTCGACCGCTATGACGAATTGCTGCGCCGCGGCTTCACCACCCGCGCCCGCTACGACGAGGCGATGCACGACGTCACCGAAGCGCGCGAGCGGCTCGCCAATGCCCGCTCCGCCGCCGCCAATGCCCAGGCGACGATGAGCGGCGGCGGCCCGTCCAACCAGCCCGCTCTGCAGGCGGCCCGGGTCGCGCGCGAGCAGGCCTTGCTCAACCTCTCGCGAACCGAGGTGCGCGCGCCCGCCGACGGCACGATCAGCCAGACCGACCGGCTCCAGGTCGGCGCCGCCGTGGTCACCGGCGTACCGGTGGTGACGATCGTCCGCAGCGCGACCACCTATGTCGAGGCCAATTACAAGGAAACCGACCTCGCCAACATGTATGTCGGCCAGGCCGCCGAGATCACGATCGACGCCTATCCGGGCAGCCATGTCTGCGGCCATGTCGCCTCGATCGGCGCCGGCACGGGCTCGCAATTCTCGGTCCTGCCGGCGCAGAATGCGAGCGGCAATTGGGTCAAGGTGCGCCAGCGCGTGCCGGTCCGCATCGCCGTCGATTGCGACATCGGGCGGCCGATGATCGCCGGCCTTTCCGCCGACGTCACCGTCGACACCCGCGACCGCCCGGTCCAGCGGACGGCAAGGTAGGTAGGCGAGTGGCGTATTGCGCGGCCGGCAGGCGTTCCCCGGCGAAAGCCGGGGTCCAGCGGCACCGGCGGCAGGCCTGGGCACCGGCCTTCGCCGGGGAACGAATCTGATGCACAGCTACGACCTGAGCAAGGGCCAGCGCGCCCTGGTCACCGTCGCGGTGATCCTCGGCATGCTGATGCAGGTGCTCGACACGACCATCGCCAATGTCGCGCTGCCGCACATGCAGACCAGCCTGGGCGCGACCCGCGAGACGGTGAGCTGGGTCCTGACCTCCTATATCGTCGCCTCGGCGATCGCCATTCCGATCACCGGCTGGCTCGCCGAGAAGGTCGGCCGCAAGCGCCTCTTCGTCTGGTCGGTGATCGCCTTCACCATCGCCTCGATGCTGTGCGCGATGGCGCAGAATCTGGCCGAGATGGTCGCCTTCCGCGCCATCCAGGGCGTTGCCGGCGCCTTCCTGGTGCCGCTCGCCCAGGCGGTGATGTTCGATATCAACCCGCCGGAAAAGCATGCCCGCGCGATGTCTTTGTTCGGCGCCGGAGTCATGGTCGGGCCGATTTTGGGGCCGGTGCTCGGCGGCTGGCTGACCGACAGCTTCAACTGGCGCTGGGTGTTCCTGGTCAACCTGCCGGTCGGCGTGCTCGCCGCCGTGCTGATGATCCGTTTCCTGCCGGCGACGCCCAAGGCCGAGCGCCGCTTCGACCTGTTCGGCTTCGCCCTGATCGCGCTCGCGCTCGCCGGGCTGCAGATGATGCTCGACCGCGGCGCGAATCTCGACTGGTTCGAAAGCTGGGAGATCTGGATCGAATGCGGGCTCGCCATCGCCGGCGCCTGGATGTTCGTCGTCCATATGTTCACCGGCCGCGAGCCGATCTTCGACACGGCCATGTTCAAGGACCGCAATTTCTCGGCCGGGCTGGTGATGATGGCGGTGATGGGCATCATGCTGCTCGCCGGCCTCGCTCTGCTGCCGCCCCTGCTGCAGAATCTGTACGGCTATTCGGTGCTGCAATCGGGCTGGCTGACCGCGCCGCGCGGAGTCGGCACGCTCTTCTCGATGATCGTCGCCGGGCGGCTGGTCGGCAGGGTCGACGCGCGGCTGCTGGTCTTCGTCGGCATCGCCCTGATGGCGCTGTCGCTGTGGCAGATGTCGGGCTTCTCGCTGGAGATGGATTCGACGCCGATCATCGTCAGCGGGGTGGTCCAGGGGCTTGCGCTCGGCTTCCTGTTCGTGCCCTTGAACACCATCGCCTTCGGCACGATCGACCCGAAATACCGCACCACCGCAGCGAGCCTCCTGAACCTGTCGCGCTCGATCGGCGGCTCGATCGGCATTTCGGTGGTCACCGTCCTGCTCGCGCGCAACCTCCAGGTCAGCCATTCCGACCTGGCCTCGCACGTCACCCAATATTCGCTGCCGCCGGTCAGCCCGGCGATCGTCCACGGGGCGCCGGCGCTGACCGAAAGCGCGGTGGCGATGCTGGACGGGGAGATCAACCGCCAGGCGCTGATGATCGCCTATCTCGACGATTTCCACCTGATGATGATCATCACCCTGCTGGCGCTCCCCCTGATCCTGCTGCTCCGCAAGCCGCGCGCGCGCGGCGGCGGGGCGCCGGCGATGGCGGCGGATTGACGAAAGCAAGGCGAGGGAATATGTTGCAACTGTAGCAACAATCCCGAGGCGCAAAGTGGGCGTGCTTTCGATCCGCGAGCTCAACGCGAACATTTCCAGGGCCTTGGCCCGCGTCGAGGCCGGCGAGGTGCTGGACATCAGCCGCAACGGCAAGGTCATCGCCGAGCTGCGCCCCAAGGCGCCGGTGCGGGACGCGGCGTGGCACAAAGCCTATGCCGACATGGTCGCCCGACTCGAAAAGGGGGTGCCGATCCATATCGACAAGGTCACCTACGAGGACAAATATGGTGATGCCGAGCTGTGAGGTTCACGCTCGATTCCAACATCCTCGTTTATGCGATGGGCGACATTGCCTCACCCAAACACAAGCTTGCGCGCGATATCCTTGTTCAGGCGGTGGCGAGCGACACCTTCCTCACCAACCAGGCCATCGGAGAATTCCTGAACGTCATTCGCCGCAAATACCCCGCCCGTTTCCCGGAGGCGATCGAACAGGCGAGGTCGCTGATACAGCTTTTGCAAATCATGGAAACCGCGCCTGAGCGGATCCTCGCGGGTGCCGAGCTTTCAGCGCGACATAAGCTGCAATTCTGGGACAGCGTGTTGTGGTCTGTCGCGCAAGCGGCCGGCGCGAAAATTCTCGTCTCGGAAGACCTGCAAGACGGCTTCTCGCTGGACGGGATGACCGTCCTTGATCCATTCGCGCCCGCCAACGCGACGCGCCTCGCCGGCTTGCTCGCGGGAATGGCCGAGCCGTCCTGACCGCCGGCCGGTTCAGCCGTGCTTCGCGATCCACTGCTCGACCATCGGCGCGATCCTGGTGCGCCATTTGGAGCCGTTGAAGATGCCGTAATGGCCGACCCCCTTGGCGAGGTGGTAGCGCTTGCGCTTCGGATCGAGGCCGGTCGAGATGTCGAGCGCGGCCCGGGTCTGGCCGATCCCGGAAATGTCGTCGCGCTCGCCCTCGATGGCGAGCAGGGCGACGTCCTTGATCGCGCCCGGATCGACGCGGCGGCCGCGATGCATCATCTCGCCCTTCGGCAAGGCATGGCGCTGGAAGACGACGTCGATCGTCTGCAGGTAGAATTCCTCGGTCATGTCGCAGACCGCGCGATATTCGTCGTAGAAATCCTTGGTCGCGTCGGCGCCCTCGCCGTCGCCGGCGACGAGGTGGCGGAACATGCCCCAATGGCTGACCATATGGTTGCCGAAGTTCATCGCCATGAAGCCGGCGAGCTGGAGGAAGCCCGGATAGACCTTCCGCCCGGCGCCCGGATAGAGATAGGGCACGGTGACGATGACGTTGCTCTTGAACCAGGCGTGCGGGCGCTGGGTCGCCACGGTGTTGACCTCGGTCGGCGCCTTCCTGGTGTCGATCGGCCCGCCCATCATGGTCAGCGTCCTGGGGCGGCAGGGGTTCTTGTCCGCGCTCATCAGCGCCGCGGCGGCATAAGCCGGCACCGCCGGCTGGCAGACCGCCAGCATGTGCGCGCGCCCCTTCCCATCCAGGCGCCCGATATGCTCGAGGAACTCGATCAGATAGTCGACATAATCGTCGAGGTCGAACTTGCCGTCGGCGAGCGGCACCAGCTTGGCGTCGCGCCAGTCGGTGACGTAGACGTCGTGGCCGGGCAGCATGCGCTCGACCGTGCCGCGCAGCAACGTCGCATAATGGCCCGACATCGGCGCGACGATGAGCAGCCGCGGCCCGCCTTCGATCCCCGCGCGGCGGAAGCGCTTCAGCTGGCCGAAGGGCTTCCTGAGCACGACCTCCTCGGTGACCGCGACCTCCTTGCCCGCGACGGTCACCGTCTCGATCCCGAATTCGGGCTTGCCGCGCAGCGCCGAGGCATGGGCGAAGACGTCGAGCGCCGAGGCCATGATCGGGCCCATTTGCGAGTAGCTCAAGGGATTGACGGGGTTGTTCAGCCAATCGGCGCCGAGGTTGGCGAGGGTGCTGGCGCCGGCGAGCAGCGAGCGCTGCATTTCATACGCGTCGTATAACATTCAGTCCCCGCCCCCCGCTTCGCGCGCCTTATGGGGGAGGGGAAGGCATTGGTCCATACGGGAATAACCGACCGGCCGGTCGAAAGTGCCTGACGCTTTGGGGACGGTTACTTTTTTCGACCATGGCCGTCGCCGCGGCACGGCCTGCGAGACGAAAAACCAACCGTCCCCCTTTCGGCCCGTCCATTGAGCCCCGCCGCCCCCCCTGCTAGGCCCCGCTATATGGCGAGGGGCAGGATCGACGACGGGCCGAAGGGGAAGATCGGCAACCTGATCATGATCTGGCGCTATGCCCTGCGCTACAAGGGCACGATCGCGGGCGCGGGCCTGGCCTTGCTGGTCGCGGCCGCCGCGACGCTCGCCATCCCCGACGGCTTCCGCCGGGTCATCGACAAGGGCTTCACCGCCGGCGGCGGCCAGATCGGGCCGCATTTCAACTATCTGTTCGTGATGGTGGTCGTGCTCGGCATCGCCACCGCCCTGCGCTTCTATTTCGTGTCGATGCTCGGCGAGCGGGTGATCGCCGACATACGCGGCGCGGTGCACGACAATCTGCTGAGGCTCGAGCCGCGCTTCTTCGAGGAGAACCGGCCGTCCGAAATCGCCTCGCGGGTCACCTCCGACACGGCGGTGATCGAGATCGTGGTCGGCTCGACCGTGTCGGTGGCGCTCAGGAACATCGTCCTCGGCATTGGCGGCGTCATCTATCTGTTCACCCTGGCGCCGATGCTCACCGCCGGCCTCTTGCTCGGCATCCCGCTCGTCATCGTGCCGGTGGTGCTGCTCGGCCGCCGGGTGCGGCTGGTCTCGCGGCACAGCCAGGACCGGATCGCCGATCTCGGCACGATCGTCGCCGAGACCTTGGGCGCGATGAAGGTCGTCCAGGCGTTCGGCCAGGAGGAGCGCGAGAGCGGCCGCTTCCGCGCCGCGGTGATGCGCGCCTTCGCCACCGCGCGGCGGCGGATCGCGCTGCGCGCGACGCTGACCGCGATCGTCATCACCATGTTGTTCGGATCGATCACCATGCTGATGCGCGAGGCGGCGATCGACGTCTCGCAGGGGTCGCTCAGCGGCGGCACCGTCGCCGCCTTCGTGATCACCGGCGCGATCGTCGCCGGCGCCTTCGGGGCGCTGACCGAAGTCTATGGCGAGCTGCTGCGCGGCGCCGGCGCGACCGCGCGGATCGCCGAATTGATGGCGCAGGTGCCGCAGATCAAGGCGCCCGCAAACCCGGTGCCGCTGCCCGAGCCGGCGCGCGGCCGGATCCACTTCGACGCCGTCACCTTCCGCTATCCGACCCGCCCCGAAATCGCCGCGCTCGACGGCTTGAGCTTTTCGGTCGCGCCCGGCGAGACCTTGGCCCTGGTCGGGCCGTCGGGCGCGGGCAAATCCACCATCTTCCAGCTCGCCCAGCGTTTCTACGATCCCGATTCCGGCGCCATCCGCCTCGACGGCGTCGAGCTGCGCGACGCCGATCCGGCCGCGATCCGCGCGCGCATCGCGGTGGTGCCGCAGGAGACGGTGATCTTCGCCGCCTCGGCGCGCGACAACCTTCGCTACGGCCGCTGGGACGCGAGCGACGACCATCTCTGGGACGCGGCCGAGGCGGCCAACGCCGCCGAGTTCCTCAGGAAGCTTCCCGAGGGCCTCGACACCTATCTCGGCGAAGGCGGCGCGCGCCTCTCCGGCGGCCAGCGCCAGCGCATCGCCATCGCCCGCGCGCTGCTGCGCGATTCGCCCCTGCTGCTGCTCGACGAAGCGACCTCGGCGCTCGACGCGGAATCGGAGCGGCTGGTCCAGGGCTCGCTCGAGCGGCTGTTTGAAGGGCGGACGACGATCGTCATCGCCCACCGCCTCGCCACCGTCCGCGCCGCCGACCGAATCCTGGTGATGGAGCATGGCCGTATCGTCGAGGAGGGCAATCACGATACGTTGAGCGCCGACGGCGGCCTCTATGCGCGACTGGCGCGGCTCCAGTTCGAGGGGCTGGCCGCCTGATCAGTCGTGCGGCAGGCCCAGATCGATAAGGGTCCGTACCCGGTACCGGAGGCGGTCGTGACGGGTTGGCATTTGTTGTCCGGCAAGGAACGAGGAGGGAGCGATGAAGATTCATCGTGACCGATCGAGTGACGCCGCCGGGCGGCAAAGGACAGCCCGCCGCTTCGCGGTCGGCCGGGGAAGGCGGCTGGGGGCCCTTCGACGCCGCCTGCGGCGTCGCTCAGGACAGGCTAAGAGCACCTTGGACGGGCATCCTGGCCCGCCCTGCGGCTCTCTCCTACCCAGCCACCTTCCCCGGCCGATCCCGGCCACCTCCGGTACTAAGTACGGCCCCTTTGGGCGGCTAATCTCGGAGGTTGCGATGAAGCGATTGATCCTGGCGGGCGCGATGCTGCTGGCGGGCTGCGCGACCGGCCCTCAGAACCAGCGCGCGACGCTGTTGGTGTCGATGAACGGTCTGCAGGAGGTGCCCGGTCCCGGCGATCCGGACGGCAACGGCACGGTCGAGATCAATGTGGTTCCGACGCAGGGGCAGGTCTGCTGGAATCTCTATGCGCGGCAGATCGATACCGCCACCGCCGCCCACATCCACCGCGGCGCGGAAGGGAGTGCGGGGCCGGTGGTGCTGATGCTGACCACGCCTGACGCCGCCGGTCACAGCCAGGGTTGCGCCACCGTCGATCCGGCGCTGGCGCGCGAGATCGGTTATCAGGGCCACCTCTTCTACGTGAACGTCCACACCGCCGCGCAGCCCAGCGGCGCGATCCGCGGGCAATTGCGCGGCGGCCCGCTCAACCAGCGCCAGGGCGCGGCCCGCTAGAGTGTTTTCTAGTCAGGTGGGAATGAGCGGGTGCGGATTCCCCCCGGAAATCCGCAGCCATGCCGGGGGCATGGCGGCCCACTCATCCTGACGACTCGGAAAACACGGAAAACAAAGAATCTAGGTCCGGAACCGGTTCAACCGGGGCCGGGCCTAGCAGGCCTCGGCTCCGGGCGGTCTTCGTCGCGCGCGGCGCACTCGTTGATGTTGCGCAGCCCTTCCTCGAAGCCCTCGAGGAAGCGGCGGAGCCCGTCGATCGCCGCGGCGCGGAACGCCTCGCCGACCTTGCTTGCGTCGATA